>JBGCEG010000042.1:0-74237 GCA_045106135.1 Roseobacter sp. | reverse complement strand
CACGATCTGGGCACCTGTGCACGCATGGGCAACCTATGCGCTGCGGAAGTCATCAGCCATCTGGGACCGCGTCCACAAAAGGACATGCGCGAGGTATTCAAGCGCGAAGGGCTGTTGTGACGGCGCTTACCAACGGCTTTTACGCTGTGCCGCGCGGCAAGGTCGCGACCATCGTCACGCATATGGAGATGCGCGCACCTTTCCAATTCAAAAACGCCTCGATGCCGGAAGGCGTCATGCTCAGGCCGCTTGAGCGGGATGTCGATATATATCGTGCGCTCCATCGACGGATCGGTGAGGAATGGCTTTGGTCAGACCGCCTGCGGATGCCACACGACAGGCTCGCGGGCATTCTGACAGACCCCGCGACCGAGCTTTTTGCATTGCACAAAAACAGGCAGGATGAGGCGTTGCTCGAACTGGATTTCAGCCAGCCTGACGCCTGTGAGATTGCCTATTTTGGTCTGACCCGCACCCTGATCGGTACAGGCGCGGGCAAAGCCCTGATGCGCGAAGCCATAGACCGCGCGTGGTCGCGCCCGATACATCGACTTTGGGTGCATACCTGTACCCTCGACAGCCCGCAGGCGTTGGGGTTTTACCGCTCATGCGGCTTTATGCCTTTTGCGCAAGAGGTCGAGATTGCAGATGACCCGCGCGCCTTGGGCGTTCACCAACCCGAACACGGACCGCACATTCCCTACTTGCCAGCAGACAAATAAGGCGCGAACTCAGCCAACACAGCGGTGTAAACGGTTTGTTTGAAGGGCACGATGTTCTGCACCAAAGCGTCATGCGCCATCCATTGCCAGCGTGAAAACTCCTGATGCTCAGAGGCGATGTTGACGTCTGCATCATCCCCCTGAAAGCGCATCAAAAACCACTTTTGCTCTTGCCCGCGGTAGCGTCCTTTCCACAGTTTCGGCACAAGGTCATGCGGCAACTCATAGGGCAGCCAGTCTGCGGTTTCCGCCTCGACAACGACTTTGTCCGCCGTCACGCCGGTCTCTTCCCAAAGCTCGCGCAGCGCCGCATCGCGGGGGTCTTCGCCCTTGTCCACGCCGCCTTGCGGCATCTGCCAGGCGTCTTTGTAATTGTCGATGCGCTGCCCCACAAAGACCTGCCCCGCTGCGTTTACCAGCATGATGCCGACACAGGGCCTGTAGGGCAGTTTCTCAATCTCTTCAGGTGTCATACCAACCCCTTTTCCATTCTCGCGCGCGGGAGTGTCACACCCGACCGCACGACCGTTTCGTGATGGATAACCGAGAACCCCGCCGCCCGAAAGGCCGGTTGCGCCATGAGGCTGGCAAAGGTCCAGAGGCGTGCTTCGTTTGCCTGTCTTGCGGCGTGTTCAACCGCCGTGACCAGCGCCCGAAAGACGCCGCTTCGCTGATGCGCAGGCAACACAAAGGCCATATCGATCAATCCACCGGGCGATAGCGTCATCACGCCCACGTTTTCTGCCCCGCGCCGAAACAACGCCACCCGCGCATTCTGTAGCCTTTCTGCCAGAGCGTCGGGGGCAGCGGGCGCGTCTACCCAAGCGCGCTGTTGCGCCTGCGAATAGAGGCTTGGCCCTGTGCGCACGGCAAGATACTGAATACGGGCCAAAGGTGCTGCACCCTCGGCGGGGGTGACCCAGCGGATCATGGATATTCCCTTGTGTTGTGACGCCGCGTTCGGCGTGACAGCGCCTTGGCGAAAATGTGATCTGTCTACAACCAAAACCGGGAGGATGACCATGTCCACATATCCGCATCTGCTGGCACCCCTTGATCTGGGCTTCACGACGCTCAAAAACCGCGTGCTGATGGGCTCGATGCACACCGGGCTGGAAGAGACAAAAGACTGGAACCGCGTGGCAGAGTTCTATGCCGCCCGCGCGCGCGGTGAGGTCGCCCTGATGGTCACCGGCGGCATAGGTCCCAACCTTGAAGGGTCCGTCCTGCCCGGCGCCGCGATGATGGTGAGAGACGAGGATGTGGCCAACCACCAGATCATAACGGAACAGGTACATGCAGCGGGCGGCAAGATCGCAATGCAGATTTTACATGCAGGTCGCTATGCCTACGGTCCAAAATGCGTCGCCCCCTCTGCCGTGAAATCACCGATTTCCCCCTTCGCCCCTGCCGCACTTGACGCGGCCGGCATCGAAAAACAGATCAGCGATATTGTCGCCTGCGCGCAACGCGCCCGGGACGCCGGCTATGATGGCGTGGAGATCATGGGGTCGGAGGGGTATTTCCTCAACCAATTCCTTGTCACCCACACCAACAAACGCGACGATGACTGGGGCGGCGCCTACGAGAACCGCATGCGGCTGCCGGTTGAGGTGGTGCGCCGGGTGCGGGCCGCTATCGGCACAGATTTCATCCTGATTTACCGGCTGTCGATGATTGATCTGGTCCCGAATGGCTCCACCCACGAAGAAGTCGTGCAACTGGCGCAAGCGGTCGAAGCCGCTGGGGCGACGATTATCAACACCGGCATCGGCTGGCACGAGGCGCGCATCCCGACAATCGCGACTAGCGTGCCGCGCGCCGCCTTTGCCTGGGTGACCAAAAAGCTGATGGGCAAAGTGAGCATCCCGGTCATCACCTCAAACCGCATCAACACGCCGGAGGTTGCCGAAGACGTACTGGCAACCGGATGCGCAGATATGGTGTCGATGGCCCGCCCGATGCTGGCAGATGCGGATTTCGTGGCCAAAGCCATGGCAGGAAAATCTACGCAAATTGCGCCATGCATTGCGTGCAACCAGGCCTGCCTTGATCATACGTTCAGCGGCAAGATATCCAGTTGTCTGGTGAACCCGCGCGCCTGTTTCGAAACCGAACTGAAAATCGAACCGACCGTATCGCCCAAGAAAATCGCCGTGGTGGGGGCCGGACCTGCTGGCCTTTCTGCGGCCATGACAGCCGCACAACGCGGGCATCAGGTGACCCTGTTCGACCGTGCCGAAGACATTGGCGGGCAGCTTAACATGGCCAAACAGATCCCCGGCAAGGAAGAATTCTGGGGGCTCGTTGATTGGTACCGCACGATGATAGACGAGCTTGGCATTGCCAAACGGCTGAAAACGGACGTGACGGCAGCGACCCTGGAGGGGTTCGATGAAATCATCGTGGCGACCGGGGTGGCACCGCGTGATCCGAACATTCCCGGACAATCGGCCCCCCATGTCGTCAACTACATCGACGTGCTGACCGGGCGGGCCACCATTGGCAAATCCGTCGCAATTGTGGGCGCCGGGGGGATCGGCTTTGACGTCGCCGAATACCTTGTCACCGACAAAAGCACGACCACCGACCTGCCCGAATGGATGCGCGAATGGGGCGTAACAGACCCGGAGGAGCACAGATCAGGCCTTGCCCCCGAAGGCCCGCAACCTCATGCCCCGGCGCGTCAGGTCACCCTTTTGCAGCGCAAGGCCGAACGGCCGGGCAAACGGCTTGGCAAGACCACCGGATGGATTCACAGGGCCGCTTTAAAGATGAAAAACGTGCAGATGATCAGCGGCGTGAACTACGAAGCTGTCGACCCAAAAGGCCTGCGCATCAGCTTTGGAGACGCGCGGGAGAACCCGCAACTCGTCGAAGCCGAGACAATCGTTTTGTGCGCAGGCCAACTACCCGAACGCAGCCTCGCCGATACGCTGGCGGCCAAAAGCATCGCATGCCATGTGATCGGAGGGGCCGATGTGGCAGCAGAACTTGATGCGAAGCGCGCGATCGATCAGGGCACGCGCCTCGCGGCGAAGCTGTAGTCTTACTCGACCGTTATCGTGATCACGTCAGAGACAATTGGTGTGGCATGGGGCACATGCCCTGCATCCCCAAGCACCAGTTGCAGCGTATGTTCGCCTGCAGGCAGGTCGATGGTTGTCTCGGTCTGCCCGCCCCCAAAGTGAATATGGCTCTCATCGGAAGGGATACCGTTGGCCAATTCGTCTGCGCCGTCTTCACCCTCTCCCAGAGGCGGGCGGTTCACAAACAAATGGTGGTGCCCTGTCATTTCTACTTCTGCCCCGGCAGGGGCCACGCCCATACCGCGCAGACCAAAGACTATGGTCACAGGTGAGGCAACCGTGTCACCGTCGCCTACGTTGACAAAATAGACCTCCGCCTCCGGGTTAGACGCGGTCTCCCCCCCGGCGGCGACCCCTTGAGCGGCGACACAGAACGCCAGCCCCATCAATGCTGTCTTGAATTTCATTTCATTCCTCCTCCACTAATTTAGATTGAGAAGGGTAGTCCACTGAAACGGAATCTGTAGGGACCCGCCGTAAGTAATTCGCTGACATAACCGTGATACTGGCAGAGAGCAAAACCTCCATAGATTGTGTTTTTGGTAAAAAATCCTCCTTGAATTGTGTCAACAATAGGGCAGAGCACATCTGATTTATGCCAAACCGGATACAAAATCCCTCAGAACCGCATTTTCTTTAATCGCTTTCGCGCTGTTTTTCAAAGCACTTCAAGATGCGCAAATCTCTGTTATTAAAAACTATTTTTAAGACGGCTTAGTACCTGGACTTTTTACAAGACCGCACGCGCCTCTCTGAACGGCACTTTTTCCGAAACGGCCTCAGATACGCCCCGATCCTGCCCGAATTGCACGGCATAACAATCATGCGCTGACACAAGGATTGTTCAATGGACCGCCTGACAGAAATGGAAGCTTTTGCCACGGTTGTAGACCAAGGCGGCTTTACCGATGCTGCCAAGAAGATGGGCATCTCCAAATCTGCTGTGTCAAAACATGTCTCCTCGCTTGAAGCACGACTTGGGGCACGGTTGCTGAACCGGACTACTCGCAGGGTCAGCCCCACCGAAATCGGGCTTGCCTATTACGACCGCGCCCGCCGCGTGCTCAACGATGCGGGTGAGGCCGACGCGCTTGTGACCTCAATGCAAAGCGCCCCGTCCGGCCTGCTGCGCATCTCGGTCGCGACTGATTTTGGCGTCAACCACCTTTCGCCCGTGCTCAGTGAGTTTCTGGCGGACTTTCCGGACATTACGGTGAACATGGTCCTCAACAACCGCTATGTTGAGCTGATCTCCGAAGGGTTCGACATGGCCATCCGGATCGGTGAGTTGGAGGACAGCACGCTGCGCGCCCGCAAGCTTACGGAAACAAACAAGCGGATGATCGCCTCCCCCTCCTATTTCCAGCAATATGGCCGCCCGCAAAAGATCGACGATCTGAACGAGCATAAATTGCTGCACTACTCTAACCAGTCGTCCGGCAACGTCTGGAAGCTGACGGCACCCTCTGGTGAGAAACGTCAGGTTCGGACAGCAGGCTGGCTGAGCGTGAATGATGGACAGTCTTTGTTGAACGCGGCGATCTCTGGCCTCGGCATCGCCTATTTGCCCAGCTATCTCTATGCAGATGCGATGGCAAAGGGCTTGATCGAAGATGCCATTCCGGACCTGCCGGTCGAAACCCAAGGCATTTACGCGGTCTATCCCCCCGGTCGTTTCACACAACCTAAAGTACGCGCCTTCATTGATTTTCTGGTCCACGCCTTTGCTGAAAAAGGACCTACGGACTGGTAGAAAGACACCCCTCGGTGACCTTGCCTCGGAATGTTTGGATTCCGGGGCTTTTTTATTCTGTGTTGAGCAAGACTGCCTCAACACGCCTGTTTTGTGTGCGACCGTTTGCCGAAAGGTTCGAAGCAATCGGCGCGAGATATCCCATGCCTTCGGCATCCAGTCGGTCTGCAGCAATGCCATATTCACGGATCATGCGCGCACGGACAGACTGGGCCCGGGCGCGCGACACCGAAATGTTGGGGGCCAACCCCCCCACCGTGTCCGTGTGCCCGACAAACGCGATGCGCCAGGTGGGTTGCAATTCCAGAATTTCAGCCAGGATGCGCAACGACTGAAACTCGGCCTCGACCAGATCGGTTGATCCGGTCTCAAACGGCAGATCAGTCAGCGCGACGTGACCCAATTGCTCAAGCGATGCAAGGAACTGGGCCGTGCTGGCATCGCCGACCGGAACAGGCAGCAGCGGCTCTGCATCAGGGCCGCGGTTTTGGGGCGTCACACTGGGCGGGCGGCGGATTTGTCCAACCGTCTCCCCGTGAACGATCTGAACATAGGCAGAGGCGGTGGTTGTACTCGCCAAAAGGGTCACGACGTCATCAAGAGCGTCCGGGGTCCCGCGCGTGGCGGTCAGGAACCGAAACCTGCCAATGTTGACATACATGTTCGGACCGGGCAGCACCTCGATCCCAAATCGGAAATCAAACCCGCCACAGGTCTCTTCGTCACATTCAAAAACGATGTCATATCCAAGGCCCTCAAGCTGCGCGCGCAAGGGCTGGATAACCTGAAGCGTCGTTAATCCGCCCGTCGGGATACGCCACGCCTGACGCGCGATGTTTCCCTCAAACGGCTTGGTCGGGACCCCCACGCCATCAAACGCCGCAACTGGCACGCTGTAACTGTCAGGGCCGGTGTTCCGGGTCGCCGTTTCGCGCGCGTTGGCCGGCATATCCAGCACAGACGCCTGAGACATACCACTTGCAACGAGCCCAAAGAGCATCGCGCAGAGTATGGTCGCAAATGTCATCGAACCTGTGCGTGGTATTCATCATTGGGCTGCATGGCCGTTGCACTGGCCACCCGATTTGTCATGTTGAAAAAACCAGCCACGTTCGCAATGTCCCAGATATCACGGTCCGAGAACCCGACGTCCCGAAGGGCTTGCCTGTCCGCCTCTTCAATCGTGGCACTTTGGGTCGTCATGTTGGCCGCAAAGTCCAGCATCGCCCGTTGCCGTGCATCTAAAGACGCCATTCTGTAGTTCATGACCAGCGTCTCGCCCAGCTTGGGATCGCCTGACAAAGCGCGTACCGCGGCACCATGCGCCACAAGGCAATAAAAACAACGGTTCAGCGATGACACCACCACAGCGATCATCTCGCGTTCAAGTTTGCTCAGCCCGGACGGGGCCAGCATCAGGTTATTGTACATCGCGGTGAAGGCATCGAGCTTTTCAATGTCAAAAGCGTAGGCTTTGAGCACATTCGGGATCATGCCCAGTTTCTCATCACAGATGTCGAAATATTTCTGCGTGGGCTCAGGCAAAGGATCAACCATGGGCAGGTCAAGCGCTGTGGGCAGGTCGCGGGTCGTCATGTGGCAGGTCCTTCGCTGGTCAGCATGCGGTAATGGTAGCCACAGCATTCCCGAAAGCCCAGCGTTGAATACAAGGCTTGCGCGGGCGCGTTGGCTCTGACGCAGAGCACGGTGAGCGTTTCAGCCTTGTGGCGCTGCGCCCAGAACGCAGACGCTCGCATCAACCACTGGGCCACACCCTTGCGCCTGAAGGCAGGCAGAACCTCAACCGCGTGGACCATGGCCACGTCCCCGTGCAGCGCGACAAAAGCAACCCCAGCCGGTTTGTCGCCTGCCCGGGCGAAAAGCGCCGTTTTCACCTTTGCCCGGCTCATGACGTCGAGGCGGGCAGGCCCCACACCGCCTTTGGCCCAGATCTCTTTCATGATCGCCAGCGGCTCCCAAATCTCAAACACAGTCACCGGCGGGATCGGAATGTCCGTAAGCGAAGCCACGGGCGCAACCATGGCGTTCGTTGGATCAACCTTTGCATAGCCACGACCGGCCAACAGCGCATCGAGGGGGTCATCCGCTTCACAAAGCACAAAGAGCGGGGTCTGACCGGCGGCGCGCATCTTTTCCTCAGCCACGGCCACGCAGCTTACGCTCACCTCGCGCATCGCACTGGTGGCAGAAACGCGCTTGCCCCCGCCTGCACCAACCCGGTAGCGCCATGGCCCGTCCTCAAACACGCGCGCGGACGGCCAGGTCGCTTCCAGCGTTGCCGCTATCTGTGGCGCGCTGAGTGTCATTCCGGAAACAGGCTCTGCAACTCTTGCATTGCACCTTTTACGGCGTCCGCATCCGCCCCACGGATCACCACATTCGATCCATAAGCGCCCGAGTTCAGCTGAAACGGATAAGACCCAAGGCTTAGATCGGGATACTTGATCGCCAGATCACCCAACGGCCCGGCGATATCGCCCTCACCGCGCGCTATTCTAAGGGTCTCTGACGACAGCGGCGTCCCACCCGCCAGCTTTGACATCAAATCATCAACCATGGCCCGAAAAACCGACGGCACCCCGGCCATGACATGCACATTGAACAGCGTGAACCCCGGCGCGGTGGAGACGGGATTGAGGATCAGGTCTGCCTCATCAGGGATCCGCGCCATGCGCAGACGGGCCGCATTCAGCTGCGATCCACTCTGCGCATAGTGCCCCTCCAGCAGCGCGCGCGCGTCTTCGCGCACATCGAGGCTCACGCCAAATGCGTCCGCAATGCAATCCGCCGTGATGTCGTCGTGCGTTGGGCCAATCCCGCCGCTGGTGAATACGTGATCGTACTGGGCGCTCAGCGCGCGCACCGCGTCGATGATCGCAGGTTTGCTGTCACTGACAACGCGTACTTCCCTCAGGTCGATCCCCGCCTGCGTCAGCACACCAGCCAGATGATACATATTCGCGTCCCGTGTGCGGCCGGACAAAATCTCATCTCCGATGACAAGCATAGCGGCGGTTGGGTTGGGCATGTGTGCTCCTTGCGTTTCGCGACCTCATCGGTATAGACCCGCGCCCATGCGCTTTCAAACCGAACTTGTCCCTGCCCGGCTCATGCGTCGGTACAAAAGATTTCTGGCGGATTGCACGCTGGAAAGCGACGGCACAGAGATCACCGCCCATTGCGCTAACCCCGGCTCCATGATGGGGCTCGCGACGCCCGGGACCCGCGTCTGGCTGGAGCCCAACACTGACCCGAAGAAAAAGCTCAAATTCGGCTGGCGCCTGATAGAGCATGAAAACGGGCATTTCACTGGCGTTGATACCAGCCTGCCCAACAAAATCCTGAAAGAGGCCTTGGGCGCGCAAGCGGTGGCAGGCCTTGAGGTTTACGACACCGTGCGCCCGGAGGTCAAATATGGCACAGGCAGCCGCATCGACTTTTTGCTGCAGGGCCCCGGCCAGCCGGATGCCTATGTGGAGGTCAAAAGCGTGACCCTGTCCCGGACAGAAACCGTGGCGGAGTTTCCCGACAGCGTGACCGCGCGGGGGGCCAAACACTTGGCGGAACTGGCAGATATGGCCGCTCAGGGGCACCGGGCGATAATGCTCTATCTTGTCCAACGCACGGACTGCACGGAATTCACGCTCGCCCGCGATATCGACCCGGCCTATGCCCAAGCCTATCAGGCCGCCTGTGCCGCAGGCGTTGAAACAATCGTCCTGAGCACCAATATCTCCCCTCAGGAAATCACCATTGCCGGGCCTTTGAAATCAGCGCCCTAGAAGAACTGGCGCTTTCCGGCAGCGCGCGTTAAAACGCGCCATCGACCAGTGGAGAACCGTGTGACCGAAGACCTGAAGGGACGCCTGACCAAGGATGGCATCCGTATTTACGACCCTCAAGACTTTGCTGGCATGCATGCAGCAGGGGCCTTGGCTGCGCGGATACTGGACGATATCGCGTCACATGTTTTTGTGGGGCAGACCACAGGTGCCATCGACAAGGCGATCACGGATATGGTGGAGGCCGCAGGCGCGACCTCGGCCACGATCGGCTACAAGGGCTACGAACACGCCAGTTGTATTTCAGTGAACCACGTTGTCTGTCACGGGATACCCGGCGATAAAACCCTCAAGGATGGCGATATTCTCAACATTGACGTCACGGTGATCGTTGACGGCTGGTTTGGGGATACAAGCCGCATGTATGTGGCAGGCAAGCTGCCGCGCAAGGCTGAGCGGCTGATACAGATCACGCATGACGCACTGATGCTGGGCATCGAAGCGGTCAAGCCCGGTAACACTTTCGGCGATATCGGGCACGCCATTCAAACCTTCGTCGAAGCGCACCGCATGTCTGTTGTGCGTGATTTTTGCGGGCATGGCTTGGGGCAGGTCTTTCACGCACCGCCCAATGTTTTGCACTACGGGCGTCCGGGCACCGGTGCTGTGCTTGAAGAGGGGATGTTCTTTACCATTGAGCCAATGGTGAACCTTGGCCGTCCAGAGACCAAGACACTGGCCGATGACTGGACGGCGGTGACACGCGACAAGTCTTTGTCCGCACAGTTTGAACATTCGATTGGCGTCACAAAAGATGGGTTCGAGGTTTTCACCCTATCGCCTTCGGGACGGTTTCACCCCACCTACGACTGATCCCCGCGCGCGGCCTCGTCTTTGCGCATAATTTCCAGCAGCATGGTGTCGCGCCCATAGGGCAGCGTGGTATCCCCGATGAAAACGGGCGTCGACCGACGCGGCGGCGTCGGACCGGTGGCTGATTTTGTGACATCGGGCAGCCATACTGTTGGAAACATCGCAGCAAACATGCCTTAGCCTAGCACAGCCCGGTTATGCTTTGGTCAAAATTGTGACGTATGTATCGCCATAGCGGCGCTGATCTTCCAGTTGAAAGCCTTCGGGGGCCGCAACAGGTGCATTCTCTTCCCAGACCACCGTTGCATTCTTTGCAAGCCAGCCGCCGGTGGTGGCGGCATCAAGGGCGAGGGACCCAAGCCCACGACCATAGGGCGGGTCCATGAAAACAAGCGTCGCGGGCGGCCCGTCACAGGGCGGCAATTGCCGCGCATCAGCTTTGATCACCCGCGTTGCATCCCGCGCACGCAATTTTTCGATGTTTTCAGAAAGCAAGCGCAGCGCCACCCGACCGTTATCAACGCAGGTAAGGTGGCAGGCCCCGCGCGACAGCGCCTCCAGCCCCAGCGCCCCGGTTCCCGCAAACAGGTCCATCACGATCGCATCCTCAATCACATCCATCGACGTCAGCACATTGAAGAGGCTTTCGCGCACACGGTCACTGGTGGGCCGCAGCTGTGCGCCTGCATCCCCTTTACCGACCGAGGCCAGCCGGACGCTGCGATACTTTCCGGCGATGATCCTCATGGGCCGTTCATCGCGCCATGAGCCCCTTCAGATCAGCGCCCGGATCAGCCACCAGCGCTTTATCAGCGGATTTGCCCGCCTCGATCAGCCGCTTGCCAATCATGTATCCACGCGGGTCGTTCATCGCATCCACCGCGAGCAGTTTGTCCCCGGCGTAATACCAATAAGAGGCTGTTCGCCCTTCGCCCCGGCGCACCACGACATTGTCAAACCCGGTGTTCAGACCCGCGATCTGCAATTTAACGTCGTATTGGTCTGACCAGAACCACGGTTTGGCCACGTAATCCTTGGCCGCGCCAAGGATATTTTCGGCCACCAGTTCCGCCTGATCAATCGCGTGAGGCACGCTTTCGAGCCGGATACGGGTATTCTGATAGGGAAAAGAGGCGCAATCGCCAGCTGCCCAAATTGCAGGGTCTGACGTCTGCCCGCGCGCATCGACCTTGATGCCATTGTCGATCTCGACCCCTGCGGCGTCCGCGAGGGCCGTCGCAGGCGCGATGCCCACACCAACAATCACAAAATCCACGTCGAGCGACGTGCCATCGCTCAGGACCGCATTTGAAACGCTGTCATCGCCTTCCAGATGATCCAGCCCGACACCTTCGATGATGCGCACACCGTGTTCTTGATGCAGCGCGCGGAAATAGTCGCTGGTTTGCGGGGCGGCGACCCGTTGCAGGATACGGTCAGCCATCTCGACCAAGGTGACCTGCAGGCCCTGCTTGGCGGCGACGGCAGCCGCCTCCAGCCCGATGTAGCCGCCGCCCACAATCAGGACTTTTGCACCATGGGTGATGCGCGGCTCCATCGCGTCCACATCTGCCAGATCGCGCACCACATAAACACCGCTCAGGTTGCCCCCGATCGCCTCTGGCAGCTTGCGCGGGACCGATCCTGTCGTCAGCACCAGAGTGTCGTAGCCAAGCGTTTCCGTCCCAATCGTGATCTGTCGCGCCGCAGGATCAATATCCGTGACATATGCGCCTGTGCGCACGTCAATGTCCTGTTGTTGGTAAAAGCTTGGCGGGCGGATCAGCAGCCGTTCCCGCGCCATGTCGCCCAGCAGGTAGGCCTTTGACAACGGCGGACGCTGATAGGGCAGCGATGGCTCTGCACCCACTAATGTCACCTCACCGGCGAACCCGCTACTGCGCAGTTTTGCCACACAAGACGCTCCGGCCTGCCCGGCACCAACGACAACAATTCTGCTCATCCTGCGGCGCACCCTTCAATTCACTGGTTTCCGTCCGTTCCGCTGCTATATCGAAGCAAACAGAAAACGCAAATATCATCCCGAAAGGCTTACCACATGTCGATTTCGCAAGGCGATCAGCTTCCCGACGCAACATTGATTAAATTGGGCGCGGATGGGCCAGAAGAGGTCTCTCTCAGCGGTATAACACAGGGCCGAAAGGTGATCATTTTCGCCGTCCCCGGCGCCTACACCCCTACATGTCATTCCGCACACGTCCCCAGTTTCATTCGCACCAAGGATGCTTTTGACGCAAAGGGCGTGGACGAGATCATCTGCGTGTCGGTCAACGACCCCTTTGTGATGAAGGCATGGGGAGAAGACACAGGGGCCACAGCCGCAGGGATCACCATGCTGGGCGATCCGATGAGCGGATTTACCAAAGCGATTGGCATGGATTTCGACGCCCCGCCCGCCGGGCTTGTGGGTCGTTCCAAACGCTATGCCATGCTGGTCGAGAACGGCAGCGTCACGCTGCTGCAGGAGGAAGAATCCCCCGGCGTGTGTGAAGTCTCCGCCGGTGAAGGCCTGCTGGCCAATATGTAATGCCAAGGTGCGCCGGCCCTCATGGCCGGCGCGATCCTATCCCGCCAGCGCATCCATTTTTTGCGCAAGCTGGGCGTCTAAAGTGCTTAACCCGCCCGTGTCATGGGTTGTCAAAACCACATTCACCGTCTTGTAGACATTGTCCCATTCGGGGTGGTGGTTGAGCTTTTCGGCCCAGATCGCCACTTGGGTCATCCAGCCAAACGCTTCCACGAAGTTGCCAAAGACAAACGTCTTGTGCAGCGCATCGCGCCCCTCAACAGCCGCCCATCCATTTTCTGTTAACGCTTGTCTCGTCGCGTCATCCATCTTTTCGGTCATTGTTGCTCCTCTATCTCTACCCGCTTAAAAGGTCCGTAGTCGGTCAGAACCTCGATTTCTTCTTCGATGGCCGCCCGTTCAGCCTGCAAATAATTGTCGATCGCCTCAGCAAAGCCCGGATCGCCGACCCAATGCAGCGACCATGTCGGCGTGGGTAGGTATCCGCGCGCAAGCTTGTGCTCCCCCTGTGCGCCCGCCTCTACGCGGGCCAAATGCTTGGAGATGGCCAGATCAATTGCCTGATAGTAACACAGTTCAAAATGCAGACAGGGGTGATGCTCAGAGCATCCCCAATACCGCCCGTAAAGCGTTTCACGACCAATGAAATTCAGCGCCCCGGCAACCCAGCGCCCGTCGCGTTCTGCCAGAACCAGCGCCATATCATCGCGCAAGGTGTCCTGCGCAATATTAAAGAACTTGCGGGTCAGGTAGGGCGTGCCCCACTTGCGTGCGCCCGTGTCCTGATAGAACTGCCAAAACGCATCCCAGTGCTCCGGCCGCAGATCATCGCCCGTAAAACTCTGGATCGTGCCGCCAAAATTCTGAGCCTGCGCTCTTTCTTTGCGGATATTCTTGCGCTTGCGAGAGCTTAAGGTCGCCAGAAAGTCATCAAAATCGCCGTAGCCGTCATTCTGCCAGTGAAACTGCTGTGTTTTTCGCAGCATCAGCCCCAGATCTTGCCCGCGCCGCGCTTCGTCTTCGGTGCAAAACGTCAGATGCAGGGAAGAAATCTGGTTGTTCTGTGCAAGCTGCACAGCACCCTGAATCAAGGCAGCGGCGCCAACGTCCTCAAAACCTGCGCGCACCAGCAACCGCCTGCCGGTCGCGGGGGTATGCGGCACAGCGATCTGCAGTTTGGGATAGTACCGCCCGCCCGCACGTTCATAGGCATGGGCCCAGTTGTGATCAAAGATGTACTCGCCCTGACTGTGCGATTTGGCGTACATGGGTGCGACACCGATCAACTCGCCTTCGATGGTGGCCGTCAGGTACTGTGGTTGCCATCCGGTCCCCGCCCCGACCGAGCCGCTCTGCTCCAGCGCGCTCATGAACCTGTGCGTGGTAAAGGGATCAATCGGTGCGCCCCCGTCGATGGTTTCCGGGCATGCGCAGGCATCCCACTGTGTGGGGTCAATGTCCTGCATCGTCGGAACAATCCGAATTTCGACTTCACTTTGTTGCATCTGCACCGCGCCCAATCCTCTGACCGCTAACCTGTAGCGCGGGCAGCCACGATCAAGAGGGATGCGCGGCGAGATAGGTCTCAAACGTGATATTGTCGGCGATGCGCCGCGCCTCTGCTTCCTGATCAGGCGACCGGACCGTCCAGCACAAAATGGAATGGCCCTGAGATTTCAGGTCGGACACGCGTGGGCGTTGCAGGTCCCTGACATCATGGCTGATGAAACTACACTCTGCGCGGTCAAAGTCCGGTATTTCTCGCAAATGACTGCAGACCTGATCGGGCAAGCCAGTGTTTTCGGTGCGATAGGCACAGGTGACCAGCCCGCGCGGCAAGCCTGGCAGCAGGTCGGCCATGCGCCGGACCGTGTGCGGATTGAACGACATCACCGCAGCAGGCCCCTCGTAGCCCGCCAAGGCATCGGCGACCGCGTCCTCCAAGGCCCCGATGCCCGGCCCCATCTGCCCATCCTGATCCTTGATCTCTATCAGCACAGCCACGCGGCCCCCGATAAGATCGAGCGCCGCGCGCAGCGTTGGGACCTGCTCACCATTTCCAGTCAGGTGCACCTGCGACAACGCCGCCGTGTCGAGGTCTTTGAAAGTGCCCTGCTGATCTGTCAGCCGGGCAAGCGTGTAGTCATGAAAGACAAAAGCCTCGCGATCCCTGCTCATCTGGATGTCAATTTCGATTCCGTAGCCTGCAGTTATTGCGGCACGGATCGCCGCCAGACTGTTTTCCGGGCGGCCGTCTTTGACATCATGCAGTGCACGGTGGGCAATCGGGGCTTGCAAAAAGACCTCAGGCAGCGGCACCCTCATCGGACTTCGAAAATCCCCTCGATTTCGACAGCAACGCCAAAGGGCAGCGACGCGGCAGAGACCGCAGACCGCGCATGACGCCCCGCATCGCCGAGCGCTTCGACAAGGAAATCGGACGCCCCATTGATAACCTTGGGTTGCTCTGTGAAATCAGGGGTCGAATTCACAAATCCAACCAGCTTTACAACACGTTGCAGCCGGTCGATATCGCCATCGCATGCCGCCCTCACTTGCGCAAGCAAACTGATGGCACAGGCGCGCGCAGCCACCGCACCCGCGGCAGCCTCCATCGTGTCCCCCAATTTGCCGACGCTCATGCCATCGGCATTCATCGCGATTTGCCCGGAGACATGAACAAGCGATCCAACCTTCACAAAAGGCACGTAATTCGCCGCAGGGGCAGGTGCATCTGGCAGTGCCACCCCCAAAGATGACAGGCGTTCTAAAATCGACATGGGCTGGTCCTTCCAACAAGGTTTGTTTGATCGTGATCGAGGTGCATTTGCGCGCAAAACACGCCGTTTGTCAGCAATTTTCAACGGCTGTCGCCACGATCCTTGACCATCGCCAACGACAAGTGCAGGTTGAGCGTCGATAAATGCAGGTTCAACGGCGTCTGCTTAAACATAAAATAATGCAATTGCTTCAGGCTACAGATCTTGCTTGTTGTCACAGATCGGCCACATCGTGCCGGATTCAATAATCTGCACTAGGCAGCACGGGAAAAACGTTTACTTACCCTTCATCCGCTTACAGGACCATGACCTTGAAACCTTCCGTACTTTTATCCCGCAGCACCACTCTGAGCGTCTTTTTTGCAGCCGGGCTCCTTGGCGCGTGCACGACCTCTCAGGACGTGGCCACAAGAACGGACGGGATCAATGATCCTTACGAGACACAAAACCGCGCCATTCACGCGTTCAACAAAGACCTCGATCAGGCTGTGGTGCGCCCCTTGTCCAAGGGGTATGCCGCCGTTCTGCCGCCCGAGCTCCGCAGTACGGTCAACAACTTCTCCAAGAACATCGAAATGCCCGGCAATCTGGTGAATTCCTTGCTTCAGGGGGATTTGCGCGATGCCGGACTGGCAACCGTGCGGTTTGTCATGAACACCACGATCGGGATCGGTGGCCTTGTTGATGCGGCAACAGAATTCGGGATCGCGGATGTCGATACAGATTTTGGCGAAACGCTTGAAACATGGGGCGTGGGCGAAGGCGCATTTATCGAACTGCCCTTGTTTGGAGCATCGACGCAGCGGGATGCCACGGGTCTGGTCGTTGATTTCTTCACGAACCCGCTGACCTTTGCGACCCTCGATGAGTCGCCACAACAGTACATCCCGCCCGTATCCAAAGGGCTGGTTGCCCTTGATTTCCGGGAACGCTTCAGTGCAACCATTGAATCGGTGCTGTACGAAAGTGCCGACAGCTACGCGCTCTCACGGCAAGCGTATCTGCAGAACCGTCGTTTTGAACTTGGCGAAGAAGAGGTCACAGATATTGATCCCTTCGCCGATGTTTTTGGGGAATAATATGCAATTTCAGATGTCCAGACGTCACATTCTTGCTTTGGCCGGTGCCTTCACAGTAATGGGCGCGCCCGCCAGCTATGCGCTTTCAGAACCTGAGGCCCGTGCCTTGGTCGATCAGGTTATCGCGGACATTGACAAGGTGATCCGCTCTGGCAAGTCTGATGCTGCCATCCTGTCCGATCTGGAGCGGGTTTTCGCAAAATACGCGGACATCAATATCATGGCGCAATATGCCTTGGGCGCCGATGGCAGATCCGCCTCTGCAGCGGACAAAAAAGCCTTCACCGATGCCTTTAAGGGCTACATCACCCGCAAGTACGGAAAGCGCTTCCGTGAGTTCATCGGCGGGCGCATCGAAGTCCAAAGCACCCGTGCCATTCGCGCAGGCGTCGAAGTCAAAACCAAGGCCTATTTGCAAGGCCAAAGTCCGTTTGACGTGGCCTTTCACATATCCGACCGTTCGGGTCGTGACCTTGTGTTCAATATTTTCTTTGAAGGCGTGAACCTGCTGCTGACAGAACGCACGGAAATCGGGTCTTTACTGGACCAACGCAACGGCAATATCCGCGCGCTGGCAAACGACCTTAAGAGCATGGGGTAAACCTGGCCGGTCTGCCCCCGACTGGCGCGTAAGATCCCCGGCCTAACGATCGCCGCCTGCAACAGGCGGATTGCTGCGCGGCTCGCCACCGCCGCCGAGGATATCGCGCAAAAGCCCTTCCAACAGGCTTACCGGACCACTGGAGCCGCCGTCGCGCGCGCCATCGTTGCGCTGCTGACCGGCCTCTTGCGGGCCAATCATCGGCAGTGGACGGACAGGCACGTCGCTGTGGATGCGTTGCATGGTCTCGCGCCAGATCTCGGCAGGCAGCCCGCCGCCTGTCACGCCAGTGAGCGGGGTGTTGTCGTCATAGCCCATCCAGACACCCGCAACGTAATCTGCCGAAAACCCCACAAACCACGCGTCGCGCGCCGCCTGTGTCGTGCCTGTTTTGCCCGCAAGCTGGCGGTCTCCAAACGCCGCTCTCTTGCCGGTCCCTTCGGAGACGACTTTTTCCATCATCCAGATCAACTGCCCTGCGGCTTCTTCGCTGACCACACGCGCACCGATACCGCCGCCTGTTCCCATCAAAGGCTCACTATCGCCGAGCAGGCTCAATTCAACGAGGCCATAAGCCTCAACCGAGGAACCGCCATTCAGAATACCCGCATAAGCCGCCGTCATTTCGATAAGCGTGCTTTCAGACGCACCAAGCGCCAAGGCAGGCCCCGCGGCCAGATCACTGTCCAGCCCAAAGCCGCTGGCCACCTGCCGTACGACGTCACGCCCGACAAACTCCGATATTTTGACCGCCGGTATATTGAGACTGTCACGCAGAGCTTCTGTCATCGTGACGCTGCCCTGAAACTCCTTTGAGTAGTTTTGAGGCGACCATGGGCCTGATCCGGGAATGCTGATGGTCAATGGCGCGTCCTCGACCGTGTCATTTGGCGAATAGCCCAGATCAAGCGCTGCCGCATAGACAAACGGTTTGAACGCAGATCCCGTTTGCCGCAACGCCTGTGTCGCACGGTTGAAGGCGCCGGATACCTTGAGTTTCCGCCCCCCCACCATCGCCCGCACCGCACCGTCCGCCGACATCACGACGATGGCCGCCTGCGCCTTGCTGCCAGCGCGCACCTTGTTCTCGAACACCCATTGCAGCGCTTCCTCTGCGCTGCGCTGCATGCGTGGGTCCAGCGTTGTGCGGATAATCACGTCTTCGGTTGTCTTGCGCGTGAAAAATTCAGGTCCTGAGGCCATCACCCAGTCCGCAAAATACCCGCCTGCCCGCGCCTCTGCCGCCTCTGACAACTCTGCCGGATTGGCCTGCGCCTGACGGGTATCACTGTCCGACAAATAGCCCTGTTCATTCATCAGACGCAGAATGGTTGCCGCCCTGCGCTGGGACCGGTCCAGATCGTTCGTAGGCGCAAACCGGCTGGGGGCCACCAAAAGACCTGCTAGCATGGCCGCTTCCGCCGGGGTTACATTAGCCGCCGACTTGCCAAAGTAGCGCTGGCTGGCCGCTTCGAACCCGCGCGCGCCCGCCCCCAGAAACGCCCGGTTCATGTAGATGGTCAGGATTTCGTCTTTGGAGTATTTCACCTCCATCGCCAGCGCATAGATCGCCTCCTGCGCCTTGCGCTGGATCGTCCCCCTGCGGCAGGACGATTCGTACTCCGCCTCGGTCTGGATTTCCGGATCATAGGGCACCCCCAGACACAGCAGCTTTGCCGTCTGTTGGGTGATCGTGGAGCCACCATGCCCAGAGAGCGGGCCGCGCCCTTCGCTGAGATTGATGCGCACAGCACTTGCCACACCGCGCGGGCTCAGGCCGAAGTGGCGATAAAAACGTTTGTCCTCTGTCGCGACGATCGCGTTCTTCAAATAAGGCGACACCGTCTGCGCCGTCACAGCCCCACCAAACTGGTCCCCGCGCCATGCAAAGACCTGACTGTCACGGTCCAGCAGCGTCACAGACCCGCGCGCACGCCCATCCAGCAGATCGGTCACGGGCGGTAGTGTCGTGTAATAATACCCCACCATCAGGCTCAGCACAAAAGCCACAAAGACTGACACGCGCCAGAAAATACCCCAGATCAGACGCCGCAGCCACCGCAACAACCGCCCCAAAAGCGACTTGGGCGCTTTCTTTGCCGTTTTCTTGCTTGGTTTGCGGCGTGGTTTGGCCGCAGGTTTACGTGCCGTTTTTTTGGGAGGCGCACCATAGCGTTTATCTGCGACGAGAACCCGGCGCTTTTTGGATGAATCACTCATGAGAACCTGCTCGGCCCATTATTATTTGCGGCTACCTTATCGCCTATGTCGGGAATTGTTGAGCGGTTGAAATGTCCTTCCTCATTAATTTACCGCACAATAATTAATCATAACGCCATAATCGTCTATTTTTTGTGCATTAACCCCTCTTTCAGCGCGCCTTAGCGGGCCGAAATCTTTCAAGTCCACAAGCCCTTGGCGTTTTCTGCGCAGGCACAATCGCAGGACCGCCTGCCAAACCTAAGGGGACGGAAGTGAAACTCATCATTGCAACAATCAAGCCCTTCAAGCTGGAAGAGGTGCGCGAAGCGCTGACCGAAGCCGGCGTACGTGGCATGATGGTGACCGAAATTAAGGGCTTCGGCTCTCAATCCGGGCACACCGAAATCTATCGCGGCGCAGAATACGCTGTGAACTTTGTACCGAAAGTCAAAATCGAGATTGTCGTTGCCGCAAGCGCAGTCGACCAGATCGTCGAGACAATCACGAAAACGGCACACACCGGCAAGATCGGCGACGGCAAAATCTTTGTCCTGAGTGTCGATCAGGCTGTCCGCGTCCGGACGGGTGAAACCAACGAAGACGCGCTCTGATCGCAGAACAGTCAAACTAGGGATACGCAACAATGATCAACATCAAGACATTCACAGTGGCTGCCGCGCTTACAGCGCTGCCGACGCTGGCGCTTGCACAGGATGCAGCGCCCGGCTTCGACGAGATTGGCCCCTACATCATGACGACCCTGCTGTTTTGTATGGCAGGCTTTCTGGTTTTCTTCATGGCAGCCGGTTTCGCCATGCTGGAAGGCGGGCTGGTACGTTCCAAAAACGTAACCATGCAAATGACCAAGAACATCGCACTGTTTTCGATTGCGGCCATCATGTACTGGATGGTGGGTTTCAACACGATGTACCCCGGTGATTTCAATGGCTATTTCGCCATCGGTGGCCAAACCGTGCTTGACCCGGTTGGTGTCGCTGCAGCCGACGCAGCGCTTGACTATGCGTCGGTAGGTTCGGACTTTTTCTTTCAGTTGGTGTTTGTTGCGGCAACCGCATCAATCGTCTCTGGCGTGCTGGCTGAGCGTATCAAGCTGTGGCCCTTCCTTGCCTTTGTTGTTGTCCTGACGGGCTTCATGTACCCGATCTCCGGCTCCTGGCAGTGGGGCGGCGGCTGGTTGTCCGAAATGGGCTTCAGCGACTTCGCCGGTTCGACAGTCGTGCACTCCGTGGGTGGCTGGGCCGCTCTGGCTGGTGCGCTGGTGCTTGGCCCGCGTCTGGGCAAATACAAGGACGGACGCGTCAACCCGATGCCCGGTTCAAACCTTGCTCTCGCAACACTGGGGACGTTCATCCTGTGGCTGGGTTGGTTCGGCTTTAACGGCGGCTCGCAGCTTGCCATGGGCACCGTTGGTGACGTGTCTGACGTCTCCCGCATCTTTGCCAACACCAACATGGCAGCGGCAGCAGGCGCGGTGACAGCGTTGATCCTGACACAGGTTCTCTACAAAAAGCCTGACCTCACGATGATCCTGAACGGCGCTTTGGCCGGTCTGGTGTCCATCACGGCCAGCCCGCTTGATCCCACGCTCTTTGGCGCGCTCTGGATCGGTGCTGTCGGTGGTGTGATCGTGGTCTTCACTGTGCCACTTCTGGACAAGTTCAAGATCGACGACGTGGTCGGCGCGATCCCGGTTCACCTCTTTGCAGGCATCTGGGGCACCATCGCGGTTGTCTTCTATCAGGAAGGCGCAAGCCTTGTGACACAGTTGACCGGCATCGCGGCATACGGCGTGTTCACGTTCTTTGCATCGCTGATCATCTGGTTCATCCTCAAAGCCGCTATCGGCATCCGGGTGAGCGAAGAAGACGAGATCACCGGTCTCGACACGACAGAGCTGGGTATGGAAGCCTATCCAGACTTCTCAAAGGGATAAGCCTTTAACTCCTCCCAAAGGCTTTAACTTCACCCGGGCGTTCGCGCCCGGGTTTTTTGTTTTCTGAAGAAAATTTGGTAACGGAAACGCATAAGGGAAAACCCGCCACAAGACGGGGTTCAGATGCCTACGGAGACAATCGCTTTGGCCAGCACCGGGATTTTTTGCGCATTCAAGCCCGCGATATTCATGCGGCTGTCGCCCACCATGTAAATGCCGTGATCTTCTCGCAAGGCACTGACTTGCGCGGCACTGGCACCGATCCGCGAGAACATGCCCCGGTGTTGCGCGATAAAGCCAAAACGGTCCGACCCGGTCAGGCGCTGCAACTCAGCGGCCAGGTGCTCGCGCAGGGAGAGCATCGACGTGCGCACCTCTTCCAGCTCGCGCGCCCACTCTGTGCGCAGCGACGGGTCGTTCAGGATCATCGTCACCAAACGCGCGCCATGATCAGGGGGAAAGCTATAATTCTGACGGTTCAAAAAGGCCAAAGTATCCTGATGCAATTTGCGCGCCTCGGCATTTTGGCTGACCAGCATCAAGAGCCCTGTACGCTCGCGGTAGATGCCAAAATTCTTGGAGCAGCTTGCGGCGATGATACACTCCGGCAGTTTGGACACTATCAGACGCGTCGCAAGGGCATCGGCTTCCAGACCATCCCCGAACCCCTGATAGGCAATGTCAATCATCGGGACAGCGCCGGTATCCAGCAGCACCTGCGTCACCGCTTCCCATTCCGGCAAGGTCAAATTGGCCCCTGTCGGATTGTGGCAGCAGCCGTGCAGCAAGACGACATCGCCCGGCTTCGCATCCTTGATGTCTTGCATCATCCCATCAAAGTCGACAGCGCGGGTTTCGGCGTCGAAATAGCGGTAGGTCACGACCTCCATGCCCAGATAGGCGAGAATAGACAAGTGATTGGGCCACGTGGGGTCCGACACAAACACCCGGCACCCCGGACGCGCCAGACGCGCCAGTTCAAACGCCTGACGGACAGCGCCCGTGCCTCCCGGCGTGGCCACCGCTGCCACAGTGTCCCGCGCCACAGCATCGCCCAGCACCAGATCAACCATCGCATCGGCAAAAGCGGGATCGCCCCCCAGACCGGTATAGCTTTTGGTTGTTTCTGCCTGCCACAGTTGCTGTTCTGCCAACTTTACGGCGCGCATGATCGGTGTGTTGCCGTCCGCATCTTTGTAGACGCCCACGCCAAGGTCAATTTTCTGTGGCCGCGGGTCATCACGGTACATCTGCATCAACATCAGAATACCATCGGGCGCGGGCGGCGTCAGCGCTTCGAACATCAGGCGTCTCCGGTGGCGACGGGAACGGTTGGAAACATGCCCCATTCCGCCCAGGAGCCGTCGTAAAGCGACCATTGATGGTTGCCCATCCGCTCAAGCGCCAGGGCAAGAATGGCCGCTGTGACCCCAGACCCGCAAGACGTGATAACAGGTTTGCTTAGATCAACACCGGCCTCTTGAAAGACGGTCCGGCATTCGTCGGGTGTTTTCATGGTTTTATTGGCGTTCAGCAGTCTGGTGAACGGCACATTGCGCGATCCGGGGATGTGCCCTGCGCGCAAACATTCACGTGGCTCTGGCGCTTCGCCCCGGAAGCGGACAGAGGCGCGCGCGTCCACAATCGCCGCATCCCCAAGTTTGGACGCTGCCGACACTTGGGTCACATCGCGTACCAGATGGTTTTGAAACCGGACGGTCATGTGCCTGTCGCGGACGATGGGCGGCATGTCCTCGATGGGCAGATTTTCAGCCTGCCATTTCGGAAAGCCACCATCCAGCACAGCAACATTCATCTGACCCATCAGTTTGAACAACCACCACACGCGGGCCGCAGACAACAATCCTGCGCCATCATAAACGACGACTTGATGCCCATCGCCCACGCCCATGGCGCGCATCCGCGACATGAACTTTTCGATAGGGGGCGCCATATGCGGCAGGTCCGATTTCTTGTCACTGATTTCCGAGATGTCGAAAAAACGCGCGCCCGGAATATGCGCCTCGTTGTATTCAGCGACCGCATCGCGGCCAGCTTCGGGCAGATACCAGGACGCATCGAGCACCCGCAAATCCGGATCCTTGAGATGTTGCGCCAACCACTGAGTGGACACAAGCGTTTTGGGATCATCGGACATGAGCGGGCTCCATCGGCAGTAGGTCGCTATCTGCCTACTCCTGACCGCTGAAACAGGCAAGAGAAACGCATCATCACGCGCCCGGCAATTCACAACGAATCCAACACTTTTTTTGTGGACAGGTCAGCGGCGCGATGCTCAGCCGTGATCTTTCATGAGACGCGATTTCTGCCGCGACCAATCCCGCTTTGCCGCAGTTTCACGCTTGTCATGCAGCTTTTTGCCTTTTGCGACACCGATCTTGATCTTCGCCATCCCACGATGATTGAAATACAGCACCAAAGGCACCAACGTCATCCCCTTGCGCTGTGTGGCGTTCCAGAAATTCGCCAACTGTTTCCGGCTGACCATCAGCTTGCGGCGGCGCCGCTCTTCGTGCTGGAATGTTTTGGCTTGCTTGTAAGGCGCGATATAGCTGTTGACCAACCACAACTCGCCATCCTCTACCGCAGCATAGCTTTCTGCAATATTGGCACCACCTTCCCGAAGCGATTTCACTTCGGACCCTTCAAGGATAAGGCCACACTCAAGGTCCTCTTCGATTGCATAGTCGAAGCGGGCACGCCGATTTTCGGCAACAACCTTGTAGTTCTCTTCAGCTTTTGACTTAGGCTTGGCCATTCTCAACACATGTTTCATCAAGAGAGTGGAGGACATACGCTTTGTCTGAACAAAGCGCAATGCAGCGGCCACGTATAGCTATCAGAGAAAACTCAATCCCCCAGCTTTGCATGTACCTCATCAAGGTCGATCTCACCCACCGGCTTTTTGTTGGCCGGGTTTTCAAAGTCGTATTTGAAAATTTCGAAATCGCGCTTGTACATCTCATAGACCAGATGCATCGCCAGATCATCAAAATAGGCCTCTACCGGGTGCGCGCGCTTGGGTCCGTGACCTTCGCTTTCGTTGAAACGGGGGACATTGCCCAGATCAACGGGTTGCGGTGTCTCGATCGCACGCAGCACGTCTTCCATCCCGGTATTGAATTCTTCGGTCCACACAATCTTGTCGTATGTGCCACCATTCACGATGAACGTGCTCACATGTCCCGACATGGCAGACCAGTGAATGTCCGGGTCCATGGGTTTGCGAAATTTTATGGTGTCCCGCGCGAACAGCAGAAACCTGCGAAACGAGGCGATCTGGTCGAACTCTTCCATTCCGTCCGGGCCGCCCACGTCGATGCCGTACTTCTGCGCCAACACAGGCACAAGGTTGCCACGATAGCGATTGCCATTGCGCTGGATGCCGCAAATCTTGTCGAAAAATGAGCTCAGGATACGCGTATAAGGATTACGCACACAGGTAAAAGCGTAGGAGGCATGATCCTGCACATTCTTGGTAATGGGCATTTGACTGGCCTCCTGAGCCCATTTGTGCAGCCCCTCTTTGGCATCATGAATGTCGCCGTCAAAAAACCGGCCATGATCAGAAAAATACAGAATTTGGCCGATGGTTGAGCACGCACATTTGGGTACAACGCGATAGACTACGCTTTCGCTTTGCGTCATCCACGTCCCGGGAAACCCCATAGCCGACTCCTGCTCGTGCGATCTTTTTGCTTGTTTATCCACCCTTGGTGTCTGAAAAAAGCAAATAAAATATTAGCGTTTAACCAACCTTCACCAATCTGCGCGCAAAATACCGCGCATACCTGAGCAGCCAGAGAGCGCCCTTGGCCAAAATTGCCTACATTCTGCTTTGCCACAAAGACCCGGGTGCGATTATCCGGCAGGCACGACGGCTTACGTCTTCCGGCGATTTCTTGACCATCCATTTTGATGCACGCGCCTCAAAGGCAACTTACGCGAAGCTGAAAGAGGCCTTTCGCGATCAGGTGTCGATCGCTTTTGCGCAGCGCCGGGTCAAATGCGGCTGGGGCGAATGGTCTTTGGTCGCCGCAACCCTCGAAGCCCTGCGCACCGCCGAACGCAGCTTTCCAAGTGCCACGCATTTCTACATGCTGTCGGGTGATTGCATGCCAATCAAATCCGCCGAATATGTGCATCAATTCCTTGATACCCGAGACGCAGATTTCATTGAGAACCACGACTTTTTTGAAAGCGACTGGATCAAAACCGGCATGAAGGAAGAGCGGTTGTATTACCGCCACTTTGTAAACGAACGCAAACGCAAGAAACTCTTTTACGCCTTTCTGAACATCCAGCGTGCATTGCGCCTGACCCGCAAGCCCCCGAAAGATATGAATATGCGCATCGGCAGCCAGTGGTGGTGTCTGCGCCGAAGCACCGTTGAAAAACTGCTGACCTTCACTTCAGACCGACCAGATGTGACCGGTTTCTTTTCAACCACCTGGATACCGGACGAGACGTTTTTTCAAACGCTTGTTCCCCATCTGGTGCCGTCTGTTGAGATCGAAAACCGCACCCTGACCTTTCTGCTGTTCACCGACTACGGAATGCCAGCGACCTTTTACAATGACCACTATGACCTTCTTTTGGCCCAGAACAGTCTCTTTGCACGCAAAATCAGCCCCGAAGCACAGGCATTGAAGCAAAAACTGGGTGAGCTTTATGCCGCCCGCGATGTGGCTCTCAACATCTCTGATGAGGGGGAAAACCTGTTTCGGTTCCTGACGGGTCGGGGGCGCGTTGGCCGGCGTTTCGCCCCCCGTTTCTGGGAGGCCGAGGCTACTTTGGGGCGTGACCGCGAGCTCATGATCGTCGTGTGCAAGAAATGGCACGTGGCAAAACGCCTGCTTGAGC
Source organism: Roseobacter sp. (assembly GCA_045106135.1). GTDB lineage: Bacteria > Pseudomonadota > Alphaproteobacteria > Rhodobacterales > Rhodobacteraceae > Roseobacter. Next base: position 47,949 of record JBGCEG010000042.1, on the reverse strand, counting down.
GGCTGCGCCATACAACCAACGTGCCGTCGGTTGAATATATTTTCAACGAAGAGAATGCGTCTTTGCCGGACTTGGGCGGGATACAAAACAGCCTTGCAAAGCGCACGCGACACCGCCGGGCCCTGATGCGGATGCTGTTCGATTACTTCGAGACAAAGCGCATGATCGTCTGCATGGACCCGATGAATTTTGAACTGCTACAGGATTTTGTGGCCGACCGGTGCACCACAAAACTGCTGGAAATTGATTGTGCCTTTTCAGACGATTACCTTGCGGGTCATGCCCGCAGGGTGGGTCTGGCCGGAGAGCACGCCCCCGCCCACGCCCTGCGGCGGCTTTTGCCGACCATCCGCAACGACATCAATTTCGAGGCGGACCGTCTGCGCGATGCTCAGTTTGCCAACCACACCCGTTTGCGCGAAGGGGGGACGCCGCACGACAACGCGCAGGCCTTGGCGCAATTTCTATCTGTGTCGCCCGATAGTGTGCTGGATACCGCCAGCGATAATTCGCTCTTTTCAGACTAGCACAGTTGCGGTTTAACCTCAGCCAATCCCTTTCGGCAGATCGCCGGAAAACCCGACACTCAAGGAGCGCCCGTGGCCTATTCTTACGACGAAAACAACATCTTTGCCAAAATTCTGCGCGGTGAGATTCCGAATACAACAGTGCTGGAGACCGAGCATAGCCTCGCCTTCAGAGATATTTACCCTCAAGCGCCGATCCACGTTCTGGTGATCCCCAAAGGGCCTTACGTCAGCTACGATCACTTCGCGGCGGACGCCACCGACGCAGAGGTCATCGACTACACGCGCGCGATTGCCAAGGTCTGCCAGATGGAGGGCGTGACCATGGATGGCTCCGCCGGTTTTCGTCTGATCTCAAACGCAGGGGAAGATGCCGTTCAGGAGGTGCCACATCTTCATGTGCACATTCTGGGGGGCAGACCTTTGGGCCGCATGCTTGCAAAAGCGAAAGACGATCAGTAGCCCGCGCGGCGTTTCGCCCACCACCGTTTCAGACGGCTTCCTTTTTCGGCGAAACTGTCCTCGGTAGCTTCCCAGCTGTCCTGCCATTCTTCAAGCTTTGGATCGATCCGCTTTTCGCGGAAACGGCGCCAGCGCACCCAGATTGCATATCCAAGCGACGCCAACGCAAACAGGATGAGACCATTCAGCCACGGCAGCGGCTTGGAGGCGTCAGGGCCGTCGACAGGCCATATGGACAGCGCATTGGGGTAGATTGAAAAAAGCTCTTGCCGCCAACCGTAGTGGCGGACCATGGCGAACTGCGGGTTGTCGGGCGTCGACCGCAGGTCATTTGCCTCCGCTTGCAGGTTCGCCGTGTCAAACTTGAAATAGGGCGGCCAACCCCAGCTTGTGTCCTCATTGCGGTAAACCATCACGCCGCTGTTTGGGCGTTGCGTCTGGATGAAGAACACATCGCGACCTGTCGCGGGCTGCGCATTTCCTGAATCTGCCTGCGCCCAGAAAAGAGCATTATTGCCGGGTTCGATTCGTTGCTCGTAGGTATCGGTTACCCGCACCACGTCCACCTGCGGCAACGTGTAGTGCAGGGTGCTGGCAATCAGCCCCCAGAACAGCAGAATAAACACCCATTTGATGTAAAACATCATCGCGTCACCCCCAGTCAGGCGAAGTTCGTCACATAGATCAGTACTGCAATAGCGCATAGAGGTATCACATAAACACCCCAAAAGAGCTTCCGTCGCAGCGGGATCGAGTATTCTTCGAGTTTTTCGTCGATGTGACGGCTGCGTTCCCCCGGTTGACCCGCGACCAGCCATGCCTCTTCAAGTTCCGAGTGTTTCTTTGCCCGCGCGTAAAACAGCAAACACACATAAACAACCGAGAGCACAACAAAGCTCATCAAAAGCAATCTCAAAAACAGGGCCATGACATATTTCCATCCGTGCAGTTGTTAGGGAAATATAGGTCCTGTTTGGCAAACGTCACCGGTACATGGCAAGAAGTCGGCGCGCGCCGTCCAAGTTTTTGGGGCCGAACCCGGCGCGCAGCATTCGGCCCCCATTTCAGACCAGCTTAACCGACGATATTGAAATCAGGACCGTAAGGGTATCCGGTAATATTCTCGTTGCCGTCTTCCGTGATCACCAGAATATCATGCTCCCGGTAGCCACCGGCACCCGGTTTGCCATCCTCGATCGTCAGCATCGGCTCCATTGAGATCACCATGCCCGGCTCCAGCACTGTGTCGATGTCCTCTCGCAACTCAAGGCCTGCCTCGCGCCCGTAATAGTGGCTCAGAACACCAAAAGAATGGCCGTAGCCAAAGGTGCGGTACTGCAAAAGATCGCGTTCCTCGAAGAATGCGTTGATCTTGTGGGTGATATCAGCGCAGGACGCCCCCGGTTGCAACAGGCTCATCCCATATTCATGGGCGGCCACATTGGCCTGCCAGATGGCCAGACTGGCGTCATCACAGGTTTCCACAAACAGCGTGCGTTCCAGCGCGGTATAGTAGCCGGAAATCATCGGAAAGGTGTTGAGGCTGAGGATATCGCCGCGTTCCAGCACGCGGCCTGTGACCGGGTTGTGCGCGCCATCGGTGTTCAGCCCGGACTGAAACCAAACCCATGTGTCGCGGTATTCTGCATCCGGAAAGCGCTTTGCGATCTCCAACTCCATGGCATCGCGTCCGGCCATCGCCACATCGATCTCGCGCACCCCGGCCTTGATCGCGTCCCGGATCGCGTAGCCGCCCACGTCAGCCACATTGGCCCCGTGCCGGATCAAGGCGATCTCTGCCTCGGATTTGTGCATCCTTTGCCGCATCGTCGTCTCAAACAGGTCAACCATGGTGAGCGGGTTCAGAAAATCCTCAAGCTTGTCGCGCTGCATCAGTGTGAGGTGGTCGCCCTCGTACCCCACAATGCGATTTTCGCCGGTCACCGATTTGATCGCGCGCCAGAAATTATCGCGCTGCCAATCGGTATAGGTGATATTGTCCGCAAAGCTGCGCCGCCAGGGCTGGCCTGCGTCAATGCCTGCGCTGATCGTCACGGCGTCCGTGTCGGTGACCACCAGCCCGTAGGGTCGGCCAAAGCTGCAATAGAGAAAGCCGGAATAGTAAGCGATGTTGTGCATCGAGGTGAAAACAGCCACCTGCGCGCCAGCAGCGTCCATACGGTCGCGCAATTCGGTCAGCCGCGCCTCGTATTCTTCGGGCGGAAAGGGCAAATGCGATTTGGCACCGTTGTGGTTACGGTACATCTCGGGGCGGGATGTGGTCATGACAGACCCTCCTTTTGCAGAAAGGTCCCGGCGTTCAGGACAAAGGGGCACCAAAGCCGGGCGACGCCATCGCCCGGGACCCGTTAAATCCAATACTCAATTCTGGTCTGTGATCAAGCGCATCAATGCTGATCGCGGATCTTCCAACGCTTCAATGACGTCGAAATGATGTGTGCCGGGCACAACCACATGGCCTGCCCCCCATGCCTGAGCCAGCCATCGCGCTTGATCCAGCAAGGCGGGCCGCTCGTCCGCGCCCACCCAGACCGTGACGTCAACGCCCTGAGGCGGCGGTTGCCTGACCGGGCTTTCGGCCGCAGCCTCTACCGCATCCAGCATCAGCGTCTCGTTCATCGAAGTTTGCAGCAACGGTTCAAGGTCGGCCAGAGGCGAAATGGGCACAACCCGGGCAAGCCTTGCACGGACGGTGTCGGGCAGCATCCCCGGTGCGCACATCCGCGACACCAAATGCCCCCCCGCCGAGTGGCCCGACAAAACCAGATCACCCTCAATCATGCCTGCAGCTGCAGCGACAGCATCGGCCACCTGCCGGGTGATCTGCGAAATCCGCACATCAGGGCACAGGTCATAGCCCGGCATAGCCACGGCCCAACCTGCCTCAACACCGCCACGCGCCAGATGCGACCAGTCTTGCCGGTCAAAGGCTTTCCAGTAGCCACCGTGAACAAAGACCATCACACCGCGTGGCGTCTGCTCTGGCAGAAACAGGTCGAACTTGTGCCGCGCCCCCGTGCCATAGGGTTGGGCCAGCACCGCCCGCGCGCCAAGCGCTTCGCGGAACGCAAGGGCCGCTGCCGCCCAGCGTGGCGGGTAGGTTGCCGCATCCGGCGTATGATCCGAAATGGCGTATGCGTCGCTCAGGTCCATCGGTCCTCCGTCACATTTTCAGAACTGGACAATCCTTGCCAGAGTTGACTAGGAACGGATAGCTTATTTCCGGGAGGAACCGCCATGAAAGATTTTCCTGCAACCGATCTAAAGAGCCTGTTGAAAGACCAAAGCCTGCTGGAAACCCGCGCCTACATTGGCGGCGCTTGGGTGGCGGGCGATGATGGCACCTTCGATGTGATCAACCCCGCCCGCGGCGACGTGATCGCACAGGTGGCAGACCTCAGCCGCGCGCAGGTGGCAGGGGCCATCGCACAGGCAGAAGCGGCGCAAAAGGACTGGGCCGCGTGGACGGGCAAGGAACGCGCAGCGGTCTTGCGCACGTGGTTCGACCTGATGATGGCGCATGCAGACGATCTTGCGACCATCCTCACGGCGGAGCAAGGCAAACCCTTCGCAGAGGCGAGGGGCGAGATTGTCTACGGGGCCAGCTTCATCGAATTCATGGGCGAACAAGCCAAACGTATTTATGGTGAGACAATTCCGGGCCATCAGCGCGACAAGCGCATCACGGTTCTCAAGCAGCCGATCGGTGTGGCAGCCTCCATCACCCCATGGAATTTTCCCAATGCGATGATCACGCGCAAAGCGGCCCCGGCCCTGGCCGCCGGATGCTCTTTTGTTGCCCGCCCTGCTGCCGAAACGCCGCTGTCGGCCATCGCCATGGGTGTGTTGGCAGAACGCGCAGGCATTCCGGCAGGGGTGTTCAACGTGCTGCCTTCTTCCTCTTCCTCCGCCATTGGCAAGGAGTTCTGCGAGAACCCGGCCGTGCGCAAACTGACCTTCACAGGCTCCACCGAGGTGGGGCGCATCCTGCTGAGACAGGCAGCAGATCAGGTGATGAAATGCTCCATGGAATTGGGCGGGAACGCCCCTTTCATCGTGTTTGATGACGCCGATCTTGATGCTGCTGTCGAAGGCGCGATGCTCTGCAAGTTCCGCAACAATGGTCAGACATGCGTTTGCGCGAACCGCATCTACGTACAGGCGGGTGTTTATGACGCTTTCGCCGCAAAGCTGAAAGTCGCTGTTGAAAATCTGCAGGTCGGCGACGGGCTACAAGAAGGCATCACGACCGGCCCGCTGATCAATATGGACGCCGTCGAAAAGGTAAAAGAGCATATGCAAGACGTGCTCGACCACGGCGGGGCCATCCTGACCGGGGGCAAGCCGCACGCAGCGGGCGGGACGTTCTTTGAACCGACGGTTATGACCGGTGTGACGCAGGACATGAAAGTCGCACAAGAAGAAACCTTTGGCCCGCTCGCACCACTCTTCAAGTTCGAGGACGAAGACGAGGTAATTGCCATGGCCAATGACACGATTTTCGGCCTAGCAAGCTACTTCTACGCCAAGGATTTAAGCCGCGTGTATAAAGTTTCTGAAGCGCTTGAGTACGGAATCGTTGGTGTGAATACCGGGATTATCTCGACAGAGTTGGGGCCGTTTGGCGGTGTGAAACAATCAGGTTTGGGACGCGAAGGCTCGCATCACGGGATCGAGGACTACCTCGAGATGAAATACATCTGTATGTCCGTCTGACGCAACGTTCAGAGCGCGCAGCGCGGATCAATCCGGTAGAGTATTCTGGTTTAATCGGCGGCGCTCGTTCGTGAAAATGCGCCCTTCTTCGCGCGCGGCCTCCAGGGCGGCGGCCCCGATGAGGGCCTGCGGGGTCAGGAACCTGTCGCCCTGCGACGGCAGACGATCTGGCGTTTGCGGCGGGTCCGATGCAACAGTGGACGAGGATGCCTCGCTCTTCGTACCGGCAAAGCGGGGAACATCCTGTCCGGTCTGGGCAAAGAGCGGACCAGAGACCAACGCCGCCAGCATCGTCAGCCTGCACGTGTTCCAAGCAGTCATATCTTACCCTCCTTCACTGGTCCCAAGCGGGTTCGTGCTGGAGAAAGGATAAACACGCATCGCGTTAAATGACTGCTAACGGCCATGCATCGTTAATACCGACAAACAACAAAGGCCCGGAGCATTGCCCCGGACCCACGATCATCAGCACAAACGATTAGTTGACAGATTTTGCGTCAACCACGTCTTTTTCGATATGCTTGGACGCACCAATCGCGATCTGGCGCGGCTTCAGGGCTTCGGGCACCTGACGCTCCAGATCAATGTTCAGCATCCCATCAACATGGGACGCACCGGTAACCTGCACGTGATCTGCAAGATGGAACCGGCGTTCGAAAGCCCGCGTGGCAATGCCCCGGTGCAGATAAGAGCGCTCCTGCTCATCGTCAGCCTTGCGCGCTGACACGATCAACGCGTTCTCGCGCACTTCCACCGACAAATCGGTATCCGAAAACCCGGCAACAGCGATTGAGATACGATACGAATCATCATCCAGTTTTTCGATGTTGTAAGGAGGGTACGAAGGCTGCGTTCCCTCAGAAGTCAAAACCCGATCCATCAGATCGGCAATTTGGTCAAAACCAACGGTCGCCCGGTAAAGCGGGGCAAAATCAAGTGTACGCATTGTCATCCTCATTCTTTGAGCGATTAAACCAGCGGCTCCAGTCAGGACACGCGCCGGCGTTTGCATGTATCAAGGCCCTGCATAGGCACCCTGATGGGATAGAAATGGGCATGCTGTTTTCGGGTTTCAAGACCCGCCGGGACGGACAAATTTTGCCCCACCCTTCTGTGTCGTGTCACCCACAGAAATGCGCCGGGCATTGGCGATTGGCCCACGCCTGTTGGCGCGCATCTGCTGTTTTAGTTCCGCCACACGCTGCGGCAACTGCATCTCATAGGTGATCCGCTGGCCTTCGTACTGGCCCGCGCCAGAGATCAGCGACACAATTTGCCCGCGCCCGTTGCGGTGGGTAAAAACAGGCGCACCGGACGACCCAAACGTCACATCACAATCCATAAAAAGCACCTCGTCGCGTGCGCCGAGCACATTGCAGACGGGCTGGCGCGATGGCAGGTCTTCGCGCCCCTGACCATATGACACGACGCTGACAGGGCCGCGCTGAAGCCCCCTGTCATGCAGGATAAACGGGTCCAGCGCGCTGGTTGGAATGGGCTGCGTCAGACGCAAGAGCGCCACGTCATGTTTGACGTTTGATGCATCCAGCGGCGTGGCCGGATTAAAGCCCGGATGCGCCTCTATCTGCGCCACTTTACGCTCTGCTGCGACGGAACCGTTGCGCAAACCTGCGCGAAAAGTCAGCGCGTCAAGCGCCAACATCTGCGTTGTGCCGCGTCTATAGACGCAATGGGCTGCGGTTAACACAAGCTCAGGCGTAATCAGGGTCGCGGTGCAAAACCCGCGACCTTGCGCATCCAACCGCCCCACGGCCTGCCACACCAGCGCGTCATTTTCGCCCGCTAGCCCTTTCAACCGGCTGCTTTGGTCCTGTGCAGCAGCAGGCATCACCCATCCAAAAACCACTATTACGAGGGTCATCAAACGCATTACTTATTCTCTACCCGAATGAACTTCGCGCCAGTGTCGCGCCGCACGGCCCCCACCTGAACGCGGGCATTGGCCCGTGGTAGATGGCTAGTCTGACCGTTCCCAAAGGCTAATTCGGCCTTCAGCGTGGCCAGAGGTTCGTGCAATGAGGTCCCAATCGAGACATCTTGCCCCTCCATTTCCGCCTTCGCCGATACGATAGAGACGATGTGCGGCACGCCTTTCAAGACCGTAAAAATCGGCGCGCCAGAAGAGCCAAGATCTACTGAACAGGATGTCACCAAAACGCCTTCCTGCCGCGCCAGAACGGTGCAAACCTCTTGTAGCGACGGAGCCTCGGACCGGTTATGCGCATAGCTGACCAAAGCCACCTGCGCGCCGGGGTCAGGACGCGCGGCCGTGGCGAAGGGGGCAAGGGTCGTGTTGCGGATCGGTTGTGCCAGTTCAAGCAAGGCCAGATCGTGGCGCACCCTCGACGTGCTGAGGTCGCGGTCATAGGTGTAGGACGGATGGATCACCACCCGGCGCACCCTGCGATGGGCGGACGCCCTGCCATTCCGCCAGCCCGCCAGAAAAGTGATGCGCTGGTGGTCGATCCGCGCGTTCGTGCCCTTGTCAAAAAGGCAATGCGCCGCCGTCAAAACAAGGTGCTCTGCGATCAGCGCCCCGGTGCAAAACCCAAGTCCGCTGATATCAAGACGCCCAACCGCTTCCCATGGGTGGGCGTCGGTGCCTGTTTCGAGGGTTTTCAGGCCATCGGCACCTGCGGCTGATCCCGCCACAAGCAGACCCGCAATAACCCCGGCGATAATCCCGTAACGCACCAGCAGACCTCCACTACCGCGAAACGCGTACAGGTCCTGTGGGGCATAAATGCGGCAAAGGCGGGTCGATTACCCACCCGTGCGCCAATTCGTTACGAGGGTGTTGCTACCGGAGGATCGGTACAGCAGGCGCGCGGTCCGGTGCTTGCTCAAACGCGGGGGGTTTCGGCCCGCCTGTGGCCCAGTCCAGCAACTCCACGGTGTGCACAATCGGCAGGTCGGTGCCCGACCCGATCTGCATCATGCAGCCGATGTTGCCCGCCGCAATCACCTCGGGGTTCTTAGCCTCAATCGTGCGCACTTTGCGCGCCTTCAACTGTTTTGAAATTTCCGGCTGCATCAGGTTGTAGGTCCCGGCAGAGCCACAGCACAGGTGCGAATCAGCAGGTTCGACAATCGTGTAGCCTGCCTTTTTCAATAAATCCTTGGGGTAGGTTTTAATCTTCTGACCATGCTGCAAAGAACAGGCTGCGTGGTATGCCACGACCATGTCTCGGTCCTCGCCGTCGGGCAGGTCCAGCTGCATCAGCACCTCAGAGACGTCCATCGCGATAGAAGAGACTCGCGCCGCATCCTCTGCCAAAGCCTCATTTCGGAACATATGACCGTAGTCCTTCACAGTCGTGCCGCAGCCTGATGTGTTGATCACAATGGCATCGAGGCCCTTGCCATCCATCTCTGATGCCCATGCGCGAATGTTTTTAGCCGCCGTGCCATGGCTTTCTTCAGTTTTGCCCATGTGATGGGTCAGCGCACCGCAGCAGCCTGCCCCTTCGGCCACGACAACCTCGCATCCCAGCCGGGTCAACAGCCTGATGGTCGCATCATTGATATCGGTATTGAGCGCCTTTTGTGCACAGCCCGTCATGAGCGCAACCCGCATGACCGGTGCAGCAGACTTGGGCAAAAAGGTTTGCGGATCATCATTGCGGCTGACCGGCGGAATTTGCTTGGGGGCCATTTCGAGCATGGCGCGCAACCGTGCGTCCGGCATCAAGGCGGCAAAGGGTCTGCCGATTTTTGCGCCCAGAAGGGCCAGTCTGAACCGTGTGGGATAGGGCAGAATCCGCGCGAGTATCCAGCGCAGCGCCCGGTCGCCAAAAGGTCTTTTGTAGCGCTGTTCGATGTATTCGCGCGCATGGTCCACAAGGTGCATGTAGTGCACACCCGATGGGCAGGTCGTCATGCAGGCCAGACAACTCAGGCAGCGGTCGATGTGTTTGTCGGTCTTCGCGTCCGGATCACGGTCGTTTTCGAGCATGTCCTTGATCAGATAAATTCGGCCTCGCGGACTGTCGAGCTCATCCCCCAGAACCTGATAGGTCGGGCAAGTCGCTGTGCAAAAGCCGCAATGGACACAGGCGCGCAGGATTTCATTGGCCCGCGCGGTGCCGGGGTCTGTCAGTTGCTCAGGCGTGAAAGTTGTTTGCATTGTTACGCCTCCACCGCGACGGGGCCCATCAGACCAGTGTTCAATATTCCATTGGGATCAAATTTAGCCCGCAACCCCGCGCTCAACCGTGCAACGCCGGGGGCCTCTGGCTGGAAGCGCGGGATCAGGCCGCTTGTGCCACGCACTCGGGTTGCGTGCCCATCATAAGCGCCAAGCTGCGTGCGCAGGTTGGTCCCCGCAGGCATCAATAGCCATATAAGACCACCGCCCCAGTCAAAAAAGCACTGTTCAGCACCACTGGAGGCCGCCAATCGTGGCGCATCGGATGGCTTGCAGGACACCCGCCATACGTCACCCTCAGCCTGCGCCAAGACCGTTGCATCGCGCACCGCAGCCCAAACAGACGCAGAGGCCTCCGGCCCTGCAATCTCCAGTTCTGCGCCGGTTGCAGCGAGCAGTTTCTTAAGCTGCTCCAGACGGTAGGCCACAGAGGCCTCGAACCCTTCCACCCTCAGCGCGGTAACAGGGGTATCGCCGAGCAGGCCAGCACCATGCGCCGCACCTGTGACCTCAAAAGGCGAGCCCATAGCCTGCGACATCGCCGCAACCGCAGCCTCATCGCACAGGCCATGCAAGATCAGGGTGCCTTGCGTCTCTGGCGTTGGCAAAACCTTGATCGCGACTTCGGTCAGAACACCCAAGGTGCCAAACGCGCCGGACATCAGTTTGACCAGATCGTATCCGGTCACGTTTTTCATCACGCGGCCACCGTTCTTGACGATGTTGCCCGCTCCGTCGACAAACCGAACACCCAGCGCGTAATCGCGGGCCGCCCCGCCTTGAATGCGGCGCGGGCCGCTGACGTTGGCGGCGATGACCCCGCCCAAGGTTGGGCTTCCTGTTGTGCCCATCAACGCGCGCGCATCCATCGGCTCAAAGGCTAGACGCTGCTTTTCTGCCGCCAAAGCCGCCTCAATCTCAGCAATCGGGGTGCCTGACTGCGCCACCAGCGTCAGCGCGCCGGGCTCGTAGAGCGATATGCCCGACATGGACCGCACGCTCAGCGGCATGCCGTCCTGCGCCACACCGCGTGTGCCTCCCCCGGAAATCGACAGCGGACCGTTTGCCGCTCTGATGGCGTCGGCCAAAGCCGCTTCGCTCTGTGGTAAAATCATGAAACCTGACTTTCAGTTCTTTGGGGACGTAGGGCGCGCGTCACTCCGCCGCCATATCCATGGCCCGGCGCGTTGCAGTATCGGCAAGCGGAAAGACCTTTGCCGGGTTGAGCAACCATTGCGGGTCAAACACGTCCTTGACCGCCATTTGAGCCTCAAGGTCAGCAGGATCGTATTGCACATTCATCAGATCACGCTTTTCGATCCCGACCCCGTGTTCGCCCGTCAGACAGCCGCCCGCCTCAACGCAGAGCTTGAGGATTTCAGCTCCAAACGCTTCGCAGGTTTCCAGATCACCGGGTTTGTTGGCGTCAAACAGGATCAGCGGGTGCATATTGCCATCGCCCGCGTGAAAAACGTTGCCAACCTTCAGGCCGAACTCATCCGACATCTCGCCAATCCGGCGCAACACGTAGGGCAGCGAACTGACGGGGATGGTACCATCAAGGCACATGTAGTCGTTGATCTGCCCCATCGCGCCAAAGGCCGATTTGCGACCCAGCCAGATTTTGGCGCTTTCGTCCGCGGACTTGCTTTCGCGCAATTCAACCGGGTTGTGCCTGCGCGCAATGTCCATGATCAGCCCAAGCTGATGGTCAATCTCTGCTTCAGACCCTTCAACCTCAACGATCAGCAAGGCTTCGCACATGGGATAGCCCGCACCGGCAAAGGCCTCTGTCGCTTCGATGCAGGGGCGGTCCATGAATTCGATCGCGACCGGCAAGACGCCAGCCTTGATGATGTCGCTGACACAGGCCCCGGCCACTTCATTGTCGTCAAAGCCCATCAGAACGGGGCGCGCGCCCTCTGGTTTGGGCAGGATCCGCAAGGTGGCTTCGGTGACGACGCCTAGCTGCCCCTCAGAGCCGCAGATAAGCCCCAGCAAATCAAGCCCGCCCGCGTCCATATGCGCGCCGCCGATATCGACAACTTCGCCGTCCATCATCACCATTTTGACGCCCAGCAGGTTGTTTGTGGTCACACCGTACTTCAGACAATGCGCCCCGCCTGAATTCATGGCGATATTGCCCGCAATGGCACAGGCAAGCTGGCTGGAGGGGTCAGGAGCGTAGAAAAACCCGTCTTCCTCAACAGCCCCTGTGACGCTGAGGTTGGTGCGCCCGGTCTGCACACGGATAAACCTGTTGTCATAATCGGTATCGAGCACTTCGTTCATGCGCGCCACACCCAGAATGACGCTATCGGCGGTGGGCAACGCGCCTCCGGCCAGGGACGTGCCCGAGCCACGCGGCACGACGGGCACTCCCTCTTGGTGGCAAATGCGCAGAACATCAGAGACTTCCTGTGTGGTCGACGGCAAAACCGCCGCCAGCGGAGGACACTTGTAGGCCGTCAGCGCATCACATTCATAGGCGCGCGTTTCGCTTTCCTCGTGAATGACGGCGCCGAGGGGAAGCACCTCTTGCAGCCTTGACACCACGCGCGCCTTACGCGCGATCACAGACTTGTCGGGAATCGGCATTTCCATCAGACATCCTCCATTTGGTAAATTAATATTACCAATTAGACCCTCAAGCAAGCAAAAACCCAAGAACAGAGCACCGCAAACGCATCAAATTTGCAAAGAACCGCCAAAACCAAAGCGAAAAACGAGGAAAAGGAATGCTTTAGCGCTTGCACCCACCGGGCAGACAAAGCCAAAACAGCCGCAATGACACTTGCAGAACGTCTGTCGCTCTTTGATACGCTGGATTTTACGGCCCTTGGGTTGCTCTTTACCTTTTGGCTGTTGATCGGCTGGCGTATTGAGCATCCGCGCATGGCGGCCCCTTCTACTTCTTTGTTGATGGCGCAGTACCGGCGCAAATGGATGCAACAGATGGTGACCCGGCAACCGCGCATCTTCGATGCTCAAATGCTGTCCACGCTGCGGCAGGGCACGGCTTTCTTTGCCTCAACCTGTATGATTGCGATCGGGGGAACGCTGGCGCTGATCGGCAATATTGAGCTTCTTTCGGGCGTCGCCCAAGACATCATCCTTGAAGAAGCGCCGCAAATCGTCTGGGAACTCAAGCTGATGGTTGTGGCAATTTTCCTGACAAACGGCTTTTTGAAATTCGTCTGGGCCAATCGCCTTTTCGGCTACTGTTCCGTCCTGATGGCAGCGGTGCCAAACGAGGTGGAGGACCCTGAGGCCTATCCGCTTGCCGAAAAAGCCGGTGAAATCAATATTATTGCTGCGCGGCACTTTAATCGGGGCTTGCGCGCGCTTTATTTTGCACTGGCAGCTGCCGCATGGCTGGCAGGGCCTTATGCTCTGATTGTCGCCAGTTGCATCACACTCACCGTGATCTGGCGGCGTGAATTTGCGTCACAGTCTCGTAAAATTCTGCTGTCATCCTAAATACAACCCTGCAGAGCAACCGTAGATGAACCGATGAAATATCTTCTTGTGGCCTTTACCCTCTTGTCTTCCGCCGCTTTGGCCGACCCCCCGGCTGTGGAAGAGGTGCGCGCGACGCAACAGGGTGGCGCATGGCGCTTTGACGTGACGCTGTCACATGCTGATACCGGGTGGGACCATTACGCCGATGCGTGGCGCATTCTGGACATGCAGGGCAACCAGATCGCCATCCGCGAACTGGCGCATCCGCATGTGAATGAACAGCCCTTTACCCGGTCTCTGTCGGGCGTGGCCTTGCCCCAGGGCACCACACAGGTGCAGATACAGGCACGCGACACGCCGGGCGGCTGGTATCAAACCACGACGATTTTCACCTTGCCTTGATAGCAGGCTGAACCGAAAAGAGCCTGCCGCGCGTCTCTTACCCTGTCAGACGCGATGGTAGGGGCTGCCCGCCAATATGGATGCCGCCCGGTAAAGCTGTTCCGCCAGCATGACCCGGACCAGCATATGCGGCCAGACCATTTTCCCGAAGGACAGAGCATCGTCAGCCTCTGCCCGCAGCGCAGGGTCTATGCCATCCGCACCGCCAACGACAAAGGCCACATCCGCCCGCCCGCTGTCGCGCCACCCCGCAAGCCTTTTTGCAAAATCAGGCGAGGACTGCAGCCGGCCACGTTCGTCCAGCACAACCAAATGGGCGCCTTGCGGGATGGATCGGCGCAACAGGCGCGCCTCGCCTGCCATGCCACCGTTCTTACGGTCGTCGATTTCTGTGAGTTTTGCAGGCCCAAGCCCAAGCGCGCGGCCAGTTCGGTCAAACCGCAAAAGGTAGTCATCCACCAACTCTTTTTCGGGGCCCAACCGCAACCGGCCAACCGTCAAAAGATGAACGCGCATGGCGGGTCAGCTTAATGCGTTGCGGCGTCGGTCGCGCCCATGGGCTGCCACATCTTTTCAAGCTGGTAAAATTCCCGGACCTCAGGGCGGAACACATGCACGATCACGTCGCCTGTGTCGATCAACACCCAATCGCCGGTGTCTTTGCCTTCCATCCGCGATGAGTGCCCAAACTCGTCCTTGACCATCTGCGCAAGCTTTTCGGAAATGGCTGACACCTGCCGGGTGGACCGCCCCGAGCAGATTACCATGTAATCGCCAATTTCCGTTTTACCGCGCAAGTCAATTTGCACGATATCTTCGGCTTTATCATCGGTGAGAGTATCAAGGATACGCGCCAGCATGTTTTCGCTTGTCGCGTCTTGGGCTGCGGTGTTCATCGCCACTGCCCCGGTCGGCGCAGCTGCTTGAGCTGCATCAGCATAGGTTGACAGGACATTGTCCTCCTTAAAGCGCGCCGACAGAACCCCGGCGCTAGGCGTTCCCTATAATAGCAATGTGAACAAGACAATTCAATGACAGCTTAAGAAACAGACCGTCCGGACAAAGAATTGATGAAGCGCTAGGCAGCTACCTCGTTTGCAAAGCGAATACCTGTGTTATCCCACAGATCACACCAGCGTTGGTCAAGCTGGTCGAGGGCCGATGTGTCAAAGCGGCTTTCCTCTTCCCAATAGCGGCCTGAGGGCACAGCATAGCCCAGCGCGTCTTCATCTGCCCGCAGTGCGTCAATGCCCGCCACAGCCACCGGCGAAGTGATCAGGCGCAGGTCTTGCAGCCTGGCGCGCGGGAACAACAGGCGGCTCTCGTCTTGGGACAGATTTACGCATGCGCACCCCTGTGACGCTGCCAAAAGGCCCAGTCTGGCGGATTTGGCCTCGAGGCTGCGCAGGCTGATGTCATCGCGCAGCGGATCTGCCGTGCCTGTTCCGTAGTAGTGCGTTGGTCCCTCAGTGGGATACACCATGTCACAACCCAGAAAGGCCATCACCTTCGGACGCAGTGCGTGCAGCGCCCAGTAGCCCGCGGTAAAGGCCATTGTACCACCAGCGAAGACAAACCCGCCAAAGGCATTCTGCGCAGGTACAAAGGCCGCGGCCTCAATCGCGCGCTGATCTTGCGGGATATTGGCCGGGCGACGGTCTTTGGGGAAGTCCTCGGGATAGACGATATCGTCCCAATCGTCCCGCAGACGCCACGCGTTGTTGATCGCAACGATTCGGTCGAAATCAGCCTTGGGCCAGTCCCGGGCCGCAACGGCATTGGGGCCACTGCCCAGCACAAGTACGATATCTGTTTGCCCGCTCATTGGCCCACCCCTGGCGTCGTGAGGCCTAAAGGTTAGAGCCGATGGGCATCACGACAAGGATTAATCCGTATCCTCAAGCATGCGCACCTCGCGTTGCGGGAAGGGGATGGAAATGTTGTGCAATTTGAAGGCGTCCCAAAGCGCCAGATAGACGTTGCCCCGGATGTTTGTAAGGCCCCCGGTTGGGTCGCTGATCCAGAACCGCAGGATATAATCGACTGAGCTGTCCCCAAATCCGACGATATGGCAGACTGGTTTGTTGGGATGTGTCAGAACGCGGGTGACATCGCTGGCAGCCTCTACCGCGATCCTGCGCACTGCATGCGGATCACAGTCATAGGACGTTCCAAAGTAGATATCGAGCCGCACATATTCGTTGCTGTGCGACCAGTTCACCACTTGCCCGGTAATCAGGTCTTCGTTTGGAATAAGGTATTCCCGCCCGTCGCGGGTGACCACACTGGCATAGCGCGCACCAAGCGTCTGAATCCAGCCGAATGTCTCCCCCAGACTAATCACATCGCCAGGTTTGATCGACTTATCAAGCAGGATGATCACGCCCGAAACAAGGTTCGAGACGACTTTCTGCAAGCCAAAACCAAGCCCCACGCCAATCGCACCCGACAGTACCGCAAGGCCCGTCAGATCAATCCCGACAGCCCGCACCCCGATGAAAAAGGCCAGACCATAGAACAGGATCTGCACGCCTTTGGTCGCCAAGACCTTCATCGACGGGCTTATGTCGTCGTTTCGGCTGATGCGCGCCGTTGTTGTTGCCGACAAAAGCCGCGCGCCTGTCAACAACAGCCCGATGACAACAGCCGCAAGGATCAAGGTGAGCATCGATATGCGGAAATCACCTGCCTCAAAGGCCAGACCGTCCAGCATATCGGCGACTTCGTCGTCGATCCCCAGCAGATAGAGCGTGGCATATATCCACAACCCCCAGCTGACGACCCGCCTGAGCAACCGGTTACGCATCAGCCGCCCCAGAAACCCGATGACCAGCCAGACTGCCGCAATGGTTGCCACCAACCCGATGAAATAAGACCGCGACGGCCATGTGACTTCCTGCATCAGCAGGTAAAGCCCGCCCGACAGGCTGGTAAAGACGATCAGCCCCATGCGCCGCCTGATCTGGACAATCGCGCGCAGTTGCCCCTTGGTCCACCCTTCCCGCGCGCGCACATAGTGATCCAGCTTGCGGCCGATCCACCCATGCAAAAGCCATGCGACCAACGCGAGCAAAATCAGGATCAGCACCTGATACTGCCGCCATCCGGGGGTCAGCAGGCTGCCCAGAAAGCTGGCCGCCATCTGATAGACCGCGCCAAAGGGCAGCCACGCATCCGATGCCGTGGCCTCGGGCAATAAAACATCCGCAAAGTTCTGGAGTTCGGTTTCCATCTCGGCACCTGAACATATCGACGGTGTGGCCACAAGGCGAGCACGGCTTGCAGCAGGCGGCTCTGCGCGCTATTGCAAAGCATGATGTCACGCTTGTTCGACATGGAGGATCGCGCCCGATTGCGCGAACGTTTTTTTGGCGCTACCCGCACGGTGCGCGCCCGCCTATACTGACGCCTGAACGACGCTCAACAACATTTTTTCAAAACAACGGGAGAGGACCCATGTCCCCCAAAACGCTTTACGATAAAATCTGGGATGCCCACGTCGCCCATGAGGCCGAAGACGGCACCTGCCTGCTTTATATTGACCGCCACCTCGTACATGAGGTGACCAGCCCGCAGGCCTTTGAAGGTCTGCGCATGGCAGGCCGCAGCGTCCACGCACCAGACAAGACAATCGCCGTGCCGGATCACAACGTGCCCACCACGGCAGGTCGTGAGGACCCCAAAAACATGACAGAGGACAGCGCCATTCAGGTCGCGGCCCTCGACAAGAACGCCAAAGAGTTCGGTATTCATTACTACCCGGTGTCCGACGTCCGTCAGGGCATCGTGCATATCGTAGGGCCCGAACAAGGCTGGACCCTGCCCGGCATGACCGTCGTGTGCGGCGACAGCCACACCGCGACCCACGGCGCGTTTGGTGCCTTGGCCCACGGCATCGGCACCTCAGAGGTTGAACATGTGCTGGCGACGCAAACGCTGATCCAGAAAAAATCCAAGAACATGAAGGTGGAGATCACGGGCAAGCTGCGCCCCGGCGTGACGGCCAAGGATATTACCCTGTCCGTCATTGGGGCCACGGGCACTGCAGGCGGCACGGGCTACGTGATCGAATACTGCGGTGAAGCCATCCGCGATTTGAGCATGGAAGGGCGGATGACCGTCTGCAACATGGCTATTGAAGGCGGCGCGCGCGCAGGCCTGATTGCACCGGATGAGAAGACCTATGCCTATTGTCAGGGTCGCCCCCATGCGCCGAAGGGCGCGCAGTGGGAAGCAGCGATGACATGGTGGAAGACGTTGTTTTCAGATGATGACGCCCAGTGGGACAAGGTCGTGACCCTCAAGGGGGAGGACATTGCCCCCGTTGTCACATGGGGCACATCGCCCGAGGACGTGCTGCCGATCACGGCAGCCGTGCCTGCGCCAACTGATTTCGAGGGCGGCAAAGTGGGCGCGGCCCAGCGGTCGCTTGACTACATGGGGCTGACACCGGGCACGCCCTTGTCGGATGTTGAAATCGACACGGTGTTTATCGGCTCCTGTACCAACGGGCGCATCGAAGACCTGCGTGCCGCGGCTGAAATCCTCAAAGGCAAAAAGAAGAAAGACGGCTTGCGGGCCATGGTCGTGCCGGGCTCTGGTCTGGTGCGCGCACAGGCCGAAGAAGAAGGTCTCGCGGATATCTTCAAGGAAGCCGGGTTCGAATGGCGATTGGCAGGGTGCTCCATGTGCCTTGCGATGAACCCCGACCAGTTGCAGCCCGGTGAACGCTGTGCGGCGACATCCAACCGCAACTTTGAAGGGCGTCAGGGCCGTGGGGGTCGCACGCATTTGATGAGCCCCGCAATGGCCGCCGCAGCCTCACTGACGGGCAAGCTGACCGATGTGCGCGATCTGATGTGATGGCAAAGGGGGGGGGCGGGCGCTGAAATGCTCGTTGCCCCCTTTGGGCCATGCGCCCTGCCAAAAGACACCCGCTGTCCGGATTGCCAGGTTTTGCGATTGCGGCACACCCGATGTGCAGATGCGAAACGGGGACGGACGGAAACGACCCAAATTCAAAACGGAGACGATGACCGATGGATAAATTCACAGTACTGACAGGGATTGCAGCGCCCATGCCGCTGATCAACGTAGACACGGACATGATCATTCCAAAACAGTTTCTGAAAACCATCAAGCGGTCCGGTCTTGGCGTGAACCTCTTTGATGAGATGCGCTATGACGACGATGGCAACGAAATCCCTGATTTCGTCCTCAACAAGGAGGCCTACCGCGAAGCCGAAATTCTGGTGGGCGGCGAAAACTTTGGCTGTGGCTCCAGCCGCGAGCACGCCCCGTGGGCCATCAAGGACTTTGGCATACGTTGTGTCGTGGCCCCGTCCTTCGCTGACATTTTCTACAACAACTGCTTCAAGAACGGCATTCTGCCCATCGCACTGCCGCAAGAACAGATCGACGTGTTGATGAAAGATGCCGAAAAAGGCTCGAACGCCCGGATGACAATTGATCTGGATGCGCAGACCATCACCACCTCTGAAGGTGAGGTGTTCTCTTTCGAGGTCGACAGCTTCAAGAAGCATTGCCTGTTGAATGGTCTGGACGATATCGGCCTGACGATGGAGAAAGCCGCGTCAATCGGTGAGTTCGAGAAACAAGCTGAACAAGCGCGTCCCTGGGTCTGAGAACAGGCACGTTTTGATGCCACGGCGCACAGCGCGCCGTGGGGTCGACACCACTGCAAGATACACGCTCTGGTCATTGCGGCGGTTGGTCTGGTAAATCCTGCAGGTGATGATTTGGAAAACCGCCGCATGCCCCTTTCTAACCGCCGGAAAATGCATGCGCTGCAGCGCCCTGCAGCAGGTGGCAGCGACGGTGCGGGCCATGCGCCCTGCCCTACCTCATCCTGCCACCTTTCCAGAATTGCCTGCGCTCTGATTGCGGCGATGATCGCCTTTTCGATACCGGCCTTTGCAGACACTCTGCGCGTCGCCACTTTCAACGCAGAGCTACAAAAGCGCGGCCCGGGGCTTTTGCTGCGCGACATTGCCCGCGGTGAAGACCCTCAGATTGCCGCCGTAACCGACGTGATCGTTGCAAACGCCCCTGACATTCTGGTGCTGCAGGGTTTTGACTACGATCTGAACGGGGCCGCCCTTGCAGCATTCGCAGACAGGTTGAATGACGCAGGCCACAGCATGCCTTACCGCTTTGCCGCCCGTCCGAATTCAGGCCTGCAAACCGGGCTTGATCTGGACGGGGACGGCCGCACAGGCGGTCCTCGCGATGCGCAAGGCTACGGGCGTTTTTCTGGGCATGGCGGGGTAGCCGTTTTGTCCCGCTTTCCCATTTTGGTCGACGAGGTCCAGGATTTTTCGGACGTTTTGTGGCTGGACGTGCCTGATGCATTGCGCGTGACGGTGAATGGCGACCCCTTTCCCTCCGCCGAAGCAGAAGCCATTCAGCGCTTGTCCAGCACCGTGCATTGGACTGTGCCAGTTGCGCATCCGCAAGCGGGCCGCATTGACCTGCTCACCTTTCATGCCACGCCCCCCGTTTTTGACGGCCCTGAAGACAGAAACGGGCAGCGCAATCATGATGAGATCGTCTTTTGGCTGCACTATCTGGACGGCGCCTTTGGCCCTGCCCCGGACAGCCGCTTTGTTCTGTTAGGCGATGCCAACAACGACCCGCAGGATGGCGAAGGGTTGAAGGACGCTGTGGCGCGGTTGCTCGCAGACCCTCGGCTGCAAGACCCCAGACCCCGCAGCACCGGCAGCAAAGAGGCCACAGGCGACCCGTTTGACACGGTGGATTGGCGCGATCCGGTTCCCGGTAATTTGCGTGTAAGCTACATCTTGCCCTCGGCCGATTGGACCGTCGCGGATGCCGGGGTTTATTGGCCAGCGTCCGGCGCGACCGACGCGGAAACCACCGCAGCAGCCAGCCGCCACAGGCTTGTCTGGGTTGATCTGGATTTCTAGGTGCGCTTTCTTTCCCACATGAACCAACCCTCCAGCAACAAAAGATAGGGCAGGTAGAAAGCAAAGTTCTGCACAAGATCGAACGTGCCCGTAAAGGCGTCGTTCGATGCCGCACCGCCCGTTGCCGCATACCAAATGCCGTAATGCACCCGGTAGAGCCATGAGCCCATGGCCAGAACAAACAGGCGCAGCGCCCAGCGCCTGTGACCGGCAAACCGGCGCGCCCGCGCTGCCCTAAGCGTCATCACCGCCGCACCAATCATAAAGACGCCATAGACCGCAAAGCCAAGATTCATGGCGGGCCCGCCAATTGTGCCCCGCCCCAGAATGTAGCCAAGGCCGAAGACACCTGTCAGCAGGCTGGCGCACAGCAGCACATACCCACTGGCCCGGTGCACAGCAGGCCATTTACGGCGCGGCCATGCCCACAGCTGAAACGGCACCTGCAGCGTGATCCATCCCCCCAGCACCATATGCCCAAAGATCAGCCAATTGCACAAAGGCGCATCCGGCACCAGAAAACGGGCCTGTTGGGTCACGCCCGAAAACCCGTCCAGACCGGACCGCAGGGCATAGATCGCAAAAGGGGCCGCCATCAGGAAAAGGGCGGCCAGAACGGCTGTCGAAATCACCTGACGTCCTTTGGGTGCAGGGCTGGTCATTCTCTCACGTCTCACATCCCTTTGTTGCAGTGCCACCAGATGGGTTTGCGCCAGCGGCACCTCCTTGACCCTGCTGGCCCCTCGCGTTACGCCCGGTCGCGACATGATCTAGCAGGAGATACACAATGGCCAACTCTACCCTTCTTATCCTCCCCGGTGACGGTATCGGACCGGAGGTGATGGAGCAGGTCAAGCGTGTCATCGACTGGTATGCTGAGAACAAAGGCCTGGCCTTCGACGTGAGTGAAGACCTCGTGGGAGGGGCTGCCTACGACGCACATGGCACGCCGCTGCATGACGACACGATGGCGAAAGCGCTTGAGGTGGACGCCGTGCTGCTTGGTGCCGTGGGGGGGCCGAAATACGACAACCTCGACTTTTCCGTAAAACCAGAGCGAGGCCTGTTGCGCCTGCGCAAGGAAATGGACCTTTTTTCCAACCTTCGCCCGGCCCAGTGTTTTGACGCGCTGGCGGATTTTTCCTCTCTGAAAAGGGATATCGTCGCGGGTCTTGATATCATGATCGTGCGCGAACTGACCTCTGGTGTCTATTTCGGGGAACCGCGCGGCATCATCGAAGAGGGCAACGAAAGAGTTGGCATCAACACCCAACGCTACACCGAAAGCGAGATCGACCGGGTTGCGCGCTCTGCCTTCGAACTGGCGATGCGCCGCAACAAAAAGCTGTGTTCGATGGAAAAAGCGAACGTGATGGAAAGCGGTATCTTGTGGCGTGAAGTGGTCACCGACGTGGGCAAGGAATACCCCGAGGTTGAGCTGTCGCACATGTATGCCGACAACGGCGCGATGCAGCTTGTCCGCGCGCCCAAACAGTTCGACGTCATCCTGACCGACAACCTCTTTGGCGATATTCTGTCGGACTGTGCGGCGATGCTGACCGGTAGTCTGGGAATGCTCCCTTCGGCAAGTCTCGGGGCACCTGCGGCCAATGGCAGGCCCAAGGCGCTGTACGAGCCCGTGCACGGGTCTGCGCCCGACATCACAGGACAAGGCAAAGCCAACCCGATCGCCTGTATGCTCAGTTTCGCGATGGCACTGCGATACTCCTTCGATCAAGGCGACGAGGCCACACGCCTTGAAACCGCTGTAGAAAAAGTACTCGCCGATGGCGCACGCACTGCTGACCTGATGGGAGAAAAGGGCGGCACGCCGATCAGCACGGTTGAAATGGGTGATGCCGTTTTGGCAGCGCTCGACGCGAGCCTTTAAGCACCGCTGAAACCTGCGGGAACCTCGTTCGGTTCCCGCCCATGCGCATACTGTCTCTGGTTTGAAACCGGGGAACAACACATGCGCTGCGGGTGGACCTGTGTGACACAGATGTTTCCACTAAGGCATGTTTGATCTGCATAGCGTGAAGGTTAAAGCCTTTTGACAAAGCCAAGCGTTTGCAGGACGAAAGAATAGACTTCAATCGCCCTGCATAACCTGATCTTACAGCAGGAACTCATCCGCGAAGACGTCCGTCAGGATGTCCGGCACGTCCTCGCCGTTCACGATCATCACGTCATTTTCAGGCCCGTATTCAAAGTACAGCCCGATCCCGAACGAGAACGCTGAGTCCAGATCGATATCCGCCAACGTCAGCCCTTCGAGCAGGTCTCCTTCAGACCAGTCAAACAGCCGGATCGTATCCTGCGTGCCATTCCCCTGCGTGCCGCTGAGGTCGAAGCGGTCGTTGCCGCCAAGGCCTTGCACGATGTTGATATCGCCGCCCTTGAACACAAACAGATCGTCGCCTTCCGTACCCAACAGGAAGTCATCGTCCGGAGAATCTTCAATAAGATTGGGGGCTTCGTCCTCATCCGTGACCGTCACAGTGACGTTTGAAGTGGCTTCCTCTTCGCCGTCGCTGACGCCGATTGTCACCTCATAGGCGTTGTCCTCGTCTGCATCCGCCGGGGCCTCGAAGTCGGGCGCGGCGATAAAGGTCACCTCGCCCGTTTCCGCATCCACGTCGAACAGGTCGGCGTCCGCACCGCCCGTGATCTCAAAGGTCAGATCGTCGCCTTCCGGATCGGTTGCGGTGACCTGACCAACAGCCGTGGTGTTTTCGGCCACGTCAAAGGCAAAGTCATCCGCGACAGGCGCGTCATTTACACCGTCGATGCCAATGGTGAAGGTGCTCTCTACCAGTTGGTCAGAACCGTCTGACACGTCAAAGTTGATCGTGATCGCTGGCGGTTCTGGCTGTGGGTTAAAGAACAGCGCCTCAAAATCGTCGTTGGGATCAAACGAGACATCGCCATTTTCTGCAATGGTCAGCAAGCCCCCTTGTGCCAGCGCGTTTGCGACGCCGATCTGCAGCACTGTGCCATCGCCGGTGCGCGCACCGACCACGGTCAACTGATCTTCATCGATATCCTCAGCCTCATCCAGTACGTTGACGCCCTCAAGGATCGTATCCTCATCCGTCGCGAAGGCAGACGCGGGCACGTCAGGCAGGTCATTTACGGGGTTCACCGTGATCGAGATTGTCGCAATCTCCGAAGAGAGTTCGCCGTCACTCACGCGGTAGGTGAAGCTGTCGGAGCCAAAGAAGTCATCAAAGGGTGTGTAGGTGAAGGCACCATTCTCACCCAGTTCCAGCGTGCCATTTTCGACGCCCGACACAATCTCCACGTCGAGGTCTTCCATGGCGGATTGCTCATCGGAAAACAGCAACTGACCTGCGTTCTCTGAATCTTCGTCCAGCGTGATTGCGCCGTCCTGTGCCACAGGGGCAGTGTTTTCAACAACATCCGTTACCGTGATGGTCACATCCTGCGTGGTTGTCTCAACCCCGTCTGTGGCCTCGACGGTCACTTCGTAGTCGTTGCCCTCATCGTCATCGAGCGGCGCCTCGAAATCAGGTGCGCTCACGAAGCTGATCTCGCCTGTTGTGCTGTCGATGTCAAAGAGGTCCGCGTCCACACCTGACAGGCTGTATGATACAACGTCGCCCGCATCAGCATCAGTCGCCGACACAGTGCCAACTTCCGTCAGGTTTTCGGCGACCTCAAAGGCAAAGTCCGCATCAAACACTGGTGCGTCGTTCTCGCCCGTAACCGTGACTTGGAACAGGGCAGACGCATCGTTCCCCGCAGGATCAACAATCGTGTAGGTGAAATTCAGCAGAGCAAAAGAGCCCGCCCCTGAATCCCGGTCATGCAGGTCCTGGAACGCACCGTTTGTGTTGAACTGGTAGCTGCCGTCGGCAGCGACGGTCAGCGTCGCACCGTTGTCCAGCGTCAACACACCATCAGCCGCAGCCGTGACACTAGCCACTTGCGAACCAAGTGAGATTGAGCTGACCGCGATGTCGCCCCCCGATACCTCGTCAAAGGTGTCCGGATCGACATCATTGTCCAACAGGTTGCCAACGCTCGCAGGGCCGTCTTCGCTTTGCGTCGCAAAATCGAGATTGGCGTCCGGCGGATTATCAACGCCCTGCACGGTAATCTCTACCGTGGCGGTGTCTTCGCCACCGTTGCCGTCACTGATGGTGTAGGTGAAGCTGTCTGTCGCAACCTCCCCTGCTTTCAGGAACGCAAAGCCATCGGTCGGATCAGACGCGTCAATCACCCCAAACGGGTCGTAGACAAAGGTGCCGTCTTCGTTCAGCCGCAGGCGCGCACCAGAGGGCAGCGTGACGGCCGAGAACAGGTTTACAGGACCTCCATTCAGCTCGACGACCACAAAACTGTCACCATCTGCGTCGCTGTCGGAGTTGTTGTCGGCATCCTCGACCTGATTGTCGGCAAACAGATCGCCTTCGACCCGTGTGACCTCATCCGTCGAGAAGACATCGTCTTGCGCCTCAGGGATAAAGTCATCCGTGCCGATCACGGCTGTCGCCGACGCCCCGGCCACCAGTGCACCACCGCTATCGGTGATGGTAACGGTCAAGGTCTCGTCTGGCTCGTTCGCCATATCGCCCAGCACGTCGATGACAATCGTGCTTTCAGTTTCACCTTCGGCAAAATCAACCGTGCCAGAGAACTGCGTCCCGGCCTCAAGGTCACCCGCGTCGGCGGTCCCTGTGATCTCATAGGCAATGGACAAGGGCAGCGCCCCGTCATCAAGCCGGAAGAACGTGAAGGTGACAGGCGTTGTACCAGAATCCCCTTCCGTAAACTCATCAGGCCGTACGGATATGCTGACCGACACAGGCAGGTCAGGCGAATTCTCAGGCTCTGTGCTGGCCTCTTCTTCGGCAGCCAGACCCAGCGCACCAGTGATGAAATCCGGGTTTCCGGTCAGTGCGAAGTCAAGCACCGCCGCTTCAAAGACGGATTGATCCAATGGATCGTTGGGATCTTGTGCCGCAAGCACCGCATCAATCGCCTCTTGGCGGATTTGCTCTGGCAAATCGTCCACCGTCAGCAAGGCCGCCGGGAAGTTATCCGGGAACTCAGGCGCGACATCGCTGAAGGCGCGTTCCTTGCCGTCCGTGCCATCAAGACGCCAGCCATCGGCAAAAATACCGTAGAGCGTGTCGAAATCGACAGGCTGCATCAGCGCCACGTCCTGCGCCAGAATGCCCGCCGGGATCGCATTGCCGTTCAAATCCGTCAGGTTGGCCCCTTCGGGTACTTCTGTACCGGCGCGCAGCGCCAGATCGTCGGTTGTATCGCGGGAACCGTCCAGAGCGTCGCCATCGGCATCGCCCATCAGGCCGCGCACATTGCCCTGATTGCCCGTGTCACTGTCAGACAAGAAGACACAGACGTTCATCGTGCCGTCCATGACCTTGCCCTTCAGCTGCTCATTCTGATCGTTCAGAACAACCGTGAATTCGCCTGTAGCTGCGTCAAAGAAGAAATCGCCGGTGCCATTGCCATCAACATCCGCAACACCCAGCGCCGTTTCTTCGGGTGTTGGGGTTCTGACGGTGCCGTCCGGGCCAATGATCAGGAAGGGGTTGTCGCCCTTCGCGTCTACCTCGACGGTGTAGTCATCGCCGATGTTGACCGCCATGCGGGTCGTGGTCGAGACCAGATCAGAACCCGGCAAGGCTTCGAACCGCACCTGAACCTGGAAGGCGTTTGTGGCCCCCGGCAGCGTTTCTACCAGAATGTATTCCCCAACCGCCTGGAAGTCGTAGCCAAGCCCATCAAGGGTGACGATATGCGGATCGCCGAACACGTCTGCTTCGACGCCCACAGGGATGACCGGTGGACGACCATCGTCGTTCAGGATCGTTGCCGTCCGGGCCGACGTGAAGATGTCATAGTTCGTGCCGTTGTTCGTTTCCACCTCGACGATGCGCAGCTCGAACTGCTCGCGCGGTTCAATAATGCTGTCGTCGTTGATATTCACCACAATTGTCTTGGAGCTTTCGCCATCGGCAAAGGACACTTCGTAGCCCGGACGCAACAGGTTGCCGGTGTCTTCGGTGACCGCCACGCCATCAATCACGACAGAGGCCACGTCGGCATCATTGGCCGCAAAGAAATTGCCTTCCGATGGAATTGGGTTCAGATCGAAAGTGACAGTGGTGTCGCCCGTCGTGTCACCGGTCCGGTCGATTGTGAAGGTAAACGGCGTGACACCGCCATCCGATCCAAAAGGCCCTTCCAGCTGAAAGGCGTTGCCACCAACGGAAATGCGCGGCGGGAAATCATCGTTGTCGATGGTACCTTGCCCAAAGCTGTCGAGGATGGCGACAACGATGTCTTCCCCAATCGGAGAACGGGCATTGGTCAGCCGCGCTTCAATCCGCTCATCAGACTCGATGTTGAAATCTTCGTCAATCGGCAGGCGGATTTGCTGCGAGGTATCGCCCGGCCCAAACGAGATGGTCTGCGTCCCAAAGGGGTCGGTCTCAAAATCAGCGGCGTCGACGGGCCGGAAGGATCCGGATGAGAATGTGACATCCACATCCACCGCAGGGCCGGTATCGCCGCTGCGGGTCACCGTGAACACCAATTCCTCGTTGTCGCTGTCCACGTCGCCTTCTGTGGTGAACGCGTTGCTGATCTGCAATTGTACCGCGAAATCATCCGTGATGATTGTGCCGGTGCCAGACGAGTCGCTGATTGTTATTGGCACAACGGTGCCGTCCGGCGCGCCTGCAGGCGCGGTTGCCGTAGGATTGGACAACAATACGCGAATAGATTCGTTATTCTCGATGTTGTTGTCTTCAGCGATTGGCAGGGAAATCGTGGCGCGCGTCTCACCTATGCCAAAGGATACTGTGCCGGACAGTGGAGTTCCCGCCTCGAAATCATCTGCCGATGCAGAAAAGAACTGCACGTCATAATCCACGGTGGCTTCGACATCAGTCTCACCGCTGCGGAAGACCGTAAAGGTCAACTCGCGGCCGTCGGCATCACTGTCGCCTTCCGTGACGCTGGTATTGCCAATGAACAGGTTGACCGGGAAATCATCGTTGAAAATACGTGCTGTTCCAGTGTCACGATTGATCGACACCGGCGCGTCGCCTGCTGTGACCGCGTTCGAGATTGTCAGCGTGAAGTCTTCGGTGTTTTCCTGCGTAAAGTCGCCCTGCACTTCGACACGGACGGTCGCAAAATCCGCACCATCCTCAAAGTCGATGGTGCCTGTGGGCAACGCGCCACCCGCGAAATCTTCAGGATCGGCCCCATCAAAACCCGAAGGCGTCACAGCAAAGTCAAAGCTGACCGGCTGCGTCTCATCACCAGAGCGGTCTACGATGAATTCAAAGACGGTAACGCCCAGATCGCCCTCACTGCGCGACACCGTGCCATTGCTGCGCAGCGACAACTCGATCGGCAGAAGGCCTGTTTCGACGTCAACGCCAAGATTATCAACATCAATGATGCCATCCTCAACGCCGTCTGCAGCATCCGCCGCTGACAGCGCACCGGTACCGCCAAAGACTACGTAGACTTCACCATCGTTGAAGCCGCCGCCATCCGCGCGTCCGTCTCCGATGATCAGGTCGTTGAAACCATCGCCGTTCACATCGCCCAAGCCGTCAACAGACAGAAGAAAGCTGTTTTCAAACCCTTCGATGCGGTACGCGGGGCGGTCTGATGCTGCAACCCCTTCGACAAAGGACGCACCCAGATCAATGATACCGCTCAACGGATCAATGCTGCCGAAGGTCAGATATACAGCGCCCTCGGAGGCGTTTACCGCCTCACCGGGCGCATTTAGGTCTTGGCGCAACGCGATGATGGCAAAATCATCAGCCGCATCGCCGCCGACGTTGCCCAACGCCTCGACACCTCTGGAATCGAAACTCAGCCGTTCAAATCCACTGCCAATGCTGCCTGCGGTGAAATCGACGAACATCGCCGCATCACCATCTGCCAAAAGCTGGTTTTCATCAAAGAACGTGCCATCCGCGCCTGCTGCGTCCGGCAGACCATTGACCGAGCCCGGCAGCAGAAAGACACCCCCGAAAAACACGTTTTGGGTATTTTGATCTTCATCCTCGAACAGGAACCCTTCGGTCACGACATCGTCGAACCCATCATTGCCCACCGCATTGCCGACGCCGGCCAGATCATTTTCGTCAAACATGGCATCCGACCGAAACTCTATTTCAGCCGGTCTTGGGAACGCGTTCGGGTCTATTTCAGCGGGGAACGGCGTGCCGCTATCATTTCCGAACACAACAAGCGAGCCGGATGACGAACCGAAAGTTGAGTAGTCCGTTATCTCGTAGCTTTCTGTGTTGGAGTAACCAGCGTCTGGATCGTAAGGAGAATAGTAGCTCGTTGTGACATCCAATGTTATTGTTCGGTTACCGTCTGGTCCCGAAATTACATTCAGAAGGCGCTCTTCTCGCGTGCCCGGGAACCCACCGCCCCCATAGTTGTCAAAAAGATCATTTCCGGCACCAACCGGATAGATGATGAAATCGTCGATACCATCACCGTTGATATCACCCAGAGATGTGACCCCACCAACCAACGTTGATGATCCAAGGTAGACACCGCCGTTGCCACCCTCAAAAAATAGCGACGTATCCGTCAGCGTTGTTCCCGTCTGAACGCTGAACCCGTCAGAACCGTCGAGTTGCGTGGCATTGACGATCGTCTCACCGATCGTTGGGGCGTCTTCAGGCACGCTGGCAGCAGCCACGTCGAGTGAAGCAACATCAATCGGGAATCCTCCACCGCCTGCAATCGGATCGTCAGACACGCGCTCTTGGTCCGTGCCAAAAATGACGTAGCTGGTGGACTGGCCAATCGCCTGCGACAGCGTGCTGGAGTACACGTATTCACCGTAAAAGCCCGCACTAGACGCGGCATCGTAGTCGTAGACCCCGTTCCCGTCGGCATCGTACAGATAGTAGGTATCAATTTCCTGCGATCCAAACGCGTCACGATCTACGGTGTTGACCGCGATGTCACCGATGCCATCACCGTTGACGTCACCCAGCCCTACGATGCCTTCGACTTCGCCTTCAACGTCAATGCGGAAACCGGCAAGCTCATCGACTTCTTGTGTCGCCTCAAAGGTCTGCCCGCCCAGAATGACATAGGCAACGCCTTCCCCGTCGTAAGGGGAGTCGTAGCCGCGATAAAAGTAGAACCCATAATTATAGTCTGTTGAGCGGTTGGTGATGCCAAAATCATCGATACCGTCGCCGTTCACATCGCCAAGGGCCGACACAGAACTTGCAAAGTCACCGTCGTCTCGAAGCTCTCCAAAACTGAAAAGGTCGCGGTCGGCGGTAATTGCAAACCCGTTGGTGCCGTCAATATCCTCAACATTCAGGGCCGTTGGTAACCCGCCGCTGATTTCGCTGACATCATCGCCGAACACGACATAGACAGTTGCGTCATCATACGATCCGAACCTGTAAGGCTCACCGGGGGCCGATATAGCAAAGTCGTCAATACCATCGCCGTTGATGTCCCCGATTATTGTGACATCCTGACCTGCTCTTGTGTCTTCGCCGTCAGCGCCGCGTACAATCAAACCTGCATAATTACCCATGTGACTTTCCCCCAAAACCGTGCAGCAACATTACTTTTAAGGCCTGACAATGCGGCCGATGCTAAAATTGAAATCCCAATTAATGAAATATTAAGCATAAGGTCCGGCTCAATACCAACAGTTTTTTGCGTGGCTCAACCCTTGCGAGAAGACAAAAAACAGACGGTCTTGTATGGCGGGGGATTCATGGCATAACCCTCTTAGCCATTTCTGGAGGTACGTTTATGAGTGAAGAAGTCAGTAGCGGCACGGGCGAGGAAACACCGTCTGACGCCAAGGAAACTCCAAAACTGGAGCTGCATGCCTCGCGGATGTTTGTCCCCTGGCTTGCCTCAACCGGGGCCAGTATCGGGTTCACCACATATCAGGCCGGCAAGGTGTTTTTGGTGGGCAGCAATCGCCCGGAAAACAAGTTGTCGGTGTTCGAGCGTAGTTTTCCCCGATGCATGGGCATGGGGACAGGGCCGGACGGGGCGATCTGGCTGTCATCGCTCTACCAGTTGTGGCGGTTCGAGAATTTTCTGGCCCCCGGCACACGACATGAGGAATATGATGCGGTCTATGTGCCCGTGGAAGGACGCACGACCGGCGACATCGACGTGCATGACGTGCATCCGTTAGGGCCACAGACGCAGCCAATCTTTGTCGTTACGCGGTTTAACTGTCTGGCAACGCTGGATCGTGACAACAGCTTTCGCCCGCTTTGGACCCCGCCATGGATCGACCGGATTGCGGGCGAGGATCGGTGCCACCTCAATGGTCTGGCGATGCGCGATGGCCAACCTGCCTTTGTCACCTGCGTCTCGAACACCAATGTGGCAGGCGGTTGGCGCGACCACCGCGAAAAGGGGGGCATGGTCCTGGACGTGACCAGCGGAGAGCCTGTTGTGTCAGGCCTGTCGATGCCGCACTCCCCAAGGCTTTACCGAGACCAGCTGTACGTTATTCAGTCCGGCACCGGTGAATTCGGGCGCGTGGATCAGGCCAGCGGCACCTTCGAGCCCATGTGCTTTTTGCCGGGTTTTGCACGCGGCATGAGCTTTATCGGTGATCATGCCGTGATCGGTGTATCGCGTCCCCGGCGGGACAAGACGTTCTCTGGCCTCGCGCTGGATAACGCTTTGGCCGATCAGGGCATGAGTCCACGGTGCATGCTGGCGGTCGTGAACCTGACCACAGGAGATATCGAACATACGCTCGAAATCGAGGGGGCCGTGCAGGAATTGTACGATGTGACCATCCTGAACGGTATCGTTCGCCCCATGATACTTGGGTTCCGAACGCCAGAGATTCGTTTCATGATCCGCCCCGCCCCCTTCACCCCCGGCGCCGCCGTTGAGTAGCCTCCGCAAAAGGCCTTTTGGGCAGTCTTGCGCTGTTTGCAAAGCGCGATGCACGTAACCCACTGAGACAAGACATAGACAACAAAGGAGCGTGCCATGGAGCTTAATGCGGATTTCACAGTGCGTGCCGTCGTGCATTCGCGCAAAGAGCCTTGGGTCGCATCCCCCATGCCCGGCGTCGACAGGCGCATGCTGGACCGGATCGGCGACGAAGTGGCCCGTGCCACCTCAATCGTGCGCTATGCAAGGGGCAGCAGTTTTTCCGCGCACACCCACAGCGGTGGCGAGGAATTCATTGTGCTGGAGGGCGTCTTTCAGGACGAACACGGCGATTATCCTGCTGGCACCTATGTGCGCAACCCGCCGACAACCAGCCACACCCCCAGGTCGGACGGCGGCTGCACGATCTTCGTGAAGCTTTGGCAGTTCGACATGGCCGACCGCAAGCAGTTTCGCAAGGACATGGACGCGGAAGCGCACACGCACGGGCCGGGCATTCGCACAGCCGACCTGCATAAAGACACGCAGGAGCATGTCACCTACTGGCAGCTTGAACCGCACACTGACCTCACACTCTCGGACAGCGGCGGGATCGAAGTGCTGGTTCTGTCCGGCACCCTGTCAGAAAGCGGCGAGACGCTGACGCGCGACAGTTGGCTTCGGTTGCCCGACGGCATGTGCCTTGCGGCCACGTCAGGCGCACAAGGGGCCACGCTTTGGATCAAAACCGGCCATCTGCCATTTGCCAAAGCGCCCACCGCCTGATCCTGCATTTTGCCCGGTGCAAAACAGCATCCATCGCGACTGTGAGCTCTGGTAAGTTATTATCGTATTATTTTTGTTAGTGAGCAGGATTTGATCACGCTGCTTTCCATCATTAGTGCAACCCATCAGATGACAGATCAGCCCCGCCGCATTGGTGATAACGCGTGGCTCAACAATTTCGATACCTCGAAACCAGTCGCACCCTCTGATAACACCGACATGCAAACGCTCACCAATCGTCGGTTCGTCTCCCCGGCTTCACCAATGCAGAAGCACTCAATGCGCATGTTGCAAGTACGACCACGACAACGGCTGGACCAATAGGTCAGTGAGATTCGAGCCAACGAGAGATGACATAGCGCCACTCCCACACTCCAAAAGACGGGCGCACATGCGAGCACAGCGGCGGGGTTGCGCAACGGCGACCCTATGGCACCTTTCAGGGAGCAATATGATCCCTGTGCCCGGCTTGGGCCTGCCCACGGCAGCAAACTACACTTTGGTTTCTGCGTTGATGGCGCGGGCCGTCGCCGTACTTGGCGCACGCTCAGGGCTGATCATGCCTTTGATCGCAGTACCCCTGTTTGTTTTTTTGCTTTTAGATTTTGGCCGACGTCGTGCTCTTTTTCAAGACAGTGAGGCTGCGCCATGTACCGAACAGTCTGAGCGCACGCCAAGGAGAAAGGTTCCGCACCAAAATCAGCAGGACTGATTTCGATACGCTGAAAAGTTGAGAAACCAAGCGTTTGGTTGTCCTGCCGGATAAGGCCGAAGGCGCGGGCATGGACGCGTCCGTTCTTCAGAAAGCGCTGTTCATTCCCGGCGTGTTGCTGCCCGGATTTTCGGTGCTGTTGCAGGCCGGGGGCCCTGCCCTTCTGGTCAGAGCTTGTTAACCGGGACCTTGAGGGTCATGTTGCCCGCGTCGTCGGTAGGCACCGCACCTGCGCGCATGTTCACTTGCAAAGACGGGATGATGAGCCCCGGCATCTTGAGCGTCGCGTCCCGCTCGGTGCGCATTTTCACGAATGCCTCGCGTGACGTCCCTCCGCCTACATGGATGTTCTTTGACTTTTCATCGCCCACGGTCGTTTCCCACGCAATCGCCCGACCACCGGGCCCGTAGTCGTGGCAGACAAACAACCGCAGCGCATCAGGCAGCGACAGGACCCGCTGGATGGAATCGTAAAGCTGCCCGGCATCGCCACCGGGGAAATCTGCACGCGCAGACCCACCATCCGGCATGAAGAGCGTATCCCCTGCAAAGCCCGCGTCCCCCATGACATGCACCATGCAGGCGGGTGTATGGCCCGGCGTGTGCAAGGCAAAACACTTGAGCGTGCCAACATCATAGGTGTCGCCGTCCTGAAAAAGCGCATCGAATTGCGACCCATCCCGCTGAAATTCGGTGCCTTCGTTGAAGACTTTGCCAAAGGTATCCTGCACCGCGCAGATATGCTCACCGATGCCGATCTTACCGCCAAGTTTCTGCTGAATGTAGGGCGCGCCGGACAGATGGTCCGCGTGCACATGGGTTTCGATGATCCACTCAAGCGAAAAATCATTCGCTGTGATATAATCAATGATCTGGTCAGAGCAGTCATAGGTCAATCGACCCGAGGCATAGTCAAACTGCATCACGGAATCGATCACAGCACAGGACGTGCTGCCGGGGTCTTTCACGACATAGCTGATCGTGTTCGATTGCGGATCGAAAAAGGCTTTCACCTCTGGTTTCTTAGACAAATCGACGCGTGGTATCGTCATATGATCCCTCCCCTTTGTGCAATCTGTTTAACCGCCCGGCTGTCTGCGCCACAGCGCCTTAATCGGCCGTACGCTCCACCGGACCCCCCTTGGCCTCCCACGTGGAAAACCCTTCGCGCAGATGGGCGGCGTCGAAGCCCATATCCTGCAATGTCGCCACTGTCAGCGCAGAGCGCCAACCAGACGCACAATGAAAGACAAATTTCTTTTCCTCGCAGAATACCTTTTTAAAATAAGGGCTTTCAGGGTCCACCCAAAATTCGACCATGCCTCGTGGCGCGTGAAGCGATCCGGGGATATAGCCGCTGCGTTGGCGTTCCCGCACATCCCGGATATCGACAACCACCACATTGGGATCATCGAGCATCTCAATGAGGTCCGATGTTTCCACCTCTTCAATACGGCTCCGTGCAGACTGCACCATCTGCGCAGATGAGATCTTGAGTTTTTTCATGACGCCTCTCCCGTGTCCCGGTAAAAGATAATGACATGCCGTACGAACACAAGGTGTTCAGCCTGCGTCGTAGACGCTCATGGCTTTGCATCTCGTCGACCAGCCTGATGACCACTGCAAATGAACCTTTTTAAGTTTCACAAGCAAAATGGTATAATTCTACGGCAGGCATGTCTGGCCTGTCACAGCACACTCCAACACACCCTCAGGGTGACACGGGAACGCCATAATGAACCGCATACACTCACAAAAAGACTGGACAGCGCGGGCTGCCAAGGTTCTGCCAGCGTCCGGGTTCGGCAATTTTGATGCGTCGGTCGTCATCACGCGCGGGGACGGTAGCCGGGTATGGGACGCAGATGGGAACGAATACGTGGATTACCTCGTCGGGTCCGGCCCCATGCTGCTGGGCCATGGGCATCCCGAAGTCATGGAGGCCATTTTCGAACAGCTGCCCCGTGGCACCACGTTTTTTGCCAACAACCCGCAGGGCATTGAACTGGCAGAGGCGATTTGCGACGCGGTGCCCTGTTGTGAACAGGTCCGCTTTGTCACCTCGGGCGGCGAGGCAGATATGTATGCGCTGCGGCTTGCCCGCGCCTACACCGGGCGCGACAAAATCCTGAAATTCGAAGGCGGCTACCACGGAATGAGCGCGGAGGCGCAGATGAGCCTCGCGCCAAGCCAGCAGGTCAACTTTCCACAGGCCGTGCCTGACA
This sequence comes from Roseobacter sp., assembly GCA_045106135.1. GTDB lineage: Bacteria > Pseudomonadota > Alphaproteobacteria > Rhodobacterales > Rhodobacteraceae > Roseobacter. Next base: position 12,598 of record JBGCEG010000042.1, on the reverse strand, counting down.
GTGCAGGCATCCCGCACGGCGTGGCAGAGCAAATGCTGATCGCCCCTTTCAATGACCTTGAAGCGGTCAGTTCCTTGCTGGCAGAGCATGATGATATCGCCGCAATCATCGTGGAGCCTCTGCAGCGCATCATCCCGCCCGAACCGGGGTTTCTGGAAGGGTTGCGCGGGCTTTGTGATCGTTATGGGGTGTTGCTGATCTTTGATGAAATCGTCACCGGCTTTCGGCTCGCCTATGGTGGCGCGCAGGAACGCTATGGCGTTATTCCGGATATTTGCACCTTGGGGAAGATCATCGGCGGCGGCTTTCCTTTGGCTGCCCTTGGCGCCTCCAGACAGGTCATGGAACATTTCGACAAGGCTGCTGTGGCGCAGGACAAATGGCTCATGCAATTGGGCACCTTGGCGGGACATCCCGTGGCCGCAGCGGCAGGTCTGAAAACCATGGAAATTCTGCGCCGCGAGGGAACCTATGACCGCCTGCGCAGTTTGGGGCAACGCTTGCAGGCGATCCAGTCAAGCGCTTTGCGGATGATGCAAATTCCACATCAGATTTGCGGCGATGAAACGCTATATGACATCTACTTTACCGCAACGATGCCGCGCGATTACAGGTCTGCCCGGCATGATGACCCCGCGCATAACGCGCATTACAACGCCATGCTGCGCGCCAATGGCATCTTGAAATCGCCGGGCAAGCTGTACCCGCATCTGGCACTGACCGAAACGGACCTTGAAAAGACCACCTTTGCCGCGCAACAGGCCGCAGCAGGTCTTGCGGCGGTGCGCCTGCGCGGGTTCAGCGTTTAGCGTCGTCCCTCAAACCGGGTAACGGTGACCCCCGCCGCCTCAAGCGTGGTGCGTACGGATGCGGCGATCTGAACAGCCGTTGGCGTGTCACCATGCAGGCAAATCGTGTCGATCGGCGTTTCGATCCGTTTGCCGCTTTCGGTGATGATCGCACCCGCCTGCACCATGTCTACCATGCGTTTTCCGGCCACGTCCGGGTCATGGATGACCGCACCGGGCTGGCTGCGATCTACCAATGTGGCGTCATCGTTGTACGCCCGATCCGCAAAGATCTCCGCCGCATAGGACGCCCCAAGCCTTTGCACTGCGTCCTGTTGCGCGGTGGCCGCCAGCACCATGACGATCAGGTCCGGGTCAACAGAAAGCGCCGCCTCGTAGCAATCATAGGCGAGGTCTGCATCTTCTGAGGTCATGTTGCCCAATGCGCCGTGCAGCTTGATGTGCCGCACTTTGCCGCCCAGCGCCCGACCTACCCCGACAGAGGCCGCTACCTGATGCCGAATGAGGTTTTTCAGGCTTTCGCGCGGCATGTTCAGGCGCAAACGGCCAAAATTCTGGAGGTCTGCAAAGCCCGGATGCGCGCCCAGCCCCACGTCATTGGCCATGGCCTCGCGCATGGTGGCAACCATCACATCCGGATCACCCGCATGCGCGCCGCAGGCGATATTTGCTGATGTCACCGTCTTGAGCAGCGCAGGGTCATCCCCCATTTTCCAGGGGCCAAAGCTCTCGCCCATGTCAGCATTCAAATCCACGCGGGTCATAGGGTCATTCCTCTCAGTCGTCATAGGGATCAGCGAGCGCTGACACAGCGCCCCCCACCAGTTGGTAGCTTAGCAAATCAGAAATATCCGCGAGGTTCCGGACCAGCGGTTCAACCTTTTTGCCTAAGTTCTGCAATTCGGCACGGGCGCGCGTCTCGAGGGCGATGGCCTCGGCTCGGTCAATAAACCTGAACCGCAAGGGCGTACCCACCGGGGCTTGCGCCACGCGCGGCAAATCTGACGGCAGCACGGTCCCGATACGCGGATAGCCCCCCGTCGTCTGGCATTCGCACATCAGGACATAAGGATCACCTTCGCCGGTGATCTGAATATCACCCGTCAGAATAACCTCTGAGACGATGCTCAACCCCCCGTCGACAAAGAAACCTTCGCCTGCACTGTCCATGCGCACCCCCTGGCGGTTGCCACGGGCGTCTCGTTTGAATTCCGTTTCGACAAACCGATCCTGCGTTTCCTGCGAAAAGAGATGCGTTTGCAACGACGACAACACGTTGATAGTGCCCCCGGAAAACCGGTTGTCCTGCGCAATCTTCATGCCGGATCGCACGGCCTTTGGCGTCGCTATGGGCAACGCGTCTCCGGCGGCGAGAGCCTTGCCCACGCCGGCCTTCAGATGCGCAGACCGCGCGCCCATGACAACATCCGCATTGATGCCACCAGCGACTGTTAAATATCCATACGCACCCATACTGGCCCCGCCAATCACCAGCGGTGCACCGGCAGGAAGAACATGGCTGGCGTTCCAGACCACGGGCGTGCCTTCTATACTTGCAGCCATCGGGGCCCCTGTCAGGGCAATGACGGTGTCTATGCTGCTTTCAAAGGTGCCGCCAACCCCCACCATTTCGATTGCGGCCAGATCGGGCGACTGTCCCAGCAGGGCGGCCCCTTCGTAAAGCGCTGTGCGATCCGCAGCCCCCCCGGGGGCCAGACCCTGCGCCAGAAAACCGCTGCGCCCCAGATCCTGAAGGGTCAGTGACGGGCCTGCCGAGCGGACATGCAAAACACCGGTCACGCGATCACCTCACGTTCTGCACCACCGTTGCCCGACCCATCGCTTTGTCGAATGCGCGCAAGCTCTGAGGCGGACACCGCCGGGAACACCAACTCATCCCCGGGATTAAGCGCAAAGGGCTTTGGCGCGTTTTGGCGAAAGTTCTCAAAGGCGGTTTGCCCGATGTGACGCCATCCGGTTGGGGTCGGCCCGGTGAACAGCACCAACTGGCGAATGGCCACAACCAAGGCACCGGCAGGCACACTTTTGCTCAGCGCTTGCTGACGCGGAATATCCCAATGCGGCGGCAATTCACCCAAGTATGGCTGCCCCGGTGCAAAACCGATTGTAATGACGCGCACGCGGGTGGTTGAAATCTCTTCGATTGCGGTTTCGGGCGAAACACCCGCCGCTTGTGCCGCTTCTTCCAGTTGCGGGGCCTCCGCTCCACCGTAGACTGTGGGGATACGCCACAACTGGCGCCCGCACGGCAGGGGTGCTGCATACCAGTCTTGTGCAGTGACGAGCGCTTGCAGTTTCTCCACCAGCGCCTCTGCCGGGGTCACCACGAGGTCCGCCAAGACAAACACCGACACAAGCGACATGGTCGTTTCCTGCACTTCGTCCCAGTCTTGCAGGTCAACCGCTGCCCGAAACGCAAGGGCCGCGCGATTGGCCTGATCGCTCATGGCGGCGGAAAAGGTCACAATGACCCCTGACAACCCGACCAGTTCAACCTTTGGAAACTCACTCATGCGTGGGAGTCCTCACATACAGCCTGCGCATCAGAATGGGTGTCAGATACATAGGCAGCTGCCAACAGCCGATAAACACCATGACGGGGGCCATTACCTGTTCGGGCAAGGCCACCAGAAACAGGGCAATGTTGCGATTGCCTGCCGCAATGGCCAGCGGTCCCCGCACCTGCGGCCTTGCCTTGAGGGCCACGTAGGTCACCACTTGCAGCCCATAGCCCAGCACAAAGGCCAAAGCCGCCCACTGCAGCACAGTCAGGGGCGCTGTTTTGAGAGCGGGCGTGATGGCGGCCATCAGACCCACAACGATCCCGGAAAAGGCCAGAACAGACAATCCATCCAGCCATTTGATCTGATCGGGGCGTGCGTTGGGCAACAACCAGTGTCGCAGCGCAAAACCCGCAGCCGTTGCCACTGCAATCACCAGCATGACCCGCAGCGCGGAAAGCACCACAGCATCGAAGCTTCCCAACTGCGGCATCATTGCCAGCAACGGCAGCACTGTTAGCGGGAACAGCGCCGTGCCGACCGCCATGATCCGCAGCGACGCACCCGCATCCTGCCGGAGCAAAAGCGCAAGGTTCGGCGCGCCAGAGATGGACGGAGCGGCGGTGACCAACACGGCCGCCAGCAAGACAGGCGAGAGGCCAAGACCCAGCATCGTTCCCAGACCAAACAGCGCCAGCGGAAGCGCCATTTGCAACACAAGCACTGCAATAAGTGTCACGCGCGTATTGTCCGCGGCCCCAAGAACGGCGCGATGCCCCAACCGCAGCGCCGTGATGCACAAGAGCGCGCCAACCATTTCGGGCAACCAAGGCTGCATGAACGCCGCGAGGCCGGGCAAGGCCAGCCCCCCCAGCAACCCCGCGATCAGACACAGTCGCGCGTGATCCGAAACCAACCATAGAAATTGCCTCACCGTCAGCCCGGCGTTTGCCTGAGGTTCTCTGGCAGCCATGTGGCAATGCCCGGAAACCAGATCAGCACAAACACCATGACAACCATGATCAGAAACATCGGCAAGGCCGCTTTGGTGATGTACCCCATCTCGTGTCGGGTCATGCCTTGCAGCACAAAGAGGTTAAAGCCAATGGGCGGCGTAATTTGAGCCATTTCAACCACCACAACAACAAAGATACCGAACCAGATCAGATCAATCCCGGCCTCCCGCACCATCGGCTCTACAATGGCCATGGTAAGCACGACTGCAGAAATGCCATCCAAAAACATGCCAAGGATGATGTAAAAGACCAGCAAGGCCATCAATAGCTCAAATCGGCCAAGCTCCATCGCGGCAATGCCGTCCGCCAAAGCACGCGGTAGCCCGGTAAAGCCCATCGACAGCTTCAGAAAGGCAGCCCCGGCAAGGATCAGCGCGATCATCGCTGAGGTGCGCATCGCCCCCATCAGGCTTGCCCGGAAAGAGGCAGAGGTCAGCGACCCCTGTGCCGCCGCCAGTGTCAACGCACCAATCACGCCAATCGCGGCGGCCTCCGTGGCAGTGGCATAGCCTGCATACATCGACCCGATCACCACAGCGATCAACCCCAGCACCGGCAACAGGAACCGCGAATTGCGCAGCTTATCCCCAAAGCTCATCCCGGTTTCCATTCTCGGGTTCCAGTCGGGCGACACTTTGGACACGACCGCCACATAGGTCATGAACATCGCAGCAAGGATCAGACCGGGGAAAACGCCTGCAAAAAACAGCTTGGTAATGCTCTCATTGACCGTGACGCCGTAGACGATCAGGGCGATAGACGGCGGGATCATCAGCCCAAGGGTCGCCGCACCGGCAAGGGTGCCGATGACCATTTTTTCCGGGTAATTGCGTGCGCGCAGTTCGGGGATCGCCATTTTTCCCACAGTGGTCAGCGTGGCTGCCGATGAGCCGGACACCGCCGCAAAAATCGTGCAGGATACGATATTTGTGTGGACCAACCCGCCCGGCATCCGCGCCAGCCACGGGGACAGGCCTTTGAACATGTCCTCTGACAAGCGCGTCCGGTACAGGATTTCACCCATCCAGATGAACAAAGGCAAGGCCGTCAGTGTCCAGCTGGAGGAGGATGCCCATATGGTCGTGATCATGGTATCGCCAGCAGGGCGCGTGGTGAACAGCTCCATCCCGACCCAGGCCACGCCCATCAGCGCCAGACCGACCCAGACACCCGTCCCAAGAAGCAGGAAAAGAACGACGAGGAAGAGGGCAATTGCGTATATTTCTGTCATCGTCTTACGCCTCGAAGCTTTCGTCGACCGTGTCGCGCACGATGCGATGATCACCTTTGAAAATCACATGAAACAGGTTGTCCGTCAGGGCGATCGCCATCAGCGCGCCGCCGATGACCATAACGGATTGCGGGATCCAAAGAGAAACAGCGTCCTGGCCCTGGCTGACCTCGTTGAACTTCCATGACCAGTAGACAAACCAGTAGGCGTAATAGGTAAAATACCACATCACGGCCGCCCCAATCACAAAACACCATACCTCAAGGATGCGGCGCAATGAGGCACCAACGGCGTTGAGCAATATCGACACCCGGATGTGTGCGCCACGGTTCAGCGCATTGGCCAGCGCAAAGAAACTGGCAGCCGCCATTGCATAGCCCGCGTAATTGGGAGCGCCGGGGAAGATTTCTCCGGTCCATCGCGCGACCATTTGCGCCACGATCAGCAGGAGGATGGCGACAAGGCACAAAGCCGCAGCAACGCCAGATGCCGCATACAGAAAGTCCAAGAATTTGCGAAGTGCTGCCACGGCTCACCTCCTGAAGGGATCATCGAAAAGACGGCACCGTAGGGTGCCGCCTTGTTTAGTGGCTACTGCGCTTTGAACGCATCGACGAGGGCACTGCCGTCATCACCAGCCGCATCGAGCCATTCGGTCGTCATGGTTTCGCCAATGGCACGCAACTCACTCATCAGCACGTCACCCGCAGGCTGCACTGTCATGCCCCCCTCGGCCAGACCATCCATCGTAAACTGCGTATACTCTTTGGAGGCCTGAAGACCGCGCGCTGCCGCCTCATCCGCACAGGCGCGGATTGCAGACTTGTTTGCGTCAGACACGTCTGCCCAGATGTCCTGATTGACCATCACGTAGTTACGCGGCAACCACGCATCGACCTCATAGAAATGGGTCAGGCTTTCCCACACTTTGCGGTCGTAGCCGGTGGCCCCGGAGGATACCATCGATTCAGCGACGCCTGTCGCAAAAGCCTGACTGATTTCAGCCGCCTCAACGGTTACAGGCAGCATGCCTGTCAGCTCAGCCAGACGGCTGGTCGCATTATTGTAGGACCGAAATTTAACGCCTTCCATGTCCGCCACGCTGTTGACCTCTTTCTTGAAATAGAGGCCCTGAGGCGGCCATGGCACAGCGTAGAGCAGTTCAAGGTTTTGCTCATCCAAAAGCGCTTCGATCTTTGGTTTGGCAGCTGCGTAAAGCTTTTCGCTGTCGTCAAAGGAAGGGGCGAGGAACGGAATGCTGTCGAACCCGAACAGCGCATTTTCGTTCTGGTGACCCGACAAAAGGCGCTCACCAATCTGAACCTGTCCGGTTTGAACGGCCCGTTTGATGTCTGCGCCCGCGAACAGCGACCCACCTGCATGGACTTCGATTGTGATCTCACCATTCGTGCCAGCGCCGACACATTCGGCGAAAGCCACACCATTTTCGGAATGGAAGTTGGAGGCGGAATATGCCATCGGCATGTCCCATTTCTCCGCGGCGACGGCAGGCAATGCCAATGCAGCCGTGGCCGCCCCGATCATCAGTTTTCCCAGTAGTTTCATTATTTTCTCCTTGCTGAGGTGTTGTTTCTTAGGTGAACCTTTGCGGGGCATAGGCCGACAGGTCGATATTTGGCGGCTGGCCTGCTACCAATCCGGCCACCAGTCGTCCGGTTTTGGGGCCACCGGTCAAGCCGATGTGATGGTGCCCGAATGCTGTAAAAACGCGCGTGGCACCGATTTCCCCGATCAAAGGCAGGCTGTCGCTGGGGGCAGGACGATGCCCCATCCATTCGATTTCTTCATCCCACGTCATTCGTGGAAAAGCCTGCTTTGTTTGCTTGCGCAGCAGATCAAACGGGGCTTTGGACGGCCCGATTTCTGTACCGCCAAATTCCACCACGCCCGCGCATCGGACACCGGCAGCCATGGGGGTGGTCACGAATTTACCCGCAGCGATCATGGTAGGCCGCTTTGGCCCCCCTTCGGCGTTTGTATGCACAATGTGGTAGCCCCGCTCGGCTTCCAACGGGACGGACAGGCCAAGCTTTTTCATCAGCGGCTTGGACCACACCCCGGTCGCCAGCACCAGATCGTCACAGTCAATCCGGCCATCGCGCGTTTCAACCCCGCAGACTTTGCCACCCGAGAGATCAACGTCCAACACATCGGTTTGCCTGTATTGCCCGCCCATCGCAAAAAACCGATCAGCCAGTGCGGCCACATATCCGCCGGGATCCATGATGAACCCGTGATCATTCATCGCAGCCACAAACCCGACCTGTGCAATATTCGGCTCATAGTCCTGCACATCGGCGCCTTCGATCAGCGTAGGCTCGAAGCCTGCGTCGCGCCGCAGCGACCATGTATAGCTTTCTGCGTCAAACTCTTTGCGGCTTTTGTAGGCGAAGGCGTAGTCGCTTTGCGTGACCCAATCCTGCATATCCAACTCTGCGGTCAGCGCCAGATGCTGCGAGACCGTATCAGACACAATAGGCGCCAAATCGCGCGCGATCCTTCGGGTATCGGCGTCATTGGCATTGGATAAGTATTTCAGCAGCCACGGCACCATTTTTGGCAAATAGGCCCAGCGCAAAAAGAGCGGGAAGTCTTTTGAGGCCAGCATTCCCGGTGCTTTTGCAATCAAACCCGGCGCAGTGACCGGCACCATGGACACAGCAGCCAGAACACCAGCGTTCCCGTGTGACGTGCCTTTTCCGGGGCCCAAACGGTCCACAAGCGTGACGTCCAGACCCGCGCGGCGCAACCAAATCGCGCTTGATACGCCTACAATCCCTGCCCCGATCACGACGACATGCTGCACCTGAACAAAGTCCTTTCCAGTCCGGAAGCATAAAGTTCGCTACCGTACGGTTTGATTCCCAAGTCCCATTGTGGCAGCGATTAACAATACGTCAACAATTTGTTGACAAAGTATCAAAGTTACAGCCTGATAGGAATATGTCTGATGGATTTCTTGGCCCAGTTGTATCCTCCGCCCATCTTGCCAGCGGTTCTTTTGCCGAAGTGTCTGAACTTGAGTTTGGCCTGACGCTTGCGGGCAATGCATTTCATCGCTGGATGGTCCGCGCGATTGCGATGGCAGGATATCCCGAACTGGGGCCGCTTGATGTGTTGGTTCTGCATTCGGTGTACCACCGGGACCGCCCGAAAAAGCTGGCAGACATCTGCCTCGTCCTCAATATCGAGGATACGCACACGGTAAACTACGCGGTCAAAAAGCTGATCAAAGCCGGGCTGGTCAAAGACGGCCGCCAAGGCAAGGAAAAGACAGTGGCCGTGACGAAAGAGGGTGCCAAAACCTGCGAGAAATACCGGGAAATCCGCGAAGCGTTGTTAATGCGGGCCGTGGGCGAGTTGGGTTTGGAGCCAGATCAGGTCAGCCGCGCTGCGACAATCCTGCGTCTGATGTCAGGCCAGTATGATCAGGCGGCGCGCGCAGCAACCACCTATTGATTGCAGCCGCAGAACCCGGCAATACACCCGGATGGCTTCCTGCGCACCTCTCTTGGGTATCCTGATGCTGGATTCGCGTTTTCCCCGCATTCCCGGCGACATCGGCAACCCCGACACCTGGAATTTCCCGGTCCGTTACGCCGTCGTGGATGGCGCAACCCCGAAGGCCGTCATTTTTGACGACCAAAACCCACTATTTGAGGCTTTCGTCGAGGCAGGCAGAGATCTCGTTGCCAAAGGATGCACCGGGATTTCAACGACATGCGGGTTTTTAGCGCCCATGCGTCCGAAACTGGCAGAGACGCTGAGCGTGCCGGTTGCCGCCTCCGCATTGGAACAGGCCGCGCAAATTCAGATGCTGCTGCCTGCCGGGAAAACGCTGGGCATTCTGACCATATCCCGCAGCAGCCTGACCAAAGACCATCTCAAAGCCGCCAAGGTGCCAGAGGCATGCCCTGTCGGTGGGGTCGACGGGTCCTCTTTTGCGCGCAGCATACTTGGAAATGAACCGACCCTTGATGTGGACGCCGCCCGGGCAGAGATCGCACAAGCCGCTGTGGCGTTGCAGGCAGCGAATCCCACGCTCGGGGCAATTCTGCTGGAATGCACAAATATGGTGCCCTATGCGCCATCTGTCCGGGCGGCAACTGGCTTGCCCGTCTATTCGATCTACTCATACTTGAACTGGTTTTACGAAGGGCTTGCCCCGACAGTGTTTCAAGAAGCGCGCAACCAACCGTCACAAAAAGCGTAGCGGGTCACGCCTGCCAGACGCGTCAGCCGCTGCACCTCCGCCTCGAAGGCAGCTTGCCGCGCCTTTCCCCACCGGACCTTCGCCTCAGGCCAAAGCGCCCGCACCTCGAGCATGTCACGGTCGCGAAACGCTTTCATATCAACACGGCCGATCACCCGCTCCCCTTCAAGGATCGGGAACACGTAGTAGCCATATTTCCGCTTGGCTTCCGGCACGAAAATCTCGATCCGGTATGAAAACCCAAACAGCCTTTCAGCACGCGCCCGATCCCGAAGCGCGGGATCAAACGGACTGAGAACGCGCAGCCTCTTGCTGGCCTCGACCTCAATCGCCGGCGAAGACAGAATGCCGGGGCGCGCAAACGCATCGCGGGGTTTGCCGTCATGTCCTTGGACAACAATCGGTTCTATCCCGCCCGATGCAAGCTGCCTTGTGCACCACGCCTTGGCCTCATCAACGGTTACGTGATCCCAAAACGCTGCAATCTCCGCCGGAGTGGCAAAGCCAAGGCGGTCCAATGCGCCATCGCAACACCAATCAATGGCCGCTTCCAGATCATCAGGAGCGCAAAGCGGATGGCACAAGGTCTCTTCAATAACGCGCTCGGTCAGATCATAGCGCTTGCGAAACCCCTCGCGGCCCACGACGCAAAGCGCCCCGCTGCGCCACAGATATTCGAGCGCCGTTTTGGACGGGTGCCAGTCCCACCAACCACCGGAGCCGCGTTTTTCTGACTTTCCCACATCCGATGACGTAACCGGGCCCGTTTCGCGAATTTGCGCCAGCACGTCCTGAAACCGGCTTTCAAAGCCATCACGACGCCAGTTTCGCCATTGCGCCTTTAGCTTTTCCCCATCCCGATACCGCCTGAGCTGCCACTGCGGATAGTAGCACATCGGGATCACGGCCGCGTCATGGGTCCAGTGTTCAAAAAGCACTTTGTCTTTTTCATACAACGCCTTAAGTCCGGAGGGTCGATACCTCGGGCGTCGTGAAAACAGGATCAGGTCATGCGCGCGGGCAAGCGTGTTGATGCTATCAAGCTGAACAAACCCCAACCGTTTGACCAGCGACAGCAGCTCTGGCCCGGCAGCTCGGCCCTGCGGTGTTTCCAGCAATGCATGACGTTCAAGAAACACGCGCCTTGCCGCGCTGTTGTCCAGAACGGCACGGTTCATCACCGACCGTAGCGGCGCAATGTATCTCCGTAGGCGATGGTTGGGGCAAGCGTGATATGCTCTGCCTCACCTGCCGGGTCCTCTTCGGAAATGGCGCTTCGGTCACGGATAATCCGTGCGGCCGCAGCACCGATTTCCAACCGGCAGGCATCCATCGTCGCCAGTTGCCTTGGCAACCCTTGCAACAGTTCAACCCCATTGAAACCGGCAAGACCGATCTGACCCGGCACGTCTATGCCTTGCTCCAGCAGCCACAACAGGCCACCTGCGCCAATCATGTCGTTGGAATAGTACAGGAAATCCAGATCAGGCGAACGTTCGAGCATGGCCTGCGTCATCTCCCGGCCCTTTGCCAACGCCGAGCCGCCCGAATAAAAGTCGCGGTCCTCAATTTCAACACCGGCCTTGGCAAGCGCCTCTGTGAAGCCTTCAAACCGTTTGCGCGCACGGTGATCCAAGGGCATTTTTGTGCCCATGAAACCGATATGACGATACCCTTGCTTGAGGATCGCCGCCGCCATTTGCCGGCCCGCACGGCGATGCGAAATGCCCACCATAGAATCCACCGGGTTGCCGTCAGTATCCATGATTTCGATAACGGGAATGCCGGAATTTCGCAGCATGGCCCGCGTCGCGTCAGAGTGTTCAAGCCCCGCAATGATGACCCCGGACGGTCGCCACGACAGCATCTCGTACAGCACTTTTTCTTCCTTTTCAGGCAGGTAGTCCGTCACACCGACAACGGGCTGCAGAGGCGTGTCATCCAGCACCGAGTTAATGCCGGTCAGCACCTCAGGAAAAACCATGTTTGACAGGGATGGGATTACCACCGCAACAAGGTTGACCCGCTGCGATGCCAGCGACCCTGCAATCTGATTGGGCACGTAGCCCAGAGTTTTTGCAGCCTCCAGCACTTTTTGTCGCGTGGCGTCCGAGACGTCTCCGCGATTTCGCAAGACACGGCTGACCGTCATCTCGGATACACCGCAGGAATCTGATACGTCGCGCAGTGTCAGCGGTCGTTGCTTTGGTCTTGTCATAATGGAGTCCTGTCTGTCCTGATCAATGTTAGCGTAGGACAGTGATCTTCGGCAAGCACGGGATCACCGCAGGCAACTATCTTTTTTGATACGTTCTATCCAACCTGCTGCGACGGTTGCATGCAAGGATTTCGCATGCCAGAAGAAACTAGCGACCCCGTGGCTCAACTGGATAGAGCAGCCCCCTCCTAAGGGGCAGGTTGCAGGTTCGAATCCTGCCGGGGTCGCCAAAAACACCTGAAAAATATGGCTTATTTACAGGGCTTTGTGCAGGAGCGTGCAGAAACTCCCGCGAGCTTTCGCGCCGAATTCGGCTGAAACGGCTGAAATCTCGTACAAAACCTGTACAAAATCCGCACGTCTTTGCGCCTTTGGGGGCCTTTCAATGAGTTGGCGGGTCGCAAACATATGCGCGGAACGAACGTTTGGCAGCGCAACGCGCAAGCAGATCATCATGGTCTTGGCTGATAAGGCGAGCGATGACGGTTCGGGCATCTGGTGTTCCAAGGGCACGATTCAGCGTCACACCGAGCTGGGAGAGACCACCGTCAAGCGAACCGTGCGCGCG
>JBGCEG010000041.1:0-78038 GCA_045106135.1 Roseobacter sp. | reverse complement strand
GCCGTCAATCTGGTCATACGCCTGAAAATCACCAAAATACTTCGTGATCGCAGCCGTCAACGTCGTCTTCCCGTGGTCAACGTGGCCAATCGTGCCAATGTTAACGTGCGGCTTATTACGTTCAAACTTTTCCTTTGCCATCTTGGCGAGACCCTTTGCTTGGGGGATCCACACTTGGACCCGACTTCTATCTGGCGCGGCATCTATTGCGATCTTGCGGGAAAATCAAGCGCTGAGCGTGTGGTTTCTGCTTAGTCGTCGTCCAAAGGGGCGGATGATGACAAAAGCTCTGTCACTGTGGATGTGCTAGTGCCGTCGCTGGCGTCCACCCCGGCCTCTTGGGCATAAAACCACCCTTCGGCCTCGACCTGCCCGAGCAGATAGTCCTCGATCGCCTTGGCAGCGGCCACGGACAGGTCGCGCAATTGCTCCTGCGCATCGCGGCTCCAGCCGGTGCCGATCACGCTGGCCCCGCTGGCCTGTTCCAGAATGGTCAGCTGCTCGGGCGTGTCGTTGAGTTTCTTGCCCGCCGCATCATCCCAGACCGTGACCCGGATGATCATGGCAGATTTTGGCGCGGCCAGCACCGGTATGCCTGCGCGCGCCAGCACGTAGCCTTCGATAGAGACGCCGAAATGGTATTCTCTGGGCCCGGTATAGCCGTCGAACCGCTCTGCGATGGCCAGCTTCAGGCTTTCTGTCAACTCTTCGCGCGCGACCTCCCGGCTGACGGTCGAGGTGGTCTGCACCCGAGGCGCGACCACGACGTTATGGCCGAGGGAAAAATCGCCCAGCGGCACGGCGGGTGCCTCCAGATCAACAGGCGCAGAGCATGCAGCAAGCAACCCCGCAGCGAGGAGGAGGACGGCCTTTCGGATCATTTTCTTGCCTCTGCTCTTGGTCTTTTGCCGCCTGCTTAGCGAAAATCCCATCTGCGCGCAATTGAGCGGTGTCAGGCGGCTGGACGATGGCGGGGCGATTGCTAAGTATCTGAGGGTGAGACAGCAACCAAGAGCAGTGAAAGCGCCGCATAGCGCGCCGGTGCCGGTTCGGGTCCCTTTGGTCCCGCAGCCGGTGGGTGTGCTGAAAAGCCTTGGCATGATGCGCAAGAACATTCTGAGCATCATCCCGGAGGTCGCCACCCGGCAGCCCACGGTGTCGGGCACCACCGGGCGCAGGTGGCATATGATCATGGACCCTGCGGCCTTGCGCAAAATGCTGCTGGAGGATCTGGATAATTACCCCAAATCGGTTGTGACAAAGAACCTGCTGCGCCCTGCCATCGGCGAGTCGCTATTCATTGCCGAAGGGAAGGAGTGGCGCTGGCAGCGGCGGGCGGCGTCACCTGCGTTTTCGCACCGCAATGTCACAGCACTGGCCCCCGTAATGACAGCCGCCGCAGAGCGTACTGCCGACCGCATTGCCGCCACTGGACCCCGGGCGGTAAACCTTCTCGATGAGATGGTCACGGCCACCTTTGACGTGATTTCGGAAGTGACGTTTTCCGCGGACGGCAGCTTTGACCGCGAGGCGGTGCACCGGTCGATTGACGCCTATATCGAAGAGGCGGGAAAGGTATCCCTGCTGGACGTGTTGGGCGCGCCGGATTGGGTGCCAAGACCTGCGCGGCTGATGAGCACACAGGACATGGACGCGATGCGCGACGCGGCTGACACGGCCATTGACGCGCGGGCAAAACGCGGCGCCGGGGATGTGCCCGACTTGCTGGACCTTTTGCGCGCCAGCCAAGATCCGAAGTCCAAGCGGCAGATGACCACGGCAGAGATCCGGGACAATCTGCTGACGTTTATTGTGGCCGGGCACGAGACCACGGCGCTGACGTTGGCGTGGTCGTTTTACCTCTGCGCCTTTGACCAGCAGGTTCAGGACCGGGCGCGCGCCGAAGCGCAGGAGGTCCTGCAAGGAAAAGCGGCCACCTCAGACGACGTCCCACGGCTCAAGTACATCCGGCAGATCATTGATGAAGCGCTGAGGCTTTACCCGCCTGCGGGCATCGTGTCGAGGACAGCGCAGGCGCAGGATACGCTGGGGGACGCGGAGATCCGGCCCGGCGATACCGTGATGGTGCCCATCTATGCGTTGGGCCGGCATCATTTGCTGTGGGAGAACCCCGATCATTTTGACCCGGACCGCTTTGCAGACCCCAAGGCCATTGACCGCTATGCTTATCTGCCCTTTGGCGATGGACCCCGCATCTGCATCGGGGCGTCTTTTGCGATACAGGAGGCGGTGATCATTCTGGCGACGTTGTTGTCACGGTTCCGTTTCAAGCCTGTGGCGGGGCGCGATCCGGAGCCTGTCATGATCCTGACGCTGCGCCCTCAGGGCGGGGTGTGGTTAACGACCGAACCTGTGTAGGGTGCGCTGCCCCCGGAGTATTTCCGGCCAAAAAAATCAGGTGAACTTGTTGTCGCGCGGGAAGCCACGGGGGGCCATGCGGCCTGCAGTGGCGCGTTTGCCTTCCCATTCGGCCAGATCGGTTTGCGTGCGCGTGCGTCCGGCAGGATCGAGCCAGCTGAGGCCCTCTGCACGCTCAAAAGTGGCCGCATCGGACAGGCCACCATCCTTGAACCGTTGCAGGCGAACACCTTTGCCCCGGTTCATTTGGGGCAGTTCGTCGAGCGCAAAGACCAGCACTTTGCGGTTCTCGCCGACCGTGGCCACGCTGTCGCCCGACACGGGCTTGCACAGCAGCGCCTTGTTCGGGCTGCGCACGTTGAGGACTTGTTTGCCACTGCGGGTTTGCGCCAGCACCTCGTTTTCGGGCACCACAAAACCATCACCTGCGGTGGAGGCGACAAGGAGATCCCGATCCGGTTGGTGGCTGAAAATGCTGATGATTTCGGCCTCATTGGGCAAATCGACCATCAGGCGCAATGGCTCCCCCATCCCGCGCCCGCCGGGCAGGCTGGAGGCGCTGAGCGTGTAGAAGCGGCCGTTTGAGGCAAAGACCAGCAATCTGTCGGTGGTTTCCGCGTGAAAAATAAATCGTGGGCCGTCGCCATCCTTGAATTTAAGCTCGCGGGTGAGGTCGATATGACCTGTCATCGCACGCACCCAGCCCATGGCAGAGCACACGATGGTCACAGGTTCACGGTCGATCATTGCCTCGATCGGGACCTCTTCGATCTCTGTGGCCTCGGTGATGTCGGTGCGCCGCACGCCGCCGTGCCAGTCTTTGCCGAACTGCTTTTTGGTGGCCCTGAGCTGGTCGGTGATCTTGTCCCATTGAATCTCAGGCTTCTCAAGCAGGTCCTCGAGCGCCATGCGCTCTTCCATCAGGGCGGTTTGCTCGCGTTTCAGCTCCATTTCTTCGAGACGGCGCAGGGAGCGCAGGCGCATGTTCAGGATCGCTTCGACCTGCACCTCGGACAGTTCCCCCTCGCCGGGCCGGGGCGGCACGTAATCTGCCTCGTCCATCGCGCGCGGGTGATCAATGCTCCAGTCTTCGGCCATCAGGGCGGCTTTGGGGTCGTCATCGTAGCGAATGATGTCGATCACGCGGTCCAGATTGAGGAAGGCGATCAGGAACCCTTCAAGCACCTCAAGCCGCTGGTCAATCTTGGCCAGCCGGTGTTTTGAGCGGCGCAGGAGCACGTCGCGGCGGTGGTCCAGAAACGCCCGAAGCACTTCTTTGAGAGAGCAGACCTTGGGCGTGACCCCATCGATCAGCACATTCATGTTGAGCGAAAAGCGCACTTCAAGATCACTGGCCCGAAACAGCATGCCCATCAGAACATCCGGGTCCACCGTCTTTGCCCGCGGCTCAAGAATCAGACGCACATCTTCGGCTGATTCGTCACGCACATCCGCAAGGATCGGCAGTTTCTTGGTCTGGATCAGTTCGGCGATTTTTTCGATCAGCCGTGATTTCTGAACCTGATAAGGGATTTCCGTGACCACGATCTGCCATTGACCCCGGCCCAGATCCTCAACCTCCCAGCGGCAGCGCAGCCGGAACGATCCGCGCCCGGTTCGGTAGGATTGTGCAATGCTTTCAGCCGGTTCCACCAGCACGCCACCCGTAGGGAAGTCCGGGCCGGGCACGAAATTGAGCAGCGTATCATCACGGGCGTCTGGCGTTTTCACAAGGTGGATACAGGCATCGCACAGCTCCGCGATGTTGTGCGGCGGAATGTTCGTGGCCATGCCAACCGCAATCCCACTGGCGCCATTGGCCAGAAGATTCGGAAACTCCGCCGGCAAGACAGCGGGTTCGGTCAGCGTACCATCGTAGTTTTCGCGAAAATCGACCGCATTTTCATTCAGGCCGTCCAGCATCGCTTCCGCGACGGCGGTCAGGCGGGCCTCTGTGTAGCGCGCAGCGGCAGGGTTGTCCCCGTCGATGTTGCCGAAGTTGCCCTGCCCGTCCACCAGCGGATAGCGGACTGCAAAATCCTGCGCCAACCGGGCCATGGCGTCATAGATCGCGGCATCGCCGTGCGGGTGATAATTGCCCATGACGTCGCCGGAAATCTTTGCGGATTTGCGGAACCCCCCGTTGGATGCCAGCCGCAATTCACGCATCGCAAACAGGATGCGCCGGTGGACTGGCTTCAGGCCATCGCGCGCATCCGGCAGCGCGCGGTGCATGATCGTGCTAAGCGCATAGGTAAGGTAGCGTTCCCCCAACGCACGCTTGAGCGGCTCTGCCACGGCGGCAGGCAGGTTGTCTGCGATATCATCATCGTTCGCCATTGCCATTGTGTAGCCCTGCGCCGCGCCACCCACAAGCGGCTTCGCGGGGGGGGGCGTCACAGTCGGGGCTATGACATCAAAGCCACGCTTGAGATAAAGTTGGCCATCCGGCCTCAAAGGCCCTGCTATTCACTTTGTTCAAGAATTAGGGAGCACCCGAGCGAAAATCAGCTATAGTGCTCATGAAATTTTAGTAGGTGTGAGAGATGAACCGATTCATTTTTCTTGTTTTTGGATTTTTGGCATTGGCCTTTTACGAATTCAGCGGTGGTGCGGATTTCAGCCCGACCGCCACGCGCATGGCGGCTGTAGAAGGGCGTCAACAGGCGTCAGGGGATGATCTGCCTCTGGCGGTAACTGAACCTGAGGTGGTTGCGCGGGCCGATCTGAACCTTGTGTCGTTTTCCGAGATCAGCCCCCCCACCGAAGCAACCGTTGTGCGCGAAGATCCGCCTTTGCAGTTCGCGCCGATTGCCGTGTCTTTGGAAGCCGCCACACGGCGCGATGACCCCGCACCGCAGGCGGCAGGCGTCGCAGTGCTGGGCGAAACGGTTGAGGCTTCTGTGCAAGCAGCTGCCCCCGCAGTTACCGCAGCCGAAAGCAGCATCCGCTTTGAAGGTCGAACCAGCAGTGCCGCCTCTGAACGGGTTGCGGCCGCTTTGCAGACGCGACTGGTGAACGGCAGCCTTGTGAACGTCCGGTCCGGTCCGGGCACGACCTACGGCGTGGTCAGCCAGTTGTCGCGCGGTGATGAAGTTGAAATCCTCAGCGACAATGGCGCGGGCTGGGTCAAAATGCGGCCTGCAAATGGTGGACCAGAAGGCTGGATGGCCGATTTCCTGCTGTCACGCTGATCCACTTGCCCTCCTCGTTATGCCTTGGCATGTGAGAGCCACAGGCAAGGGAGAGACCGCGTGACCCAGAAATCCATTCTCATTACAGGATGCTCCTCCGGGATCGGATATGCAGCGGCCCATGGTCTGAAAAGCGATGGGTGGCGCGTGTTTGCCGCCTGCCGCAAGCCAGAGGACTGCGCCCGCCTGCGCGCTGAAGGGTTCGACAGCCCGCTGATCGACTATACGGACGCCGCCACCATCCAGAGCGGGTTGACGCAGGTGCTTGAGGCCACGGGCGGCACGTTGGAGGCCCTTTTCAACAACGGGGCCCACGGCACGCCTGGCGCTGTTGAGGACCTGCCCACAGAGGCGTTGCGCGAAATTTTTGAGGCCAACTTTTTCGGCTGGCACGACCTGACGCGGGCGGTGCTGCCGGTCATGCGCGCCCAGGGGCACGGTCGGGTAATCCAGTGTTCATCCGTGCTGGGGTTTGTCACCTTGCCCTGGCGCGGGGCCTATAATGCAACGAAATTTGCGCTTGAAGGGCTGACAGATACGCTGCGGATCGAAATGCGCGATACCAACATCCACGTGGTTCTGATTGAGCCCGGTCCGATCACCTCGCGCATCCGCCAGAACTCGATCCCGCATTTCGAGAAATGGATTGACTGGGAAGCCTCCCCCCGGCGGGCGCACTATGAGAGCACCCTGCGTAAACGGCTCTATGAAGACCGCGGCAAGGATGCGTTTGAGCTTCCAGCAGAGGCGGTGGTGGACAAACTGCGCCACGCCTTGACCAGCAGCACGCCGCGCCCGCGCTATTATGTCACAACACCGACCTATCTGATGGGCGCGCTACGGCGTCTTTTGCCCACGCGGGCGCTCGACCGGATCCTTTCGAAGTCTTAAGCGCGGAAAGCTGTTCGCCTTTTGGCGTGCTGCCTCTACATCTGACCGAACAGATGAAAGGACCTAACGGTGAGTGACGCACTCTTTATTTTTGCCATCATCGCGTGTGTGGCGGTGGTGATTATCCTGATGTTCGGGCTGGGCGGCTTTGCCGGCGGCGGCGCGTTCAACAAAAAGAACTCAAACAAACTCATGCGGTACCGGATCGGGGCGCAGTTCCTCGCCGTTGTTTTCATCGTGATTTACGTGGTTTTCAGAGACAGCGCAGGGTAACGCATGATTGTACTAAATAAAATCTACACAAAGACGGGCGATGCGGGCGAGACCGCTTTGGGCAATGGCGCGCGCGTGGCGAAACACTCGCTGCGGGTGGCGGCCTATGGCACCTCGGATGAGCTGAACTCTTTCGTGGGCGTGGCGCGCCTGCATGCGACGGACGAGGTGGACGCAGCACTCAACCGCATCCAGAATGACCTGTTCGATCTGGGCGCTGATCTGTGCCGCCCGGACATGGAGCAGGACGCAGAGGCGGAATACCCGCCCCTGCGCATGATCGCCGCACAGGTTGACCGGCTTGAAGCAGAGATTGACGGGATGAACCTGCACCTTGAGCCGCTGCGCAGCTTTATTCTGCCCGGCGGGGCGGTGCTGGCCGCGCAGCTTCATGTGTGCCGCACGGTATCCCGGCGCGCAGAGCGTCTGTGCGTTGAGCTTGCCACGATGGAGGCGATCAATTCGGACGCGGTGAAATACCTCAACCGATTGAGCGATTGGTTCTTTGTGGCAGCCCGCATGGCAAACAACGGCGGCAAAGATGACGTTCTTTGGGTGCCGGGCGCCAATCGGTAGGCGTATCCGAACATTTCGGTCCGAAGGGCAACATTCAGATCGCAAAATACCAGGAACGCGGCGTTCGTAGAGTGTGACGTGACGATTTTACACTGTTTCAGCGGCTGCGCCTTCGCTAAACCAGCGGACAGAAATGGACTTGGCTCGGTGAGGGGTGAGTCGCAAGCTTTAGGAGAATGACGCCCATGAAGGTACTGGTACCTGTCAAACGCGTGATCGACTATAACGTGAAGGTGCGCGTAAAAGCGGATGGTTCCGGGGTCGATCTTGCCAATGTAAAGATGTCGATGAACCCGTTTGATGAGATTTCCGTCGAACAGGCCATTCGTCTGAAAGAAGCGGGTCAGGCGGATGAAGTCGTCGTCGTTTCCATCGGCGTCAAGCAAAGTCAGGAAACGCTGCGCACCGCTTTGGCGATGGGTGCGGACCGGGCCATTCTGGTGGTTGCCGCAGACGACGTGCATCAGGATATTGAGCCGCTGAGCGTGGCCAAGATCCTCAAGGCCGTCATTGACGAAGAAGCCCCCGGTCTGGTGCTCTGTGGCAAGCAAGCCATCGACAACGACATGAACGCCACTGGCCAGATGCTGGCCGCCTTGATGGGCTGGAGCCAGGCGACATTCGCCTCTGAGGTCGTGATCGAAGGCGACAAAGCGGTGGTCACGCGCGAGGTTGATGGCGGTTTGCAGACCATCAAGGTCAACATGCCTGCGGTTGTGACAGTCGATCTGCGTCTCAATGAGCCACGCTACGCGTCTTTGCCCAACATCATGAAAGCCAAGAAGAAACCCCTCGATGAAAAGACAGCGGCGGATTACGGCGTGGACGTGACCCCAAGGTTGGAAATTGTCAAAACCGAAGAACCCGCGACCCGTGCGGCCGGGATCAAGGTCGGATCGGTTGAAGAACTGGTGGCGAAACTCAAAGAAACAGGAGCTGTGTAATGGCTGTTCTTCTTCTTGCTGAAGTAAACGATGGCGCATTGTCGATGGATGCCACGGCGAAAGCTGTGACGGCGGCGCAAGCCTTGGGCGATGTCACGGTTCTGTGCACGGGTGCGTCCTGTTCGGATGCCGCCGCAGAGGCTGCAACCATCTCGGGCGTGGCGAAAGTGCTCTGCGCCGAGGATGCGATTTATGGCAAGCGCCTTGCGGAACCGGTCGCGGATCTGATCGTGTCGCTGGCGGCGGACTATGAGCACATCGTGGCCCCGGCGACGACGGATGCCAAAAACATCATGCCACGGGTTGCCGCACTGCTGGATACGATGATCATCTCAGACGCGACTGCCGTGATCGATGCCTCGACATTCGAGCGTCCGATCTATGCGGGCAACGCGATGCAAACAGTCAAAACTGCTGACGCCAAGAAAGTCGTCACCTTCCGGGGCTCGACATTCGATGCAGCACCCACCGGTGGATCGGCGGCGGTCGAAAACATCGCGGCTGCGGGCAATCCGGGCCTGTCCGAATGGGTCGAGGACAAGGTTGCGGCCAGCGACCGACCCGAGCTTACATCGGCCGGGGTCGTTGTCTCGGGGGGACGCGGTGTCGGGTCCGAGGAAGATTTTGCCATGATCGAAACCCTTGCCGACAAGCTTGGCGCGGCCGTGGGCGCGTCGCGCGCGGCTGTCGATTCCGGCTACGCGCCGAACGATTGGCAAGTAGGTCAGACAGGCAAGGTTGTCGCCCCAGAGCTTTATGTGGCCGTCGGCATCTCAGGCGCGATCCAGCACCTTGCAGGCATGAAAGACAGTAAGGTCATCGTGGCGATCAACAAAGACGAAGAAGCCCCGATCTTTCAGGTCGCGGACTACGGGCTGGTAGCAGACCTGTTTTCCGCTGTGCCGGAGCTGATCGAAAAGCTCTGATCACGCGCCTTGGCCCGCGATCGACAGCGGGTCGTTTGAAGCAGATGATTTGCGCCGTCCCTTTGAGAAAGAGGGGCGGGGCGTTCAGTTCCGATGTCAGTCAAGCACCCCAACAAGGTTTTGCAACACCCCTGCAAGGTTTGCTGCTGCCTCTCCGTGCGCCTTGGCCCCCAGCATGCAGCCTGCGGCCAGCGCCTCTAACTCATTGAAAACCATGCCGTCCAACCCGGCGTCTATGGCAGTGTCGCTGGCCTTGACGGTCACGGTCGCCTGCACGACCGGATCCAGTTCAGCCAACATTTCCTGCGTCACAAAGAGCGGATCGCCCGCATCTGCCGGATTGATCCCAACCGGCACCGTCCGATGAGGCACATGGTCTGCAAACCAAAATAGCACCGTCTGGGGCGGCAGGCTTTTCAGTAAAAGCCCCATGCGCATCCTCCAGACGTCCTGAAGCTCCGTCCGGACGGTTGCAAAACGTTTCCACGAGACGCTGTGCAGCTTGCTGAGCATATGTTTGTTGAAATGAAACTCTGCAAAGTCGACCTCTGGATAGAGCTGCGTCAACAGCGGGGTTGCGGCAACAAACCGGTCGTTTCTACGTGGATGAACCGTGAAATACTTGTTGGAGAGGTTCCCCGCCCCAATGACTTGCACCACCGTCATCTGCGCTTGCTGCAAAACGTCTGTCAGCCCCGGGTCATTCAGGAACACATCGATCCCGGCGTTGCAGATCCCAAAGTTGATACAGTTTACCCCCAAAATGCTTTCCACAAGCGCGGGATACGGGGCCTTAATGTACTTTCCGTAGGTTTCCGTTCCGCCCAGAAAGGCAACAAACGGAGCATCCAACCGCCTTTCGGGACCCCGGAACAGTAAGTTGGACGTGCCATATCTGCACGGCGCATAGTTGAGCGTTCCCGCCCTTAAGCCATCATAGGACATAAACCCACCTTTTCGTCACCCAAGAGCCATAGTCGGCCTCACCTGCTAAATTTCTGTTAAACAGGCAATTTGAGACGAATTAACACAGACAACGGCCCTTGCAGGTGGTCACTGTGGCACAGTAGCTTACAGAGGATCAGGAAAGGGCATTTCGTGGAAATCAAGTCAGTTGGGATCGTTGGAGCAGGTCAAATGGGCAACGGGATTGCCCATGTCATGTCCTTGGCCGGCTATGATGTTGTTTTGAACGATGTCAACGAAGACGCGCTGGACAGCGCCCTGTCCCTGATGCGCAAGAATATGGACAGGCAGGTCAGTCGCAAAAAAATCAGCGCCGATGACCGCACGCAGGCGCTGGCGCGTATCCGCCCCACGACAAAGCTAGCGGAACTGGGGCAGACCGATCTGGTCATCGAAGCCGCGACCGAACGTGAGACGATCAAGCAGGCGATCTTTGAAGACCTTGTGCCGCACCTCAAGAGCGACACAATCCTGACGTCGAATACATCGTCAATTTCGATCACACGTTTGGCCAGCCGGACGGACAGGCCAGAAAAATTCATGGGGTTCCATTTCATGAACCCGGTGCCGGTGATGCAACTGGTCGAGCTTATTCGCGGCATTGCAACCGATGAGCCGACCTTCAAAAGCTGTAAGGCTGTTGTGGACCGTTTGGGGAAAACCGCAGCCTCCGCCGAAGATTTCCCAGCGTTTATCGTCAACCGCATCCTGATGCCGATGATCAATGAGGCGGTCTACACGCTTTATGAAGGGGTCGGCAATGTGCAGTCCATCGACAGTTCCATGAAGCTTGGGGCGAACCACCCGATGGGCCCTCTGGAACTGGCGGATTTCATCGGGCTGGATACTTGTCTGGCGATCATGAACGTCCTGCACGACGGTTTGGCGGATACAAAATACCGGCCCTGCCCTTTGCTTACGAAGTATGTGGAAGCCGGATGGCTGGGCCGCAAAACGCAACGCGGGTTTTATGATTATCGCGGGGACGCACCTGTCCCGACCCGGTAGACTAGTCTTTCAGGGCCATCGTGTGCGCGCGCAACCATGCCATAAAGGCGCGCGGATCATCAAATTTGTCGGCCATCTCGTCCTGCGACAGGATATGGCCCACCACCGGCGCCTGGGGCTTGTTCAGCGCATGCACGATCTCGTGCAACAACAGCCCTTGCCGCAACATGGGCGAGACTTTGTTGGCGATCTGGTAGGCACGGGAATTCTGCCCCGGAAACCGGATGGGCACGACATCCGCGCCGGAGCGCCGGATCATTTTCGCGGTAAAGACGTTCCATTCGGCTTCAATTGCCGGGCCGAACCATGTCTCAGACGCGGCCACCCCGCCGGACGGAAACAACGCAACAACGCCGCCCTCTTTGAGGTGCTTCATGGCATTCGCCCGCATCTCAACTCCTTTGCGCTGCGCATCCGGGTCGTGCGGAAACGGCACGGGGATCATGTAAGACCCGGCAACCTCGTCGATCACGGTCAGCAAGGACCGCGTGAGGATACGGTAGTCAGGGCGCACCCGTCCAATCAGATCGGCGAAGATCATTCCGTCGACCATCCCGTGTGGATGGTTTGCCACCACGATCACGGGGCCTGTTTTCGGGATCCGCGCAAGCTGTTCCTCAGGCGTCAGCAGGTCAATCCCCATGACGTCAAGCGCCGCGCGCCAGAACGCCTGACCTTGCGGCGCGCCGCGACGTTCAAATTCACGCACAAGACGCAGGATCGTCAGCTTGCCCGTAAAGCTCTCCATGATCCGGATAACGGTGGACTTCCACGGGTCTTCAAACGTCGACGCATACGACAGGCTGCTCCTGTCATATTTGTTGAAATTGACCGGCTCTTCCTTGGAGGCCTGTCCGTTATGCGTACTGTCAACCAATCCCTTGGTTCCCGTCATTTATGCCGATGGGCGTCTATTGCTCTTCACCAAAACGATTTGCAACCAACTCTGCAAGCGCTTTCATCAGCGCCTCGGCGTCCGGTCCGGCGGTTTGGACCTCAATAGTCGTTCCCTTGGATGCTGCCAACATCAAAAGCCCCATGATACTGTCCCCCGAGGCACAGTTGCCATCTTTCGAAACCTCCGCCGTAGCATCGAAGGCTTCCACAACCTCAACAAGTTTGGCAGAAGCGCGCGCGTGCAGCCCTTTTTCGTTTACAATTTCAAGTGTCACGTCTGCCATTGCATACTCTATACTATGAACTCGCTGCCCACGTTTTGGACGTCGATGTACTTTCTGCCGGCATCCATCGCGAGTCGGACCGCATCTGCAATAGGTCTTTTCCTTGATTTCGCGAGTTTAATCAACATCGGAAGATTTGCGCCATACAGAATGCGCCTGTCGCTGGGGGCGCAGGCCTGCAGGCTGAGATTGGAGGGCGAGCCGCCAAACAAATCCGTGACAACGACCACGCCGCCGCCTGCATCCACCGCATCCGCTGCCTCGCAAATCTCCTGTTGCTTGGCGCGTCGGTCATGGTCGGCATGTATCGAGATCGCCCGCACACCGGGCTGCTCCCCGACAACATGCTCAATGGCTGCCAGATACTCCCGTGCCAAACCACCATGAGCGACAATGACTATCCCAATCACTATCTTATCTCTTCTTTTTTGCGCAGGTCCAATTCGCGATGTCTAGTTGACACCTGCCAGCCCGCTTCCGCAAGCTTGAAAGCGTGTCTGCTTGCCATAACAACTGACCTGTGTTGCCCCCCGGTACACCCAAAGGCGATTGTGAGGTTGGACTTTCCCTCATCGCGGTAAGCGGGCAGTAGGTGCAGGCTGAGACCGAGCACCTTTTCCTCGAACCCTTCGAAACGCGGATCTTTGGTGACAAAGTCTGCGACCTCTTGGTCGGTGCCGTTGCGCGCCCTCAATTCGGGTTGCCAGTACGGGTTCTGGAGGAACCGACAGTCATACACGTTGTCCACGCTGCGCGGCAATCCGCGCTTGTAGGAGAACGACTGCACCGAGACCGTCAATCTGCGATGCCCGCCCGGCGCAAACCAGTGTTCGATTTCCGACCTCAATTCGTGTACCGTCAGGTCACTGGTGTCGATCAGCACATCGGCGCGGGCGCGCAGCGGATTGACCAGTTCCAGTTCACGAATGATCCCCTCGGAGGGGCGATCATCGGGGGCCAGCGGGTGGCGGCGCCGTGTTTCAGAAAACCGGCGGATCAGCACATCGCTTCTGCAATCGAGATAAAGCATTTCGGCCGCAAACCCTGCCTGCCCGGACAGCCAGCCCAGCATGTCAATGATGGCGTTCGTGGCAAAGTCCCGGTTGCGCGGATCAATCCCCAGCCCCAGTGAACGCGATGACGACGCATCCTCCAGCAAAGACGGCAGCAATCGGAGGGGCAGGTTGTCGATGACCTCAAAGCCCACGTCCTCCAGCACGTTCAAGGCACTGGACCGACCGGCACCAGAGGGTCCGGTGACCAGCACGATCCGGCGTGCAGTGGGCTCATGTTGTCTCATCTGGCTCCGCTCTTCCTTGCTTGAGCATCTGAAGCACTGCTGCAGGGAAATCGCATTGTTGACTATTGCGAACACAGATAAGCGTTCTGCCGAGTATTTCCATGTGTCGCAGCGGTGGCAGCCGGTCACACTCTTCGTGATCCATCGTGATCACGAAAGCGACCTGCGCCAAGCGCACCGTGTCTGCGTGCAAAAGACCGAGACCTCTTGCTTCGATCAGGCCCCTGATGACCTCTGGCGCGCGGGCTTCGATCATGCCATCCGAGGCACGCAGCTCTGTTCGGTCATCCGAGACCAGCTTGCATCCCAGCGCCATGAGCCGCAGCGCAAGGGAGGATTTTCCCGTACCGCTTGCCCCGGTTATCAAGACTGCAGAGGAACAGAAAGCCACGCAAGAGGCATGCATAACGAAGGCTTTTTCGCCCGTATGTGGGGCCGGGTCCATCGCGCCTAAATCGGCAGTCCCACAACAAAACGCGCGCCAAGCGGGTCTGATGTGATGTCTGCTTCGGTCGGGCGGATATTCTCCGCCCAGATCACGCCGCCGTGCGCCTCAACGATTTGTTTTGAAATGGCCAGCCCCAGACCCGAATTGTTCCCGAAATGCTCTTCGGGGCGCTGCGAATAAAACCTAGTGAAAATCTTTGAAAGCGCCTGATCGGGGATGCCCGGACCTGTGTCCTCAACCACGATGAGAATTCGGTTTTCCTTTTTACGGGCCCAGATCCTAATGGCGTCCCCGGGTTCGCAAAAAGAGATCGCGTTTGTGATCAGATTGACAAAAACCTGCGCGAGGCGCGCCTCAAGCCCAAAAACAACAATCGGCTTGTCCGGCACATCCGTGATAAAATCGATGCCCTTGGAACGGGCTTCATCCCCCAGATGTTTGCCAAGGTTGGTCAATACATTCAGCACGTTGAACGGCACTTCCTCTTCTTTGACCAATTCGCTGTCCAGTCGGGAGGCATTTGAAATATCGCTCA
Organism: Roseobacter sp.; assembly: GCA_045106135.1. GTDB lineage: Bacteria > Pseudomonadota > Alphaproteobacteria > Rhodobacterales > Rhodobacteraceae > Roseobacter. Next base: position 63,417 of record JBGCEG010000041.1, on the reverse strand, counting down.
CCAAACGGTCGAGGCGGCGCACGTCGTGATCAATCACATCCAGCAGCTTGTCGCGCTGATCCTCGCGTTTGACCATGCGCAACGTCCCCACCGCAGACCGCAGCGACGCAAGCGGGTTCTTGATTTCATGCGCCACATCCGCTGCAAACTGTTCGTTTCCGTCGATCCGGTTATACAGCGCAGAAATCATCCCCCGCAGCGCGCCGCTCAGTCGCCCGATCTCGTCCGGGCGTGCCGTGAGGTCCGGAATGCGGATGCGACCCGGGTTTACTCGTCGGGAGTTCTTGTCGCGTCCGAGTTCGGCCGCTGCCGCCAAATCCGCCAGAGGGTTGGCGATCGTGGAGGCCAGCACCAGACTGAGCCCGACCGATACGAGGGCCGCAATGATGAACATCTGCAACACGCGCTGACGCTCGCCGGTGACAAGATTGTCGATTTCACCCGCAGCGGAGGCCACGGCCACTACGCCTATCGCCTGACTATTGTGCATCACCGGCGTCGTGACGGCGAACAATGTGCTGCCTGCGCCGTCCAGTTCATAGCGAACCTGTGTGCCTTCAGAAAAGCTTTGCGCGATCAATGCCTTGAATTTATCCGCAAGCGGGGTGTTCAGCGCGTCCGCCTGAGTGTCGAACGGGGCGGACAAAACTGTCCACATCCAATCAAGACCCCTGCCAAAAAACGTGTCCTTTTTTGGTGATCCTGCGATTTCATCTGCGGGCAACTGGCCTTCAACACTGGCGAGGAGCGTTTCGGACCGGTCGAAAACAAAGACGGCAATGCCGCTTCTGAGGTCCAGTCCTGACAAGGTCGCGTCAAGATCAATGCCATCCCCATTGGCCAGATCAACCGAAACACCGCTTGGTAGCCCAGCCTCAATCACGTCTGCGATCAGTTCCGCCTCTGACACCAACGCGGTCGCGCGCTGCAGAACGAGGCTGTCACGGGAGGAATTCAGATAGAGAATTCCCGCCACAAGGATGTTCAACGCAATCAGGTTAAACGTAATGATCTTGCGCGTCAGTGGAGATGTTCGCAATGACATGAAGCCACGCCGATCCCTATGGGGGCGAGCCTGTCTGTTCGAACCGGTGCCTTGGTCAGCCCAGTCCGTCGACAGCCGGACATCGGCTGCGCGGGCAGTATGCGGCGGCGTCACATCGGCCACGGGACTTTGCTCGACCAGTGCCACAACGACTAATCACTCCTCATTGTAGCGATACCCGATCCCATACAGAGTTTCGATGGCCGAAAAGTCCGAATCCGCGCTTCGCATTTTCTTGCGCAGGCGTTTTATGTGGCTGTCGATGGTCCTGTCGTCCACATAGACCTGATCATCATAGGCGACATCCATCAACTGATCACGCGATTTTACGAAGCCGGGGCGCTGCGCGAGCGCTTGCAGCAGCAAAAATTCGGTCACGGTCAGGGAAACATCCCGGCCTTTCCAGCTGACAGCATGGCGCAGCGGGTCCATGCGCAAATCGCCCCGCTCCATCACCTTGGTTTCTTCGGTATCGGCGACGATGTCACCGGCCACAGCTTCCTGACGTCGGAGCAACGACCGAATACGCTCCACCAGCAGACGTTGGGAAAAGGGTTTCTTGACGTAGTCATCCGCGCCCATGCGCAACCCCAACACCTCGTCGATCTCATCATCTTTTGAGGTCAGAAAGATCACCGGCATCGTCGTCTTTTGTCGCAACCGCTGAAGCAGGTCCATCCCGTCCATCCGGGGCATCTTGATATCAAGCACCGCCATATCGGGGAGGTTTTTGTTAAACGCGTCCAGAGCAGCCTGCCCGTCGTTATAGGTTTCCACCTCAAACCCCTCCGCCTCGAGGGTCATGGACACCGACGTCAGGATGTTTCTGTCATCATCCACCAGAGCAATTTTAGACATTCGCCACATCCTTACACTGCTTTTTTGTTTGATTTTTGTAGACAGTCATAATTTTTCGGCCTTCCGAATCAATCATTAAGTGCGAATCGCAGCCACACAGCCTCTGGATTAGGTCATATTTTGATTACGAATGATTAAATTGCCGCACATTGTTGAACCTGCCCGGCAGTGGTTGCGCTCACATTTCCTGTCTTAACCACACCTCGAAAGAAAGATTGCGATGATGGCGCTAACGCCTCAAATGCGAACTGTTCATGCACAGAAGCGTCATGTTATAGCCCGCAGGCACCGAAAGAATTTCGGCTTTTTAGTGAGTGTATTGCCTTGTTAGGTTTGAACAGGAGAGAACGGATGACCCACGGACATGTAAACCCAGACTTCACGCTTGAAGATCAAGGGATTTCGGGGCTAGGCGCCGTTTATTACAACCTGATCGAATGCGATCTGATCTCGCAGGCGCTGGCGCGCGAAGAGGGTAAACTGGGCAAGGGCGGCACATTTCTGGTGACCACGGGCAAGTTCACGGGACGGTCCCCAAAAGACAAACACGTTGTGAAAACACCAAGTGTTGCTGACACGATCTGGTGGGAAAACAACGCCGCCATGGAGCCTGAAGGGTTCGATGCGCTGCACACAGACATGCTCAATCACATGAAAGGGAAGGACTATTTTGTCCAGGACCTGACAGGCGGTGCTGATCCTCAATACGCGATCAATGTGCGTATGGTCACCGAGCTGGCGTGGCACGGGCTGTTCATCCGTCACATGCTGCGCCGTCCCGACCGGCAGGACCTTGCCCATTTCATCGCCGATTTCACAGTGATCAACTGCCCGAGTTTCAAAGCAGATCCGGCCAAACACGGCTGCCGGTCAGAGACCGTGATTGCGATGAATTTCGACCGCAAGCTGATCCTGATCGGTGGCACTGAATATGCCGGGGAAAACAAGAAATCCGTCTTTACGCTGCTCAATTATCTGTTGCCCGAAAAAGGCGTGATGCCGATGCATTGCTCTGCCAACCACGCGCACGGCAACCCGGTCGATGCGGCGGTGTTTTTCGGCCTGTCTGGCACGGGAAAAACCACCCTGTCCGCTGACCCTGCACGCACGCTGATTGGTGATGACGAGCATGGCTGGTCTGACCGGGGCACCTTCAACTTTGAGGGGGGCTGCTACGCCAAGACCATCAACCTGAACCCCGAAGCGGAACCCGAGATTTTTGCAACCACGGAAAAATTCGCAACCGTGATCGAGAACATGGTTTTTGATGAGCAAACCAAAGAGCTTGATTTCGAAGACGACAGCCTGACCGCAAACATGCGCTGTGCCTATCCGCTGCATTATATCTCGAACGCGTCCGAAGCGGCGATCGGGGGACACCCCAAGAACATCATCATGCTGACCTGTGATGCCTTTGGCGTTTTGCCGCCCATCGCACGGCTGACCCCGGCGCAGGCCATGTATCACTTCCTGTCGGGCTTCACCTCGAAAGTGGCCGGGACAGAACGCGGTGTGACAGAGCCGGAGCCCACATTCTCCACCTGCTTTGGCGCCCCTTTCATGCCGCGAAGGCCAGAAGTCTACGGCAATCTGTTGCGCGAAAAAATTGCACAGCACGGCGCCACCTGCTGGCTGGTCAACACAGGCTGGACGGGCGGCGCCTACGGGTCTGGAAACCGCATGCCCATCAAGGCCACCCGCGGGTTGCTGACTGCCGCTCTGAATGGATCACTGGCCGATGCGGAATTCCGCAAAGACCCCAACTTTGGATTCTCAGTGCCTGTAGAGGTTGAGGGCGTGCCCAACATCCTGCTCGACCCCCGACGCACATGGGATGATGCAGAGGCCTACGACCGTCAGGCGGCCAAGTTGGTCAAGATGTTCTCTGACAACTTTGAGCAATACCTGCCGTTCATTGACGAAGACGTGAAAGCGGCAGCCATCAGCTGAGGCTTCACGGCCAGCGCCCGCGTGAGGTGTGAGGCCGCCTGTGGTCAGGCGGCCCGTGCTCTTTCGGGGGCGACAAAGGGCAACGGCATGCTGAGCACGTATTCGGTGTCTTCGCGGCTGAGGTAGCTCAGATACCCCTCCAGCGGTGCGTCCTGCCCCTGCCGGTACCACGTCACCGCGCCGGGTTCATTGTGCATATACCCCATGCGTTCTGCGAAGCCTTTGCAGGCGACCGTGCGGGCCATCAGGCCAAAAATATAGTCCGGCAAATACGTTTGCATAATTTCGTGCAGCGCCATGCGTGCCAGTACCGTAGACAGACCACTGCCGCGGAATTGACGTTCCGTGTCGCCCATCCACACATCCCCGTGATAGACAACGCGCCCCGAGATGTGCTTTGCACCCGGACTGGGCCGGTACCGCGACCGGTCAGGATCGAGGTCCGGCAAAGGGGGCGGAAAGGCGCGAAACCCTTTGACCATAAAGTCCGGAAAGCTTCGGTTTCCGATCTCAACCAAGCGCGCGGCCTGCGTATGGATCAGCGCACCGGCCGAATCCCGCGCGATCATCCAAAACGCTTTGCACCCATCCTGCTGCAGCACATCCGGTTCAAAGGGCAGCGCCATCATCTGATGGCCGCGTTCCTTGTGAACCATGCGTTTATAGGATTGAAAATTCGTGCCACAGGTCACTGTTACGCCGTTTTGTTGCAGCACGTCATGACTGATCGCTCGAAACTTCGAGCTGCTTTCCATGATCGCAAACGTCATTGATCTCTCCTTAACTACGTATTTTGCAGTTAAGGATATATCAATTAGCTAGTTAACGCTCGAACTTTGCTTGTTTTTTGTCAAAGCTTAAGCAATCGTCCGGACGCGGCGTTGCAATGTCCTCCGGCTTGATACTATCGATCTCAATTTGGTCCGAGGGCTCTACCAGAGATAGCAGCGCAAAACTCCCATCCGGGAAATACCCTGCCATCATCAGCCGATGGTAGTTAACCGTTTCGCTTTCATCACTGTCGGCCCTCGGTGCCTTCATGTAAATATGGTCGAGGCGCACCCCATGCGTCGTCTCGATTTCGACAAATGACTTGTCCCGCAACCGTGCGAAATCGTCCCCGCCCGGCATCGTATCCAAGGGCCGCCCGACGCTGCTGCGCGCTTTGGCGAGGCCAAACCACTTGACAAAAAACGACTCTTCACCGAACTCAACGCAGACCCAGTCCTCTGAAAGTCTCCTGTAAACAAGGAGATACGGGCGTACGTGCTCTAGCTCAGGGGCATCAATCTCTCCACCGCTGACCGCCCACCCGCGCAAGGCCTCGCGCATCAGAACGGACGGCCCCTGCCAGATATCGCTGATCGGACGCCGCTGCTGAAAAAAGCTCCAGCCACTGGGGGCGATGTGCTGCAGTCGCTGCAGACCGTCGATATCGCGCACGCCGCCATTCAGCCAGAACTGCGAGCGGGACAAAATATCCTGCGCTTCGGGTAGCGCGCGCGTGCCCTCTTCGGTCAGGTAGTACTGCCGGTCAACCACATTGAAGAGCTTGACCCCTTTGACCTCTTCCAATTGGGCGATATGCCTGCGGACAGTTTGCCGCGTGCTGCCCAATTCCTTGACCGCGTGGCTGAGGTTCAATGTCGCCGCTAACGTCGTGAAAGAGCGAATCATTTCGTGCAATAACGCGAAGGTCGCGTCAGGCGAAGCAGCCACTTTCGAAGGGTCAATTTTGGTCATGGGATGGTTCATTACACATGATGGTAAATAAATCACCCAGCAATGCAACAAAAATCACCCATTAAGCGCACATTTTTTCCCGAAAAAAATACAAATCTACATAATTGATCGTTTGGCCGATTCCCGCGATGAGAGTGTTAATGTAATAAAAAAGGTGTTAAAAAGTTATGTCCCATCCAGTAGATGTTCATGTTGGTCGTAAACTCAAGCAGGTTCGGACAATGCGCCGTCTGTCACAAACAGATGTCGCAAAAGAGCTGAACCTGTCTTTTCAACAAATCCAGAAATACGAAATCGGTTCGAACCGGATTGCCGCAAGCAGACTCTATGAGCTGTCGCGCATTCTGGACGTGCCAACCTCTTATTTCTTTGAAGGTCTCGATCTTGGCGAGCAACACGAAGCGCGCGATCCAAGCCTCGAGATCGTCACAGCGCTTGCCGCCATTCGCGATGACACAGTGAAATCCCGAATTGTGACGTTCATCGAAGACGTTTCAGGCGTCACTGTCGCGCGCCAAGGCTGAAGAGCCACGGCCCATATCCCGCAGGGGTGCGAGTGGTCGCGCCACTGTATGTTATGTGATTGGTAATCGCGTATAGCGGGCATGGTTGCTTCTCGCCAGAACGGCGAAAGCACTTGTTAAGAAGGCATCTGGAAAGGTAGCTGCGAAATTAAAGTCCAAAAAGCCGCATCTGTGTGAATTTTTGTTGCGCTGCAACTGCGAAAGACCTAAGTAGCAGGCAAGCAAAAGGATGACGCACATGCCCCATGATGGACAACCGCAGAACTTTGAAGAAACCGTTGTATTGACCTCTTTGACCGTGATGACGAAAGCGGCACTTACGCCCGTCGAGACGGTCCTGACCCGCGCGACAGAAACTGTCCGCGCTTTGACCAGTCAGGATGGCCGTGTCAAAAACAACCTCGTAGAAACCCACCAGACAGCGACGCACGGCCTTGCATGGCTTGCGACCTACGCGCAGGCGCTCAAGCAAATGCAGAACTGGGCGGAAAACCTCGAAAGTGCGGGCACCTTTGGGGAGGTGGAACAGCTGATCCATCAGATCGCCTTTGGTGAATACCTGTGGCAGATGTACGGCGGCCTGCAGATGAACCAGGGCGAAGTGCTGAGGTTGCAGGATCTTGGCCTCACGCAGGACGACATGCGCGCGCTGATGACCCCAGATGTCATGACGCTGACCCAGAACGGCAATACGCAAGCGGCGCGGACAAGACTTGTGCAGCTTATGCAGGAACAGGCGGCGAATATTACCGTCGGCGCCTCTGGTCTGGATGACGAGTTGGAGATGATCCGCGAGCAATTCCGCCGTTATGCGCTGGAAAAAGTCGAGCCCTTTGCGCATGAGTGGCACCTCAAGGATGAGTTGATCCCGATGGAGGTGATTGACGAATTGGCCGAGATGGGTGTTTTTGGCCTGACGATCCCCGAAGAATACGGCGGCTTTGGCCTGAGCAAAGCATCCATGTGCGTGGTCTCTGAAGAGTTGTCGCGCGGGTACATCGGTGTCGGATCGCTGGGCACACGGTCTGAAATTGCAGCCGAGCTTATTCTGGCGGGCGGCACTGACGCGCAAAAGGAAAAGTGGTTGCCTGCGCTGGCATCAGCGGAAAAGCTGCCGACAGCCGTGTTCACAGAGCCGAACACTGGCTCGGATCTTGGCAGTCTGCGCACGCGCGCTGTCAAAGACGGCGACGACTACACCATCACCGGCAACAAGACGTGGATCACCCATGCGACCCGCACCCACGTGATGACATTGCTGGCCCGCACCGACCCGGACACGACAGATTACCGTGGCCTGTCGATGTTTCTGGCCGAGAAAACCCCCGGCGATGAAGAGAACCCGTTTCCAACCGACGGCATGACCGGCGGTGAGATTGAGGTGCTCGGCTACCGGGGCATGAAAGAGTACGAACTTGCGTTTGACGGCTTCCATGTAGATGGCGCGAACCTGTTGGGCGGTGAAGAAGGCAAGGGCTTCAAACAGCTGATGGAGACCTTCGAAAGCGCCCGCATTCAGACCGCCGCGCGGGCCGTGGGTGTCGCACAATCGGCGCTGGACGTCGGGATGCAATATGCGCAGGACCGCAAGCAATTTGGCAAATCCCTGATCGACTTCCCGCGTGTGTCCGGCAAACTGGCGATAATGGCGGTGGAGATTATGATCGCGCGTCAGTTGACCTATTTTTCGGCCTTCGAGAAAGACGATGGACGTCGCTGTGATGTCGAAGCGGGCATGGCAAAACTGCTGGGTGCGCGCGTGGCTTGGGCTGCGGCGGACAACAGTTTGCAGATACACGGCGGCAACGGGTTCGCGCTGGAGTACAAAATCAGCCGTATTCTGTGCGATGCGCGCATCCTCAACATCTTTGAGGGGGCTGCCGAAATTCAGGCGCAGGTCATTGCCCGCCGATTGCTGAGCTAAACAAGGCGGTTTTCCGCTTGTGCAGCACGAATATTATAACGCTTTCGCCGGCATCGGCGAAAGCGCGCCGTTTGATCGGCAAGCTTTTGCGACATAAAATTTCGTAACTACCCATTTATTCGAAAAATCATCTAACTTGCGTCAGCGTTGAGGCAACGACGCGAGAGCAGGACAATGACAAAGACCGTATTATTGACGGGCGTTTCGGGTTTTATCGCGAAACATATCGCGCGTGCCCTGCTGGCACGGGGATACCTCGTGCTGGGCAGCATCCGGGACATTTCGCGTGCCGATGAGGTGCGCGCGGCGCTTGCCGGGGATGCCCATCTGGACCGGTTGAAGTTTATTGAATTGGATTTGATGTCAGACGCTGGTTGGCAGAACGCAATGCAGGGCATTGACTGCATTGTGCACACTGCCTCACCGTTTCCGATGGTGATGCCCAAGAACCACGATGACCTGATCAGACCCGCGCTGGAGGGAACGGAACGGGTTTTGAGGGCAGCACAGGCGGCAGGCGTGAAGCGAGTGATCCTGACATCGTCAGTTGTTGCAATGATCTATGGTCACAAAGGGCCTGATCACGTGATTGGCCCGGATGATTGGACAGACCTCTCCGACCCGGCGGTGACGGCTTACGCAACATCCAAGACGCAGGCGGAGCGCTACGCCTGGGACTGGGCCGACAAATATGCCGATGCAGAGCTTACCGTGATCAACCCCGGGCTGGTTTTAGGCATGCCTTTGGATGCAGCCTTTGGCACGTCGTTGAAACTGATCGAAAGGCTTGTGGAGGGCAGAGACCCTGCCTTGCCCAATATCCCCTTACCGCTTGTGGATGTGGCGGATGTTGCCGATCTTCATGTCAGAGCCTTGGAAACGCCCGCCAGCATCGCCCGTCGTTTCATCGCCGTCGAGCGCGTTGTGAGCCTGCCGCAACTGGCAAAACACCTCAAGCAAAGGTTGCCTGCGCAACGCATTACAACCCGGGTCGCGCCCAAGCCGCTGATGGGGGTTATCTCCTTGTTTGATCCGGCCCTCCGCGCGATCATGCCGCAAATCGGGCGTGAGGTCAGACTGTCCAACGAGCAAACCCAGCGGTGTTTTGACTTCAAATTCCGCTCTGGTCTTGATGCCGCCGAAGACAGTGCGCGCTACATCCTTTCAACGTCCCAATCGGCGGTGGGGGAGTAGCCGCCCCTGCAGGAATGCGCGGGCCGCCTTGCGAATTTGACGCGTTCCAAACGGCGCATAGCCCTGTTCTGCGCCCGACCAAAGCCGCAACGGGCACCCCATACACCGCGTGCATTGCTAACAAACAAAACCCGCCGGATTGTCGCATATGACTTCTTCGCACTTGCAGCATTTTGTTTGCCTGCGTAACGGTAAGGCCATGAAACGGACACGCCTGACCCGCCAAACTTGGATTGAAACCGGCATCGCTACTCTGGTTGAGGCAGGTCCATCAGCGCTGGCAGCGGAACCTCTTGCCCGAAAACTCAAGACGACCAAGGGTTCTTTCTACTGGCATTTCAAAGATGTACCAGATTTTCATCAGGCGATCCTGAAAGACTGGCAAACCCGTGCCTTTGCCGCCGTGGTGGCGGCCCTGTCAGAAAGCGGGAATGCAGAACGAAGATTACGGCGATTCGGAGCTATCTTGCGCGCGGACCCTCAGGACGGCGCATTGCGCGCCTGGGCCCGGTCTGACCCCTTGGTCGCCAAGGCGATTGCTCAGGTTGACGATGAACGCCTGAAATACTTGGCCAACCTTCTGAAACAGTTGGGCATTTCCAATCCTGAGTTCGCGCATACCTGTCTGGGGACAATGATCGGGGTCCCGCAGATCGGCAGCAAGAAGAACCCCAAAAAGGCGTTTGAGACGTTGGTTGATCTCCTGGTGGCGCTGAAATGATGAAATACTGGGCCATCGCTGCCGCCGCTCTGTTGGGTTTGTCCGCCTGCGACAAAGACGAAACGATCACCGCCTATGGCGCTGCGGGCAAAACGTGGTCTCTGGTTGAACTCGACGGCGAGGCTTTTCCAGCATCCGCTACCCTGACCTTTCCAGAGCCCGGACAATTTTCAGGGCGCGCGCCCTGCAACAGCTTCAGCGGGTCGGTCACCGTGCCCTATCCTTGGTTTGAGGCCGGACCGGTCGCGGCAACCCGTGCGTTTTGTCAGGATCAGGAGGCCGAAGACAGGTTTTTCCAAGCCTTGGGCGCGGTCACGATTGCCGAGGTTGCGGGGGACACGCTGGAGCTTTCAAACCCTGACGACGGGCGCAGCATGGTCTTTAAAGCGGCTGAGTAAACCGCGTGACAAAGCGCGCGCGCGCGTCGGGCAAGGGCTTTTGCGTTTGCTCTGACGCGAGCTTGTGTTGCAGGAAATACCCGGTTGTGTGCAGGGCCTGCGCGATCTCTGCATCGCTGCCCGCCCCTGTGCCGCGCAAGACATCCGGAAACGGCAGCAGCCTGTCGGCCCAGTCACCAGCGGCCTGCCGCGAGACCGCGCGACCTGACTTTGGGCTGACAAAACACAGATCGTCCTTCTGACCCGTTACCGCACAAGACGCCAGATCAAGCCCGTAGCCTTGCGTCTCCAGCAAGGCGAGTTCCCATTTGAGGTAGGCCAGCGGCCAGATCTCCTGCTGCGGCAGCAGATCAAGCAATTGCCGGGTCTGAAAGTACAGGTCGGGAAAGGGCGCGCGTTCCGGCAGGGCAAATTGAGTTAGCGCCGTCACCGCATTCAGACCGTCCAACGCCCGGCGGTCGCGCATCACGGCGGCCACACGGCTGCGCACGGGTTCTACGGTGAAACTGCCAATGTGTTCTTCGAGCCGCGCGCGCCATGCCACATCCAGTTGCGCGCTGGGCTGCAAGACAGGTGCTATCTTGCGGCTGGTGCCACCGCGCACAACGCCCATGTGCCTGCCATGCTCTGGCGTGAAAACATCAATGATCGCAGAGGTTTCGCCATGCCGTCTGACGTGCAGCAGGATCGCTTCATCCCGCCAATCCATCATCCCAACCCCGGCGCATCAAGCATGTGACGCCCGTGACGATCCTCTACTTCGATAATCCACATATCCGGGTCCCGCGCACGCGACCGGGTCAGGCTGTCGTCAATTTCGCGGTCAGGGCCTTGCGACAGACACTCCCACGCTCTGCTGTCCGCCAGCAGATCGTAGCGGCGTTGAAAAAGCGACGAGGTCCCGTCCAGCAGGTTCAGCCGCACCAACACGTCGCCTGCGGTATCATCACCATGCGCCACCACAAAGGCCGGGATATCCGACAACCTGAGCCGCGCCAGATAAGCATCGACCCAGAACCGGGAGGTCAGGCGCGCCATTGCGACCCAAAGCCTACCGACGTGCGGCCCATGGCAAGCTCACGCGTTGCCATCTTTGAAATCCAGTCCCATCTCAGAGTAGCGCTCCGCCTCATCCAGCCAGTTGGGACGGACTTTGACCTGCAGGAACAGATGCACCCGGCGGCCCAGAAATTCCTCAAGCTCTTCGCGCGAGGCTTTGGAGATGGCCTTGATGGTTTCCCCTTTGTTGCCCAGCACGATGCCTTTGTGACCGTCACGGATGACATAGACGATCTGGTCAATGCGCGCTGAGCCGTCTTTGCGCTCTTCCCAGCTTTCGGTTTCGACCGTCAGTTGGTAGGGCAGTTCCTGATGCAGGCGCAGGGTCAGCTTTTCGCGGGTCATTTCCGCCGCGATCATGCGCATGGGCAGATCGGCAATCTGGTCTTCGGGATAGAGCCACGGTCCTTCCGGCACCTCAACCGCCAGCCACTGCCGCAGATCATCCACCCCGTGCCCACGCTCCGCCGAGATCATGAAGGTCTCTGCAAAGGGGTAGGCCGCGTTCAGCTTTTCGGCAAGACCCAGCAGCTTTTCAGCGGCAACCCTGTCGATCTTGTTAATGGCAAGAGCAACCTGGCGGCCCTGCCCTACATCGCCCAGTCCCTCAAGAATGCGCTCAACGCCTTCGGTAACACCTCGGTGTGCTTCGACCATCAGGACCACCACATCCGCGTCTGCTGCCCCGCCCCATGCCGCGGCCACCATCGCGCGGTCCAGACGCCGGCGCGGTTGGAACAGCCCGGGCGTGTCGACAAAAACCAGTTGGGCCTCCCCCTCCATGGCAACACCGCGAATGCGCGCACGGGTCGTTTGCACCTTGTGGGTCACGATAGAGACCTTTGCGCCCACCATACGGTTCAGCAGGGTCGATTTCCCGGCATTCGGCTCACCGATCAGAGCGATAAATCCAGCACGTTTGGTCATGTTGCAGTCTCCAGTCGGGCCAGAAGATCGCGCGCGGCCGCTTGTTCGGCCTGCCGTTTTGATCCTGCCTGCGCGCGCGCCTCAGCGCCATTGTCCAACTGGGCCGAGATTGTGAACATGGGCGCGTGGTCAGGGCCTTCGCGTGCGATTTCAACGTATTGCGGCGGGGTCAGCCCGCGCGCCTGCGCCCATTCCTGAAGCGCTGTTTTCGGGTCACGGGCATCCGCGTCTACCAGATGGACGCGCCTGCCCCACAGCCGCAGGATCAGGGCTTTGGACGCCTCAAAGCCCGCATCCAGATAGACCGCCGCAATCACAGATTCAATTGCATCGCCCAGCAAGGCCTGCTTGCGCCGCCCGCCCGAGATCATCTCGGACCGGCCAAGGCGCAGAACCGCACCCAGATCTATTTCGCGGGCCACGTCGGCGCAGGTTTCCTTGCGCACCAGCGCGTTGAAACGGGGGGCCAGCTGGCCCTCTGCCGCGCCGGGGTCAAGCGCAAGCAACGCTTCGGCCATCACAAGGCCCAGCACCCGGTCGCCCAGAAACTCCATCCGTTGATTGTCGTCGCGGTTGGGGGAGGACATGGAGGCATGGGTGACCGCCTGCGCGAGCAATTCAGGCCGGGAAAATGTATGACCAAGCCGTGTTTGAAATGCCTTGAGTTCGCCTGACAGCTTCACTCGATCCCCTTAAAGAAACGGTCCGCGCGCCACGTCCAGAAAAACAGCATGGAGCGCCCCGCCGATGAGAACATGATGCGGTCCGCCCGTCCGATCAGGTTTTCGTAAGGCACGTAGCCCACGCCCTGCACCTGCCGGGCCAGGCGGCTGTCCGCGGAGTTGTCGCGGTTGTCGCCCATGAAAAAGTAGTGGCCATCGGGCACGTTGTAGACGCCTGTGTTGTCAGACCCTTGCGGCGAGATGTCTAGCACAGTGTGCTGGCGTCCGCCCGGCAGTGTTTCAATCGCGCGGGCCTTGCGGCAGTCGCCCCCGTCGCCAACCGGTCCGTTGCCGCAGCGCGGGCGGCGTCCTTCGGGGCCTTGGGGCGCCATCACTTCGGAGAAGATACCGGCGGGTTCCTGTGGTGCGGCCGCGCCATTGATGTAGACAAGGCTGTTGCGCATCTGGATGGTATCGCCCGGCATGCCGATCACCCGTTTGATGTAGTCACGCCCCGACACCGGATGGCGGAAAACCACCACATCGCCGCGTTCCGGCTCCCCCCCCCAGATGCGCGTATTGTCGCCGTCGAGAAAACCGCAGATATTCTGCGCATCGATATTGATGCCAAAGCGGGGCATGATGATGCTGGGGCAAGAAGCGTAGGAATACCCATAGGCCATCTTGTTCACAAAGAGGAAGTCGCCCACCAGCAGCGTTTCTTTCATGGAGCCTGACGGAATCCAGAAGGGCTGGAAAAACAGCGTCCGAAAGACCCCCGCGATCAGCAGCGCATAGACAATCGTCTTGATCGTCTCGACAAATCCATTTTCGGACTTTGCTTTCTTGGCGGCCATGCAGGGCTCTCCGTGGGTTGGTTTCGCCTCTCTTGCGGGAGGCGTGTCAGAGTGTCAAGGCAACCGCACGCCACAGACCCCTTGAGCGTCCGACAGGCACCGCATTGTGAAAGCGTTTGATGTTGCAGCACAGCCTGCTCAGGCCCTTGAAGGGGTTGGTGTGACAGGCCGGGTTATTTGATTGGCCGGGCCTCAATGACCACGAAGGCCTGCGCCCATGGGTGATCATCCGTCAGCGTGACGTGAATGATCGCGTCGTGATCTTTGGGCGTCATCTCCGCCAGTCGCTCTGCCGCCCAGCCGGTCACTTTCATCACGGGTTGCCCGGTGCCAAGGTTGCTGACGGCCATGTCTTTCCACGCGATCCCCATGCGCAGGCCTGTGCCCAAAGCCTTGGAACAGGCCTCTTTTGCCGCCCAGCGCTTGGCGTAAGTGCCTGCAATGTCGGCTCTGCTGTCGGCTTTGCGTTGCTCTACTTCGGTGAAGACACGATTGCGGAACCGATCCCCGAAACGGTCCAAGGTGCCTTGAATTCGTTCGATATTTGCAAGGTCCGTCCCTATACCGAGGATCATAGTGTGTTTCCCTAGTTGCGTCGCTGCTCCATCTCCATAATGACGCCAAAGACGTATCCCGAAAAGAGCAACAGCCAACAAACCGCCAGCATAAAAGCCATATAGAGCGTGGCGGCAAGTGCATGTGCCTCAGGGTTTATGGCCATCGACATCGGCATCGAAAAGATAGCACCTACGGAGGCCGTCATCCAAAGACCGGTCTGGATGCAGGATTTCGCGTTCGGGGGGTGGGGTCCGCGAAACCACAGCCCTTCGACAAAGGCCGACACAACCAACGGCGCGCCCAGCACCGCCAAGACGCTGAGCCGGATCACGTCTGACTGCAAAGACGCCGACAGCAACAGGATCGACACAGACAGGCCAAAAACAAGGGTGCCCAGAAACCGCGCCGTGTAAAACTGCATAAAACGCATACCAACAAACCCCAACAAGCTCGTGCTAGACAAGAATTGCGGCGTATTTTTGTTCGTCAGGGGGCTATGTTCGACAGCGGAGCGGTGTTTGACAATCTGAGTGCGGGGCCATGTGTCAGGCCCTTGCTTCATCCATCAGGCGGCGCATTTCCGCGATGGCGGGGCCAAGGCCCAGAAAGATACTTTCGCCAATCAGGAAGTGGCCGATGTTAAGCTCCATCACCTCGGGAAAGGCCGCGACCGGCTGGACGGTGTCGTAGTTCAGCCCGTGGCCTGCATGCACTTCGAGGCCAAGGCTATGGGCGAAAGTCGACATATCGCGCAATGCCTCAAGTTCGCGGGCGGCGGCCTCAGTGTTGCCGTCGGCATGGGCATCGCAATAGGCACCGGTATGAAGCTCGATTACCTGCGCGCCGATGCGGTGCGCGGCCTCAATCTGACGTTTATCGGCGGCGATAAAGATCGACACGCGGCACCCGACCTCGCGCAGGGGGGCGATGAAATGTGCCAGTTTGTTTTCCTCGCGCGCCACTTCGAGGCCGCCTTCGGTGGTGCGTTCCTCCCGCTTTTCCGGAACGATGCAGACAGCATGTGGCTTGTGCCGCAAGGCGATCGCCTGCATTTCGTCCGTCGCGGCCATTTCGAAATTGAGAGGCACGCGCAGCACCTCCATCAACCCTTCGATATCGGCATCGGAAATATGGCGGCGGTCTTCGCGCAAATGCGCGGTGATCCCATCCGCCCCGGCCTCTTCGGCTATTCTGGCCGCGCGCAAGGGGTCTGGATAGGCCCCGCCCCGTGCATTTCGCACGGTTGCAACATGGTCGATGTTTACGCCAAGGCGCAGTTTTGACTGGTCTGCCATCATGATCCCCTCATTCGCCCGGGTTGGCTTTGCGTTTCGCATCCGCTTTTGCCGTGGCTTTCGCTTTAATTGCTTCAAACTTGGCCTTGATCAACCCCTTGCGGCGGTGTTGGTAGGCCCGGATCAGGGGCAGCGACAGATAGTAGCAAACCGTTCCACAGATAATTCCGGGTAAAACGCCACCGACCATGTAGGGAAAGAATATCTCATCGTAAAACACCTCAAGCCCCGACCAGTCGGCGTTGCCATGGGTGAAAAGAGCAACGAAATTGTCCCTGAGGTCAGCGCCTGCATCCAAAAACTTACCACCAAACGAGCGGTGTACCTCCTCGCTGGCGGTAGTACCCAAGAGCCAGTAGCCGGTCTGCAGGGACGCCACGCCGATGGGCACATAGGTCAAAGGATTGCCAAAGAAGGTGGCCATCAGCGACGCAAGAATGTTTCCACGCATGATGAAAGCGAGACCAGCCGAGATAAAGAAATGCAGACCGTAGAACGGCGTAAAAGAGGCGAACACGCCAGCCCAGATGCCCCGCGCGATACGTTCGGGACTATCCGGCAGCCTGCGCATCCGATGCTTGACGTAGTGAAAGGCGCGCGTCCAGCCTCCGCGTGGCCACAGAAACTCCAGCGCGGCGCGCGGCCAGCTTTTTGGAACTCTGCGTTTGAAAACCAAGACTAGCGTCCCTTTCGCGGTACATAATTCCTGTACCTGTAGATAGATTAAATTGTGACAGGCCGATGACCTGGCCGCGACCTTATAGCCGTTCCTCCACCGGTTGCTGAGCCATGTTTCGGGCCCGCGACACTGACGCCACGTCACTTTCCGCTTCGAGCGTCAGCACCAAGGAGTGCAGATGTGCCACGTCGCGCAGTTCCACGTATATCAGCAACCTGTAAAAGTCCGGTTTCCGGTCAACGAATTGCAAATCAGAAATATTCGCGCGGGTCTCCCCGATCAAGGTGCATATTCGTCCCAGTGTGCCAGTGTCGTTGCTCAGCGTAACCTCTAACGTGGCGCCATAGGCTACGGGGTGGCTTCCTTCGTGCCAGCGCAGATCGATCCAGCGGTCCAGCTGGTCCTCGTAGGCCCCCAGCCTGTCGCAATCAATCGCATGCACAACGACGCCGCGCCCTTTGAAGGTGATGCCCACGATCCGTTCCCCGGGAAGCGGCTGGCAGCAAAACGCCCGCTCAAAGGACTGCCCCGGCGAGAGGCCAACCACAGCGCGTTTTACGTCAATCTTGTCGGCTGTGTTTGGGGTTAGATCAGGGTAGACGGCCTGCACCACCTCGCGCCCGGTGATTTCGGCAGCCCCCAGACGGGCCAGCAGATCTTCGCGATTGTCGAAACGCATGTGCCGCGCCGCCGTCGCCAGAGCTTTGTCGGTGGATTTGCGCCCTACATGCTCAAAGGCCGAACGCGCAAGTTCCTTGCCCAATTTGACAAAACGGGCACGGTCTTCCAGACGCAGCGCCTTTCTGATCGCGGAACGGGCTTTGCCGGTGACCGCGATGTCCAGCCAAGTGGCTTGCGGGCTTTGCCCTTCGGCGGTGATAATATCGACGTTCTGACCATTTTTCAGCCTTGTCCAGAGCGGCACGCGCATGTGGTCGACCTTGGCCCCGACGCAGGCTGTCCCGATCCGGGTGTGGATGGCGAAGGCGAAATCAATCGGCGTGGCGCCGCGCGGCAGCTTGACCACTTCGCCCTTGGGCGTGAAGCAAAAGACCTGATCGGAATACATCTCAAGCTTGACCGCTTCGAGGAAATCCTCATGGTCTTCCTCTGCATCAAACTGCTCTGTCAGGGTGGTGATCCACTTTGCCGGATCAACGGCAAAGGGGTTTTGCGAGCGCACCCCGTCGCGGTAGCTCCAGTGTGCGGCAACGCCGGTTTCGGCAACGTCGTGCATTTGCGACGTTCTGATCTGTACTTCAACCCGCTTGCCGTCGCGCCCCGACACAGTCGTGTGGATGGACCGGTAGCCGTTGGATTTGGGTTGGCTGATGTAGTCCTTGAACCGGCCCGGCACCGCGCGCCATCGGCCATGGATCGCACCGAGGGTGCGGTAGCAGTCTTCGTCTGAACGTGTGATGATACGGAAGCCGTAGATGTCGGAAAGCCTTGAAAAAGTTTGTTCTTTCTCCTGCATTTTCCGCCAGATCGAATAGGGCTTTTTCGCGCGCCCAAATACTTCGGCATCGATGCCGGCCTTATCAAGCTCAAGGCGCATGTCACCCGTGATGCGCTGGATCACGTCACCCGTCTCGCGTTGCAGGTTGATAAAACGCCGGATGATCGAGGCCCGGCCCTCAGGGTTGAGAACGCGGAAGGCGAGGTCTTCGAGTTCTTCGCGCATCCACTGCATGCCCATGCGTCCGGCAAGCGGGGCAAATATCTCCATCGTCTCGCGCGCTTTCTGCGCCTGTTTTTCCACCTTCATCGCTTTGATCGTCCGCATGTTGTGCAGACGGTCAGACAGTTTCACAAGGATCACGCGCAGGTCTTTCGACATCGCCATGAAGAGTTTTCGAAAGTTTTCGGCCTGCTTGGTCTCCGTGGAGTTCAATTGCAGGTTTGTCAGCTTGGTGACCCCATCGACCAGCATGGCCACTTCTTCGCCAAAAAGCTCAGACACCTCCGCGTAGGATGCTTTGGTATCTTCGATGGTATCGTGCAAAAGAGCTGTGACGATTGTGGCGTCGTCCAGCTGCTGCTCTGTCAGGATCGCGGCAACGGCGACCGGATGCGTGAAATACGGCTCGCCTGAATGGCGAAACTGCCCCTCGTGCATGGCACGACCGTATTCATATGCAGCCCGGATCAGGCCTGCATTGTTCTTTGGATTGTATTTCTGGACCAGAGCGACAAGATCGTCTGCAGTGATGTACTGATGATCAAGCGTCGCCGTCATACCATACGGGGCTGTGGCGTCAGCCCTGCCCTTGCGCCGCCATCAATTGACGCAGCAGCATTTCTTCGGACATGCTGTCCTCTTCAGGCTTGTCCTGTTCGGCACCCATAAGCAGCGCCATCGCGTCTTCTTCGGGCTCGTCCACCTCGATCTGGTGCTGGTTGCTTTCGATCAGACGCTCGCGCAGGTCATCGACGCTTTGGGTTTCTTCGGCAATCTCACGCAGCGACACAACAGGGTTTTTGTCGTTGTCGCGCGCAACAGTGATCTCGGCACCCGAGGAAATTTCGCGTGCACGATGTGCAGCCAACATGACGAGATCGAACCGATTTGGAACTTTGTCAACGCAGTCTTCGACCGTTACCCGTGCCATGATGCATATCCCTTTGCGTCGTGTGCCTCAAGGCGCGTTACTTAGTGCGGATGCCCACAGGTTTCAAGCGCTGAATCACCGGTCCCGCAAGGGGACAACGCCCAATCGCTCGCTTTTCGGCAGAGTATCGAGCATTTCGTCCACAGTTACGTGCAAAACCGGGTGAGTCCAGTCGATGCCGGCCTTATGTAGCGCGTCCGCAAGCGGCACCAGCACAAAGGCGCGTTCGTGCAGGCGGGGATGCGGCAATATGAGCGTCTCAGGCGTTTTCTGCTGCTGCTCTTCCGTCGCAAGGCCCCGCCAATGATCGAAAACCGCGCGATCCGGCAGCAGCGTGTCCTCCAATGCGAGCAGATCAAGGTCCAGTGTCCTGGGACCCCACCGCTTTTTGCGCAGCCGTCCCTGCGACGATTCAATGGCGTGCAACGCCGCCAAAAGCGCGGTGGGCGCCATTATTGTCTCCAAAACGAGGGCTGCATTGACAAAATCCGGCCCGCTGCCCAGAGGGTGCGCCGGGGTCGAGAAAAGGCGGCTCACGGCGCGAATTGCACCACAGCTTTCACCAATAACCTCAACCGCAGATTGAATAATTATCTTTGGCGTCACCCCTTCCAAGGCGACGTTTGACCCGAGGGCAATCAATGCAACTGACCGGCTTTGTGGCAATTTTTCGCTCTTTTCCATCATGCTATTGGCTTGCGGCACAGCCAAAAAGCCGTATTTTAACTCGACGAACCGCTAAAATTTTTTAGACGCGTAATTAGACACACACCAGCGTTTCGGCCCAGCGAAAGGAAATAATAATGTTTTACAAGGACGAACGGCTTGCGCTGTTCATTGATGGCTCAAATCTGTACGCGGCCGCGAAGTCCTTGGGGTTCGATATCGACTACAAGCTTCTGAGGCAGGAATTCATGCGGCGCGGCAAACTGCTGCGCGCGTTTTATTACACGGCCTTGCTTGAGAACGACGAATACTCCCCCATCCGACCTCTTGTTGACTGGCTCAACTACAACGGCTTCACCATGGTGACGAAGCCTGCCAAGGAATACACCGACAGCATGGGCCGCCGCAAAGTGAAGGGCAACATGGACATCGAGCTTGCCGTTGATGCGATGGAACTCGCGCCACGGGTTGATCATATCGTGTTGTTTTCGGGCGATGGCGATTTCCGCCCCCTGATCGAAAGCCTGCAACGCTCTGGCGTGCGTGTGTCTGTTGTGTCGACCATTCGCAGCCAACCGCCGATGATTTCGGACGATTTGCGCCGTCAGGCCGATAACTTCATCGAACTGGATGAGCTGAAAGAAGTCATTGGCCGCCCACCCCGTGAGTTTGCGGATGCCGCAGTAGGCTGAAAAGAGCATGTCGGCCCTATGGCCGACACGCATTGCCGGGCGCAGGACAAGTGACAGGCCAAAACACCGAAATCCTGCCCCTTGGGCTGGACGAGCACCGCGTTGATGCGTAACTCTGCGCTCAAGCGGAGAGTGATATGACCAAAGCACCTTTAACCCTTTATCTGGCAGCGCCGCGCGGCTTTTGTGCGGGCGTGGACCGGGCCATCAAGATTGTGGAGATGGCGCTCGATAAATGGGGCGCGCCGGTCTACGTGCGCCACGAGATTGTGCACAACAAGTATGTCGTCGACGACCTGCGCGACAAGGGAGCAGTGTTTGTCGAGGAACTGGATGATTGCCCGGATGATCGCCCGGTAATTTTCTCTGCCCATGGGGTGCCAAAATCTGTGCCGTCGGCAGCGGCCGCCCGCCAGATGGTTTATGTGGATGCCACCTGTCCCTTGGTCAGCAAGGTGCATATCGAAGCCCAGCGCCATTCCGACAATGGGTTGCAGATGATCATGATCGGCCACGCCGGACACCCGGAAACGGTTGGAACCATGGGTCAGTTGCCCGAGGGCGAAGTGTTGCTGGTGGAGACGCCGGAGGATGTGGAAACGATCGATGTGCGGGACCCGGCAAAGCTGGCCTATGTGACACAGACGACGCTGAGCGTGGATGACACCGCAGAGGTAGTGCGCGCGCTCAAGACACGGTTTCCCAGCATCGTGGGCCCCCACAAGGAAGACATCTGCTATGCCACTACAAATCGGCAGGAAGCGGTCAAGGCGATGGCCCCGAAATGCGACGCAATCCTTGTGGTAGGCGCACCAAATTCGTCTAATTCCAAGCGCTTGGTAGAGGTCGGGGCACGCGCAGGCTGCGCCTATGCTCAGCTTGTCCAACGCGCAGCAGACATCGACTGGCGCGCGCTTGAGGGGATCACCAGCATTGGGATCACGGCGGGGGCTTCCGCCCCTGAAGTGCTGATCAACGAGGTAATCGATGCCTTTGAGGGTCGGTTTGACGTCACCCGCGAGGTGGTCGAAACCGCCGTAGAGAACGTGGAATTCAAAGTCCCGCGCGTGCTGCGCGAGCCTGTGTAGTGCACCCTCACCCCGTGGCGGCCGCGCAGGATTACTTCGGAACGGATGTGCAGCAGACGTTGCTCATGCGGGGCCGTGCTTTGTATGATCTGACACGCGAAACGACGCATTTCACGTATTACGGTCGGGCAGTTGGAGTGTTCAACCACGATGATGCACCGCTTGAGCACGTGATCGCGCTGGCGCGGTTGCAAGGCAACAGCAACTACGCGTGCGTGCCCAACGACCGCATGGCAGTGCTGCAGGCGGAAACGGTCGACCACGGGCTTCAGCCGATGCACTACGCGCGCTGGGTCGGCGCGGATGAGACGCTAAACATGGCACGGAAGATTGTGGCCACGCGCGCTTTGCCGGAGGACATTCGACTCGAATGGCTCAGCGCAGAGACACCGCAGGAAACGCGCGCGTCTTTCGCCGATGCTGCATTGTCCTGCGGCGTGCTACCGCCCAACCTCGCCGTTCTCAGCGGCACGTTGCGCCCCGGCGCATGTTTGATGGCGCTTGACGCGACGGGAGAGGTTCAGTCCTGCGCGGCGGCCGCGTCCTTTGCGCATGACGCACACCCGATGGGCAGGACAGAATGCTGGTGGGGGATGCTGGCCACCCGCGAGACCGCGCGCGGGCACGGTTTGTCGCTGCGTCTGGGGGCCGAGGTTATTCTGGAGATGAACCGGCGCTACGGGTTCACGCAGGTTTTCACCGGGGTTGAGCCGGGCAATGCACCCTCCGAAGCGGTCTGCGCGCGTCTGGGCCTGCGCGATACGGATGCCAGCATTCTGGGGATGGCGGACCCGGGTCTTATCCCCGGCGGGCGCATGACAAAATGAGTCCTTCTGCTTGCCACGCCAGACCGCTGTGTTCATGTTGCCGCTCATGAGAGAGATACCAACCGCCCCGCTGCTTCTTGGCCTTACCGGCCTGCTTCCGTTCTTGTGGGGCGCGCTGAGCTATCTGGTCGAGCCGCTGGCGATCTGGGGCGTGCAGACCGCGGGCGCGCGCTACGTCGGCCCCTTCGTCATGACCGCCTATGGCACCGTGATCCTGGCCTTTATGTCCGGGGTGCTGTGGGGGTTTGCAACCAAGGCCAGCGGCACGCTTGGGGTCATGTGCTACGTGCTGTCAGTGATCCCCGCCCTCTGGGCGTTTTTCATGACCGGGGGCGGGCCAAATGCGGCGATGCTGAACCTGATGTTCGGCTTTGCAGGGCTATTGCTGCTGGATATCATGTTCTCGATCTGGCGCCTGACGCCCGCGTGGTGGATCAGCCTGCGGGTGCTGCTGACGAGCATCGTGTTGATCTGCCTTGCGATTGGAGTGTTCCTGTGAGTGACGAAGAGACCCTGCGCGTCTACGCCGAGAAAGTGGACGACTACACCCGGATCATGGAAGACCAGATCGACAAGGACCCACAGTTTGCAGCCTTCCTGACCGCCGTGACCCCGGCGGGTCACGTGCTTGATCTGGGCTGCGGGCCGGGCCTTTTTGCCGCGCGCATGGCCGAAGCAGGGTTGCAGGTCACAGCCTTTGATCCGGTGCCCGAAATGGTGGCGCGGGCGGCGTCCTTTCCCGGTGTGACAGCACAGCAGGCCGGTTTTGACGATGTTGGTGGCACGGATTTATACGATGGCGTCTGGGCCAACTTCTCACTGCTGCACGCGCCGCGAGATAACATGCCCGGTCACCTTGCCGCCTTGCATCTCGCGCTGAAACCAAATGGTGTGCTGCACATCGGCCTGAAAACAGGCGAAGGCGCGCACCGCGACAGTCTGGGACGGCTTTACACCTACTACACCCAAGATGAACTGACCGCCCTGTTGCGGCATGCCGGGTTCACGGTTTTGCAGATTACAGACGGCGAAGACCCCGGGTTAAGTGGCGAAGTGGCCCCTTGGGTCTGCGTGTTGGCCCATGCCTGAGCTTTTTGCCTATACCGACGGGGCCTGTTCGGGCAATCCCGGTCCGGGCGGCTGGGGCGTGTTGCTGCAAGCCACCGAGGGCGACGCGGTGGTTAAGGAACGCGAATTGAGCGGCGGCGAGGCGGACACCACCAACAACCGTATGGAGCTGCTGGCGGCGATCAACGCGCTGGAGAGCCTGACCCGCGACACCCGCATCACCATTGTGACGGACAGCAATTACGTCAAAAACGGGATCACCTCTTGGATTTTCGGCTGGAAAAAGAACGGCTGGAAGAATGCCGCGAAAAAGCCTGTGGCCAATGCGGAGCTTTGGATGCGCCTTGATACGGCCCAGGCCCGCCATGACGTGTCATGGAAATGGGTGAAAGGCCACGCAGGCCACGCGGAAAACGAACGGGCAGATGCGCTGGCGCGGGCGGGCATGACCCCGTTCAAGAAAGGTTAGGGCGCATCGAAAGCCCCTTGGCCAAGGCCGTTTGAATAGGCTAGCGTCGCCGCATACAACACCGAATATCCGTCACGCAAAAGGGAGACCGGACATGACAGAGCAGATCAAAATTCCGAATGACCTCGACAGTTTCTGG
Source organism: Roseobacter sp. (assembly GCA_045106135.1). Classification (GTDB taxonomy): domain Bacteria; phylum Pseudomonadota; class Alphaproteobacteria; order Rhodobacterales; family Rhodobacteraceae; genus Roseobacter. The sequence goes on along the minus strand of JBGCEG010000041.1, from coordinate 39,462 downwards.
ATGCCCTTTACCGCGTCCGCGGCGTTCAAAGAAAATCCAAAGCTGATCGCCACGGCAGAAGGGTGCTATTACACCACCCTGGACGGGCATCGGCTGATCGACGGGACAGGCGGGCTGTGGTGCAGCAATGCAGGCCACAATCACCCCCAGATCACCAAAGCCATTCAGACGCAGGCCGCCACGCTGGACTTTGCGCATTCGTTTAATCAGGGGCATCCCATCGCCTTTGAAGCCGCCAGCCGCATGGTGGCCTTGGCGCCCGGCTTTGATCATGTGTTCTTTACCAATTCCGGGTCAGAGGCGGTAGACACGGCGCTGAAAATCGCTCTTGCCTATCATACCGCGCGCGGCGACGGCGACCGTCGTATCCTTGTGGGGCGTCAGAAAGCCTATCACGGGATCAACTTTGGCGGCCTGTCGGTGGGTGGCATTGGCCTGAACAAGGGGCAGTTCGGCACGCTGTATCCGTCGACCTGTCACATGCGCCAGACCCAACTGCCAGAGAACGCCTTTTCGCGCGGACAACCCGAACACGGGGCCTATCTTGCCGACGATCTGGCCATGTTCTGCGACACGCATGGGGGCCAGCGCATCGCGGCGGTTATCGTGGAGCCTGTCATGGGCGCAGGCGGTGTGTTCCCGCCGCCAAAGGGCTATCTGGAACGTCTGCGCGAGATTTGCGATGCCCATGGCATTTTGTTGATCTTTGACGAGGTCATCACCGGGTTTGGACGCTTGGGCACGGCCTTTGGACATCAGCATTTTGACGTGAAACCAGACCTGTTCACCGTGGCCAAGGGCATGACAAATGCAACAGTGCCCATGGGCGGTGTGATGGTGACCAAAGAGGTCCGCGATGCTTTTCGCCATGGCCCCAAGGCCATGCCTGATCTGTTTCATGGCTATACCTATTCCGGTCATCCGCTGGCCTGTGCTGCGGCCATTGCCACCCTGAACGTCTACCGCGATGAGCAGATATTCGAGAACGCCGCCAAAATGGCTCCCGCATGGGAAGAGATGCTGCACGGGCTCAAGGGCAGCCCCGGTGTTGTCGATATCCGCAACCAAGGGCTGGTAGGCGCGATCGAACTGGCCGCAGGTGACACCCCCGGTGCCGCTGCGCGGGACGCCTACGCCAAGGCATGGGAGGCGGGGCTGATTGTGCGGCCTGTCGGCAACGCAATCGCCATGTCCCCACCCCTGACCATCACGGCAGATCAGATCGCGGACATTGGCGGCGTGCTGGAAGGTGTCCTGAGCTAAGCAGCCAAACCCGGAACGCCGCCGCGCGCGACGATTTCTTAAAAAGATCGTCCCGCAGGCGGTGAAACAGGCGGTCCGGCGGGCAACGCAGACATGAGCCCTGCTGCCTTCGATCTAGCGGCCCGTCCGGTGCAGTGTCTGGCGCCGCCAAATGAGGGGCCGCACGGCTTTGAGCGCCCCTCGCACCCGCTTTGCGCTAATTTTATTTCAAAAATTCAACCATTCATGGTATTTAGAACTTATAGAGGACGTATTATTTCGAAAAGGGAGGGGTTTCATGACGAATATTGCCGGAAAGGCGTATGCCATGAACGTGGTCACGCCGAGCAATCCCAAGATCACATGGATGAACCGGCTTTTGTTCATGGCCGCGCGTGGGATGCCGGAACGCCTGATGGGGCTTTTGGGTCTGTCGCTTATTCACTTCGCCCGCTGGGTCATTATCAAACCTGACCAGTGGCCCGACCTTGGACAGGGAAAACAGACCGTTAAAAACGACTACATGATGTTCTGCTCCAACTTCAACGGCACCTGGGACCAATACATCGATGCGTTCTCTGATGGCATCCCAAATGGTCTCAACCTGTTTTGGTTCTCTGCCACGAAATACCCTCTGTCTATCCCGATCACCCCCTTCAAGACCTACATCACCCACAATCAGGTCACGACAGACTACTACTACAACGCCACGCCCGGGTCCGCGCAGCGAGATATCAAGACCTCTTTGACGGTCTACGATACACTACTGAGCCTTGAGGAGGCCCACAAAACCCAAACTCCCGAAGAATTTGCGCAAACCTACAAAGAGGCCATGGGCCGGATGCAGATGGGCTTGGGCGATGCAGGCTACGGCCCGGTGGCCAGCCTTGCCACGGAACGCGCGGACATCAACCGCGGCACGTTCTTCGACAAACCCAGCACCTGAAGGAGACCGCGACATGGCAGATCTGGACAGCGGTCATATTTTCCTCACGACCCTCGCGCCCATCAAAGACAGCGCAGGTGCAGGGCAAAAGCATGCGTCATACACACAGGATGTGCGCGTGGCGCTTGCAAAGTTCCCCACCGCGCTGCAATCGCCCGCCACCGAAGAGACCAAGACGCACAGTCCTTTGGCGCGCAACACGCGCACGCATCTGGCGCGCATGTTCGTGCTGAACGACACGATCTATAACGGACGCGTGGGCAAAAACGCGCTATGGGCGGCCATCACCCGCGATCCGCCGGAGGTCCCCAAACCAGTAGACAGGTTGAACACCTCATACCTTGTATTTTGTGCAGACATTGATGCGGTTGAGGAGGACGGCCAACCGCTGCCCAAGACGCTGTCCCCCACAGAGCAACGCCGCGTCCGCGATGCCTACGCGCGCAAGCTATGGGAGACGATGGGCGAAGAGTTGCACGACATCTATTCCAACTGCGAAGGGTTCGACGACGTCAAAACCGCGCAGGATTTCGCCGACTACCTCAACCGGTGCCATGTTGAAACAACGATGCCGTTTCACGACTACTACCTCAAGATGCCCACCTTCAATCACCTGCCTTTGTTGGTTCTGGCAGCTGCCATCGCAATCCCTGCGCTCTGGACCCTCTTTGCGCTTTTGCTGCGTCTGCTCGGGTATCTGGAGATGCCGGTCGGGCCGGAGATCAGTTCGCTGGCCAGCGCCGTGATCGGCGCGGTACTCACCGGGGTCGCGGGCTTCGGCGTTGTAAAATATGTCAACGCCAACGGCGCGAAACCACTGCCCCCGGCGACATATGATGACCTGCCCTCCGTGCTGAAGGCGCTTTACATGCAACAGAAGTTTTCAGACTTCGCAGTTAAGGCACAGGGCATCAGCCCCAAAGACCTTCATGAGCAGTTTGGCACGTTTCTCGACACCCACAAGCCCAGCGATCGCAGCGGACCCACGCAACGTCCGGGCGTTGTCAGCACGCCCAAGACCTGAGTGAGAAGGAACGACAAAATGGCACGCACTCTGAACCTGCACGACATCCAGGGCAACGTCGTCCGCGCTTACGGGCGGTTTTCATACCCCTTTGCGCGGTATTTCTTTTTCAACGTCGCCACCTCGGAAGAGGGGCGAAAGTTCGTGGATGCGGTCCGCAAGAAAGTCACAACCGCCGCGCGTTGGCCGGAAGAGGCAAAGCAGCCGGCCTGCACGGTCAACATTGGCTTTACATTTTACGGGTTATGGCAGCTGCATGTCCCGCCCCGCACGCTCAAAAGCATGCCGGATGAGTTCGCGGAAGGCATGAAGGACCGCGCCTTTGTGCTGGGCGACCGGGACACCACCAAGATTGCCGCGCAAGACCCGGACTGGGACGCGCACTGGGACCCGATCTGGCGCAAGAACCGTCTGATCGGCAATGAGGGCAAAGATGATGTGCACATCTGGATTTCGCTGAACGCAAAGTTGAAAACCCTTGGCAAAACCGAGCCCGTTGATGAGTTCGAGGTCAACACCAAGTGGTTGCAGGACCTGTGCAAGGCGTCCAACGACGGTGTGCGGCTGCTGGTCGGGCATGGCAAGGACGGCAAAGGCACCTATCAGGATGCGCATGCGGTGTTCGAGACGTTTGGCGACGTGCATCTGCCCTCCCCCAAGGAGCATTTCGGATTTGCCGATGGCATTGGCGACCCGGTCTTTGACGGGCAATACAGACCCTCAGAGATGCGCAACGCGGTGATCGGGCGCGGCAAGCGCGTAGACGGCAAATGGGAGCCTATCGCGACGGGCGAATTTGTTCTGGGCCATCCGGATGAAAGTCAGGAGTTGCCGCCTGCGGCCATGCCGCCGGAGTTCTCGCAAAACGGCACCTTCATGGCCTACCGCAAGCTGCATGAGAATGTGACAAGCTTTGACGATATTGTCTCTGAAGAAGCGAAAAATTTTGCCAAGGTAATGGACATCGGCGTGCCAGAGGCCAAAGAAACGCTGCGTGCAAAAATGTGCGGGCGCTGGTCAGATGGCGTCCCGCTGGCCAAAGTGCCCACCTATGAGGCGTGGCGCGCCTTTCGCAAAGAACACGGGTTTGAGGACCCGGACCCGGCAAAAGCGCTTGAAAATCAGGTGGCTTATCTGCGCTCGCCCGCCGCATCGGATTTCCGCTATGCAGACGACATGCCCGGATACAACGTGCCAGGCGGCGCGCATATCCGCCGCATGAACACCCGCGACTACCTTGACCCGCTGAACAAGCCGGGTGTGGATAAGAACGGCAAACCCTACCCCAACCATAACGCGAGCCATTCGCTCAATAAAAGGCGCCGGGTCCTGCGGCGTGGGCTGCCCTACGGCAATTCTGATCCCGCACAGAACACGGATGCGACAGAGCAAGGCGTGGCGATGATGATCATGGGGGCAAGCCTGTTCCGGCAGTTCGAGTTCGTCCAACAGCAGTGGATACAATACGGGCTGGATTTTCATCAGGGCAACAACACCTGTCCGATGCTGGGGGACCACAGCCATCACACGCGCTTTACTGTGACGTCTGACCCCAAGTCAGGCAAACCGCCCTACATCATGAGCAAGCTCAAAACTTTCGTGGAATGCAGGGGCGGTGACTATTTCTTTGTCCCCTCCATGACGGCGCTGCGGCTTATCGCGATGGGCATCGTTGATCCAACCTGATGCTTTGTGCTCTTTAGAGACGCAGAATACGCGCCTGCGCCACAGAGACTGGTGAAGTTCGCTTGCGCGGCGTCCCGGACCGGGGAATACTTGCGCAAACGGAACGGGAGAAAAACGATGTGGAAATCCACCATCGCCGCAAGCGCACTATGTCTTGCAGGGGTCAGCACCATCGCTGCTGAGACCTGTGCAGAGGGCAAAACACTGCAGGACGGCGTCTTGACCATCGCCACAGGCAACCCGGCCTACTACCCGTGGGTCATTGATGATGCCCCTGAGTCCGGCAAGGGTTTTGAGGCGGCGGTGGCCTATGCGGTTGCGGCAGAAATGGGCTTTGCAAATAATGCGGTTGTCTGGACGCGGACCTCGTTTGATCAGGCGATCCAGCCGGGGCAAAAAGATTTTGACCTCAACCTTCAGCAGTTTTCGATTACAGAGGCCCGCGACAAGGTTGTAGACTTTTCTGCCCCCTACTACACCGCGCCCATGGCCGTTCTGGTGCGGGGCGGTGCGGCGTTGACCCCGGATCTGGCGACGCTGAAGAAGCTCAAGTGGGGCGTGGTCGCCACGACGACGGCCTTGCCTGTTGTGCTCGAAACCATCGACCCGGATAGCAGTCCGCTGATTTATGACGACACGGCCAATGTCGCCGAAGCGATGAAGGCCAATCAGATCGACGCCGGGCTATTTGATTTGCCAACCGCGCTTTATATGTCGGTGGCTGTATTGGAGGGGGGGCAGGTTCTGGGCCAGTTTGCACCAGACGAGACTGATAACCCCGATCACTTTGGCATGATTCTTGCGGAAGGCAACCCGCTGAAAGACTGTGTGGACGCAGCCCTTAAGGCATTGAAATCCAATGGCACGCTTGACGCGATCGAAGCGCAATGGCTGCTGGATGCAACTGGCGTGCCGCGTATCGAATAACCCCGTGAACAGACGACTGGCATATGACGCGCGTGCCAGACGGCGCGCGCTTTTTCTTGCGGCGACAAGCTCTGCTTGCGTGATTGCCGCGCTGGTTGTGCTGGTGCCGCTTGCCCCCGGCTGGCCTGCCGTGCGCGCCAGCTTTTTTGACGGCGCGGTGTTCATCGACACCTTTCCGACATTGCTGCGCGCGTTTGTGGTGGATGTGGCAATCTTTGCGTGGTCTGTACCGCTGATTTTCGTCTTGGGTCTGGCCATCGCACTGGCGCGCGGTGCGCGCAACCCCGCCCTGTTTCCGTTGCGGATTTTCGGGGCCGTCTACGTTGATCTGTTTCGGGGCGTGCCGGTTGTGCTGCTGGTTTACCTGATCGGCTTTGGCGTGCCCGGCCTTGGGCTGCCGCGACCGTGGAATTCGCCCTATATCTGGGGCACCGTCGCCTTGGTGCTGACCTATTCAGCCTATGTGGCTGAGGTGCTGCGCTCCGGCATCGAAAGCATCCATGAAAGCCAGCGCAATGCCGCTATTTGTCTGGGTCTGAATGAACGCGACACCATGCGCTTTGTCATTCTGCCACAAGCGATCCGGCGCGTGGTGCCGGCGAATATGAACATGCTGGTCGCGTTGCAAAAGGATGTGGCGCTGCTGAGCTTTATTGGCCCGGTTGAGATTTTGCGGCAGGCCGGCATCTACAAGAGCCTGCTGGCAAATTTCACACCCTATGTGGTGGCAGCCGTGATCTTTTTGTGCATCACGGTGCCTGCGACGCGCTATGCGGATTATCTGTTGAACAAGGATCGCAATGCCAGACGCTAAACTGCGCCTTGAAAACCTGCACAAGTCCTTTGGCGATAACGTGGTGCTGCGCGGCATTGATCTGAGCGTGGGTGCAGGGGAAATGATCTGCCTGATCGGCGCGTCAGGGTCGGGTAAGTCAACGCTGCTGCGCTGCATCAACCAGCTTGAACCCATTGATGATGGCGCGGTGTGGCTGGATGGTCTGGACATTGCTGAGCCGGGTCTGGACCTTGGCCCGATCCGGCGGCGCATCGGAATCGTTTTCCAATCGTTCAACCTCTTTCCCCATATGACCGCCCTCGAAAATGTGCTGCTGGCCCCGCGCCGGGTCATGGGGCAGGACGCACGCCACAGCGCCGTGGCTCTGTTTGAACGTTTCGGACTGGCCTCGCACATGACCAAATACCCGGACCAACTGTCTGGCGGGCAACAACAACGGGTGGCGGTCATCCGGGCGCTGGCGATGAAGCCAGAGATCATGCTCTTTGATGAGATCACATCGGCGCTGGACCCGGAACTGGTGGGTGAAGTCCTCGATATCCTGCGCAAGCTCCGGGACAGCGGCATGACCATGGTGCTGGCCACCCACGAGATAGGGTTCGCCCGAGAACTGGCGGATCGCGTGTGCTTCATGGACGGCGGCGTGATTGTCGAGGAAGGGCCGCCCGAGCAAATCTTTAGCGCCCCGAGGCAGGCGCGCACCCAAAGTTTTCTCGCCTCCGTGCTGCGGCGCTGACCTCTGAAAACGAACATTGCAGGTCACAAAAGGCATTGACGGACCCGCCCGCACCCCCCTAGCGTCACGAGGAGTAGACAGTAGTGTCCAGTATTCGAGGCAAGGGAGTGAACAGCATGAAATCGCACTACAGGGTTGTCGTGATCGGTGGAGGCGTCGTAGGTACATCGGTGCTGTATCATCTTGCAAAACTTGGCTGGTCCGATTGCTGCTTGATCGAGCGTTCTGTGCTGACCGCAGGCTCAAGCTGGCACGCGGCAGGCGGGTTCCACGCCCTGAATGCCGATCCAAATATCGCGTCGTTACAAGCTTATACGATTGACTTATTTGAGGAAATTCAGGCTGAGAGCGGCCAAAGCATCGGATTGCACATGACCGGCGGTCTGACCATGGCTGGCACGCCGGACCGTTGGGAATGGCTGCAATCGGCCTACCGCACCTTCCAATCCATTGGCATCACCGATTGCCGCCTTGTCAGCGTCGAAGAAGCGGTTGAATTGAACCCGATCATGTCCGGCCACGACTTGCTGGGCGGCATGTGGGCGGACCGCGAAGGGTATATCGACACCACCGGCACCGTGCACGCCTACGCGGGGGCCGCCAAAAAGCGTGGCGCGGAAGTGATCGAACACAACCGCGTGCTAGAGCTGAACCAGACCCTCGAAGGGTGGGAGGTGGTCACCGAAAAAGGCACGATCAGCTGTGAACATGTGGTCAATGCCGCCGGGCTATGGGCCAAGCAGGTCGGGCGCATGGCGGGCGTGGAACTGCCCGTGTCACCGCTCAACCACCACTACCTGATTTCAGACAAGATACCGGCCCTCGACGAGCTGGATTTCGAAGTGCCGATGACGGTCGACCTCGAAGGGTTCACCTATTTGCGGCAGGATCAGAAAGGCGTATTGCTGGGCATTTACGAGATCAACCACCAGCACTGGATGATGGACGGCGCACCGTGGGAATACGGGTTCGAGTTGCAGCAGGAAGACCCCGACCGCATCGAGCACGAGTTGACGCTGGGCTTTGAACGCTACCCCTGCCTGCAAGAGGTCGGGGTCAAGACATGGGTCAACGGAGCCTTCACCTTTTCGCCTGATGGCAACCCGCTGGTGGGGCCGGTTCCGGGCAAGCGCGGCTACTGGTCGGCCTGTGCGGTGATGGCGGGGTTCCTGCAAGGCGGCGGTGTGGGCAAATCACTGGCCGAATGGATGATCCACGGCACGCCCGAGACGGATGTCTACGGCATGGATGTGGCGCGCTATGGCATCTGGGCCGAGAACAAACAGTATATCAAGGAAACCACCGGCCAATTCTACACCCGCCGTTTCGTGATGACCTACCCCAACGAACAACTGCCCGCCGGGCGGCCCTTGAAAACCGCAGGGGCCTACGCGGATATGACCGCAGCGGGGGCGCACTGGGGGCAAAGCTGGGATTTGGAGGTACCTTTGTATTTCGCGCAGGCAGGCTTTGAAGAAACGCCATCCCTGAAACGCTCAAACGCGCATCCAATCGTGGGCGATGAATGTCACGCGGTCCGCAATGCTGTGGGTCTTTTGGACATCACGGGCTTTTCGCGCTTTGAGGTCACGGGGCCGAATGCCGAACGCTGGCTGGACCGGGTCATGGCCTCGAAACTGCCCAAACCCGGCCGTGCCAAACTTGCCCCAATGATCGCAGAGGACGGACGCCTGAAAGGGGATCTCACGGTCTTCAACTGGGGTGACGGCACATGGTGGATCATGGGCAGCTACTATTTGCGCGCCTGGCACATGCGTTGGTTCGCCGATCACATGGAGGACGGCGTGACCCTACGCGATCTTGGCGAAGAAATGGCCGGGTTCTCTTTGGCCGGGCCGCTGTCGCGCAAAGTGATCGAGAAACTGTCAGAGGGGCCAGTGGGGGCCTTGCCGTTCATGGGCTGCGGGGCGTTCGACATTGGGCTGTTACGCTGCAATGTCGGGCGTTTGTCTGTCGCGGGCGAGTTGGGATACGAGATCCACTGCCGCGCGGGCGATCACGCCACGTTGCGCCCGATTTTACTGCAAGCAGGACAGACAGAAGGCATCCGCGAATACGGTTTTAATGCGCTCTTGTCGCTGCGTCTGGAAAAGAGCTTTGGCATCTGGAACGCGGAATTCACGCAAGGCTACACGCCGGGCATGACCGGCATGGACCGCTGGATTGATTGGGACAAAGAGTTCATCGGGAAGGCCGCAGCCCTTGCAGAACGGGATGGCAATGGCCCCGCCCAGCGCCAGGTGACACTGGAAATCGACGCGGATGGTGCGGATGCAAGCGGTTATGAACCCCTCTGGTCGAAAGGAAAACAGGTGGGGTTCGTCACCTCCGGAGGCTATGGCCATACGGTGGGCAAATCGCTGGCCATGGCGCTGGTCGATACCGACCAAGCCCTGCCCGGCACGGAACTCACCTGCCACGTTGTGGGCGTTGAACGCGAAGCAAGGGTGATCCCGCCCTCTCCCTTTGATCCTGAGGGCAAGGCGATGCGACTGTGACCACCTCCGAGAAGGCGCGCAGGCGCGGGCGGCGCGGCGCAAAACAGCCCACGCCACCGCGCAAGGTAAACTACCGGAACCTCCGCAATCCCTTTCCGCCGATGCGCGTTTTCTCGGATGATCAGATCGCGGATATGCACGACACGGCGCTGCGGACACTGGAGGAGTTGGGTGTCAAGGTTCTGCTGCCCGAAGCGCTGCAGGTATTCCGAAAGGCCGGGGCCCGCGTCGAGGGTGACATGGTCTATCTCGGGCGTGACATCGTGGCAGCGGCGGTGCAGTCCGCGCCCAAGTCCATTCTGGGCCGCGCAGGCGCGCGAGACAGGGATGTGCTGCTGGAACTGGGCAGTCTGGTGTTTCAACCCGGCGCAGGCGCGCCCCATGCGACCGACCTTGTGCGCGGGCGGCGTCCCGGCACGGCGCAGGACTACCGGGAATACACGCAACTGGCGCATCACTTTGATGTCTTTCAGATGATGTCCCCGTCGGTTGAGCCTCAGGATGTGCCGATCCACCTGCGCCACTACTTCACGACAGAGGCGCAACTGACGCTGACAGACAAGTTTCCTTTCATCTTTTCGCGCGGAACCCCGCAGGTGATGGACTGTTTTGAGATGCTGCGGGACTTTCGCGGCGTCTCTGATGCGGGATTTATGGCTGAGCCCTATTGCTACACCATCATCAACACCAACAGCCCGCGCACGCTGGATATTCCGATGGCGCAGGGACTGATCGACTTTGCCCGCAATGGCCAGCTGTCGATAGTGACGCCCTTTACGCTGATGGGGGCCATGGCGCCGATTACCGTGGCCGGGGCCATCACCCTCAGCCACGCCGAAGCGCTCTCTGCCATCGCATTGACGCAGCTTGTCAAACCGGGCGCGCCCGTCTGCTACGGGTCTTTCACGTCGAATGTCGACATGAAGTCAGGCGCGCCCGCGTTCGGCACGCCCGCGCATTTTCAGGCGTCGCTTGCGGCCGGGCAACTGGCCCGCTTCGTCGGGCTGCCGTGGCGGTCTGCGGCGGGCAGTGCCTCCAACCTCAATGACGTGCAGGCAGCCAATGAAAACCAGATGGGCCTTTGGGGGTGCCTGATGGGGGGTGCCACGGTCATCATTCACGCGGCGGGCTGGCTGGAGGGCGGATTGTCTGTGTCCTATGAAAAAATCATCACGGATGTGGAAGTGCTGAACATGGTCGCAGAGCTTTGCGCGGGGGCAAAGGCGGGCGAAGAAGAGATAGGCTTTGCCAGCGCGCTATCGCAGGTCGACCCCAGCGGTCATTTCTTTTCTGCGCCGCAAACCATGGCCCGGTATAACACGGAATTTTACGACCCCGTCGTCCATGACTACGCGAATTTCGGGACATGGACGGAACGCGGGGCGCAGGATGCCAGCACGCGCGCCACAAAAATTTGGCAGGAGATTCTTGCCAGCGGCACGGGTCCGCAGGTAGAGGAGACCCGAGTTGACGCATTGCGCGCGTTCATCTCAAAACGCACCGCCCAAGGTGGCACGCCGCCAGAAAGCTAGACCTCTATGAGCCGTCCCGTGCTACACCGCGATGACCCGGACAATGACCCGTTGATCGGCAACGTCAAAGTCACCAAAACCGACTGGCTGAACGCCGCCATGCAGGTGTTCATCGACTGTGGTGTGGAAGACGTCAAAATTCAGGTGCTGGGCGAACGGCTTGGAGTCTCAAGATCCAGTTTTTACTGGTATTTCAAATCACGCGCCGATCTGCTGGATGCGCTGTTTGAGCATTGGCACAGCACGAACACCAAAGCCATGATCGCCATGGCAGAGCGCCCTGCCGCCACGATCACAGAAGCTGTGGGCAACGTTTTTCGCTGCGTTCTGGACCCTGATCTGTTTGACACGCGGCTTGATTTTGCGATCCGCGACTGGGCGCGGCGCGCGCCAGATGTGCGGGGCAAGCTGCGCGAATCCGAAGACCGCAGACTGGATGCGCTGACGGCCATGTTCCTGCGCCATGGCTATGAGCAGCTTGATGCCATCACGCGCGCGCGCATTCTCTACTACATGCAGACCGGGTATGATGATGCGCAGCTGGCGGAACCCATGGACAGGCGCAATCTGCTGTTGCCAGCCTATCTTCGCGGGTTCACCGGCGTCGAACCTTTGCCCGAAGAAGTGGCAGCCTTGCGCAGATATGCAGCATCTCTGGCCCATAAGCATCCGCGCTGATCCGCCGCGAGGCCCCTCACGGCAGGACTGCACCTTGCATTGAAGCTAAATGCGCTATTTATGCGAGGTGCGACGCAATTTCCAAAGGTTTCAAATGTCACGTTTTCCTGTAGCGCTTCAAATAGCTGCAATCACTGCGCTTTTCGCATTTGTACCGGCAGCCAACCCGCTGTTGGCGCAGGGGCGCGCTGCCGCCGTGGGCGTTGAGACTGTCGCGATGCGCAGTATCGCGGAGACCGTGCCGGTATTTGCCGAGATCGTGACCGCCCGTGAAGGGACCGTTGCAAGCCGGATTGCGGGGACCGTTGAAACCGTCAACGTGCTGGACGGATCCATCGTAGAGCGTGGCGATGTCCTCGTGGAGCTTGACACTGAACTGCTGGAAATTCTGGCCCGTCAGGCGGATGCGCTCCGCAATGAGGCAGAGGCCGGGATCACAACGGCACGCTCCAACATTGAACGCGCGCAGAATGCTTATGACAGGATCGAGCGTCTGCGTGGGTCGACGTCGTTTTCGCCCAGTCGGTTTGATGATGCCAACAGCGACCTTGCCCAGGCGCTGGGGCTGCTGGCCGAGGCGCAAGCGCGGCTGAAAACGGCTGAAGCCAACCTCGCAGAGGCCCGCTACCAACTGGAGCGCGCGCAGATCACGGCCCCGTTTTCCGGCATCGTGCTTGATGTGACCACAAACCCCGGCGAATTTATAAGCTCTGGCGCGGCTGTTGTCGCCTTGCTGGACACGGAGACCTTTGAAATCGAGGCCAGCGTCCCGGCGCGCTACATCTCTGTGCTGCAACCCGGACTGCGGGTCACAGCCACGACTGAGACTGAAGAGGTGCTGGACGTGACCGTGCGCGTCCTGATCCCAGTTGAAAACCAAGCAACCCGCACGCGGCCTGTGCGGTTTGTCTCGCCCGATCTGCGCTACATGGACAAGATTGCCATCGGACAGTCGGTCACTGTTTCTATCCCCATCAGCGCGCCGCGCGAGGTGCTTTCTGTGCCAAAGGACGCGCTTGTGCAGGCCCGGGGTGGCTGGACGGTTTTTGTTGCTGAAGACGGCAAGGCGCAGCCGCGCACCGTTGAGGTAGGCATCGCCCTTGGAGACAGGTTCGAGGTTCTGAGCGGTTTGGCCGAAGGTGATCTGGTGGTGACACGGGGCAATGAACGCCTGCGCCCCGGACAGGACATTCAGCCCACGGGCGGCGAAAACAAAGGGTAAGGCACATGGACTTCATTCGTTTCGCGATTGACAGGCCGGTGGCTGTGGTCGCCGCCGTGATCATGGCGGTGCTTTTTGGCATTTTGGCCGTGTCGCGCATTCCGATCCAACTGGCACCTGATGTGCGCAAACCCATCGTCTCTATTGAGACAGCGTGGCCGGGTGCCGCCCCTTCCGAGGTTGAACGCGAAATCGTCAACCGGCAGGAAGAAGCCCTGCGCGGTCTTGAAGGGCTGGATCTGATGACATCGCGCTCGCGTTCCGGCGAGGCCGAGATCACGTTGGAATTTGGCATCGGCACCGATATGGGGCAGGCCTTGCTGCTGGTGTCGAACAGGTTGGACCGGGTGGGCGACTACCCCGATGAGGCGGGCGAGCCAGCGCTGGACACCTCCGGGTCGGACGACAGCCCAATTGCATGGGTCGTGCTGAAGGCACAAGAGGGCAATACCCGCGCGATGCCAACCTACGGTGATTTCGTCGAAGACGTCATAAAAGACAGGATCGAACGGATCGAAGGTGTCTCTGCGGTGAATGTCTTTGGCGGCGTCACCCGCGAATTGCAGGTTGTGATCGACCCCCGCAGGCTGGCGCGTTTCGGGCTGACGGTGCCAGAGGTCGTGCGCATCATGCGCACGGAAAACATCTCGCTCTCCGCTGGCGACGTCGAAGAAGGCAAGCGGCGCTACGTTGTCCGCGCCGAAGGCAACCTGAACACCGCCGCCGCCATCGAAGAAGTCGTGCTGCGCTCCGGCATCAACACCGGCACAGGCGGTCGTGTGCGCGTGGGCGACATTGCAGAGGTGGGCTTTGCCTTTGAAGAACCCCGGACGCGGTTGCGCCACCGTGGCGCGCCCGGCCTTGCCTTCAACATCGTGCGCGAGCCCGGCGCGAATGTGATCGAGACGATGGAAGAGGTGCGCCTCGTGCTCGATGAATTGTCGCAAGGGCCGGTTGCCGATGCAGGCCTTGAGATGCGGCAAGTCTATGATGAGACGATCTACATCAATGGCGCGATCAAACTGGTGTCGCAGAACATCTATATCGGGGGCGCTTTGGCCGCCCTGATCCTGCTGTTGTTCCTGCGCAGCCCGCGCGCCACTCTGGTGGTGAGCCTTGCGATCCCGGTCTCTATCGTTGCCACCTTTGTGGCCATGGCGGCCACCGGGCGCACGCTCAACGTGATCTCGCTTGCGGGCATTGCCTTTGCTGTGGGCATGATCGTGGATGCCGCAATCGTGGTGCTGGAAAACATCTACAGACTGCGCGAACAGGGCAAGTCGCGCCGCGAGGCCGCCTATCTGGGCGCAAAACAGGTCTGGGGGGCGATCCTCGTCTCTGCTTTGACGACCGTGTTGGTGTTCATTCCCATCCTTGTGATGGAGTTGGAAGCAGGCCAGCTTTTCCGCGATATCGCTGTAGCGATTTCGGTGTCTGTGCTGCTGTCGCTGGTTGTGGCGGTGACGGTTATTCCCGCGCTGGCCAGCCGTCTGCTGCAAAGAGGTGAGATGAGCAAACTGTCCCTGCCGGGCATTGATCATCTGGCGCGGGGCTTTCACTGGCTGGTGATGGCCTATGTGCGGCTGACCGTGCGGTTCCGGGCCGTGGGCCTGCTGATGGTAGGTCTGATCGCGGGCGGGGCGGGGTTTGCCGCAATCGTGTTTCTGCCCCGGCTCGAATATCTGCCCGAGGGGAACCGCAATCTTGTCTTTGGCCTGATCATTCCGCCCCCCGGCTATAACCTCGACACCACCCAGACCATCGCGGAGCGGATCGAACAGGTGGCGCAACCGCTGTGGGAAACGGCCCCCGCCACGGAAACCGCAGAGGGCATTCCCGCGATTGAGAATTTCTTTTTCGTGGCGACACCCGGCAACAGCTTTGTGGGGGCGGCCGCCGTTGATGGCACGCGCGCAGCAGAGCTTATTCCGGTTTTGTCGCGTCCGATCTTTGCAGAGCCGGGCACCTTTGGTTTCATGACACAGCCTTCATTGTTTGGTCGGGGCGTAGGCGGCGGACGCACGATCGAGCTGAACATTTCCGGGCAGGACCTCGAAGAAATTCTGGGCGTGGCAGGTCAGGCGGCCGGGATGATCTCGGGGCTGCTGCCCCGCTCTGACGGGCACCAGTTTCGCCCACTGCCGGGGCTGGAGCTTGGCGCGCCAGAGGTGCGTCTGGTGCCGGACCGGTTGCGGCTGGCGGATGCGGGCCTGACCACGTCCGATCTGGCGCAGACGGTGGATGCCTTTAACGACGGGCTGCGCATTGCCGAAATCACCGTTGGGGCAGAGCGGCTGAACCTGATGCTGAAAGGAGATCCGGGCCTGCAAACCGCCCAGCGCACGCAGGATATCGGCAACTACCCCGTGGTGACGCCCGGCGGTCAGATTGTGCCTGTTTCAGCACTGGCAGAGGTCGTGGTGACGGCAGGACCCACAGAAATCCGCCACAGGGACCGGCTGCGCACGGTGACGCTCGAAGTGCGGCCCTCAGACGCTTTGGCGCTGGAAGCCGCCGTAGAACTGTTGGAAACAGAAGTTGTCGCCCCCCTCGAAGCCCAAGGGCTGCCAGACGGTATTCGCGTGACCGTTTCAGGTACAGCCGACCAGCTAAGCCAGACATGGGAAGCCATTCAGATCAACCTCGCCGTGGCTTTGGTTATTGTGTTTCTCGTGATGGCGATCCTGTTTGAAAGCTTCCTGTTGCCACTTGTGATCCTGATCTCTGTGCCAGTGGCCGCCGCCGGGGGCGTGGGCGGGCTTGCGCTGCTCAACACCTTCCAGACCCAGCCTCTGGATATGCTGACCTTGCTGGGGTTCATCATCCTTGTCGGGATCGTGGTCAACAACGCGATCCTGATCGTGCATCAGACGCTCTATCACCTGCGCGATGAAGGCATGAGCCCGGTGGACGCCATTGAGGAAGCGACGCGCAACCGCATCCGCCCGATCTTTATGTCGACGCTGACGTCGGTGTTCGGCATGTTGCCGCTTGTGGTCTTTCCCGGCGAAGGGTCAGAGCTTTACCGGGGGCTCGGGGCGGTTGTGGTCGGGGGCTTGTCGATGTCGGCGTTTCTGACCCTGCTGACGGTGCCACCGCTCCTGCGGCTGTGCGTGCGCACCCCTAGCCCCGACAAAGAGGCTGCAATAGCGACCGCCCCGGCGGAGTAATCACTTCTTGCGCCAGTGGGTCGGCACGATGATCAGCGCACCAATGGAGGCTGCAATGGCGTTGAACCCTGGCCTCCCGAACCCAATTCCAAACATCAGCGTCACGAAGTAGAACACAAACGCGCCGCCCACGCAGATGATGATGCTTTGCAGGATGCCGTTGCGGGTAAAGCCGGTTCGCTCGGACAGATAGCCGATGATGCAAGCAATAACGACCGTGCCGATCAGGGTCGGAAACATAAGCGTCCTTTCACAGTTGCGTGCCCGCCGGCAAGGGCCAGCCGCGCAGGAAGTCTTCGGGCGATTGCGGCCCCTTGCCCGCACGCTGCACCCGTGTCAGTTCCACGGCGCCAGTGCCACAGGCCACGCGCAACGGGTCGGACAGCACCTGACCGGGGCTGCCCTGCCCTGACGCAAGGCGCGAGGCCAGCAGCTTGATCCGGGTGCCACCCTGTTCGGTCCACGCGCCGGGAAACGGGGACAGGCCGCGAATTTGTCTGTCAACAACCGTGGCAGGCTGCGTCCAGTCGATACGGGCTTCTGCCTTGTCGATTTTGTCTGCGTAGACAACACCGCCTGCGGGTTGCGGCACAGGTGTCAGAGTGCCCAGCTGCGCAAGCGCGTCGACAATGGCGCGCGCGCCCAGATCAGACAACCGGTCATGCAGATCACCCGTCGTCTCTGCCGCCTCAATGGGCGTTTGGCGTTGCAACAGCACAGGCCCGGTATCCAGTTCGGCCTCCATTTGCATGACACAGACCCCGGTTTCCGCGTCGCCTGCCATAATCGCGCGGTGAATGGGGGCGGCCCCCCGCCAGCGCGGCAGCAAGCTGGCATGAATGTTCAGGCAACCGCGTTTGGGCGCATCCAGAACCGCCTGCGGCAAAATCAGACCGTAGGCCACAACGACCGCCACCTCAGGCATCAGAGCCGCGAAATCTACCTGTGCCTCTTTCGTCTTCAGACTTGTGGGATGGCGAACCTCAAGCCCCAGTTCAGCCGCACGTGCCGCTACCGGTGAGGCGCGCAGTTTCTTGCCCCGTCCCGCAGGGCGCGGGGGCTGTGTGTAAACCGCGACCACCTCGTGTCCGGCATCCACCAAAGCGTCCAGCACCGGCACCGAAAAATCCGGCGTGCCCATGAATACCAACCGCATCTGTCGTACTGCCCCCGTTGTTTTTGCTCCGGCCCAAGGGCCATCTGCATCAAGCCCACGTACGGCCTGCGCTTATCCTTTGGCCTTTTTGGCCCGTTTCAACAGCATGTCCCGTTTGACCTTGCTCAGGCGGTGGAAATAGAGCTTTCCGGCAAGGTGGTCGATCTGATGCTGCACGCTTGTCGCCTCCAGCCCAACGAAGTCCTGTTCCCGGATCGCACCGGTCTCATCCATGAACCGCACGCGCACGCCGCGGGGCCTTTTGATCGCCGCATAAACGCCGGGCAAGCAGGGGCTTGCCTCTTCGTGGCTGTTGAGGATGGCAGAGGCATCAATGACTTCCGGGTTGGCAAGGCGAATGCGTTTGTCGCGCAGCTCTGAGGCGTCAACCACCGCAAGCTGTACCATCTCGCCGATCTGCGGGGCGGCCAGCCCTACACCGGGCATCGCATCCATCGTGTCGATCATGTCTTGCCAGATGCTGCGCACGTCATCGGTGATCGCCTCAACCCGCGCGCATTTGGTACTCAGCCTAGGGTCGGGCCACTGGACAATGGGCCGTGCGGTCATGACCGGGCCTGCTCACGCTTCATCTTGACCATCTTGCGCGTAATCATCTGCCGTTTGAGCGGCTTGAGGTAGTCGATAAAGAGCTTGCCCTCCAGATGATCAATCTCGTGCTGGACGCATGTGGCCCAGAGGTCCGCAAAGACTTCCTGTTGTTCGTTGCCGTCCTGATCGATCCAACGCACTTCAACCTCTGCGGGCCGGGTCACATCTGCGTATTGTTCGGGGATGGACAGACACCCCTCTTCGTAAACGCTTGTTTCCTCGGACGAGGCGATCACTTCGGGGTTGAACATCACCATAGGGCGCGGCGTCTCGTTCTCGCCTTTCACGCAATCCATCACGATCAGCCTGTGGCCCAGCCCCACCTGCGGGGCCGCGAGCCCAATGCCGGGGGCGGCGTACATCGTCTCAAGCATATCGCTTCCCAAACGGCGCAATTCGTCACTGATGTCAGGGACGGCGTCGGCGACTTTTTTCAGTCTCGGATCGGGGTGTAGGATGATGGTGCGTCTCATGGGTATTCATGTACGACATGGCTTTGGGCGGCGCAACAACAGGCGGGGTTGTATCCACTGCATATCCGGCTAGCTTGCGCCAGAACAGCAGCAGGAAGGACCCACATGAGTTTCGACGAGATCATCGAGCGGCGCGGCAGCAATTGCACCAAATGGGACGAGATGACCGCGCGCTACAATGTGCCCGCGGACACAGGGATTTCCATGTGGGTCGCGGATATGGATTTCCGCCCGCCGCAGGTTGTTCAGGACGCGCTTGAAGGCATGCTCTCGCATGGGGTCTATGGGTATTACGGGTCTGATGCCGCCTACAGAGAGGCCATTTGCTGGTGGATGCAAAACCGGCATGGCTGGGAGGTTGATCCGGCAGCGATCTTTTCGACCCATGGGTTGGTCAACGGCACCGCCCTATGCGTCGATGCCTTTACTAAGCCGGGCGACGGCGTCATCCTGTTCACACCCGTGTATCATGCGTTTGCGCGTGTTTTGGCCGCCGCAGACCGCGAAATTGTGGAATGCGTTCTGAAAGATGAAGACGGGCGCTACACCATGGATTTCGACGCCTATGACGCCCAGATGACGGGGCGGGAAAAGATGTTGATCCTGTGCTCGCCGCATAACCCGGGCGGGCGGGTCTGGACGCGGGCCGAGCTTGAGGCGCTTGCCGCCTTCGCCAAACGACACGAACTTATGATCCTGTCGGATGAAATTCACCATGATCTGGTGATGCCGGGGCATACCCACACCCCCATGGCGCTGATCGACGGCATTACCGACCGTCTGCTGATGATGAGTGCGACCAGCAAGACCTTTAATCTGGCGGGCCATCACACCGGAAATGTGATCATCCCAGATGAGGCTTTGCGCGCCACCTTTGCCAAGCGCATGGCCGCACTTGGCATGTCGCCCAATTCATTTGGTCTGGTAATGGCGCAGGCAGCTTATTCGCCACAGGGCGCAAGCTGGCTTGATGAGGCCGTAGCCTACCTTGATGGCAATCGCCAGCTTCTGGATGCGGCGATAAACGCCATTCCCGGCCTGAGGTCGATGCCACTGGAAAGCACCTATCTGGCGTGGGTCGATTTTGCGGGCACGGGCATGGACCGCCCCGAGTTCACCCGGCGGGTTGAAGAGGGGGCGGGCATCGCCGCAAACCACGGCCCCACCTTCGGCACAGGCGGAGAGACCTTTTTGCGGTTCAACTTCGCCACCCCGCGCGCGCGCGTGCAAGAGGCCTGCGAGCGATTGACCGAGGCTTTCAGCGACCTGCAATAGCCCGTCGTTAAGACGCGGCACGCCCGATTAACGCCACGGGGCTGTGCTCGGGCAGTTCGAAATCAAGTGCGGCACGGTCGGCAATGGCTGTGGCGCGCTTGAACTCGTACTGACGCTCGCCTGCCTCATCTGCACTTGTCACGATCAGGCACTGAAACAGGTGCGTTTCGCCGTCGTATACATCCACGAAGCCGCGCAACGCAGGCGCTGACGCCTCGACCGAAAAGCCTGATTTCCACAGCCTCAGGACCGGCTGCGTCGCACCATCAACCCGGATGCGCAGGCGCGATTTTCGCTTTTGTGCCTGTATCCGTGCGCTGTCCAAGCCCGCCTGAATTTCCTTCGAAAAAACCGATTCCATCTTTACGTCCCTTCATATCCCCATGGGTCACAAAATGGCTTAAATCGTTAAAGGGCAAGTGAAGATTTAGTGTCAGAATTGCTGCATGTGCATCGGTGCAGCCCTCCCTGCGCAGGTAAAATCCTATGAATGAACGGGTCTCCTCGTTATCTGCAGTGCAGCAACGTGGAGGAATTAAAAATGGGGCTTTTAGTTGACGGTGTCTGGCACGACACGTGGTACGATACCAAATCAACCGGAGGTAGTTTTGAACGCAAAGCCGCCAAGTTCCGAAACTGGGTCACAGCCGACGGGCACAGCGGCTTTCCCGCAACATCCGGGCGCTATCACCTCTATATCAGCCATGCCTGCCCTTGGGCCCACAGAACCCTTGTGTTCAGAGCGCTAAAGGGGCTTGAGGCCCACATTGGTGTCTCTGTTGTGCATCCGGACATGCTGTCCGACGGCTGGACGTTTGATCGCGATGCGCACGGGGCCACGGGCGATACGCTCTATGATCTGCCCTTTGCCCGCGACCTGTACATCAAGGCTGATCCGTCCTTTTCCGGCCGCGTCACCGTGCCCATTCTGTGGGACATTGAACATGAAACCATCGTTTCCAATGAAAGCGCCGAGATTATCCGGATGTTCAACACAGCGTTCGATGACATCACCGGCAACACGCAGGATTATTGGCCTGAGCCGCTGCGTGAGGCCATCGAACCGGTGAACGCGCGCATCTATGACACGTTGAACAACGGCGTTTACAAATGCGGGTTTGCCACGTCACAGGCCGCCTACGACAAGGCTGTTGTACCGCTGTTTGAGACGCTGGACTGGCTTGAGCAAAAGCTGTCCACAAACCGCTATCTGATGGGCGATACGCTGACCGAAGCGGACTGGCGGCGCTTTACCACGCTTGTACGCTTTGATTCTGTCTACCACCTGCATTTCAAGTGCAATAAACAGCGACTGGTCGACTACCCCGCCCTATGGGCCTATACTCGTGAGCTGTTTCAGATGCCCAGCGTGGCTGGCACGGTTAACTTTGACCACATCGTTCGGCATTATCACTTCAGTCACGACAGCATTAACCCGCACCGGATCATTCCGATCAACCCTGTATTGAACTTTGAAGAACCACACGGGCGGGGCGACCCTTTCAACCCGTAAAGTGGCCTAGGCTGCGCCCATACCGGACGACGCGCGATGATCTCCGCCATAGTGCTCGACCAACGCAGCAAGGTCTTCGGGGGGCGTGCCAGTCCGCACAAAGGCACAGGCGTTCGGCACAAGAGAAAAGATCGAGCCATCCGAAAAGAACGACGTGTTGGTGACAAAGATGACCCGCGCGTCGGGCAGTCTGTAGCTGGCGTAGTCCGCCACGGCCAAGGCAGACCCGTCCTGCAACACCAGATCAAGAATGATCATATCAATCACGTCCGTCCCGAGATACGCGATCGCTTCTTTTTGCCCTTGAGCACGAATGACGTCCATGCCAAGGCGCTTGAGGTGGTTCTGCCAAATTCTGGCAAGATTGTCGCAGCTTTCAACGATGAGAACCCGCATACCACCTCCGTTCTGTCGGCGAGGACAATAGTATTAGCAATGTGTAAATACTCATCTGCTGTATTTCTTAACAAACTATTAATGTTTGACCATTCGGTCTTAGCGTTTTACCGCTTGGGCTGAAACCGGCTGATCTACCGTAGTTCTTAGCAAAAAGGCGCTTAACTTGGCCTACGTCAACCCTGCGTCATTACCTAGGCCGCGCGACCATGGGGGCGGCTTGGATCTCGCGAGATCACGATATGGCGGCGAGCGAATCGCATGGATGGACCTGTCTACAGGCATAAATCCTCATCCCTATCCGATTGCCTCGCTTCCGGATGGCTGCTGGAATACCCTCCCCGACGAGGACGCTCAGAATGCGCTGATCGACGCCGCGCGCACCTTTTGGTCGGTGCCGGACAGCATGGAAATTCTGGCCGCACCGGGGGCATCTGTTCTGATCGCGGCACTTCCCTCACTGGAACGTGAAGGCGATGTGATCATTCCGCCACCTACCTACAATGAACATATGGCAGCTTTTGTGGCGCAGGGATGGACGGTGCAGTCCACTGATTCCGCCTGCGCGCGCGTCGTGGTGCATCCCAACAACCCCGATGGCAGGCTGTGGTCGGGTCCGGACCTGCCCGCGCCCGACGCAAAGCTCACCATCATTGATGAGAGCTTTTGCGATACCTGCCCCACCCGGTCGCTGGTGCCGGACGCGGGCAAAAACGGCTGGCTTGTGCTGAAGAGCTTTGGCAAATTCTGGGGTCTGGCCGGGGTGCGCCTTGGGTTTCTGATTGGCTCACCCGCACGGATCGCACGGGTCCGCGACCGCTTGGGGCCTTGGCCGGTGTCTGGCCCCGCACTTGCGATCGGCACGCAGGCGTTGGTGGATACCACCTGGGCCATGGAGACACGGACAAGGCTTGCCGAAGACAGCGCGCGACTGGATGCAAGGATGCAACTGGCAGGTGCGCGTGTGGTTGGCGGCACACCGCTTTTCCGGCTTTATGACGTTGAGGACGCGCAGGTCTGGCAGGACCGTTTGGCGCGCCATCACATCTGGACCCGGACGTTTCCCTATAACCCAAGATGGCTGCGGCTAGGGATTCCCCACGCGCTACACTGGCCACGTCTGGAGGCCGCGCTGGCATGAGCCTTGCGCTTTTGTTGGTCGCAGCACTCGTGCTGGATGCGCTGCTCGGAGAGCCCGAGTGGCTTTGGTCGCGGGTGCCGCACCCGGCCGTTTTGATGGGCAAACTGGTCGGCAGCTTGGATCATACGCTCAATCACGGCGCGGCGCGCAAACTGAAAGGGTGTGTCGCTTTGGTCATTCTGATTGCTGTTGCAGGGCTTCTGGGATGGATCGGCAAATGGGCAGGGCCTATCGTGGAAGTTTTGATTGCTGCCATTCTGTTAGCGCAGAAATCGCTTGTGCAGCATGTCAAAGCCGTGGCGATTGGCCTGAACGAAGACCTGAGCGCAGGGCGCGCTGCCGTGTCCATGATCGTGAGCCGCGACACCTCAGAGATGGACGCCAGTCAGATTGCGCGCGCCGCCATCGAAAGTGGTGCGGAAAATTTCTCAGACGGGGTTATCGCTCCGGCGTTCTGGTTTCTGATCGGCGGGCTGCCCGGCATCATTATCTATAAGATGGTCAATACGGCAGACAGTATGATCGGCTACCGCACCCCAAAATATGAGGATTTTGGCTGGGCGTCTGCGCGATGCGACGATTTGCTGAACCTCGTGCCTGCGCGCCTGACGGTAGTTTTGATCGCCCTGCCCGGCGCCTGCGTCGATCTTGCGGGTATCCGCCGCGATGCGCGGCAACACCGCTCCCCCAACGCGGGCTGGCCCGAAGCTGTGATGGCACGTGCGCTGGACATCGCGCTCTCTGGTCCGCGCGCCTATGATGGCCAAATGCGCGCTTTCCCATGGGTGAACGACGGCGCGCGCCGTACACTTTCTGTGGCCGACATTGACGGAAGTGTAACAATGTTGTGGAAAGCATGGGCTGTGTTCGTCTCTCTGTGTGCCAGTTTAGCGTTCTTTGTCCGATAGCAGGAGTTTGCCAGATGCGTTTTGCCATAGTTTTTGCGGCCCTGATGATGGCAACGGGAGCCAGCGCAGCCACACCCTGCGGTGGGCCTTTTTCGACGTTTGTGGGCGGTCTGAAGGCCGAAGCGCTGCAACGGGGCCATGCCCGCGCCAGCGTCGACAGATTTTTTGCCCCGGTCACCCGTACCGAAAAGGTGATCCGCGCGGACCGGGCCCAAGGTGTTTTTCAAAAGCCTTTTACCGATTTTGCGCGCAATCTGATTTCGGCCAACCGCCTGAACACAGGCCGTGCAAAAGGTCAGGAATGGGACGCAGTCTTTGACAAGATAGAACGCCAGTACGGAATAAACCGGGGTGTTTTGCTGGCATTTTGGGCGTTTGAAACGGATTTTGGCGGGTTTCAGGGGAACTTCAACACTGCCAATGCGCTGGTCACGCTCGCGCATGATTGCCGCCGCCCGCAATTGTTTCGGCCGCAAGTATTTGCAGCACTGGAACTTTACGAACGAGGCGGCTTTGATCCGGCGACCACGACCGGGGCATGGGCCGGAGAGATTGGGATGGTCCAGATGTTGCCCGGCGACATTCTGAAACATGGCACAGATGGCGATGGCGACGGGCGCGTTTCGCTCAAGACCTCCCCTGCGGATGCGCTGGTCTCGGGCGCGGATATGCTCAGCGGTTTTGGCTGGCGCAAGGGGGAGCCTTGGCTGCAGGAGGTGATCGTGCCCGCAACAATGGACTGGTCGCAAAGCGGGGTCACAACCACCAAACCTGCGCGGGAATGGGCGCGACTGGGTGTGAAGGCGCGCAGCGGGAGCCTCCCCAACTTGCCTGCGTCATTGATCCTGCCCCAAGGGCACAAAGGCCCTGCTTTTCTCGCCTACCCAAACTTCAACGTATATTTCGACTGGAACCAAAGCTTTACCTACGTTCTGACCGCCGCATATTTTGGCACCCGGCTTGAGGGGGCGCCTGTATTCGACCCCCGTGCACCGGAACCCGGGCTGTCAGGTGAGCAGATGAAATCACTGCAACGAAAGCTTCAGGCGCGCGGGCATGACGTGGGCAATATCGACGGCATTCTGGGTGCAGGCACACGAGCGGCGGTTCAGGCAGAGCAGCAAAGGCTTGGCCTGCCCGCAGATGCATGGCCCACTGCCGGGCTTTTGAACCGGCTCTGACCTCATCCACGCGCCCAGAATTAACTATTCTTTAGCCGCATGTTTGTAATTTGCCCGCTGAAACAGTCATTCAGGTTTCACCTCTCGGCCCTGCCACCTTGTGTGCAGGGTCTTTCTTTACCATGCCTTCAAAGGGAAACGCTGACCGCGTTCATCCAAAAGAACAATCCGGGCGCCCGCATCGACATACCGGTCGCAGCGGGAAAATCCGTTTGGGTAGTAGACGCAGACGGTGCCATCCGCTTCGACTTCATAGCGCCCAAACGCGCTTTCACCCGAGGCATAGGTGTAGGAATACGCACCATCCGTCGCATATTGAGACTGCCCATCATCGTAAAACGTAAGCGTGCTGTCCGTCGTTAATTCAACGATTTCCGCACGCGACAACTCTCTGTCGCCGCTGCGCAATGCCCATTCCTGTGCAGCAACGGTGGACGCCAGCAACAGAGGCACCAAAATAATCAATGCTCTCATAACAACCAACCTACATCGCATTTCGCGGAAAGCACCACACGATCAGGTGAAGAGCGCGCGTGATGGTGGGCTCAGGCGACCAGCGTCTCCGCTTTCTTGAGGTCCACAGAGACAAGTTGACTAACACCCTGTTCTGCCATGGTCACCCCGAACAATCTATCCATACGCGCCATCGTCACTGCGTGGTGGGTAATCATCAAAAAACGTGTTTCCGTCTGGCGGCACATTTCATCCAACAAATCGCAAAAACGTCCTACGTTTGCATCGTCAAGCGGCGCGTCCACTTCATCAAGCACACAAATCGGCGCCGGATTGGCGAGGAATACAGCAAAGATCAAGGCAAGCGCTGTCAGTGTTTGCTCCCCCCCTGACAGCAAACTGAGCGTCGACAGCTTCTTGCCGGGCGGTTGGCACATAATCTCGAGGCCGGCCTCCAGCGGATCATCACTTTCCACCATCACGAGGTTCGCCTCGCCGCCACCAAACAAATGCCTGAACAGCAACGTGAAGTTCGAATTGACCTGCTCAAACGCTGTCAGCAGCCGTTCCCGACCTTCCTTGTTAAGGCTCGCGATCCCGCCACGCAGGGTTTTAATCGCGTCCTCCAGATCAGTTTTATCACTGCTCAGCGTGTCAAACTCGGTCTGCACCTCCTTGGCATCTTCATCCGCCCGCAGGTTAACGGCCCCCAAGGCATCACGCTGCCGTTTCAACCGGCTGACATCCGCCTCCAAGCCTTCGGCCGCGGGCATCGTATCCGGGTTCGCATCCAGTTGGGTCAGCAACTGGTTTGGCGTCATCTGGTTCTCGTCCGCGATGCGGCCCGCGGCCTGCGCAACGGTTTCCCGCGCGGCCTCCGCCAAGGCATCTGCGCGGGCTTTCGCCTCACGCGCCTCTGAGGCTTGCCGCTCTGCCTCCCGTTCGCTCAGACTGGCCTCTCGGAGGGCGGCTTCCGCCTTTGACAGGGCGTCTGCACTTTCGACCTTGCGCGCCTCTGCTTTGGCGATGCTCTCGCTCAGATCAGCGCGACGCCCTGCTATTTCAGCGGGTGCTGCCTGTGCCGCGGCGAGCTCCGTTTCTGCCGATGACTTGCGCTCCAACAACTCCGCCGTGCGCTTTTCGGCGGTCTCAAGCCGGTGCCGCCATCCGCTAACTTCTTTTGTGACCTCTTGCTGGCGTTTTGAGCGTGCCTCGCCTTCGCGGCGCACCTCATCATGGGCTGATCTGCGCGACATCATCGTGATCCGCGCCGCTTCAACGGCGGTGCGCACGTCTTCCAACAGCCCGCGTGCTTCGGTGAGGTCCCCCAGATCCGCCAGAGCCCGCTCCGCCTCGGAGGCGCGTGTGCGGGCGCTCATCGCTTCTTCATCGTGCCGCGTTACAGCAAGGCCAAGCGATTCTAATCGACCCTCGGACAGATTGCGTTCGGCTTCCGCCCGGCTCAAGGCGCGCCCGGCGTCTGCAACCATCCGGTCTGCGGTGCGCCGCGCCTCTCGCGCATCCGCATCGGCCTTGCTTAAAGCGGCAAGCTGTCGCCCCAGATGCTCATGGGCAGCCCGCGCCCCTTCAGCTTTCTGGGTCGCCGCCTCCAGCGATTGTTTCAACGTCTCCAATCGGTTGAGTTGCTGCAACCGCAGCGCGGCAGCAGACGGGGCATCTTCGGCGCCGGCGCGGAACCCGTCCCAGCGCCACAAATCACCCTCAACAGATACCAGACGTTGCCCCGGCTTCAGCGCGGCCTGCAGCCGGGGGCCTTCCTGCGCGTCCACCAGTCCAATTTGCGCGATACGTCGCTGCAAAACCGGCGGCACGGTGACCTGAAAAGACAAAGGCGGCACACCTGCGGGCAACGCCTGCGGGTCCGTGTAATCGCTTAGTTCCGCCCAGCCGGACGCCGCATCACCAGCAATCGCGGGCGCGCGCAGATCATCTGCAAGTGCAGCCCCAAGCGCTTTTTCAAAACCCGGCTTAACCTGAATGATATCGAGGATTTGCCCGACTTCGGCAGTTTCACGCGCCACCAGCTTTGCCAGCGCCCCGGCCTCTGCGCGCAGCGCGCTGGCCTCGCCTTCGGCCTCAGACCGTTGGGCGCGTGCATCAGCTTCGCGCGACTGCGCCTCTGTGCGCGCAACCTCTGCGTCTGTCAAGGCCGTGTCCGCCCGGGCAGCCAGCGCTTCCGCTTCGGTGGCCTTGGCTTGCGCTGTGGTCACTTCCTCACCTGCACGGGCCAATGTGGCCTCAGACTGCGCCACGGCTTCGCGCGCTTTTGCGGCCTCTCTTTCGGCTCTTTCGCGGGTCTTGCGGCTGTCTTCCATTAACCGCTGGGCTGAGGCGTGACGCGCGGAAAGACGAGCCATGTCTTCGGTCTGCTGAGACAATTCTTCCTCGCGGTCCTGCAGAATCGCAGCCGCCTGATGCGCCACATCTGCCGCCGCAGAGAGCCGCTCATCATGCCCTTCCGAGGCCTTCGCCAGTTCGCTGGCTTCCCATTCGAGCCGCGCAATGGTTTCACCCGCGTCTCGATTGAGCCCTGTTTCGCGCTCGCTGTCGCGCCCGAGTTGCGCAATCCGGTTGGTCAGCGTTTCGATCAAGGCCGTCGCGCGGGCCTCTTCCTCATTGAGGCCATCGCGCTGCACGTAAAGGCGCTGCACGACGGCGGCGGCGATCGCTTCTTCTTCGCGCAAGGGCGGCAAGGCAGCTTCGGCCGTTTCACGATGCGTGACAGCCTTGAGCACGGCCCCTTCGCATTGCGCTGTGCGCGCAACCTCCAGGCGCAAGGATTCTTCGGCCAAAGACCGCGCGTCATCCGCCTCGCGCCAGCGACGGTAGAGCAACATGCCTTCGGCCTGACGCAGTTGCACGCCAATCTCGCGGTACCGTGCGGCCTGTTTTGCCTGCCGAGCCAGTTGCGCAAGCTGGCTTGCCAACTGTTCCAACACATCATCCACGCGGGACAGGTTGGCCTCAGCCGCTTTCAGCTTCAGTTCGGCCTCGTGCCGGCGTTGGTAGAGCCCACTGATGCCAGCGGCCTCCTCAAGGATACGCCGTCTTGCCTTGGGCTTTGCGTTGATCAGTTCGGAAATCTGCCCTTGCCGGACCAGAGCCGGGGAATGCGCCCCCGTGGAGGCATCTGCAAAGAGCATTTGCACATCGCGGGCGCGCACATCTTTTGTCCCCACCTTATAGGCGGAACCCACATCCCGTGTGATCCGGCGCACAATTTCCAGCGTGTCCGCGTCATTAAATCCGGCGGGTGCAAGCCTGTCGGAGTTATCGATTTGCAAAGTGACTTCTGCAAAGTTTCGGGCGGGCCGCGTGGCTGCTCCGGCGAAAATCACGTCTTCCATGCCACCGCCGCGCATGGCCGTTGGACGGTTTTCACCCATCACCCAGCGCAGCGCCTCAAGCAGGTTCGACTTTCCGCACCCATTGGGCCCGACAACCCCGGTCAACCCGTCCGAGATAATGAGATCCGTGGGATCTACAAAGCTCTTGAAGCCTGTCAGTCTGAGTTTCGAAAACCGCAAAGCGATGCCCTATCCGAGTCGATTGAACCTCCAGCCTGCGGTCAGCATTGCCAGCTGTCAAGCGTGAGACACTAGTCAGAGTGGCAAGCGCCGGGGTTATCCACAAGATATTGACTTAAAACACGCATGACGGCAAGCCTTGCCCCGTTGGTCAGGTGGTCATATAAATTGACCAATCAGGAGACGTCATGCCATTTCGCCCGATACAATCCGAGAAGCTATCAGTCGCTGTCGTACGTCAGATCGAATTGCTGATCCTGCGCGGCATCCTGCGCCCGGGCGAACGCCTGCCCGCCGAACGGGAACTGGCGGAGCGGTTGAACGTCTCGCGCCCCAGTCTTCGCGATGCAATCGGTCAGTTGCAGGATGAGGGGCTTCTGACCGCCCGGGCGGGCGCGGGCGTCTACGTCGCTGATGTTCTGGGCTCGGCTTTTTCGCCATCCTTGATCAAACTTTTTGCCCGACATGATGCCGCTGTCTTTGACTATCTGGCGTTTCGCCGGGACATCGAAGGGCTGGCCGCCGCGCGGGCGGCACGGCATGGGTCTGACACGGATTTGCAGGTGATCCAGACCATTTTTGGCAAGATGGAAAGCGCGCATAAAAAGCGCAGCCCCGAAGAAGAGGCACAGCTTGACGCTCAGTTTCACATGGCCATTCTGGAGGCCAGTCACAACGTCATTATGCTGCACATGATGCGGTCCATGTTCGATCTTTTGCAGCAAGGCGTGTTTTACAACCGCCAGATCATGTTCCGCCAGCGCCCCACGCGCGATGCGTTGCTGGATCAGCACGCGGCGATCAACGCAGCGTTGCAGCTACGCGACCCCAATGCGGCCCAACAGGCGGTAGAGACACATCTGACCTTTGTTGAGACGGCTTTACGGGATCAGTTCAATTCCCAGAAAAACGAAGAAATCGCCCGTCAAAGGTTGGATAAAGAATTGTCGGAGCATTAAAGGCCCGCGTCAGGATCAACTCGCTTGTCTTGGAAGCAGGTCTTGCCAGCTAACTGGACAGTATCGGAGCCGAAAAACTAAAAAACCGGCCACCATGGGCCGGTTTCTCATAATCCTAAAAAAACCAAATCAGTGCAGGCGGCTTTGAACTTCACCGATAGAGGCGTCGATCAGCTTTGAGGCCTCCGCTTTCGACATCTGTTTGGCGATCACTTCGCGTGCGGCAGCAACCGCCACGGTCACGGCCTGATCCCGTACGTCTTTGACGGCAGCGGCCTGAGCGCTGGCGATCTGGTCTTCAGCGGCGGCCATGCGACGTGCCAGTGAAAGTTCGAGGTCTTTGCGTGCCTCTTCGCCAGCCACGCGGGCTTCTTCTTTGGCGGCTACAACGATGCGGTCCGCCTGCTCTTGCACTTCGCGCTGTTTCCGCTCGTAGCTGGCCAGCAGGGTCTGCGCTTCATCGCGCAATTCCTTGGCCTCATCAAGCTCGGACTGGATGCCCTCTGCGCGCTTGTCCAGCATGCCCATCAACAGCGACGGCACCTTGAAGTAAACCAAAATGCCAAGAAATACGACGAGGCCCAGAAAGACCACAAAATCGGTATTCGCCAGCGAAATGCCTTTGCCAGCGGCGAAAGCGGGGGTTGCTGTCACAGCAGCGAGTAATGTGAGAAAGGGTATGGTGCGCCGCATAGGTTATCCTTTCATCCGGTCAGTCACAGCCGCGTCTACGACTGCAGCATCCGCCGACCCACCCATCGCCGACACGATCTCTTTGGCAGTGTCGTTGGCAACTTCCTGAACCGCTTCCATGGCCCCGGCCCGAATCTCGGCAATGGCCTTTTCGGATTCAGCGGCCTTAGCTGCGATTTCGGTGTCCGCCTTGGCAATAGCCGCATTCAGGTCAGCCTGAATGTCGGCTTTGGCGGCTTCAACGATACTGTGCGCTTCGGCACGTGCATCAACCAGCGCCTTTTCATAGGCTTCCTCGGCTTCTTTCGCCTTGGCTTTCAAATCTTCGGCGGCCGCGATGTTGTTCGTGATCGTGCCTTGCCGTTCCGCCAGAATTGACGCGATACGCGGCAGCGCGATGCGCGACAATACGAAGTAAATCGCCAGCAGGGTCAGAACCAGCCAAAAGATCTGGTTGCCCCATGTCGAAAAATCCAGCTGCGGCATGCCGGGTGCGGCAGCGGCTTCAGCACCAGTAGTTTCGGTTGCCATCTTTGTCTCCTGCGCGTCGGGCGGGTCCATCAGGCAGCACGGCGTTCGCGCTGCCCGACGTCACATAGGTCTTGGCGCGTTCTTAGACGGCAAACATCAGCAGCAGAGCAACGAGGAACGCGAAGATCCCCAGCGCTTCTGCAAACGCGCTACCGATAAAGAGTGTTGCTGTCTGGCTGGCAGCAGCGGATGGGTTGCGCAGAGCGCCTGCAAGGTAGTTGCCGGCCACGTTGCCAACCCCGATGGCTGCTGCGCCTGAACCGATTGCTGCCAAGCCTGCGCCGATGTGTGCGAGTTCGCCTTCCATGTGAATTCTCCTATGTGTTGGAAGTTGCGTAGTGTACCGGACGTCGCCGTCCGAATTAGTGATGCGGGTGAAGTGCGTCTTTCAGATAAACGCATGTCAGAATGGTAAACACGTACGCCTGAATGAAGGACACCAAGACCTCCAGCCCGTACATCGCTGTGATGCCCAAGATGGCAACCGGGCTGACAAGTGTCAGCGCCGCAAATCCAGCGAACACCTTGATAACCGCGTGGCCCGCCATGACGTTGCCCGCCAGACGAATGGAGTGACTGACGGGGCGTACAAAGTACGAAATCACTTCGATGATGGCCAGCACCGGACGCAGTGCCAAGGGTGCTGAAGCGACCCAGAACAAGCTCAGAAAAGCGCTGCCGTTTTTGACAAAGCCCAGAATTGTCACTGTGATGAACACGGCCATGGCAAGAACCACGGTTACTGCAAAGTGCGATGTTGGCGTAAATGACGTCGGGATCAGGCCGAGGAAGTTGGCGCAAACGATGAACATGAACAGCGTCATGATGTAGGGGAAATACTTCAGCCCTTCTTTGCCGCAGATGTCTTCGACCATCTTGTGAATGAAGCCGTAAGCCAGTTCAGCAACGGATTGGCTGCGCGACGGCACCACTGCGCGGTGACGGCTCCCCACCACCATGATCAGGATGATCGCGATGATTGAAAAACCCATCCACATTGCCGTGTTCGTTGGCGTGTACCACGTCACATCACCGCCAAAGAGCGGTTTGATGATGAACTGATCCATCGGGTGGAAAACCAGACCGCCTTCTTCCGCTTTATCCGCCATTGCCGGCTCCTTCGTCTTGTCGCCTCGCCTCTTCGGCGATCTTCTTTTCCTGAACCTCTTGCGCCGATCTCAGCATCGTTTTGATGCCCGCCGCGAGGCCCGCCAATGTAAACAGCACCAGAAAAATCGGGAGCGTCCCGAACAGGCTGTCCAGCCCGTATCCGATGCCAAATCCGATCCCAAGACCGGCTACAAGTTCGATTACCATGCGCCAGGCAAGTTGCGCCTGACTGTAATGCTCGTCCATTCGGGGCTTCGGCGCCTGAGCCGCTTTTGCCGCTGCGATCTTCGCCTCAAGCTGCTCTAGTCGCTGCTGGTGGTCTGGATCAGGCACGCGCAATTCACCCCACGTGGTTTCCATTGGTGCTAGTCTGCCCCACCGCTGGAGTCAACGACTTGCTGCATTGCGGAATTACGCCACTTACGTATTGATTTAATTTGATTTTTTAATCCACCGTACCCAGCCTGACATCCTGTCGCAGGGAGCATAATTGGCCATTTCTCACGTTTGGCAAATTCAACCGCGCGGTTGATCTTTGGTCTGAGCCTTGTGCGCACCCTCTTTCCTGCCGCGTCGCGGAGCGATAAGGAAGCGCATGTCACGCAATCTCGATCAGGTTTTTGCCGCCCTCGCCGACCCCACGCGGCGCGAGATCCTCACCATGTTGCTTGAGGATGATATGGCCGTGACCGATGTGGCCTATCCCTTCGAGATGTCGCTTGCCGCAATCTCTAAACATCTGGGTGTTCTGACCGCAGCCGGGTTGATCAGTCAGGAAAAGCGCGGGCGGGTGAAGTGGTGCAAACTGGAACCCGATGCATTGCGCGCAGCCTCCGTCTGGATGCAAGGCTTCGGGCAGTTTGAACCCGTGAACCTTGAAGCATTCGAACGGTTTCTGGCACAAGAGTTGCCTGCTCCAGATCAGGAAAGCTAGGCGTCACACGGGCGCTTTGCCCGGTTCTGCTCTGAGCAGCAGCAAAAGTGCGATGACCGTCAAGACCACGCCGCCCGCGACAATCCCCGGCGGCCCGCCTTTTCCAAGCGCCACTTCCCAGCCGATGACCCATGTGGGCGTCAGATAGGTGTAGGCCATGACCTTGGCGCTTGGCAGGCGCAGGGTCGCAAACTGCAACAACACAAATGTCGCCGAAGAGGCAAACACAGCCGTGTAGACAATTGTGATCCAGACGATTCCGGGCAGTTCCGCCCACGGGGTCGTTTGCAAGTCATTCCACGACCAGACCGTCATCAGCAAGCTGCCAGCCAGCAGCATCCCGAAGGTAAAGGTGACCGCAGGCTCCCCCCGATTGAGTTTGCGCACCATCGGCGTGTAAAGCGCATGCGACGCACACCCAATGAAATAGATCATCTCTCCGGTGCCGATCTCAAAGGCGCGCAAGGCCGCAAGGTCCGCCCGAAAGATAACCCACAGCGCACCTGTAGCACCGATGGTCAAAGCCACCGCCATCAAAGGCGTCGTGATCTGACGCATCAGCAGCCAGCCAAAGCCCGCCGCCATGATCGGTGTGAGCGTAAAGACCGCAGCCGCACTGACGGGCGGCGCTGTTTTCAACCCTTCGAACATCAGCACAAAATAGACCGCAAAGAGCCCGCCCAGAACGAGGTAGCGCCAAGGGGCCTGTGCTGCGGACAGGTTGACCCGCTTTGTCGCCAGCGCCACCGCACCGATGATCAGCGTCGCAATCCAGAAACGGACCGTGTTCAGCGCAGAGGGTGAGATTTCGTTCGCCGCCATCGACCCCAGCGAAAACGAACCTGCGACCAGCGCGGAAAAGAGCAACATGGCGGCGTGGCCACGCAAAGCAGGTGTCATCCTTGCCAATCTTTCGCATGTTTTTTCAGGAAATCCAGAAACGCCTGTACCTTTGTGGTTCTGTGCAGGTCGACATGCGTGACCAGCCACAAGGGCCCGGACCAGACCTCCTGCGGCTCGAAGACCTCCTCCAGATCAGGATGCGCGCGCGCCTCCATCGCGGACAGAAAACCGATCCCCGCACCGGACAGGATGGCATTTTCCAGCGCGCGGGTGTCATTGCTGCGGAACGTCACGCGGTCCGCTGGTCCGTTTTCGCGCAACCAACGCTCAAAGGGAGCACGGCTTTCTTCATTGTCCGACCCGACAAAGCGGTGGTTGGGAAAATCGCCAAGGCTGTCGGGCCGCCCATAGTCTTTGACATAGGCCTTGCTGGCGAACATGCCGAATTGCTGCATCTGGAATTGCTGCACCACATTGTCGGGCTGATCCGGGACGGTGCCTGCGCGGATAGCAACATGCGCTTCGCCATATTCCAGCCGGAACAATCGTTCACCGGTGAGATACCGCACCACCACATCCGGGTAGTGCCGCTGGAATGCGGCTAGGACCGGCGCCATACGCGGGGCAAGGTCAATCAGAGACGTCACCACCAGATCGCCCGACACCTCGTTGCCGCGCCCCTTGATCCGTCCCGCCAGTTGGTTGAACTGATCATCCGTGGCCTGTGCCACGCGCAACAGGTCTTGGCCCGCTTCGGTGGCGGTATAGCCGCGCGCGTGGCGTTGAAAGAGCTTGACGCCAAGCCGCGCCTCCAAGGCGTCCACATGGCGGATCACCGTTGCATGGTGCACCCCCAGAACGTCCGCAGCACCGCTGACCGTCCCCATGCGCGCAACCTGAAAGGCGGTCTTGATTTCGTCCCAGTTTTCCAAGCCACGCGTCCCTCTGTCACTTTATACACATTTTTGCACAGTTGATGCGCAGTTTTGACGATTGCGTTTGAAAATGCAAGTTCGCACATTGAGGGCAGCAAACGGCCATCCTGTGCATCACAGCACAGCAAAGCAATCCCCAACATAAAAGGACGCATGCCATGACCCAGACCATTCTGAAAATCGACGCCTCCGCCCGCTATGAAGGCTCCATCACCCGCCAACTGTCCGCGCGCATCGCCGACAGGCTGGGCGGGAAAACCATCGAGCGCGACCTCAACACCGCCATCCCCCACGTGGATGAAGCTTGGGTCGGGGCCAATTTCACACCAGCGGAGGCGCGCAGCACGGCGCAACAGGACAAACTGGCCCTGTCTGACACCCTGATCGCGGAAATTGCAGCCGCAGACGTGATCGTGCTTGGTGTGCCGGTCTACAACTTCGGCGTTCCTGCCTCGCTCAAGGCTTGGATCGACCACATCGCCCGCGCGGGCGTGACCTTTAAATATACGCAGACCGGCCCCGTTGGCCTGCTCACCGGCAAACGCGCGATCATCGCCCTGTCCACCGGCGGCACGCCCGTGGGTTCCGAGATTGATTTTGCCTCAGGCTACCTGCGCCACATCATGGGTTTCATCGGCATCACCGATGTCGAGATCATCGCCGCTGACCGCGTGATGGCAGACGCAGACAAAGCCATCGCAGCGGCAAACGCACAAGTGGACGCGCTGGCGGCGTAAGGCAGGGATACCCTCAGAACCCTGATGCACAGCCTCGTACACCAATCTGGTTGGGCCTACCGGCCCGCCAAAACCCGAAACGACCCCCACTGTGCCCACGACCACCCGCAGCAATCGACCGGACAGAGCCGTTTCCAACCGATGCTGCGGAACGCGTGAATGTCTGATCTTCTCGTTCTGATTGAGATGACCCATCCCATTTCGTCCCAAAACCACAAAGAACCCGAGCGGTCCCCTATTGCCATTATAGTGACAAATCCGACTGTTCCCTTTGAAAGAAGATGCCAACTGGGTTCGAACCCCGTTTCCGTTCTACTTATTGGAGATAATCGGAACCATTCCCCCTGCAATATGCAAACTCTTTCGTTTTCGTTAGACACTGCATGTTGCGGTCGGATACGCTGAAAAGTGCCAAGGGGCTTTTCCAACGGCTAGATATGTTTTTGGCCAAAAAACCATCTTGGGATTTACCAAGACTTTTAAAGCATTAGCGACAGCGGCATGTTTGTCGCTGACGACAGCCACAGCCGGTTTTGCCGTCCCGATTAATGTCACTTTCTCGTTCACGGACGCAGACGGCTTCTTTTGCTACACCTCCGCAGTTACTGGCGTGATCGAGGGTCTGGGTAGTGATGGTTTAGGTCAAAAAGCAACATGCATTACTGCCAAAGGTCGGCATCTTGACTACGTTTTCACATCATTTAGGTCGAGCACCCACGACGTTTCTGCTGGTTTTATCGACACGGGGTCTGTTCAGGTATCTGCAATCTCAACGAATAGAGCAACATCTGGCGGTTTAGGCATACTTGATTTGAGTGGGGCCAACGCGCGCTTCTCCCTTCTTGAATCCGAAACTCTCTTTTTATTCGGCTTTCCATCAGAGTTGATTGCATCGGAGATCACGTTTCCGTCCGACGGAACGCCCGCCACCGTACCCTTGCCAGCGGGTGGATGGCTTTTGTTGTCCGGGATGGTCGGCGTGCCGCCCTCAAGCGCCGCAAGAAACGCGACGCAGAGCACCATGCCGCAAAGACCACATTGGACCCATATGTTCCAACGTGCGAAATACTGCGCATGATTTAAGTTCGGGGGATGTCGGCTTGCACTGACACCCCTTTTGCGCTTAATGATGAACGCCTTTCCATACATCTTGCGGGCCGTCCTGCTTATGGGCTGCATACAGTGCGTCGTCCACGAAGCGATAAGCTAGGCTGGACGGTCAGAGACGGCAAATCGTTGCGGTGCTTCCCGAAAGCGGTCAATGGCGCATGTACAATGGCTTTCCGATTTGTTTGATCGCCGGACCGCCCTCTGTCAGCACATTGGTGTGGAGTATCCGAAAGCTGGCGTCGCTTCACTTTATTTCGCACACCAGTTCGCCCTGCAGTTTCGCACGCGGCAGGTTGAGTTTCAGACGGTTTGCGCCATCCGGGTTGGACAATGGCGCGGCAACCGTAACGCGTTCGTTCATCTTGTTTCCACTTTGACACTGGCTTGCCGGGCAGAAGGCCAATCAACTGGCACCTGCGGGTAGGATACCGGGCCGTCGTACCCGACGGCCTACGTGACGGCGCGAAAACAAGTCCAAGGACACAGATCGTCGTGCCAAAGTAATATGACAGTCCGACGCACTGGCTGATACACCAGTCGTGCTTTTTGTCCGATGAGTAGGGTCAGGTTTTGGCCACCGAACGCCACCACACAAGGAGAAAACAAATGCTTCTCAAAAACTGCGCCCGATCCATCATCGCTGCGACCTTGGCTTTACCCATCGCCGCCCATGCCGACGTCACGCAGGAACAACTTGATGCGATTTCGACGCCGGATACAGTCGAGACATCGATTGGAACGCTGGAGTTTATAGATGGTGCCCCGCTGCCTGATACGGCGACGCGTGCCTACGACTATCTTGACACCATGCGCGGCGTGGACACCTTTTTGAAAGGGATGCCTGCTGCATCGATGTACTCGATCATTCACGGAACCGAGAGCATCGGCGCCGAAGAGGCCCATCAAGTCGTGATCTTCGACAAGATGGCCGGGCCCGCGCAGATCGGCCTGACGTACAACAGCACAACCATGTATATCTTTCCGACCACCGATCTGGAGCGCGATGGCCCGACGGTGGTCGAGGTCCCGAAAGGTGCGCTTGGGGCGCTAAACGATGCTTATTTTCGCTATGTCGGAGATGTGGGCCCAGCCGGGGAGGACAAGGGCGAAGGTGGCAAGTACCTGATTTTACCGCAGGGCTATGAAGGAGAGGTGCCTGAGGGCTATTTCCTGCTGAAGCCACGCACCTACAAGAACTGGCTGCTGCTGCGCTTTTCTATTGCGGATGGAATGGAAGAGGCCGCCGCCTTCATCAAGGCCAACCTAAAAATGTACCCTCTGTCACAGGCCGACAACCCACCCGAGATGGAGTTTATCAGCGGGTCAGATCAGGCCTGGAACACAGTCCATGCCAACAACTTTGAGTTCTACAACGAGTTGAACGCGGTCATTCAGAAAGAACCTATTGACTTCATTGACGTTGAAACACGCGGCCTCTTCGCTTCGGTCGGGATCGAAAAGGGAAAGCCATTTGAACCCGATGCACGCATGCGGGCTATCCTTGACGACGCCGTTGCGATCGGCAACGCCACTGCGCGGTCTATTGTCTGGTATCCACGCGAGAATATGAATCTTGATGGCATTCGCGTGTTCCCGGATCGCAACTGGTTCACGGCGTTCAACGACAGGGACGTCTTCTTTAACGGCGCTGACGACTTTACGATGAATACGGACGCGCGGGTAACCTTCCATTACCCCTACACGGTGGTGACGCCTGCCATGGCTAATCCGAAACCGGGGTCAGGTTCAGATTACGGCATTGCGTTTCTGGATACGAACGACCAGCCGTTCGATGGCTCGAAGGTGTACAAGGCCACGCTGCCAGCAGATGTGCCTGTCAACAATTTCTGGGCTTTTACCGTCTATGACAGTCAGACCCGGTCGATGCTGCAAACGGATCAGCGCTACCCATCGGTTGACAGCATCAGCGGCAATCCGACGGTCAATGCGGACGGCTCTATCGATGTCTACTTTGCACCTGAAGCGCCTGATGGGCAGGACGCAAACTGGATACAGACGATCCCCGGCAAGAGCTGGTTTGTCGCATTGCGCATGTACGGCCCCCTTGAGCCGTGGTTCGACCAGACTTGGATTCCCAGTGACGTCTCGCTCGTAGAGTAAGTTTCGATGCATGCGCCGTCTTCGCGCTTAGCGTAGACGGCGCATGCCAACCCAAAATCCCTCGATCAGAAAGACAGGAGTGTCACCCATGCGAAAATCTCTGCCGATTGCCTTTGCCATGTTGTCTACCAGCGCACTGGCCGAACCCGTCACCGTGACGGCGGATAACTTTGCAAAAGCCTATACCAATCTGCGGTTTGCCTCGATCATCGAAGCAGCGGGCGGGTTGAACACCTTTCGCATCATGGATGTGCCGCCAAGCGATCCATCCAAGCAGTTCGTTGTGCGGATGAATCGAGATACCGCCTATTCGACATCGGTCTTTGATGTGTCTGATGGCGATGTCTATGTCACG
>JBGCEG010000040.1:0-25384 GCA_045106135.1 Roseobacter sp. | reverse complement strand
TCAACCGCGGCATGTGGACGATTGGCTATACCGGTCAATCGCCTGAACGGATGCGGATGCACATGGAAAACCAGCACACCTTTGACCGCACAACGCTGCGGGCGATTGGTGGACCGGCAGATGGCGATTTCTATGGTATGCCATGGCCAAGCTGGGGCACGCCCGAGATGAACCACCCGGGGACTGCCAACCTCTATGACCTGTCGCTGCCGGTGGCAGAGGGTGGTCTGGCCTTCCGTGCACGCTTTGGTGTTGAACGGGACGGGGATAATCTGCTGGCGGAAGGGGTTGCGAACCCCGGATCAGAAATTCAGGACGGCTATCCTGAGTTCACCATGCAGATGCTCATGGACCTGGGCTGGGACGGCGATCTTACTGCAGAAGAACGCAGCGTGATCGACGGAATCGCAGGACCCAAGACCAACTGGAAAACTGACCTTTCAGGCGGTATCCAGCGGGTCGCCATCAAGCACGGTTGCGCGCCCTTCGGGAACGCCAAAGCCCGCGCGGTGGTCTGGACCTTCCCCGATCCGGTGCCGGTGCATCGCGAGCCGCTCTACACCAACCGCCGCGATCTTGTGGCAGACTATCCAACCTATGAGGACAAGAAATTCTGGCGCCTGCCGACGATGTATAAGTCGATCCAGGATCAGGACTTCTCGGAAGAATATCCGATTGTTCTCACCTCGGGGCGTCTGGTTGAATACGAAGGCGGCGGGGACGAAACACGTTCGAACCCGTGGCTTGCGGAACTGCAGCAGGACATGTTTGTCGAAATCAACACGCGCGATGCCAACAACCTTGGTGTGCGTGATGGCGAACAGGTCTGGGTCGAAGGCCCTGAAGGCGGCAAGGTCAAGGTTATGGCCATGGTCACCGAACGGGTTGAATCCGGTGTGGCCTTCATGCCGTTCCACTTTGGTGGACACATGGAAGGCGAAGATCTGCGGCACAAGTACCCGGAAGGGGCGGACCCGTACGTCTTGGGCGAAAGCACCAACACAGCACAAACCTATGGATATGACAGCGTAACCCAGATGCAGGAGACTAAAGCTACTCTCTGCAAAATCTGGGCAGCATAAGGGAGGGAACGACAATGGCTGCAAGAGCAAAATTTCTTGTCGACGCTGAACGCTGCATTGAATGCAACGCCTGCGTAACGGCCTGTAAGAACGAGCACGAAGTGCCGTGGGGCATCAACCGCCGCAAGGTGGTCACCATCAACGACGGCTCACCGGGTGAAAGATCAATCTCGGTGGCGTGTATGCACTGCTCAGACGCGCCTTGTATGGCCGTTTGTCCGGTGGATTGCTTCTACCAGAACGAAGAGGGCGTGGTCCTGCACTCCAAGGACCTCTGCATTGGCTGCGGCTACTGCTTTTATGCCTGCCCGTTCGGCGCACCACAGTTCCCGCAAGCGGGCAACTTCGGATCGCGTGGCAAGATGGACAAATGTACTTTCTGCGCCGGTGGCCCGGAAGAGAACAACTCCACCGCCGAATTCGCCAAGTACGGGCGCAACCGGATCGCGGAAGGAAAATTGCCGATTTGCGCGGAAATGTGCGCCACCAAAGCGCTGCTGGCCGGTGATGGTGATGTGGTTGCGGGCATCTACCGCGAGCGCGTCGTCGCCCGCGGCTTTGGTTCCGGTGCATGGGGCTGGGGCACAGCCTACGACCAAAAAGGCGGCTGAACACCGCTCCAGTTAAACGTTTGGGATGGGGCGGCAAAACTGTCGCCCCATCTTGCATCACAACGACAGACACGGCAGGTCCAGCTGAACAAAAGGGCTTAAAGTCAAAAGCTTAACAGCTTGCATCCTGCCTTTTTCTCTGAATACTCTATATTACACGGTCTGCCAGATCGGTGCCGTGAGGGGGAGATCACCAATGCTTCGGTATATTCTTGTCATTTTGTCATTTGCGGTTCTGGCGTTTTCGGCACCCGCTTATGCACAGACGTCTGAAGAACAACCTGCCGTGGACCGTTCGGCCACCGGGGGCGCACAAACGCTTGAAGACATCATGCGGCGTCAGCAAGGTTTGCCGGTTGATAACAGTTTCCGAAGCGATGAAACGGGCAATCCTGACGGTGCTGCCCCTGCATCAGACCAATTGGGCACGTTGGGCGGGGCTTCTGATCCTGAGTTGTGGCGCGCTTTGCGCTTTGACACAGCAGATGTCACGACGCAGGTGCGCGGTCACGCCGCCGAAGTGCTCATTCAGGACAGAGGGATGTGGTGGCTGACCTTCCGCGAGGGGCCATTGCTGACCTATGGCCTGTATTTTCTGGCCGGGACGCTGGGCGCACTTGTGCTGTTCTACCTCGTCCGAGGCCGCATTCGGATCGACGGCGAAAAGACCGGTCGTACCATCACCCGGTTCAAGTCCTTTGAAAGGTTCTCTCACTGGCTGTTGGCGGGGTCTTTTATTCTGTTGGGGATCACCGGGCTGATCACGCTGGCGGGGCGGAAGTTCCTGATCCCGGCTTTCGGGCCAGAGGCTTTTTCGACCCTCGCGATTGCGTCGAAATGGGTCCACAACAATGTCTCATGGGCGTTCATGCTGGCCCTCGTCTTTGTCTTCGTGCTCTGGGTGGTGCACAATCTGCCGGACCGCACTGACATCAACTGGTTGCTCAAGGGGGGCGGTATTTTTGGCGGTGGTCACCCACCTGCCAAGAAGTTCAACGCCGGACAAAAGATGATCTTCTGGTCGGTGATCGTTCTGGGTGGATCAATCTCTGCGTCCGGTCTGTCCTTGCTGTTTCCATTTGAGTTACCCATGTTCGCAGCGACTTTCGCCAAGCTGAATGATTTTGGCATTCCTCAGTTGATTGGGCTGGGCGAGTTGCGTGTTGACCTCGCACCGCATGAAGAAATGCAATACGCGCAGTTGTGGCATGCAATCGTTAGCTTTGTCCTGATGGGCATCATTCTGGCGCATATCTACATCGGCTCAGTCGGTATGGAAGGCGCCTATGCTGCGATGGGTGACGGCGAAGTCGAAGAGCAATGGGCGCGCGAGCACCATAGCCTCTGGGTGGATGAGGTGAAATCGAAAGAGGCTGAAGCAGGCCAAAACCAACCAAGTACTGCGCGGGTGGAGGCATCATGAGAGAGATTGTTTTGGCATTCGCCGCAATGGCTGTGATCTCTGTTGGTGCCTACTACGGCTTGAAAGAGGTTGGGTTCTCAGCGGCAGACCGGACCACCGGCAACGCCGTCCGCCTGAGCGAGTAGGCTGGTTTTTCAGGCTACTGTGCTGCGGTAAGCTGCGCGAGTTGCGGATAGAACCGTTCCCCCTGCGGGCCCACATGTTTGCGCAGAGCCTTTGCAGTGGCGCTGCCGTCCGCATTTTGCAAAGCGACGATGATCTCTTTGTGCTCTTGCATAGACTGTATCATACGCCCGTGTATCCGCAGTTGCACACGCCGGAAGGGTTTCAGGCGTCGGAACAGCCGTCTGGCTTCAGCCGCCAGAAAATCGTTGCCAGAGGATTGGTAGATCAGCGTGTGGAACTGCTCGTTGGCCGTCGCATAGGCATGGGCATCTGCGTCGGTGATCGCCTGGATACAGCGTTGATTGGCGGCGAGGATCATCTCCAGTGAGGCGTCATTCAGACGTTGGGCGGCCAGACGTCCACAGGCCGCTTCAACTTCGGCCATCGCTTCGAACATTTGCTCCAGAGTGTCCGGTCCGGGTTGCCGGACAAACACACCCCTACGTGGCAACTGTTCGGCGATGTCAGAGGATACCAAGCGTTGAAGGGCTTCTCTGACTGGCGTGCGCGACACACCAAATTCACGGGCAAGACTTACCTCGTCCAGGCGGTCCCCGTCGGTGTAGACGCCGGTGAACACACGCTCTTCCAAAGTGTCCGCAATTTTGTCAGCCCGTTTGTTGGGCATAGGT
This sequence comes from Roseobacter sp., assembly GCA_045106135.1. GTDB lineage: Bacteria > Pseudomonadota > Alphaproteobacteria > Rhodobacterales > Rhodobacteraceae > Roseobacter. Next base: position 21,471 of record JBGCEG010000040.1, on the reverse strand, counting down.
GTTCTCCGCCTTCTGGGTACTTGGAATGTATATGGTGGTTTTTGTATACAATCCAAGGCCGAGATACGGCAAAGATGCACCTTTGGTTAAAGGAGGTCCTTTGGAGGGTGTCCGGCGAAAAAAGCGTCCAGGTTGTCCAGCGCACGGAAACCCATGGCATCGCGCGTCTGGGTCGTCGCACTGCCAATGTGTGGCAGCATAAAGATGTTCTCGTGCGCGGCGAAGTCGGGGTTGCCGCCCGGTTCGACCTTGAAGCAATCCAGACCAGCCGCCGCCAACTGCCCTGATCCCAAGGCGGCCAAAAGCGCGTCTTCATCCACTAATGCGCCGCGTGCGGCATTCACCAGCACCGCTCCTTTGGGCAGCATTGCAAAGCGCGTCTCGTTCATCAGGTCCATGGTGTCCAGTGTGGCAGGGCAGTGCAGGGACAAGAAGTCAGACACCGCCAACAGGCTTTCGACACTGTCGTGATACGTCGCGCCTTTTTCATTCCCGGCGGAGAGCCTGCTGCGGTTGTAGTAGTGGACGTCCATGTCAAAGCCGCGTGCCTTGGCGGCAACCGCTTGCCCGACACGGCCCATACCGACGATCCCGATCCGCGCGCCGGTCACCTGCTTGCCAACCATGAAAGACGGCGACCAGAAATCCCACGCGCCGGTGCGCACAACCCGGTCCCCCGCCACCGCATGGCGCGCAGCCCCCAGCATCAAAAGCATGGTAAGCTCCGCCGTTGCGTCCGACAGAACGTCAGGGGTGTTGGTAACCGCAATACCGCGCGCCTTCAAAGCCGGTAAGTCGCAATGGTCGACGCCGACGGAGTGGTTTGCGACGATCTTGAGCCGTGTGTCTAGTTGGGCTGCAACCTCCGCGCTGAAGTGTTCTGAATGGCAGGGGATAATGGCGTCAAAGTCTGCACTTGCGTCGATCAGGTCCTGAGCGCTGCCCGGCGTGTCGTCGAAATTAACCACCGTGTCATAGTCACGCTCAGCGCGCGCAATCGTTGCATCCGACAAGCGCCGGGTGATCCACAGGCGAGGTTTGTCAGCCATTATTTCTTCTTTCTGATGCATTCGTCCCAAAAGTCGTACACGGCCATCGCGCAGACGATGATTGCAATCAGCATGAAGGGCAGGCCGCCCCAGAAGCCGGCAAAACCGGATGAGATACTTTGTGACAACCCGCCCACAAAGATACACAGCATTGCGGTGCCAATCAGGCCCACGATGAGTTTGGTAAGATATGACATGAGTAATGTCTCCCTGTCAGGCGGTCTCTGCCGCGATGTGTTTTTGGAACCATTGCGCCGTGCGCATCAACCGGTCATCTTTTTCGCGCGCCCCGATTAGCTGCACGCCGATGGGCAGCCCTGTTTCGCCGACCAGCAGGGGCAGCGTTACGCTGGGCAGTCCAGCAAGCGTCCAAAGCGTGCAGAAAACCGGATCGCCCGTGCCGTTGCCGAACACCGGCGCCTCAGCCGCGGCGGAGGGGGCGATGATCGCGTCATAGTCAAGAAACAGATCGTCAAAGAAAGCTTCCGCCGAGCGTTTTACCGCTACAGCGTCGTCATACTGTGTCTTTGAAATGCCGCGTCCCCGTTCAACGACAGGCTGCAGGGTAGGGCTTAGCGCGTCCCAATGTGCATCCAAAACATCAGCAAGGTGCTGACAGAATTCGTATTCATGGATGGTCAGTTGAACGTCAACCAAGGCGGGCAGTGTTTCAGCCGTCTCTGACCGTGTCAGACGTGGGTCCATGATCTCCAGAATACCTTCCAGACCTTCTCTGGCATCGTCGGCCAACCGGTCGTGGAAGGGCAGGTCGAACCATACAAAGTCGGGCTCGACCGGGGGCTCTGCTTCTGCTCCGGCGGCGATATCCGGTCGGGGGCGCGCCCAGCTTTCCGTGTCGCGCTGATCAAAGCCACCCAACACGTCCGCCAAAAGCGCCACATCGCCCAGCGTGCGCCCGAAGGTTCCAAGCTGGTCCAGTGACACGGACGTCTGCAAGACGCCTGTGCGCGGGATCAGGCCGCGCGTCGGTTTGAGCCCGAACGTGCCGCAGAAAGAGGCGGGCCGGATGACAGACCCGTTTGTCTGTGTGCCGACTGCCAGTGGCACGTGACCCGCCGCGACCGCTGCCGCCGAGCCGCTGGAGGAGCCACCGGGCGAGTGGTTGTTGTTGTGCGGGTTACGGGTTTCATTGGCATGCACAAACGCCATTTCTGTCGTGACGGTCTTGCCCATAATGACCGCTCCTGCCTCGCGCAGTTGTTCCACGACCCGGGCGTCATCAGGGGACTGGCGACCATCGAAAATCGGGGTGCCGCGCTGGGTCGGCATGTCGTGCGTGTCGATGATGTCTTTCAGACCCACCGGAATGCCTTGCAAGGGGCCTGTTGCCAGCCCGCGTTCGCGTTGAACATCTGCGGCCTGTGCTTGCGCGATCGCTTGCTCAGGATCGAGATAGGCCCATGCTTTGATAGCACCATCGGTTGCTGCGATATGGTCCAAGCATGACTTCACCAGTTGCACCGAACTCAGGCGACCCGCGCGCATGTGCACGAGAGCCTCCTGAGCGCTGAGCATATGGGGTTTGATCTTGCTCACGGGATGTAGGGCCCAAAAAGGTAGTCAGGGAACCACAGCGCGATGCCGGGGAACTGGTACATCAAGACCATGGTAAAGATCACGATCCCCAGATACGGCATGATGCCCCGGAAAATATCCATCAGCTCAATCTGGTTTTTCAACACCCCTTTTAGGTAGTAGGCCGACATGGCCATGGGCGGGGTCAGGAACGAGGTCTGCAGGTTCAGCGCGACGAGCATCGCAAAGAAGTATGGGTTTACACCAAAGACTTCGAGCAACGGCAGGAAAATCGGCACGAAGATGATCAGGATTTCCGACCACTCCAGCGGCCAGCCCAAAAGAAAGATGATCACTTGCGCCAGAACGAGGAACTGCCAGGGTTCCAGCCCCATGCCGCCAACCCAATCAGCGATGATGGTATGCCCGCCCAGATAGGAGAACACGGAGGCGAAGGTCCAGGACCCCACAAAGAGCCAACAGACCATGGCCGTTGCTTTGGCTGTCAGAAATACGCTTTCCTTCAGCTTTGTCCAAGACATCGACCGGTACATTACGGCCAGCACCATCCCGCCGAGCGCGCCCATGGCAGCTGCTTCCGCAGGGGTGGCAAGCCCGCCAAGGATAGACCCCAGAACCAGCGCGATCAGCACCGTCAGTGGCACGAAACTGACCAGTAGGTTCCAGTAAATTTCGCTGTTGGGAGGGACGTCCTTGAACTGTGGACGCGGGGCCAGATGCGGTTGAAAATACACGCGAATTATCACGTAAAGAATATAAAAGCCTGCAAGGATCAGGCCCGGGAAAACAGCCGCCGCATAAAGACGCAGTGGAGACAGGTCCGCAATGGCCGAATACACGATCAGCATGATCGACGGCGGGATCAGAATACCCAGCGTTCCGCCCGCGCAGATCACGCCCGAGGCAAAGCTCTTGTTATAGTTGGCATTTGCCATCGCCGGGAAGGCCAGCAGACCCATCAGTGTCACAACCGCACCCACAATACCTGAGGCAGTAGAGAAGACCGCACAGGTGACCAGTGCCGCAATCGCCAGCGATCCCGGCAGGTTCCGCGCGGCCATGTAAAGCGAGAAAAACAGCTTGTCGACGATGTTTGCGCGCTCAACCACATAGCCCATGAACAAGAACAGTGGGATGGCAACCAACGTCGGGTTTTCCATCACGGAATACGTGTTCTGGTTCAACAGATAGAAGATGTTGTTGTTGAAAATATCACTGGCGCTCTCGATCGGGCCACCTTGATAGTAGGCGAAATACCCAAAAGCCACGCCCATGGCGAGCAAGGTGAAAGCAATCGGAAAGCCCAGAAGGACCAGCACAATAAAGAGGCCCAGCATCACGAGGGCGACTTGGGGATCTGTCATCTTTTTTTCTTTCGGCTGTGGCCTGAGGCTCAGTTATTGTTGTCTTTTTTGGTTCTTTCGAAGCCGGGGATCACCTCGGGCAAATCACCGATATCGACATCTGCCAGCAAATCTTCGGTTTCCTTCACATCTGCCAGTCGCTCGGGCCAGACCCCTGTGCGCATGGTCATCACGCAGCGGACAAGTTCGGCGGCCCCTTGGATCAGCAACAGTGCCCCCGCAAGCGGGATAAGCGACTTGAAAAAGTAAATCTGTATAGCGGCGGGGCTGTTAAAGCTGACCTCTTTCCAGCGCCAGCTGTCGCCTGCGATCTCGTAGCCAAACCAGACCAGCGCGGTCACGCCGGGGAAAAAGAACAGGAAGTAGAGCAGGAAGTCGAGGCCAGCCTGCACTTTGATCGGCAGCAGACGGTAGACCACATCCGCGCGCACATGCGTGTCCTGTGCCAGCGCATAGGCCCCGCACATCAGGAAAAGGGCGCCGTACATCTGCACCATCATGTCAAACGCCCACACGGTGGGGGCGTTCAGCACATAGCGGACAAAAACTTCGTAAGAAACTGAGAGGGTCAGGATCAGAATGCACCATCCAAAGGCGCGTCCGGTCCACAGGCTCAAGCCTTCAATGGCGTGCACAAATCTCATGAAAACGCGTCTCCCCTCGCGGTCTTCGTGCCGGTTATCCCGGCCTTGTCATGTCAAAGGGTTCGGGCACCTGTAAAGACGCCCGAACCCATTTTCAGGTCAATCTGATCAACCGAAGTAGTGGTTGTAGGCCAGCTTATAGTCTGGCTGGTTGAGGTTCAGATAGTTCATTACGTCTTTAGCGTAGGCTTTCTGCGAGTCCATGACCTTTGCAAAGAACGGATCGTCTTCGGCGATGCGTGCCGTCACGACGTCCCATGCAGCAAGCTGAGCCGCCATCACGCTATCTGGTGTGCGGTAGACGTTTACGCCATCCTGCTCTTGCAGTTTGATGAGGTCGTCGGAGTAACGCTTGGTGTTGCCCCAGTAGAAGCCGGAGTTTTCGGCCATAGAAGCGTTCTTGATGATCGCTTTGTGCTCGTCCGCCAAGGCCTCGTATTTGTCCTTGTTGATTGTGACCTCAAAGAACTCCTGGCTCTGGTGGTAGGAGGCCAGATGGTAGTGCTTGGACACGTCCTGCATACCAAAGTCACGGTCAGACGTCGGGTTGTTGAATTCCGCCGCATCAATCAGGCCGGATTTCATCGCAGGCTGAATTTCGCCACCGGGAAGCTGTACAACTGACATGCCCATTTCGAGCAGAACGTCAGCCGCAAGACCAACCGTACGGTACTTCAGGCCGTCCATCTGAGACGCGTCGGTGATTTGCTCCTGGAACCAACCCATCGGCTGCGCAGGCATAGGTGAGTTGAAGAATGACACAACGTTCAGGCGCAATTCGCCCATCAACTCGTCAAACAGCTCTTGGCCGCCGCCGTGGTGAACCCAGCCCAGAACTTCTTGGCTCGACCAGCCAAAGCAGGGGCCTGTGCCGAACAAAGATGCTGCTTTGGACTTGCCGTACCAGTAGGCAGGGACGTAGTGGGCTGCGTCAAGAACGCCGCGATGAACCGCGTCTTGCATCTGGCTTGTCTTGACGACCGCGTCGACTGACAGAACTTCGATTGTTAGCGACCCGCCGGACATTTCGTTGACGCGGCTGGCAAACGACTTGGCGTTTTCCAGAAAGATGCCGCCGCCCCATGCCGCTTGCATTTTCAGAGTTGTGCCAGCGTCTTGTGCGATGGCCGGTGCCGCCAGCGTGGCTGCACCCGCAATGGCGGAGCCGCGCAGGAACTTTCTGCGGTTCAGTTTATCAGTCATATGACCTCCCATATGAAGCAAACGCTTCGTTTGTTTCGGACCTTCAAGTCCAGTTTTTACGGTTTGACAGGCGCCTTGTTTCCATCTGTCACACTGATCTTATGGCAAAAGATCAACGTGCTCTTCCCGACAGGCGCCTCCGATATTGAACATAGAGGCAACGAAACTGGGGGCAAGACGAGATTGCTTTCACTTGGATTGTACATTGCTACCGATGCGCGAATTTGTCGCAAGTCCCCTTGAAAAGTTGGCCAAATTTCCCCTCCAGCCAAGATCAGGACGGTGATGTTTTTTTCTAGGCAGGGTTAAAAATGGTTTGATTTTTACATGTTAGCGCTCGCGTCCGACGGGTGCCGACCGCCGATCGAACGGGTGATTTCCATGGCGGTTGCCGCGACTGTCGCCCCAAGCTCCGGCACGCGCACGTCGTCAAAGCGCGTGCTTGGTCCTGAGATTGAAACGCCGCCGCAGGGTTCTTCGTGTTCGTCGTAGATCACCGAACCAATGCAGGACATGCCATTATGGCGTTCTTCTTTGTCGAACGACCAACCGCGCGCTCTGGTCAGGCTCAGGTCCGAAAAAAGGGCGTTCGGGGTTGTCAGCGTGTTTTCGGTGAAGGCGGTCAAACCGGTTTCCATCAGCCGTGCGCGCACTTCGGTTTCGGGCAGGGCGGACAGGATTGCTTTGCCCGTGCCTGATGCGTGCATCGACGTGCGGGAGCCGCGCGCAAAGAAGGCCCGGATCGGGTTGAGCGTCTCGACCTGCCCGACAAAGACCACTTCACTGCCATCCGGGATCGCAAGGTTCGCCGTCTCGCCGGTCCGTTCCATCAGACGGCGCATAAAAGGTCGACTGGCCTCTGTCAGGCTCATCCGGTTCATGAAGGCAGCACCTGTGCGGTACGCTTCAATACCGATCCGCCAGTCTTGTTGTTCTTCGTCAAAGGTGACGAACCCGTGTTTCTGCAAGGTCGTAAGAATTCGGTGCGTGGTCGCGGTGGGCACGCCAAGCGTCAGGGATAGGTCGGTCAGGGTTGCACGCTCTGCTTTTGCGACGCCCACGAGGATATTCAGGGCGCGGTCCAGCGATTGCAGCGTCCCGGCTGAGCTTTCCTTGAATTTTGACTTTGGCCTGCCGCGCGTTCGCTTTGGTGTTTCCAAGTTCATATGAGGTTCCTTTGCACACTGGATCCGCAATATATTTTATTGAGAAAAACTTTCAATAAAAATAATAAATGCGATTATGAAAATTAAAAAATACAATAATAACAGTATGAAAGATATTTAATTATATAAATGAAATATTTTTTCGAGAAAATTGCAAATGCGGTACTATCTGTTAGACAGCATTGCGTGATAGGAGGAAACCGCCATGTCAGATCAGAACCCAGTGTTTATCCCGGGCCCAACAAATATCCCGGATCGGCTTCGTCTCGCGATGAACGTACAGACACAAGACCACCGTGCACCGGATTTCGTGCAGACTTTCCGCCCGGTGCTCGAAGGCTGCAAGAAAGTGTTCGGAACGACGCAGGGAACCGTCATCACGTTTCCAGCGTCCGGCACAGGTGGCTGGGAAGCTGCCATCAGCAACACACTGAGCCCCGGCGATAAGGTCCTCGTGGCACGCTACGGCATGTTCAGCCACCGCTGGATTGACATGTGCCAGCGTCACGGCCTTGACGTGCACATCGTGGAATGTGCATGGGGCAGCGGCGCGCCAGCCGATAAGTTTGAGGACATCCTGAGCAGCGATGCCGCACATGACTTCAAAGCAGTTCTTGTAACACACAATGAAACAGCCACGGGTGTAAAGTCTGATGTCGCTGCTGTTCGGGCCGCGATGGATGCCACCAGTCACCCGGCGCTGTTGTTTGTAGACTGCGTGAGCTCGCTGGGATCAATGCCGTTTGAGATGGACGCATGGGGCGTAGACATTGCGGTGTCGGGCTCCCAAAAAGGGTTCATGCTTGCAACCGGCATGGCGATCCTCGGCGTCAGCCCAAAGGCGCTTGAGGCCATGGACAGCGCAAAGCTGCCGCGTACCTTCTTTGATTTCCGCGATATGATGAGCGCCAACGCGTCGGGCGGTTTTCCCTATACGCCGCCGCTTCAGTTGATCTACGGGCTGCGCGAAAGCCTCAAGATGTTCGAAGAGGAAGGGCTGGAAAACGTCTATGCCCGCCATGCCCGGCTGGCGACAGGCGTGCGCCGTGCGGTGGATGCATGGGGCATGAAGCTGGTTGCCGATACACCTGATCTGTATTCTGACACTGTCAGCGCGATCTACGTGCCAAAAGGGTTCGACAGCAACGTGCTGACGGACCACGCGTTTGACCAATATGGCGTCTCCTTCGGGATCGGCTTGGGAGAGATGAACGGGCGCGCCTTCCGCATTGGCCACCTTGGGATGCTCACCGACGTGATGGTCTTGTCGGGGCTGGCGACAATCGAAATGGCGATGGCCGACCTGAATTATCCGATCTCTTTGGGCAGCGGCGTTGCTGCGGCACAGGAGTTTTTCCGCACCGAACGCGACGCGTCTATCAAATCCGCCGCTTGAAGGAGGACACGATGCTTGATGCAATGACCGGGCCCGACCTCACCATCGACATGGTGAAAGAGGCTCATGCACGTATCAAACCCTATATCCACGAGACCCCGATCCTGACCTCCAGCTACTTTAACGAGGTCACAGGCGCCGATTTGTTCTTTAAGTGCGAGAACTTTCAGAAAGCGGGGGCGTTCAAAGTACGCGGTGCGTCGAACGCGGTTTTTGGCCTGTCGGACGAAATGGCACAAAAAGGCGTGGCCACACACTCGTCGGGCAACCATGCCTTGTCGCTCAGCTACGCGGCAGGGCGGCGCGGCATCCCCTGCCATGTGGTCATGCCCCGCACAGCGCCTGAGGCGAAAAAGGCGGCCGTGCGCGGGTATGGCGGCATTATCACCGAATGTGAGCCCTCAACCACCAGCCGGGAGGCCGTGTTCGCCGAAGTGCAGGCGAAAACGGGCGCGGAATTCGTGCACCCTTACAATGACCCGCGCGTCATCTGTGGGCAGGCCACCTGTTCGCTCGAAATGCTGTCGCAGGTCAATGACATGGACGCTGTGATCGCGCCCATCGGCGGCGGCGGCATGATCTCGGGCACCTGCCTCACCTTGTCCAATCTTGCCCCAAAGATCGAGATCTACGCGGCAGAGCCGGATCAGGCGGATGATGCAGCGCGATCCTTCCGGGCCGGGCATATCATTGCCGATGATGCGCCAAATACAATCGCGGATGGGTTGAAAGTGCCACTGAAAGAGAACACTTGGCATTTTGTGTCTCATTTTGTGACGGACGTTCTGACAGCTTCTGAGCAAGAGATCATCGATGCGATGAAGCTGACGTGGGAACGGATGAAAATCGTGATGGAGCCAAGCTGCGCCGTGCCAATGGCGACCATCCTGCGCAACCCGGAGGTTTTCCGGGGCAAGCGCGTCGGGGTTGTGGTTACAGGTGGCAATGTGGATTTGAACAAACTGCCCTGGATGCAGGGCTGAGGAGGAAGCGACATGAACAAGCAAGTGAACTTTGAAGAATACGAAGTGGGCTACGACATTCCGGCAGCGATCGGGATGGACGAATCCGAAATTCAGACGCCATGCCTTGTCCTCGATCTGGACGCGCTTGAGCGGAACATCAAAAAGATGGGCGACTATGCAAAGGCCCACGGTATGCGGCACCGGGTGCACGGCAAGATGCACAAATCTGTCGATGTGGCCTTGCTGCAGGAAAAGCTGGGCGGGTCGGTTGGCGTTTGCTGCCAGAAGGTGTCGGAAGCAGAGGTTTTCGCGCGCGGCGGCATCAAGGATGTGCTGGTCTCCAATCAGGTCACGCAACCGGCCAAGATTGACCGTCTGGCACGGATGCCAAAGCTGGGCGCACGCGCCATCTGCTGTGTCGATATGCTCGACAATGTTGCAGACCTGTCAGAGGCTGCTACCCGCCATGGCACACAAATTGAGTGCCTTGTAGAGATCGACTGCGGCGCAGGCCGGTGTGGTGTGACCACCACTCCGCAGGTTGTCGAACTGGCGAAAGCCATCGACGCGGCACCGGGCCTGAAGTTTGCAGGCATTCAGGCCTATCAGGGCGCGATGCAGCACCTTGATTCGTATGAAGAGCGCAAGGGCAAGACCCAAGTGGCAATCGACATGGTACAGGACGCGGTCGACACGCTGAAGGCCGAAGGGCTGGAGTGTGACATCGTCGGTGGCGGCGGCACGGGCTCCTACTATTTCGAGAGCAACTCAAACGTCTACAATGAGCTTCAGTGCGGATCATATGCCTTCATGGACGCGGACTATGGCCGTATCCTCGACAAAGACGGCAACCGTATCGACGAAGGCGAGTGGGAAAACGCATTGTTCATCCTCACCTCCGTCATGAGCCACGCAAAGGCCGAAAAGGCGATTGTTGACGCGGGCCTCAAGGCGCAATCCGTCGATAGTGGTCTGCCAACAATCTTTGGCCGTACCGATGTGGAGTATGTCAAATGCTCCGACGAGCATGGCGTGGTTGCGGACCCCGATGGGGTTCTGAAGGTCAACGACAAGCTCAAGCTGGTGCCGGGCCACTGTGACCCGACCTGCAACGTGCACGACTGGTACGTCGGCGTGCGCGGCGGCAAGGTTGAAACGCTCTGGCCAGTGTCGGCGCGCGGCAAGGCTTACTAAGCCTTCACACCAATTAACGACACGCTGCGCCCGGGTTTTCCGGGCGCAGTCATGAAATGCACAAGAAAAAGACAGGAAGATCCAGATGTCCGAAGGATTGTTGATCGTAGGCGAAAAAGTCTGCGCGGAAGTTGTGAATAGCAAAGACGCCTTTACCGCGGTTGAAGCGGTGTTTGGCGCAATGGCAAAAGGAGATGCCTACAACTTTCCGGTGATCCGCGAGGCGATTGGCTATGCGGATGCGCTTTATGGCTTCAAATCCGGCTTTGACAAAGCGGGCAAAACGCTGGGGGTGAAATCGGGCGGCTATTGGCCGGGAAACATGGGCAAGGGCCTGACAAATCACCAGTCAACGATCTTTCTGTTTGATCCGGACACAGGGATGCTGGATGCGCTTGTGGGCGGCAACTACCTGACGGCTGTTCGGACGGCGGCATCTTCGTCGGTATCAATCGCGCATCTGGCGCGCAAGGATTCCAAGGTGATCGGCATGGTTGGCGCAGGCCACCAATCCGCCTTCCAGTTGCGCGCTGCCGCCGAACAGCGTGATTTCGAAAAATGTGTGGCGTGGAACCCGCACCCCGAGATGCTGCCCAAGCTTGAAGCGGTGGCAAAAGACATCGGGCTGGAGTTTGAAGCGGTGACGCAAGAAGAACTGGGCGCGCAGTCAGATGTAATCATCACGATCACCTCTGCGTTTGAACCTTTGTTGATGAAGGACTGGATCAAGCCCGGCACCCACATCGCGTGCATGGGCACAGACACCAAGGGCAAACAGGAAGTCGACCCTGCTTTGCTGGGCGCGGCCACCGTTTTTGCCGACGAGATCGCGCAATCCATTACCATCGGTGAGGCACAGCATGCGGTCGCCTCCGGTGTGATTGCCGAAGCAGACATCACGCCCATCGGTCAGGTGATCAACGGTGACCATGCCGGGCGCAGCAGCGACGCGGAAATCACCCTGTTCGATGGCACAGGCGTTGGGTTGCAGGACCTCGCGGTTGCCTCCGTCGCGGCACGAGAGGCGGAAAAGCACGGCAAGGCGACCCGCACAGCACTCTGACCAAACTACATCAAAACGACAGAACGGGGGCCTGCGAGACATTTGTTTTGTAGGCCTTTTCGTATGACGCTCGGGCCGTGAACCTGAGCAACTCTGTCCTCATTGCACCGTGCTTTCCTAAGTCACAGGTTTTATCTCGTCCTTCCCAGAGATAGCGACGGAAACATGCCGCGGGCGACGTCGGAGGCCAGATCGCCGTGACGAAGAAATCGTACGTGTGCTGCGTGACCATCAAGCGGACCCCCAGTGCCGCGATAGCGGACCGGTTGATGGGACGTGTCAAGGGGGTGGGAGATCCTGATCAAGACAATGTCTCTTTCTCCATCGTGAAACTGAGAGAGCGGGTCACAACGGCTGAACGGGCCGCGCACTGCCATGATACCCCGCGGGCCTGTCCCGATGTCAGGGCAGCCAAGACGGGTCCGCCAGACCCAGATGGGCACAGAATCGTGCTAGTTTCTGGCAATTCCTTATCCGCAAAAACACGATAAAGTTGTAGCCACAGCCTGACAGGCTTGCCAGCGTCAAAGGGGTGTTCCCGCAAGGAAAACTGGATCAGTTGTTTGAGCATGCGACGACGGCGTTTGCTGTGCCAGATGTATCTGTGGCCTTCCAGTGGCGCGCCGATAGAATGTTCGTTTTTGTTCGGTCCAGCGCTGCGGCGGAGGAGGCTTTGTGCACCGTGTCGGCCCCTTTGGCGGACGCCGAAACCATACTAGAGAAAGCGCAGGCGCTCTTGTGGGATGTTTCGGGAGGGAAAGAGGGAAGAAACCAGCCATTTCCGGCAAGTGCGCGCCCGCTTGGACGCCCTGCAAGCAGATGGCTACACCCATGCGCAGGGCAGGGTGGTTTACAAAACCGGGCATGGGGCTGCTCTGACCGCACTGCATAAAGAGGCTGAAGAGACGGTCTTGCCGCGCCACCTCACGTTTGATCATGGCGCTGGAAAGATAATTCTGGAAATTGCCGACCGTCGTTTTCTATGGGTCACCTCGACCCATGACGGGGTACCTCAACAAAGAGGGTGGACAGAGGCGCTTCGTATCTCTGATTTTGATGATTTTCTGTCTTGGTTGCAGGGTTTTGTAACGGGAGTCAATATCTTACGGTTCGGTCGGATGTAGGCGGCATCCAGCCGGATGGTGTGGATTTGGGTATCCCAGCCGCCCTGTTGTGCGCCGCGTCCCCCGCTGCCAAGGGCGGTCAGACAGTCGACGCGGCCGTGAGGCAAATCATGCTTTTGGCCCACTGCGCCATAGACCCGATTGGCAGGCAAATTGACGTGATAGAGGATGATGCTTCATTGGCGCTGCTGGGGCAGCGTGTCAGGTTCTTTGCGGGTCTGGAGTTAAAGACTGGCCGCCTTTGTCAGCCTGGGGCTTCGCCGCCGCGCCATCTCTTTGGCTCGCGTATGGCCACGGCGACGGACGGGGTTTTTGCTGCGTTGTGGCAGATCAGAACCTCGCGGAACTGGTGACAATTTGGTGCCCCATCAGCCGGTAAACCCACCAGATGTTTTTGGCTTTCAGACAAGTCTTTGCTATGAAGCGAGGTAGCATTTCTGCGGGGTAGATCATGGCGCAACAATCAGACTGGGCACGCATGCGGATGTCCGACTTCCAGACGATTGACCCCATGAAGTCCATTGCCGTACTGCCCACGGCAGCCGTCGAACAGCACGGACCGCATTTACCAGTTGGTACAGACCTTTTTATTGCCGAGGGATTGCTGGAGGAACTGCGCCAGCAGCATGCCAACACGGACCTTGATCTGCGCATTTTGCCTGTTCAGGCTGTAGGCAAGTCAAACGAACATCTGTGGGCGTCGGGTACGCTGACCCTCTCTGCGACAACGGCGCTTGCCGCTTGGACAGAGATCGGCCTGTCCGTGGCGCGCGCGGGCATTCGCAAAATTGCGATCGTCAATGCGCATGGTGGCAATCTGGATCTGATCTCAATCCTTGCGCGTGAGCTGCGCGTTCAGGCAAATATGTTGGCGCTGAAGTGCCAGTGGGGCGCATTTGGCGCGCCCGAAGGGCTTTATTCCGCGCAAGAGAACACCCACGGGCTTCATGGTGGTGATTTTGAGACATCCTTGATGCTGGCCTTCGCGCCAGAGACGGTCGATATGACCAAGGCGCAAGATTTTCGGTCAAGTGCTGAGCAGTCTGTTCTGCAGCCCGTGGGTCCTGTCTCTTACGGATGGATTTCCAGTGATCTCAATCCGCAGGGCACGGTGGGGGAGGCGCATCTGGCGACGGCTGAAAAGGGCCGCCAGACCGCGCGGCATCAGGCGGCTGGCTTTCTTGCAGCGCTTGAAAAACTGCGCGAGATGCCTTTGCCCGCGCGTTAGGACGCCACCACAACGTCTGTGTCCCATTGCGCGCAAAGTTGGCCCAATTGGGGGGGCAGGGGCGCATCGGTAAAAACGGTGTCCAAAGACCGCATGGAGGCAATCCGGACAGGCGCGCTCCGGCTCAGTTTTGAATGATCTGCAACCAGCATCGTTTTGCGGGACTGATCTATGATCGTCTGGCTGACGCCCACTTCTTCCACATCGAAATCCAGCAAATCGCCGTCCGCATCCATGGCTGAACACCCGATCACGGCAACATCAAACTTGAACTGCCGGATCGCCTCGACGGTGACGTTGCCGATTAACCCGCCGTCTGACCGGCGCAGGCTGCCGCCTGTGACGATGATGCTGCACCCGGAATTCTGGATCAGGATATTTGCCACGTTCAGATTGTTTGTCACCACCATCAGATCGCGGTGGCGCAAAAGCTGCCGGGCCACGGCTTCGGTGCTGGTGCCGATATTCAGGAAAATGGAACACCCGTCAGGTATTTCATCGGCGCAGGCCTTTGAAATCGCAATCTTGGCGGCCTCATTCAGGTTGCGCCGTTCTTCGTACTGAATGTTCGTCGTTCCAGAGGGCAACACTGCGCCGCCATGCACACGTTCCAGTTTGTTGGCGTCGGCCAACTCAGCCAGATCGCGTCTGATGGTTTGGAGTGTGACGCCAAAATGCTCTGCCAACGCTTCAACCGTCACTTTCCCCTGACGCTGTGCGATCTCCAGAATATCCGGATGCCTGATGGTTTGCGACATGTGGAGCCTCCCGGCTTCAGTATGAACACTGATCCTCGATTTTCAATGTTTGTTTTCGATTTTGCGCGATCCGCAGCGCGTTCACTTTAAAACCTTCGAATGTCAGCAGTAATTGCCCCATTTTGTAAAGCTATTGGGCGATAATCACACTATAATGCGCGAATTTTTTGAAATATCACCAAAAGCGAAATAAAACGAAAAAAGACTTGAACGCAGTTTAGGCCTGCGCTACCGATACCACACGCTTGGGGAGAGTGCGTTGTTGCAGCAAAAGACAGAGCCTGTTGACCTGTTCGTCATTGGTGGTGGCATCAATGGGTGCGGCATTGCCAGAGACGCGGCAGGTCGGGGTCTGTCGGTGTGTCTTGCGGAAATGAACGATCTCGCGTCGGCCACGTCGTCGGCGTCTACAAAGCTGTTTCACGGTGGCCTTCGGTACCTCGAATATTTCGAGATCAAGCTTGTGCAGCACGCGTTGCAAGAACGTGAAACCTTGCTCAAGGCTATGCCGCACATCAGCTGGCCCATGCGATTTGTTCTGCCGTATCATAAAGATATGCGGTTTGAAGGGGCGACACCCACATCACGCATCCTGAATGTTGTGATGCCGTGGATGCGCGGGCGGCGGCCCGCTTGGCTGATCCGGCTCGGGCTGTTTATGTATGACCACCTTGGCGGGCGGCAGCTTTTGCCGGGCACCAAGACGCTTTCGCTGAAGGACAGCGCTGAAGGCGCGCCGTTGGTGGATAAGTTCGAAAAAGCCTATGAGTATTCGGACTGCTGGATCGAGGACGCACGGCTGGTTGTGCTGAATGCCCGTGATGCTGA
The DNA here is from genome assembly GCA_045106135.1 of Roseobacter sp. Taxonomy (GTDB): domain Bacteria; phylum Pseudomonadota; class Alphaproteobacteria; order Rhodobacterales; family Rhodobacteraceae; genus Roseobacter. The sequence goes on along the minus strand of JBGCEG010000040.1, from coordinate 5,932 downwards.
AGAGCGCGGTGCCGAAATTCTGGTGCGCACGAAAGTGCTGAGCGCCACCCGCGCGGGCGATCATTGGGAAATAGCGCTGGAAGACACGAAGACCGGTGAGGTTACGACCCGCCACGCCCGGATGATCGTGAACGCCGGGGGGCCATGGGTCGGGGACATCATCCAGAGCAAAGTGCGGGTGAATTCGACCGAAGGCGTGCGATTGGTACGCGGCAGCCATATTGTCACTGCCAAGCTTTATGACCACGACAAATGCTATTTCTTTCAAGGCACCGATGGTCGAATCATCTTTGCGATCCCCTATGAGACGGATTTTACGTTGATCGGCACAACCGATGCGGAACACTTTGATCCCAATGAGCCGCCTGTGTGCAGTAAGGAAGAGCGGGATTACCTAATCACCTTTGCCAATCAGTACTTCAAGCAGCAGTTGTCAGCGGATGATGTGGTCTGGAGCTACTCCGGCGTGCGTCCGCTTTATGATGACGGTGCCAGCAGTGCGACGGCAGCTACGCGGGATTACACGCTGAAAGTGGATGAAGCAGGCGGCGCGCCCCTTCTCAACATTTTTGGCGGCAAGATCACAACGTATCGCCGCCTTGCTGAGGACGCGATGGACAAGATCGTGCCGTTCTTTCCAAACACCTCCGGGCATTGGACGGCGGGTGTGCCCTTGCCGGGCGGTGACTTTGACGTTGCTGATTTTGAAAAACTGGTCGATGGTCTGTCGGCTGACTTTGGTTTTTTGACGCCTTTCGCGGCGCGCCGCCTCGTGCGAGCCTATGGCACCGATGCGCGGCTTATGCTGGCGGGCGCACAGTCTCAGGACGACTTGGGCGAAGGCTTCGGGGCCAGCTTGACCGCACGGGAGGTGCGGTGGCTCATGGACAAGGAATACGCGAGGACGGCAGAAGATGTTGTCTGGCGCAGGAATAAACTGGGTCTTCGGCTGACAGGCCCGGAAATCGAAAAGATTGACCGCTTCATGCAAGATGAGCGGCGCCGCGGGAGCGCAAAAGCTGCCGAGTAAAGTAGGGGGAATGGCTTGACCTTGATTTTGGAGGGGGTGTCAAAGACCGTCGGAGGGGAAACCCATATTTATCCGTCGGATCTGGAGCTGCAAAAGGGCTCCATGAACGTGCTGCTGGGGCCTACGTTGTCCGGCAAGACGTCCTTGATGCGTGTCATGGCCGGGCTGGATGTGCCAGCGACGGGCCGGATCATCTGGAACGGCGAGGATGTGACCGGCATGAAAGTGCAGGAACGCAAGGTCGCGATGGTCTATCAGCAGTTCATCAATTACCCCTCGATGACCGTCTATAACAACATCGCCTCGCCCATGAAGCTGATGGGACAGTCGCGCAAGGAAATCGACGCGCGGGTGCGCGAGACCGCTGAATTGATGCAACTGACCCCCTTGTTGGACCGCAAGCCTCTGGAGCTTTCGGGGGGGCAGCAACAACGCTGCGCGCTGGCCCGGGCGCTTGTCAAAAATGCGGGTCTGGTGCTCTTGGACGAACCTTTGGCCAATCTTGATTACAAGCTGCGCGAAGAACTACGGGCTGAGATTCCGCGGATTTTTGCGGAATCCGGCTCCATCTTTGTTTACGCGACCACAGAGCCCGAAGAAGCACTGTTGCTGGGTGGAAACACCGCCACACTTTGGCAGGGCAAGATCACGCAGTTTGGTGCGACGCCGCATGTCTACCGAAAGCCCGTGGATGCCACGACGGCACGGGTGTTTTCTGACCCTCCGATGAATTTCCTCCAGATCACCAAAGCGGGCAATGAGTTGAAATTTGGGGATGGTCAAAGCATCACGACACCGATCACGGCGGCTGGTTTGCAGGACGGATTCTATACTGCCGGGTTCCGCCCCAATCATCTTGAGCTGTCGCCACATGTGGCAGGGGCCATGCAATTCGACACGACCCTGAACGTCACAGAGATTACCGGGTCTGAAACTTTTATCCATCTCAGCCATCACGGCGAGCGTTGGGTGGGGTTGGTGCATGGTGTGCAGCCCTTACAGCCGGGGCAGGCGCTGACGGTCTATCTGGACCCTGCGCACGTCTATCTCTTTTCAGACGAAGGCCGGCTTGTGGTCGCGGCCCCCTATGCGGAGGCTGCATAATGGCCAAGATCACGCTTGATAATCTGGCGCATTCCTATCTGCCGAACCCGTCGCACGAGGATGATTTCGCGCTCAAGGAGTTGAACCACGATTGGGTGGATGGTGAAGCCTACGCGTTGCTTGGGGCGTCAGGCTGCGGAAAATCGACGCTGCTCAATATCATATCCGGTCTTGTAGAGCCCAGTCAGGGCCGCATCCTTTTTGATGATCAGGACATGACACATGCGCCCACGGCGGAACGCAACATCGCACAGGTTTTTCAGTTTCCGGTGGTCTACGACACAATGACGGTGCGCGACAATCTGGCGTTCCCCTTGCGCAATCGCGGGGCGGAGGCAGGATACATTGCGGAACGGGTCCAGACGATCTCAAAGATGATCGGGATGGAAGCAGAACTGGACCGCAAGGCACGCGGCCTCACGGCGGATGCCAAGCAAAAGATCAGCCTTGGGCGCGGAATGGTGCGCGAAGATGTAAACGCGCTTTTGTTTGATGAACCGCTCACCGTGATTGACCCGCACATGAAGTGGGAATTGCGCACGCAGTTGAAATCACTGCACCACGAATTTGGCCACACGATGATTTATGTGACCCATGACCAGACAGAGGCGCTGACCTTCGCGGACAAGGTTGTGGTGATGTATGACGGTCGGGTGGTGCAAATTGGCACGCCGCAGGAATTGTTCGAACGTCCCGCGCATACCTTTGTGGGTTACTTTATCGGCTCGCCCGGCATGAACCTCTTTGATGCAGAGATCGAAGGGCGCGCGGCGCGCATTGGTGGCGTCAAGGTGCCGCTCAAGGCTGGATACAAACCACTGAGTGGCAAGGTGCAGGTCGGGGTGCGCCCGGAGTTTGTCAAGATCACAAGCGGCGAAGTTGGCGTGCCCGCGCGCGTGCTGCGCGTCGAGGACGTGGGGCGGCACAAGATCGTCCGGCTTGAGGTTGAGGGCGGATACGTGAACGCCATTGCAGGCGAGGCGGATTTTATCCCCGAGGGAAGCCAGCGGATTACGCTCGATCCGCAGGGCATCAATGTCTACGCTGATGACTGGCGTATCGCTCCGGAAGAAGAGGCTGCCTGATGAACAAGACCGTCAATCATAAAGCGTGGTTTCTGGTGCTGCCAGTACTGGTGCTGGTCGCGTTTTCTGCCGTTATCCCCTTGATGACAGTGGTGAATTATTCGGTACAGGATACCTTTGGCAACAATCAGTTTTTCTGGGCTGGCCTCGAATGGTTTCGCGAAATGCTGCAGGACGATCGGATGTGGGATGCGCTGTGGCGGCAGTTGATGTTCTCGGGCATCATTCTTGCCATCCAGATCCCCTTGGGCATCTACATTGCTTTGAACATGCCTAAATCAGGGTTCTGGGCGTCATTTTGCCTTGTGGTCATGTCCTTGCCGCTGCTGATCCCGTGGAATGTTGTGGGCACCATCTGGCAGGTGTTCGGGCGCGTGGACATTGGGCTTTTGGGCTATACGCTGGCTGCCCTCGGCATTGACTACAATTATACGCAAGACCCCGTGGCTGCATGGATCACTCTGATTGTCATGGATGTCTGGCATTGGACGTCGCTTGTGGCGCTCTTGGCTTATGCGGGGCTGCAATCCATTCCGAACGCTTACTATCAGGCCGCCAAGATTGATCAGGCAAGCCGCTGGGCGGTGTTCCGCTACATCGAATTGCCCAAGATGGCGGGCGTGCTGATGATCGCCATTCTGTTGCGCTTCATGGACAGCTTCATGATCTATTCAGAGCCTTTCGTGGTCACCGGCGGCGGGCCGGGCAGCTCAACCACGTTCCTGTCGATTGACCTTGTCAAAATGGCGCTGGGGCAGTTTGACCTCGGACCCGCAGCCGCATTCTCGATCATATATTTCCTCGTGATCCTGCTGATTTCGTGGGTGTTCTACACCGTGATGACGAACCTAGACAAAAGGGATGGTGTGTGATGACCGACGCCACGCTTCAGACATCCGATCTGGCGCAAGACAGCGCCAAGGTGGACACGGCCAGAGCCCGCAAACCGCGCGTGAACCGCTCTGCCATCGTGATGGCCGTCTACCTGCTGTTCCTGATGATCCCGATCTATTGGCTCGTGAACATGAGCCTGAAGACGAACACCGAGATCGTGAGTTCCTTTTCGCTGTGGCCGCAGGACCTGACCTTTGACAACTACGTCAAAATCCTCACGGACGAGAGCTGGTATGTGGGCTACATCAACTCGCTGATCTATGTGGTGATGAATACGGTCATCAGCCTCGCCGTGGCCTTGCCTGCGGCCTACGCCTTCAGCCGGTATCACTTCATGGGCGACAAGCACCTGTTTTTCTGGCTGCTGACCAACCGCATGGCGCCGCCTGCCGTGTTCGCCTTGCCGTTTTTCCAACTTTATTCGTCGGTCGGGCTGTTTGACACGCATATCGCGGTGGCGTTGGCGCATTGTCTGTTCAACGTGCCGCTGGCGGTGTGGATACTTGAAGGCTTCATGCGCGGTGTGCCCAAGGAAATCGACGAGACAGCCTATCTGGACGGCTATTCGTTCCCGCGGTTTTTCATCCGCATCTTCATGCCACTGATCGCCTCCGGCATCGGGGTCGCGGCCTTCTTTTGCTTCATGTTCTCATGGGTGGAGTTGCTGCTGAGCAGGACCCTGACCACAGTCGACGCCAAACCCATCGCCGCCATCATGACCCGGACCCAAGGGGCTGCGGGCATCGACTGGGGCGTGCTGGCCGCCGCTGGCGTGCTGACCATCGTGCCGGGTGCCTTGGTGATCTACTTCGTGCGCAACTACATCGCCAAGGGCTTTGCCTTGGGGAGGGTGTGATGGCTGTAATTGATGATGTTGAAGCACTGATTTTTAGGAGACCTGGCCTTTCCGAGGTGGCGATTTCGGAAGAAATATTTGGCAAAGGCGCAAGACAGCAGCAGGTCAATCCTTCTTGTCGCCAACTTTCCAGACAGGGGCGCGTAGAGCGACGTGGCCGTGGCGGAAACGGAGATCCTTTTACTTATTACCCAGCGGGGAAAGATTAAAATGGAATGGATGGCATGGACATGGCCCACGGCGATCTTCTTTATGGTCATCGCGGCACTGCTGATCACCTTCACTTACCTCGCGATCAAATTCCCCGAGACGCCCCGCGTGGGCATCCTGCGGATTGAAACCACAAGGGGTGACCGCCTCTTCATCACCCTTTTGGGCTCGGCCTTCATCAATCTGATCTGGCTGGGTCTGGAGGTGGCACCACAGCCCTATGCGCTGCTGGCCTGCCTTGTCTACGCTGTTGCGGTTTTTCGCTGGGTGTAGACATTGAAAACGCTCTGTGCGGGGCAACCGCGCAGGTCACGAAACTTAACAGGTTCAACATGTCTAGGGAGGACACCTATGAACTATACGTTAAAATCAACCACTGCAGCGAGCGTGCTCATCGCATCGCTTGCCATGCCGGCATGGGCCGACATGGACGCTGCGAGGGCGTTTCTCGACGCTGAAATCGGCGATCTGTCGGTTCTGACGCGAGAAGAGCAGGAAGCCGAGATGCAGTTCTTCATCGACGCAGCAGCACCGTTTCAGGGGATGGACATCAAAGTCGTCTCGGAAACCATCACCACCCACGAATACGAGTCGCAGGTGCTGGCCCCGGCCTTCACCGCGATCACCGGCATTCAGGTCACACACGACCTGATCGGTGAAGGGGATGTCGTTGAGAAGCTGCAAACACAAATGCAGTCGGGCGAGAACATCTATGACGCCTACGTCAACGACAGTGACCTGATCGGCACGCAC
>JBGCEG010000039.1:0-3618 GCA_045106135.1 Roseobacter sp. | reverse complement strand
CCATTGGTAACCAGCCTTCCTGTCAAACCATCACGGCAGGCTTGTTCATTTACTGGTTCGATTTTTGCACCGCATGGCGGTAAAAATAGCATTTGCGCAGACGAGGGTGGCATATCATCTTGCGGTTAAACAGGGAGCGTTCATGGCGAATGGTAAAGGGCCGCGCGGTTACCATGATGTTGGTGGCGATACAGCGGGTGATATTCCAAAGACAGAACTACCATGGCTCCATTGTGAGGAAAAGGTGGGGGCCATTCGCGGCCTTCTCGGGGATGGCACTCGACGCATTGAGTCTTTGGACGAAGTACGCCGCGGTTTCGAAAGCTTCGGTATCGAAAAGTACAACCGGCTTTCGTTTTACAGTCGTAGGCTCGAGACCATAACCTATATTTTGGCCGAAAAGGGTATCATATCGCGCGAAGAACTGGATGCCGCCAGTGAGGCAGGGCGCGACCGTTGGTATTGAGCAACCGGTCCCGAATGACCGGGTTTGCAGACGGTGACAATGTGCTTGTGTTGGCGCTTGGAAAGCCGGGACATGTTCGAGTTCCCCACTACATCCGTCACCAGATTGGAGGGATCGTAGGGTGTTGCGGCACCTACCTCAATCCTGTGGACTTGGCCGTCGGCATTACGGGCGGCAAGGCTGTTGATTTTTACCGCGTCGCATTCGACCAGAAAGTTCTTTGGCCGGATGAGGTCCATGGCCCGCAAGATCGCTTAGTTATTGAAATCTACGATCATTGGCTGGCTCCGCTAAAGGAGAATTTCGATGCCCCTTGACCACCACCACGAAGAACAAGAAGCGCTGGTGATTGAGAATGAGGCTGGTAACATTGAGGCGCACATCATGGTCGACGCGTTGCAGGAAGTCTTGATTCGCAAGGGGTTGCTGACCGCGCATGAAGTCACAGCAGCGATTGCGAAACTGGAAAGCCCGGGCGTCCACCTGGGAGCAAAGGTTGTGGCGAAGGCTTGGATCGATACTGAATATAAGCAGTGCTTGGTAAGCGATGGCCGCGCAGCGGTGCAGGAATTGGGCATCCCTGTTACCGAGACCAGCGTTATCGTCGTCGAAAACACACCCACTAAGCTTAACTTGATCATTTGCACGCTGTGTTCTTGTTATCCCTGTTCCATTTTGGGTCAGCCCCCGTCTTGGCACATTTCGAAAGCTTATCGCGCCAGATCTGTCCGGGAGCCGTGCCGTTTAATGGCGGAATTTGGGCTGGATCTCCCCATGGATGCGCAACTAGTCGTGCATGATAGCAACGCGAATATGCGCTATCTTGTACTTCCCGAGCCTCCGTCTGGTCCGGGCACGTGCGGTGTGTCAAACTTGGAATCTCTGATCTCGCGAGACCACCTCATCGGCGTGGCGCGGGCGGTGGTATGACTGACATGCTTCAAGAGTGGGACGACCACATTCACGCCTTCGTCGAGCTGTCCGATACGCCCGCCACGGGAGGCCCTTTGGGGGGCCTGTCAGTTGGCGTCAAAGACATCATTGACGTGGCAGGTTTGCCGACAAAAAACGGGAGTGCTGCCTGCGCCGATGCGCGGCCGGCCGTGCGCGACGCAACTGTCGTACACCGGCTGCGCGCTGCGGGCGCGCGTATTGTGGGCAAGACCACGACGACAGAATTTGCGTTCACCGATCCAACACCCTGTCGCAACCCTCACAATCTGGCACTCTCCCCCGGTGGCTCTAGCAGCGGGTCTGGCGCAGCGGTTGGCGCAGGCATCGTGGACATCGCACTCGGCACACAAACCGCAGGCTCACTGATCCGTCCCTCTGCCTATTGCGGTTCGGTTGGTTTCAAGCCGACCGCAGGCCTGTTGCCCTTGGACGGCGTAACTCCCTTGGCGCGCAGCTTTGACACAGTAGGCATCATCGCGCGAGATGTGAGCCTGGCCAAGCGTGCGTTTGACGTGGTCGCGCCGAACGCCGCGCCAATTGATCCAGATGCGCCAAACGTCGTTTGTGGGCTTTGGAATACAGAAGTCGAGGTCGTATCAGATTGGATGCAGGCGTTGGATGAGGCGCGGGAAGCTTTGTGCTCCTTTTCACACCTCATTGCTTGCGACCTGCCGTTGGATGTAGACAGGATTGTCAGTGCGCATCGAACCGTTATGTGCGCGGAGGCATTCAAAGCTCATCACGCTTTACTAGGCGAAGACAGAGCTCAAGTCCTTAAGCCCAAATTCCGCGCCGGGCTGGAGACGGGTCGCGCTGTTTCGTCCATCGCGTTGAAGGAGGCCCAGCATCAATTGGCAGAGGCTCGCAAAAGGTTCTGGCGCGCCATGAAGGACACGGACCTGATCCTGACGCTGCCCGTACCTGACGGCGCACCATTGATGGATGGCACCACCGGGTTTCAGGACTGGCTAATACCCTGGACGGTATTTGGCGGGCCTTTGATTTGCTTGCCTTGGGGCATCGATGCCCGGTCGCGGCCTCGTTCGGTCATGCTGGCAGCACATCCGGGTCAGGATTCGTTCCTGCTGTCCGTTGCGGCCCGATTGGAAGGCCACGCGCCCGAGTTACCAGCGCCGCAATTGCCCGACTAGGGTTTCAGTCGGACAATTGCATCCACCTCGACCGAGGCATTTCCGGGCAAGCCAGAAACCCCAACGGCAGTGCGCGCATGCCACCCGTTTTCCCCGAAAAGAGCGACAAACAACTCCGTCGCGCCATTGATCACGGCTGGGGTTTGCTCAAAACCAGAGGCGCAATTCACGAACCCTCCAAGACGCAGGACGATATCCACCCGGTCGAGATCTCCGTCGCAGGCCTCCCGCAAGCGGTAGAGCAGGTTCAAGGCGCAAACTTGAGCGGCCTTTTGTGCCGACTTGATGCCCTCAGGCGTGTCCGTGACGGGGCCTGTATGCGTGACCGCGCCGTCCCATTCACAAATCTGACCTGACAGATAGACAGTCAGGCCATCCCGCCGGAATGGTAGAAACTGTCCGCGTGGCAACCAGTCGGGGGGCAGCTCAAGTCCCATCTTGGACAAAAGCGCTTCGGCGCGTGACGTCATGCGGATACACTCTGCTGCGCCAGAAATGTCCGCCAATCGCCTAACTTTGTGATGTCTGTTGCACCGTCCAGCCCCACCGGTTCGCACAAGAAACCCTTCACCGTCGTGCCGTCCGCCAGATCAATTGTGCCGATCCCCAATGGCGAGGGAATGCCCGCCATAAAGGATCCGAATGCCGCCTTGGGCAGGCTCCAGATTTCAAGCGCAATGGAGCCCGCATGGGAGCCGCCGATTTTCACCAAACCGGGGCGTGCCGGTGGGCCACCCGCGAGCGCGAAGAACTTGTAATCTGCTGTGGTCTGGGCGTCGCGCAGAAATGTACCCCCCAAATCCGTAAGTTGCCAATTTAAGGGGAGGCCACTCATGTGCGCACCACAGACTGCGATTTCGATGGCATCGGATTGTGCCACCGGCAAGGGCGTGGGCATAGGGACGGGGTGGGACGTCGCCCCCAAATAGCGTGGGCAGTCCTTTTCAAACCTGCGCGCAACGCTGGCCACCAGCTCGTCCTGACCCGCCCAGGCCAGCAGTGTGACGCTGCCGGGCCGCCTGTCGCTGCGCGGCGCAGTCGGTACCG
>JBGCEG010000038.1:0-35377 GCA_045106135.1 Roseobacter sp. | reverse complement strand
CGGGTGCGGATCAGGGGCATGGGCGGCTCCGGGTTATTCGCGGCGGATCAGGCCGGTGATGGCAGCGGCCCCAAGGGCCGTCACCACCCAGCCTGCCACAGCCAGAAAGAAGGATGCGGCCCACAGGACGCGCCCCCACGGGCCGCGTTCGGCCGAGGGTTGCCAGGCGCTCGTTTGGCCAAGGTCAATCACCGGCACCACCAGATCGGTGCCATAGGCGATGGCGTTGAACCGCGTCCAGTCCTGCCCCTCCACATGGCCTGTGCGCTGGCCTGCGGCGTCGCGGGGCCGCAGGCTCCATGCGGCGGCGGGGTTCGGAGTTCCCTCAAGCGCGCGAAAGCTGTCGGAGTTTTGCGCGGACAGGCTGGCGGGCACAAAGGAGCCTTCCTCCCACGCCAGATGCGCCATCACGACCGCCGCCAAAACCAAGGTGCCCAGCATCCACATGCTGCGAAACGGGCGGTAGCCGTAGCCCACAGCGCGGCGCAGCAGCAGATCGAAAAACAGGCGGCGCAGGTTCGACATGTCCCGCCCCAGCGACCTGAACGCGGTCTCCCAGGTGCCATCGGGTGCGATGCGCAGGCGCTCACGGATGTTGCGCCGCACCAGCATTTCGCGATGCGCCAGAATGACCCGTGCGTCGCGGTCATGTCCCCGGTCGCGCAGCACCTTGGCCAGTTGTGTAAAGGGCTGCGGAAAGAAGTTGTCAGCGGCGATCGTGCCTTTCTCCAGCCATTTGATGTAGAGACTTGGGGGGATCGACGGCCCTTTGATCCGGTCATAGGTGAAGCCATCCAGCGTAAACTGCTCTGCCGTGGGCCAAGTGTCGATGTCGGCGGCGAAGTCGTGTTCGATCTCGCCCGCGTGGGCGGCGGTAAAGCTGACGCGCCCGGATTTCAGCGTGACGCGTTTCCACACCAACCCTTCGCGCAGACACATGCGCACCAGTTTCAGCGCGTAGGTGGTGTGTGTCTCGAAGGTGCTGCCCGTCAGGATCAACCGCCCGCCGATATCGCTGCCGGCCAAGTTCACTTCACCCATGGCCGTAACACCGTCCAGCATAACGTCGTCGCGCACGGTCAGATCCTGCGCGTTCAGCGCCAGTTTCAGCCCTGCGTTCAACTGCGCGCCGGTCAGAATGACCTGATGGCCGACCTCTGCCCCGAAGAAATTCAGGTCCGCTTCGGTGACGGCCCCTTGCAGAACGACACTGCCCGCGATGCAGGCCGCATGCGCGTCCAGTGCGTATTTGTCATCGCCTTTCAGTATCGCATTGGCCGCTGTAAGCTGCCTGCCGATTTTCGCGTTATAGAGCGTGACCTTGTCGCTACATTGGGCCTCTTCAAGAAACAGGCTGCCTGCAATCGTGGCCCCTTGCGCGTCAAGACCGGGCAAGTGACTCCCTGTCAGGTTTAGCGACCCCAGCGTGGTTTGAAAGGCGCGCAGAGGCCTGTCAAAGTGGCACCACATCAGGCGGGTGGCCCCGTGGCCGGTGGCAAAGGACAGATCAAGCTGGCCTGTCACATGCGCGCCGTGCAGTTCGACGCCATATCCTTGCACCGGCAGTTCCGCACATCCGCCAAGGATGAGGTAGCGCAGAATGTCGGCGCGCACCGTGGTATCGTCACTTGCCGTAAGCGGATCTGGCAGCCGGCCATTGCCCACTGTGCACGGACGGCCCGCACGACAGGCATCGAGTAAAATGGATTCAGCCCGCTTTAAAGGGCGCAGTTTATCAAGGTCGGAATAGTTCTTAATCAATGGCATAGGGCGGTCCCGCTTATTGGGATAACCATAACCTGCAATTGCTTGCACACCAGAAGTTTCGCGGTGTGGTTTAGTTTTGCTTAAGGCGCTTGCAGTATGCCTATGAATACCGTGCAATTCTGGGGTGGTAAGTTATGTGTAGAACGCATAGCAGAGATGAGCCCACGTCAGTGGCATTTTGGCGCGTCACAGGATAGGCACCAAGGCTTGCGCCCGTCCTGTGGAAAGCGACGTCGCACGAGAGATCAGGAGACAGAATGGTACGCACCACATTTGGCACCTTCGCAAAAGGGTTGGCAAAGGCGGAGCTGCGGTGGGCACCCTCCGAAGGGCTGACACCCACGCGGCTCAGGATCGAGCTTTTGTCGGGGCTGACCGTTGCATTGGCGCTGGTACCCGAAGCGGTTGCCTTTGCTTTTGTGGCAGGCGTTCACCCGCTTGTGGGCCTTTATGCGGCGTTTCTGGTGGGCTTGATCACCGCGCTGATCGGCGGGCGTCCGGGCATGATCTCGGGGGCGACGGGGGCCTTGGCGGTTGTCATGGTGTCGCTGGTGGCGGTGCATGGGGTCGAATATCTGTTCGCCACGGTTGTGTTGATGGGGATCCTGCAGATGATCGCCGGGGTCATGCAGTGGGGTAAGTTTATCCGGCTGGTCCCGCACCCTGTGATGCTTGGGTTTGTGAACGGGCTGGCGATTGTGATCTTTCTGGCGCAACTGGGTCAGTTCAAAGTCCCGGGGAGCATGGAAAACACGGGCCACGGGATGGGCGGTGGCGAATGGCTGACAGGCATGCCGCTGTACCTGATGCTGGGCCTTGTCGGGCTGACAATGGTCATTATCTGGGCAATGCCGCGCGTGACGCGCGCGATCCCGGCCCCTTTGGCGGGCATCGGCATTGTGGCTGCAATCGTGATCCTCTTTGGGCTTGATGTGCCGCGCGTCGGTGATCTTGCGTCTATTCAGGGGGGGCTGCCCAGCCTGCACGTGCCGATGGTTCCGTTGAACTGGGAAACCTTGCAGATCATCCTGCCTTATGCGGTTATCCTTGCAGCTATCGGACTGATCGAAAGCCTGCTGACACTCAACCTCGTGGGCGACATGACCAACCAACGCGGCGGCGCAAGCCAGGAGTGCATCGCGCAGGGCGTGGCAAATACCGTCACAGGTTTTTTCGGTGGCATGGGCGGTTGTGCGATGATCGGGCAATCCATGATTAACGTGAAATCTGGCGGGCGGACCCGGATCGCGGGCATCGCGGCGGCGGTGTTTCTTTTGCTGTTCATTCTGGTGGCGGCCCCCATAATTGAGGTGATACCGCTCGCGGCGCTTGTGGGCGTAATGTTCATGGTGGTGATCGGGACCTTCGCCTGGAACTCTTTGCGTATCCTGCGCAAAGTGCCCGTGACAGACGCCTTTGTGATCCTCTTGGTGACCGTTGTCACCGTGTTGGAAGACCTTGCAGTTGCGGTGGTCGTTGGGGTTATTGTCAGCGCGCTTGCCTATGCGTGGAACAATGCGCGGCGCATCTATGCAAAGACCTATACCACGCCAGAGGGCGCGCGCGTCTATCAGGTTCAGGGGCCCCTTTTCTTTGGCTCAGCCGAAGGGTTTGGCGAACTGTTTGACGTGGAGGGCGATCCCTCAGAGGTCATCGTTGATTTTGCAGACAGCCGGGTTGTCGACCAGTCCGCCCTTCAGGCGATTGAGGCGATCGCGGGAAAGTATGACGCCGTGGGCAAACGCCTGCAACTGCGCCACCTCAGCCGCGATTGCCACCAACTGCTTAGCAAGGCCGGGCATCTTGTTGTGGACAGCGATGATGACCCGGATTATGCGCTCGCGGTGAACTACAGTGTTCGGACCGGCATCTTGGGCGGGCACTGAATCGTCGTTAGAATGCTCGGTGCGCGCCACGGGTTTGCCAGGGTCTGTCACCTCATTCAACGGACCTTCGGCGCGGCTATTGAAAGCCGCCGCGTTTTGACATCAGGCTACTGATGGACGCTTGCGGCGGCGCAATGCGCGCAGGCCCCCAAAGGCGACAATTCCCGTCCCCATCAGCAACACCCCGGCGGGCAAAGGCATGATTGTCAGCGGTGTGCTGAGCGTAACACGCGTCAGGATCGCGCCGATGTTATCATTGTCGGAGTTCTGAAACATCAACGACCCGCCGATGGTTGGGAAGGTAAAGGTTTCCCACAGGCTTTCAGAGGGTCCTATGTTGGACAGCGTTGTGCTCCAATCGCCCAAAGACACGGTGATGGATTCGCTGCTTCCGCGACCACTGCCCAGAATACCCAAGCCCAAGGTGTAGGACCCGGCGTCAAATTCAACGCTGGAGAACAGACCGGCGTTTCCCGATGATCCGTCAAGGTCGATACAGTTGCCCGTGCCCTGACAAAGCTCCCCAAACACGCCATCGCCCGCAATGTAGTCAATGGTGCCCCCGGACGCAGCCCAGTTTCCGTCAAAATGCGCAGAGCCTGCGCGCAGGACGGTCACATCGCCATAGTCGGAAAAGCTGTCTTCGAAGATCACGCTGGACTGCGCAGTGCTTGCAAATGCAACAGGCGCGGCGATCAGTGCCAAACATCTTACGATACTCATAAAAATCACTCACTTGGTAGGCCCCACCAAGGAAATCGCACAAGTGTCGTGCAACTTCAATCTGTATGGGCAATTTGTGACGGCACGTTGCAGATTGTGAATTGTGTTAACGCAACAGAGCTGAAACTAAAGAAATCCTGCGCAAATGCACGAACAATTGCCGCCAAATCAAAAGACTGTTTCAGCGAACACCAACTCTTAATGTGTCGCGAAGAAGTAAAAGACTGGCAGGAAAGAACATACCTGTGCGCAGGCAAGATCAATTGGTGGAAAGTGGCCGCATGGAACCCCGCGCGACCACCTATTTCCGTCAGACGAAGACGAAATCATCCACCTGTGGGATCGGGGCACTTGGGTTTTCGATATCAAAGATCGTATCGTACCCCAAGTCCTCCAGCGACGCGATGGACATCACCGACATTTCCGCGTTGCCGTCGAGATAGCCGGTCATCAACTCCGTGTCGAAGATGGCTTCATCCCAGTGGCTGCCCGCCGTGCCTGCGCCGCCGTCCATTTCAAGCGCAATGCTGCGAATGTCGAAGGTGTCCACGCCTTGGGTGGCAAGGTCCGCTTTGTAGGCCGCGACAGCATTCTCACCGGTAAAGGCCAGATTGCCCGCGCCAATGGACCCTTCGGTTAGGCCAAGGAAGCTCCATACTGTCCCAAACCCAAGCGTATGCATCATTTCATGCACTACGACGTTGGTCAGGTTGCCGCTGTCCAGCATCCACTGCGCATCCGCGATGTCATATTCCATCAGACCGCGGGACGGCAGCCAGTTGTCTTCGGCAGTGTTGATCCGCACCTCTGTGGGCCCGGCGCGGCCGAGGATGCCAAAGTTACCATCAATGGCCTTTAACTCAGCGGTCACGACCAGATCGTCGATCGTTGAACCATTCTGGGACCTGTGGTCCAGAACATCTCCGACGATGATCGTTGACAGATACTCCGACGCAGTCACGAAGGCCTGCTGCAGGTCAGTGGTCCAGTCCGAGCCAAGGAATTCAACAGTGATGTTGAATGCGCTGGTCACGCCAAAGGTACCCAGACCAGACGTGTGGCTGGTCACCAACTGTGCGGGCGCGGGAACCGGGGCAGGCTCAGGCTCCGGCTCGGGTTCGGGCTCAGGCTGTGGCTCAGGTTCGGGCTCCGGCTGTGGCTCAGGTTCCGGCTGTGGCGCTGGCGTTGGCTCAGGTTCGGGCTCAGGCTCGGGCTGTGGCTCCGGCTGTGGTTCTGGCTGTGGCGCAGGCGTTGGTTCAGGTTCGGGCTGAGGCTCGGGTTCCGGCTCCGGCTGAGGCTCGGGTTGCGGCTCCGGCTCAGGCTGCGGCTCGGGTTCCGGCTCCGGTTGAGGCACTGGCGTCGGTTCAGGCTCCGGTTCTGGCTCGGGCTGCGGCGCAGGCTCGGGTTCCGGCAGAGGGGCTGGAGTGGGCTCAGGTTCCGGCTCCGGCTCTGGACGATTTTGCTCCAATCGTTCTTCCCAGGCCGCCGTTTTCTCTTCCCATTGGGATATCTTGTCTTCCCAGCGTTCCATGCGGTCTTCGCGGCGGTCATCCAGCCGTTCCCACCGTGCTTCAATGTTTGCTTTACGCGCTTCCCAGCGCTCTTCAAAGTCTTCGCGGTGTCCGAAGCGCTCTTCAAAGCGTGCCTGCAATTCGGCCAGGACATCCGGGCGTGCGGCTGTTTGCGCGTCCCATTCGGCTTTCTTGTCGGCCCAGCGGTCTTGCAGACCCTCCCAGCGCGCTTGCTTGGCTTCAAAGCGGGCGAGAAGGCGATCGTATTTGGTCGGGTTGGACAACGGAACTTCCTCCATGCGGGTTTCATTGGACCGAGGGGTAAGTCATCAGGCCCGCCAGAAATGTGGCAGGGCGGCGGCGTGCCGGTGAAAGCGCATATTAATTTTAATCAAAGATGTGCAGGTTTTTGCGGAAACCACCGGCAAGGTTTTGCCCGATGTGCGCGGGCGCATGCTTGCCGGATTTGGGGCGGCGGCGTCCCGCTTGTGCCTGTGGCATTTGCGCGAAAAACGGGGGGGGCGACAGGCCCTGTTCAACAGGGGGGAATCGGTGCCAGAAGTTACATTCTGTAAGCCGCATTGGGGGTGACAAGTGCCCGGACGACCCCTGTGTCAGGCCTGCCTGCGATGGCTTTCAATCAAGCTCGGGGCCAAATTCGACACCCGCCAGAAACATCCGGCGTGCAGGGCAGTCTGCGCGGGGGCGGGGGGGCTAGTCGTCCGGGCGTGCCAGTTCAAACACCTCTGACACGCGGGTGTAGTCGCGGTACCCCATGCGGCTCAGCGGTTGGTAGCGGGTCACATCGAAACGGCCATCCACCAGCACGTCATCGCGAATATGCACGCCGACCACTTCGCCCAGAACCAGAAAATTGTGCTCGCCTTCCAGCTTGATGATCTGGGTCATCTGACATTCCAGCGCGGCGGGGGATGCCGCGACCCGCGCACAATTGATCTGGCTGCATTCAGATGTGTCGATCCCGGCATGGGCGAATTCATCGGTCTCGCGCGGCAGCATCTGCGAAGAGGCATTCATCACGTCGCGCATGTCGTATTGAACAATGTTGACGCAGAAGACGCCTGTATCGCGAATGTTGGCGACGCTGTCTTTCGTGTCGCCACGGTCGGGTTTGTGCGAGGTTGAGGCAAACATGACCTGCGGCGGCACATAGGCCACGGCGTTGAAAAACGAATAGGGGGCCAGATTGTTGGCGCCTGCGCTGTCACGGGTGGAAATCCAGCCAATCGGGCGGGGCGTGACGATGGCGTTGAACGGATTGTGTGGCAGGCCGTGGCCATCGGCTGGGCGGTAGAACATCGGGTTTCTCCTGATCGTTTGCAGCGCACATATCCCATGTGGTAGGGCCGGGCCACCCGAAACCCGGAAAGATCAACGGCCTGCCTCGTGTATACGCTCAAACCAGAAATACCACAGGACTGGCACGAAGTCGAAACGCTTTATGATCTTTGTTTTGCGCCGGGGCGCGAGGCGTTGTCGTCCTACCGGTTGCGCGACGGGGTGCCGCCGGTTGCGGCCCTGTGTCAGGTGGCCCGCGACGCGCTTGCGATTGTATCGGGGGCCATCCGCTACTGGCCCGTGCAGGTGGGTGGGCATCCGGCGCTGCTTTTGGGGCCGGTAGCCGTGCACCCGACGCGGCAGGGCGAAGGGTTGGCGGGGGTTTTGATCCGTGAAACGCTCAGCCTTGCAAGGGATCAGGGCTGGAAACGGGTGATGCTGGTCGGGGACGCGCCTTACTACGCGCGCTACGGGTTTGACCGTATTGAGGGCGTGGTGATGCCGCCGCCAACAAACCCGGACCGCGTTCTTGCGCAGGCCTTGCACCCGGGCGCATGGGAGGGCGTTGCGGGTGAGGTGGCGGCCTGGACCGTCTGATTGTTGACCCGTCAGGATATTGAACCGCCGCCAAGACATCCCATCTGAAGGACAGGAGGCGCTATGGATCTGATTGAAGGGCCGGGCACGGTCGACGTGGAGGCTGCGCTGGATGCGTTGGCCGACCGCTATGCGCGGGCAGGTGGTGCAGGCATCGAGGTGTTGAACCTGATCGGGGGACGCGCCGAGGGCCTGTTGGAACGCCTGCCGACCGTTGTGCGCGACCGGTTGCAGGACGCCACGGGGTCCGCGCTTGAACACGCCATGCGCGCCGCACACGCCAGCCGGTCGGTCGTGCCGGATCAAAGCTCATGGCTGAACCGGGCGGCCAGTGCTGCGATGGGGGCGGCTGGCGGGGCAGGTGGCTTGCCCACTGCTTTGGCGGAATTGCCTGTGACCACGACCCTTTTGTTGCGCGTCATACAGGGCGTCGCGGTCGAACATGGGTTCGACGCAAATTCAAAGGCGGTGCAGTATGATTGCGTGACCGTCTTTGCCGCCGCAGGCCCGCTGGAGGCTGATGACGGTGCAGATTTGGGGTTTCTTTCGGTGCGGGTGACGCTGACCGGGACAGCCGTGCAAGGGCTGATTGCCCGCGTGGCCCCGCGCCTTGCCACGGTGCTTGGCCAGAAACTGGCCGCCCAGACCGTGCCCATCCTTGGTGCGGTGGCGGGGGCTGCAACCAACTATGCCTACACCAGCTATTATCAGGAAATGGCCCACGTTCAGTTCGGGCTGCGCAAGCTGGCAATTGACGCGGATGTGTCGCTTGAGACGCTGGTCGAAAAGCTGCGGCTGCGGGTCTCGCACCGCGCGCTTGTGTAGTGATAGCGGGCAATGTGGGAACCTCAGTTTCTGACCCGTTTGCCGGTGGCGTCATATAATCGTGGTAATTTTCTCTTAAACAGTTATGTTAATACGATAATAAAAATCAAAAACATACAGGCCTTCTGGTGTCCAAGCATCAACGCAACATGATTACACAACTGCCACTCTCTATCCCTATCGCACAAAAAGGGGACGTCCGGTCGCAGTTTGCCGCTCTTTGCTACCGGGTGCGCAAGGACAAGGTCGAGGTTTTGATCATCACCTCGCGCGGTCAGAACCGTTGGATTGTCCCAAAAGGATGGCCCATGGAAGGCAAAACGCCTGCGCAATCTGCAGAAACCGAAGCGTGGGAAGAGGCCGGCGTGCTTGGCAAAAGTGATGGCCGCTGTCTGGGTGTTTACTCGTACCTCAAAGAGATGCGGAATGCGCTGGATGTGCCCTGCATTGCCATGGTCTACGCGGTAGAGGTCAGCAAACTGCAGGACGACTATCCGGAAAAAGGACAACGCGACCGGCAATGGGTGTCCCGCAAAAAGGCCGCGCGTCTTGTGGATGAACCCGAACTGGCGCGTATCATCCGCGACTTTGACCCCCGCCTTCCCGGTTGAGTAGTATCGCGCGCTGCCTGTTCCAATGGCTTATTGAACGTTCGTTTCTTTCGCCTATCTTGGCGATATGATTCAATACGCGCTTAAATGTGACGCAGGCCATGGGTTCGACAGCTGGTTTCAATCGGCTGCTGCGTTTGACACCCTTCATCAGTCGGGTCACCTGACCTGTGCGATCTGCGGGTCCGCAACTGTGCAAAAGGCCGTGATGGCCCCGCGTGTGACCAAAAATGACGCAGCACCGCCTGCCGTGCTGGACACGCCGCCCTCTCCCGAAGCGGCGGCAATCGCAAAAATGCGCGCGCATGTGGAAGCCAATGCAGACTACGTAGGGCCGCGATTTGCCGAAGAGGCGCGCGCGATGCACCTTGATGGTGCGCCTGAGCGCGCAATCTACGGTGAAGCAAATGGCGCGGAAGCCAAAGCCCTGATCGAAGAAGGCGTGCCTGTGGCCCCCTTACCATTTATTCCCAACAGAAAGTCGAATTGAGCAAATGACCATTGTTGTCACCGGCGCAAGTCGCGGCATTGGCGCGGGGCTTGTGGAGGCCTATCGCACATCGGGCGCGGATGTGGTCGGCACCACGCGGGGCGGTGCAGCCGCTGTGGATGTCAGTGATCCCGCATCTGTACATGCGTTTGCCGAAGGGCTGAAAGATCGCCCTGTGTCCTTGCTGGTGTGCAACGCTGGCGTTTATCTGGACAAGGGCCATCGGATTGGTGCGGGCTACAGTGCTGAGGTCTGGGCAAAGTCCTTTGCGACCAATGTGACGGGCGTTTTTCTGATGGTAGAGGCTTTGTTGCCGAACCTGCGCGGCGGACACGGCAAGATCGCAATCATTTCATCGCAGATGGGGTCGAGCGAACGGGCACCGGGCGGCAGCTACGTCTACCGCGCGTCCAAGGCGGCGGCGCTCAATCTGGGGCGGAACCTTGCGGCGGATCTGGCGGCCGATGGTGTGGCGGTTGGCATCTATCATCCGGGCTGGGTGCGGACGGACATGGGATCGTATGCGGCAGAGATTTCGGTGGCGCAGTCCGTCACCGGGCTGATGGCCCGCTTTGAGGCCCTCTCCATGGCGTCCACGGGTGAATTCCTCACGTGGGACGAACGGGTGCATCCGTACTAAGCACCTGACATTTCATGGGCGCGCGGGCTCTTGGGGGCAGTCTAAACCTGCACCTTGTGGTTCGTGAAACGCTGGGATAGACCCGCACGCGATCAAGACGATGGGGGGCGGGGATGCCTGTTCTGGTAATGAAATTCGGCGGCACGTCGGTCGCCACGCTGGACCGCATTCGGCGCGCCGCCAAAAGGGTCGGCGTTGAGGTTGCCAAAGGATATGACGTCATCGTCATCGTTTCGGCGATGTCGGGCAAAACCAACGAACTTGTGGGTTGGGTGAAAGAGACATCGCCGCTGTTTGATGCGCGCGAATACGACGCGGTTGTCTCCAGTGGGGAGAACGTGACAGCAGGCCTGATGGCGCTGACCTTGCAGGAAATGGACGTGCCTGCGCGCAGTTGGCAGGGCTGGCAGGTGCCGGTCAAGACGACCTCTGCCCATGCGTCGGCCCGGATCTAAGAAATTCCCACAGCCAACATCATGGCCAAATTCGATGAAGGCATGCGCGTGGCTGTTGGCGCGGGCTTTCAGGGGGTCAGCCCCGAGGGGCGGATCACGACGCTGGGTCGCGGCGGGTCTGACACCACAGCGGTAGCTTTTGCGGCAGCCTTTGGCGCAGAGCGCTGCGATATCTACACGGACGTGGATGGGGTCTACACCACCGATCCAAGGGTCGAGGCAAAGGCGCGCAAGCTTGATAAGATCAGTTTCGAGGAAATGCTCGAACTTGCCAGTCTGGGCGCAAAAGTACTGCAAACCCGTTCAGTTGAACTGGCCATGCGCTACAAAGTGAAACTGCGGGTCCTGTCGAGTTTCGAAGAACAGTCGGACGAGGCCGGAACGCTTGTCTGCCACGAGGAGGAAATCATGGAAAGCAATGTAGTCGCAGGCGTGGCCTTTTCGCGGGATGAGGCAAAGATGACGCTGGTGAGCGTCGCGGACCGTCCCGGCATCGCCGCCACGATTTTCACCGCCCTCAGCGACGCGGGTGTGAATGTGGACATGATCGTCCAGAACATTGCCGAAGAGGGGCGCACCGACATGACGTGGTCCTGCCCCACGGATCAGGTGGCGCGCGCCGAAAAGGCCATGGCCGAGGCCAAAGCAGGTGGCGTGATCAACTTTCAGGAAGCGATCGCCGACACTGATGTGGCCAAAGTGTCTGTGGTCGGGATTGGCATGCGCAGCCACACGGGTGTAGCGGCCAGGATGTTTCAGGTGCTCAGCGCCGAAGGGATCAACATTCGGGTCATCACCACGTCAGAGATCAAGATCAGCGTGCTGATTGATCGCAAATACATGGAACTGGCGGTGCAAGCGCTGCATGATGCGTTTGAGCTTGAGAAAACCAGCTGAGCGCACATCTTGGCGGATGCTCTGTTGCCCTGCGTCTCTGAGGCAACGGGTGTTCGCTGATCTGACCTTGTTGCACGGCGTTGTCTGGCAATCCGCGCCATGCCTGCGGCCGTGTTTGGTCTTTGAACGGGACCCGGCCGCCAAATCTCTAATCGCATCTAAGACGGGATTTCCGCCGTGGCGCAGAAGACATGACGTCCGGGGCCAAAGTGCTTTTCAACCCGTGGATGATGTGTTTTACGATTCATCGAAAAGTATGAAGGGACGGGGCATCGATGCCCGACACTTTTGAAACCGAAAGCCGAAAGCTGCTGGGGCGTCTGCGCGACGCGATGGCCGGTCATGCAGCAGGGCAGGCGCGGCTGGACGAGATCACGAAGCTGATCGCGACCAGTATGCGCTGTGAGGTCTGCTCGATCTATCTGTTCCGGGATTCCGAAACGCTTGAGCTTTGTGCAACCGAAGGGCTGAACAAGGACGCGGTGCACCAGACCCGGATGAAACTTGGCGAAGGACTGGTGGGGCGCGTGGCCCGGATGCGTCAGGTGATTAACGCGCCGAATGCGCCGCAGGCCAAGGGCTTTCGCTATATGCCTGAAACCGGCGAAGAAATGTATTCCAGTTTCCTCGGTGTGCCCATCCAGCGATTGGGAGAGGCGCTGGGCGTGCTGGTCGTACAGTCCAAAACCGCGCGTGAGTTTTCCGCCGATGAAGTCTACGCGCTTGAAGTCGTCGCCATGGTCCTGGCTGAAATGACAGAGCTTGGCGCTTTTGCAGGCGAGGGGGCCGCGATGTCCGCCCGTCACAGCCAGCCCGTGATGATCCGTGGTACGGTTGGACAAGAAGGCGCTGCCGAAGGGCATGTGTGGCTGCATGAGCCGCGCGTTGTTGTTACCAACCCGATTGCAGATGATCCCGACCGCGAGCGTGAACGCCTGCGCAGCGCGGTGGAAGAGCTGCGCGTCGGTGTTGACAAGATGCTGGAGATTGCAGGCAACACCGACAAGGATCAGGTGCAGGTACTCGAAGCGTACCGGATGTTCGCAAATTCCAAAGGCTGGATGCGGCGGATGGAAGGGGACATCTTAAACGGGTTGTCCGCAGAGGCCGCGGTCGAGAAAGAGCAAAGTCAGGCGCGTGCGCGTCTGGGGCAGGTCACAGACAACTATCTGCGCGAACGGCTCAGCGATCTGGACGACCTGAGCAATCGCTTGCTGCGTATTCTGACCGGACAGGGCAATGAAACCGGCGCTGAAATGCCCGTTGATCCCATTCTTGTGGCGCGCAACATCGGCCCTGCCGAATTGTTGGAATACGGGCGCGCCCTCAAGGGCATCGTGCTCGAACAGGGCTCTGTTGGCAGTCATGCAGCGATTGTGGCACGTGCGCTGGCCATTCCGTTGGTGGTGCACGGCAGCCGGATCACGACAGAAGCGCTCAATGGTGATCACATCATGGTCGACGGCGAGCAGGGCATCGCCCACCTGCGCCCGGATGAGAGCGTGGTTAGCGCCTTTCGGGACAAGATCGCGATGCTGGCAGCAGCGCAGGAACGCTATGCCTCGATCCGGGAATTGCCTGCGCAGTCGAAAGACGGTCATTTGATTGCGATGCACATGAATGCGGGCCTGATGGCGGATTTGCCGTCCTTGCCGTCTTCGGGCGCGGAAGGTGTCGGGCTTTTCCGGACCGAGCTGCAGTTTCTCGTGCGCAACCAGATGCCGCGCCGGTCCGAGCTGGTGGCTTTGTACGCGCGCGTGATCGAGGCTGCAAAAGGCAAGCCTGTGAACTTTCGCACGCTTGATATCGGGTCGGACAAGGTGCTGCCCTATATGAAACCCAATGATGAGCCGAACCCCGCGTTAGGGTGGCGGGCGATCCGAGTGGGGCTGGATAAACCGGGCATCATGCGGATGCAGTTGCAGGCGCTGATCCGTGCGGCAAATGGGGGCCCGCTCAAGGTCATGTTTCCCTTCGTTGCCCAGCTAGAGGAATACCGCGAAGGTCGACGCCTGATGGACAAAACCCTCGCCGCCGAAGCCCGGTTGGGCAACACGTTACCAAGCGATATCGAGGTTGGTGCCATGCTCGAGACGCCCAGTCTTGCGTTCGCGCCGGTCAAATTCTTTGAGGAAGTGGACTTCATTTCCATCGGGGGCAATGACCTCAAGCAGTTCTTTTTTGCGGCGGATCGCGAAAATGAGCGCGTGCGCAGGCGGTATGATACGCTGAACGTCTCTTTTCTGGGGTTGATCGAACGGATCACTGAACGCTGTGCGCAGACCCAGACACCTTTGTCCTTTTGCGGGGAGGATGCGGGGCGTCCGGTCGAAGCCTTGTGTTTTGCGGCGATCGGGTTGCGGGCGCTGTCGATGCGTCCGGCGTCGATTGGACCGGTCAAAAGCCTTATCCGCCGCTCAAATCTCAGCGAGGTGCGCAAGGTGATCGTCGATGCCCGTCACCGGGGTGAGATGTCGGTGCGCCCTGCGGTCATGGAATGGCTAGGCGCGCAGGGCTAGGCTGTGCGCCTCGGGCGTCCACACGTGGGCCGGGATGCTTCCAAGACCCGAAATAGCAGTGCTGTAGGGCCTAGGTCCCGGCTTGGCTGCGCCATCCAATCAGGTTGAGGGCGGCAAAAAGCAGGGCGGCGACACAGACAATGGAAGGCCCGGCAGGCGTGTCGAAAACATAGGCCCCTTGCAGCCCCGCAATCGCAGAGATTGCCCCGATAACAGCGGCAATCGCGGCCATGGCTTCGGGGGTTCGGGCAAGGCCCCGCGCCGCTGCTGCCGGGATGATCAGCAGGGCTGCGATCAGCAAGACGCCCACAACCTTGATCGCCACCGCCACGGTAATCGCCAGAGACAGCGTCAGAACCAGCTGTTCGCGCTTTGGGTCAAGGCCGCTGGCATAGGCCAGTTCTTCGTTCAGGGTCGCCGTCAACAGGGACGACCAGCGCCAGGCAATCAGCGCCACCACCAGAACCGCGCCGCCCCAGATTACCATCAGGTCGGTGCGCGACACGGCCAGAATGTCGCCAAAAAGATAGGCCATCAGGTCGATCCGGACGCCCGACAGAAAGGAAACGGCCACCAGCCCGAAGGCCAGCGCTGAATGGGCCAGCACGCCCAGCAGCGTGTCCATCGCATACCCGCGCCCGGCCAGTAAGGTGACCGTCAGCGCCATGATCAGCGATACGGCAAGAACACCGGGAAAGATCGACATCTCGAAGGCAAGCGCCAAAGCGACGCCAAGGATGGCCGCATGTGCCGTCGCATCCCCGAAATAGGCCATGCGTCGCCAGACAACAAAACACCCCAAGGGGGCTGCGGCAAAGGCCACGCCAACCCCGGCAAGTGTCGCGCGGGTCATGAAATCATCCAGCATTATTCGGCGGCCCTGTGATTAGGTGTATGATGATCTGCGGTGCCATGCGTGTGGTCATGGTCGTGATCGTGATCATGCCGGTAAAGCGCCAATGCCCCGCCTGTCCCTGTCCCAAAGAGCGCGCGATATTCCGGGGCAGACGCCACGACGGCGGGCGAGCCTTCGCAGCAGACATGACCATTGAGGCAGATCACCCTGTCGGAGGCGCTCATGACCACATGCAATTCATGGCTGATCATCAAAACCGCGCAGTTTGTATCGCGGCGCACTTTCTCGATTTGCTGATAAAATGCAGCGGAGCCGCGCTGGTCAAGGCCTTGCGTGGCTTCATCCAGCAGCAGGACGTCTGGCGTGTCAATCAACGCACGCGCCAGCATCACCCGTTGAAACTGACCGCCCGAAAGCTGCGACATCTGCCGCTTCAAAAGGCCCGACGCACCTGCGCTGTCCAGTGCCGCGCTGCAGGCGGTTTTCGTCGCTTTTCCCGTCAGGCGCATGAACCGTTCAACCGTGATGGGCAGTGTGGGGTCGATGTGCAGTTTTTGCGGGACATAGCCGATTTTCACACCAGGCTTTACAGTGATCGAGCCACTGACCGGGGTCGCCGCCCCGATGATGGCGCGCAAAAGGCTGGTCTTGCCAGATCCGTTGGGGCCAACGATGGTCACGATCTCGCCGGGATCAACGTGCAGATCGACATTGCGCAGGACAGTATTCGCCCCGTAGGCGATGCTGAGGGACTTAACAGAGATCAGGTTCATGCGTCCGCCTTGTCCACACAGGCCGGGCAGACGCCTTCGGCCTCAACCACGGTTTTTTCAATCTGAAAGCCTGCTGCGCGGGCAGCATCGCCAAGCCCGCCTTTGGCAGCTTTGGACTGTGTTTCAGCAACGGCGTCACAGAGGCGACAGATCATAAAGGCGGGCGAATGACTTTCACCGGGATGCGCACAGGCGACAAAAGCGTTCAGCCGTTCGATTTTGTGGACAAAGCCGTGCTCTGCCAGAAAATCAAGCGCGCGGTAAGCCACAGGCGGCTGAGAGCCAAAGCCCGCATCCCGCAACAGATCAAGAATGGCATAGGCACCCAAGGCGCGATGCTCTTGCAGCAATAGCTCCAATACCTTGCGCCGCACGGGCGTGAGGCGCAGCCCTTCCTCCGTGCAGCGCGCATCCGCCGCAGCCAAGCCTACGTCAACGCAGGCTTTGTGATCGTGCTTTGCGAACCCGACCGGGGATTTACTGTTTGTGGACACGGCTACAGCCTTGCTTGTCATGTTATTTCATATCATATATAGCGCTCGTAATGTTATAAGATCACACGGAGAACCGGATGTCCAGAAAGCTCGTTTCAATTTCGCTTGCGTCAACTTTATTGGGCGGCACAGCACTGGCAGATGTGCCCGATGTCGTTGCGGATATCGCACCGGTACACTCTTTGGTGGCGCGCGTGATGGAGGGCGTCGGATCGCCCAATCTGATCGTGGCGCAAGGGGCATCACCGCATGAATACAGCCTGCGTCCGTCTGAGGCGGCCGCACTGCAAGATGCGGACCTCGTTTTCTGGATTGGCGAAGACCTGACGCCGTGGTTGGATGAGGCGGTAGAGACGCTGGCTAACAATGCAGACATCACGACCCTTATGGAAACGGAAGGGACAATTCTGCTGGATTTCCGGAAAGACGTGCTGTTTGAAGCCCATTCGCATGATGATCATGACGATCACGCTGGCGAAAAGGCGCATGACCACGAAAAAGATCACGATCACGCAGAACACACCGGGGAGCATGATCACGATGCGCATGACCACGACCATGACGCGCATGATCATGCAGACCACGCAAAAGAAAAAGCCCATGATGATCACGACGGACATGACCACGCAGAGTATACGCACGATGACCATGACCACGCAGAACACGCCCATGAAGACCACGACGAACACGGCCACGATGACCACGACGCGGACGATCATGCAGGGCATGATCATGGCGCACATGATCCGCACGTCTGGCTGTCGACGGCCAATGCGGCCAATTGGCTGAACCTGATCGCCGCAGAACTGTCAGCGGCTGATCCTGGCAATGCGGGCGCTTACTACGCCAACGCGGCGGCGGCCCGCGCAGAGATTGACACGCTGAACGCCGCTGTAGATGAAATCCTGTCGCCTGTGCGGGGCCAAAGCTTTGTCGTGTTCCACGATGCCTATCAATATTTCGAAACGACCTATGATTTTCCGGCCTCGGGTGCCATATCGCTCAGCGATGCGTCAGACCCAAGCCCCGCGCGCATCGCAGAGATACAAGGCCGCGTCCAAACAGAGGCCGTGACCTGCGTTTTGGCGGAACCACAGTTCAACCCCGGCATTGTCACAACGGTGCTGGATGGCACCACGGCAATCACCGGCGTGATTGACCCTCTGGGCGTTGATCTTGAACCGGGTCCATCACTCTACCCGAAGTTGATCCAGAACATGGCCACAACGCTCGCCGGGTGTCTGACGCCCGGACAGTAAGCGCATGAAAAGACGGTGTGACGCGGGCCACCCGCGCCGCACTTGCTTCGACCAGCGCTGTTCCCTTACCACGGCATATGCCCTTGGTAGACCTGCCGGAAAGAGACCTGATAGGCCATGTTCGCCAGCGTCGTGAGATCGAAGATCGGCATTTTAAGCGCGTCTTGCAGCTTTGATGCATAGGGTGGCAGATCGGTGCATTCCAAGACCAGCGACCGTATGCCGGGTGCGCGGGATATTAGCTTAAGTGCGGCCTCCATCACCTCAGCCTCGATCAGCGCGGTGTCCATGGCCGTGCGCTGATACTGCAGGATCACCTGCGCAAATTCGGTGCTGTCTTCCAGGCCTTGAACGACGACCGGAATATCACCCGCGCCCACGGCCTTGAAATGGGCATCGCTCAGCGCAGAGGCATCTGCGGTCAACACCCCGACGGGGGCAGAGGCACCCGTCATGTGAAAGGCCAGTGGCACTTGTATCAGGCTGGAGGCAAAGACAGGGATATCAACGGCAGCGGAAAGCTCTTTCTGGAACAGCGCCAGAAACCCGCAACTCCCCGTGATTGCACGGACGCCTTCTTGTTCCAACTTTCGGGCGCCGGTTACGAAGGGCTGCAGCAAGTCAGGTGTCGGATTGTGCAGCAGATCAGGCACGCGGACGCCCTCGACCATCTCGTACAAAACAGGGAACGGCAGGCTGGAGGGGTTTTTAATATGACCCGGTGGTTTGGGGAAATGACTTTCCAGACACAACACGCCAATGGCCGCGCCGCAGATGTTTTGCCCCCCGGGATAGAGTGTCATGGCGTGGTCTTTCCTGTCAGAAGCGCAGCGGATCGTATGGGGTGAGGGCCGTGTTGGGTGCAACGCCTGCCACGATATCAGCGATCAACTCGCCGGTTTTCGGGGCCATCATCAGTCCGTAATGCGAGTGACCAAAGGCCGCAAACAGCCCGGGCTGGCCCTTGATGGGGCCAAGGGCCGGCAGGCTGTCGGGGAACGACGGGCGGCGGCCCATCCATGTGGTCATCCGGGTTGCGTCCAGATCGGGCACCATGGCGCGCGCTTGGCGGGCGAGCAGTTTTTCCTTGCGGGGGTCTGCGGGGGCATCAATGGCCCCAAACTCCGACGCGCCTGCGACGCGAATGCCGCCCAGCATGGAACTGGCGACGATCTTTGCATCCACGTCCATCACCGAATTGTTCAAAGAAACACCGGGGGTTGCAAATTCCACATGGTATCCGCGTTCCGCAAGCAGTGGCACCTTGAGGCCAAGCGGCTTGAGCAGGCCCGCGCTCCACACGCCAGCGGCAAGGACGATCGTCCCTGCCTTGAGGGTGCCTGTTGACGTGGACAAAGCCCAGCCGTTGTCTGTGGCGCGCGCAATCGACGTGATGTCCGCGCGGATGAATTCTGCCCCTTGGGCGCGCGCTTTTTCAGCAAGCACTTGGGCGATTTTGCCCGGTGCGCGGGCTCTTGCCTGCCCTTTGATCAGAACAGCCGCCTTGAAATCCGACGACAATGACGGCTCTACCTGACGCAGCTGATCGCCCCCGACCAGCTCCAGATCTGCCCCTTTTTCGGCGCGGATGCGGAACCCCAGATCACGCAGGCTGGCGCTGTCAGCACTGCGAAAGGCG
This sequence comes from Roseobacter sp., assembly GCA_045106135.1. Taxonomy (GTDB): domain Bacteria; phylum Pseudomonadota; class Alphaproteobacteria; order Rhodobacterales; family Rhodobacteraceae; genus Roseobacter. The sequence goes on along the minus strand of JBGCEG010000038.1, from coordinate 16,136 downwards.
TGCACGTACCAGCTGTCGACCACGAGGTCTTCGTGGCCTGTTCCCTCAAGATGTTGGCGGTAAAGCATCACCGAAGGCTGGCACAGCGTCTCCATCGCGTCGGAGGTAGCGCGCGCAGCGGCCTCGTTCGAATGGCGCAGAAACCGCAGACCCCACGGGATCATCCGGGGCCAGAAAGCTGGTCTGACCGACAGTGGACCGTCCGCGCGCAGCAGCATCTTGGGGATGGATTTCCAGATGCCGGGCATGGCCTGCGGAATGATTGACCACGGTGAGATGACGCCCGCATTTCCAAAGGAGGTTTCCTGCCCCGGCGCACCGCGGTCGATCAGCCTGACCCGCGCGCCCCGCTCCTGTAAGGACAACGCACAGCAGATGCCGACGATGCCCGCCCCGATGATTGTGACATCTTCGGGCATGTTATGCCGGGGTCGGGGTCGACCGATGGGCCAGCATTTGTGTAACGATCACGGGGGAGGCGATGGCCAGCGCGACAAGGTCCGCAGCGAACGAGGGGGCTACAAAGATCAGGCCTGCAATCGCCATCAGGATCCGTGACAGCGCGCCCATCGGCGTAAACCAGTAGCCCACCACCGCTGTCGACAGCGCGACCACGCCCGCGATGCAACTGGTCGCGGTGTAACTGAACTCCAACAGATCAAAGCCGGTGGACGAGACAAACAAAAGCACGGGCGCGTAGACAAATGCCATGGGCGCCACAACCTTGCCAAGGCCCAGCGAAAAGGCCGATATCCCGGTTCGAAACGGGTTCGAATTCGCAATCGCTGCTGCTGCATAGGCAGAGGTACAGACCGGCGGTGTGATCTCGGACACGACCCCATAGTAGAGCACGAACATATGGCTCGCGATGGGGGGCACACCAAGCTGCGCAAGTGCGGGCTGTGCGACTGACACCAACATGATGTAAAGCGCGGTGGTGGGGATGCCTGCGCCCATCAGGATGCAGGCGATCGCGATGAACACCAGTGAGATGAACAACTGCAGGTCTTGCACGGTGAACCAGCCAAACAAGCCGCCCAGCGATAAGAAACCGAACATGTCCGTCGCCAGATTGCCCGCGCCTTGTGTGACCATGAACCCGATCCGGAACCCGATGCCGGTGGTGTTGATGACGCCAACCACGATGCCTACGGCTGCGGATGCAGCGCCCACGGCCAGCGCATATTTCACGCCCAGTTCCATGGCGGCAGACATCTCGGGGATCTTGATGCGCTGTTGTGGGTTCAGCGTGGCAATCATCGACCCCGCCACAAGAAGGGCGGCCATGGTCAGATCAAAGCCACCGGTTGTGTATTTCCAAACAACAAAGGCGATGAACGCAGCCGAGTACACCAGTGTCAGGGGCTCTTTCAGGCGCGACATGCCCGCGACAACGGCCAGCGAGATGCCGCAGAACGCCGACATGAATGGGGTGTAGCCTGAAAACAGGACCACCAGCAGCCCGATGAGGGGCACGATATTGGCCCAGCCTTCGGACCAGACGGCCTTGAGCTGCGGCAGTTGCTCTTTGCTCAGCCCTTTGAGGTCAAGCTTGCGCGCCATCAGGTGGACGACGGTGAAGACGCCCACATAGTGCAGGATCGCGGGAAAGATCGCGGCGATCACGATTGTGGTGTAGGGCAGTTCGAGAAACTCCGCCATGATGAAGGCCGCAGCCCCCATGATCGGTGGTGTGATCTGTCCCCCCGCCGAGGATGCAGCCTCAACCCCGCCTGCGAAGTGGCCGGGATAGCCCAGCCGTTTCATATTGGGGATCGTCAGCGCGCCGGTCGAGACGGTATTGGCCACAGAAGAACCTGAGATCGTGCCAAAGAACGCGGATGAGACGACAGATACCTTTGCCGGGCCACCCGTATAGCGGCCTGCAAGGATCGTTGCGTTGTCAATGAATAACTGCCCAAGGCCTGTGCGTTGCGCGATCACCCCAAACAGCACAAAGTGGAACACAATGGTTGAGACAACCCAGAGCGTGACCCCGAAAATGCCCTCCTGCGGGAAATACATCGACGAGACAAAGGTTTTGAAATTCACGCCCGGGTGTTTGAGCAATCCGGGGAAATACTGACCAAAGAGAGCATAAGAGATGAACAGGCAGATGATGAGGGGCAGGACCCAGCCAAGGGTCCGGCGGGCAATGTCGAGCACAAGCACGATGATGATAACGCCAAAGAAGACATCGTAGCTGTTGGGGTTGCCCATGCGGAACGTCTGCTCTTCGATGCCCAACATCGGCACGCCCCGCCACGCAAAGCCCACATAGAGCGCCGACATGACACCCAAGAGCATGAAAACCAGATCATACAAGGGGATATTGCCAATGCGCAGCGCGCTTGCCTTCATGGCAAACAGGCTTCTTGCGCCGACAATGGGATAGAGCGCATAGGTCAGAATGAACAGCCCCGCGAGGTGCCAGCCCATGTGCCAGTGATCGGCGGGCAGGCCAAAACCGGCGGTGAAATAGTGGTAAATCGCAAAGCTTAACGCCACTGCGCGCAGGATTATGCTGGTTTTTGGGCCAACGGCACGGGTCGCGGAGCCTTCGTCGTATTTTTCTTCGATCGCGGCAAGTTCTTCGGCGGTTAGCTCGTGTGTCTCGGTCTTTTTGCTGTCCGACATGAGAGGTGCCCCCTTGGCGCGCGTGCAGGTGAGGAATGCGGTGCCCTGTGTGCAAGGGCACCGCCTGTGTTTGGATCGGTCTGGTCAGAGAGGTTTACTGCAGAAGTCCGGCTTCTTTGTAGAACTTCTCGGCACCGGGGTGCAGCGGAACACCCAGTGCGGCAACGCCGTCCAGCGCCGTATCAGGCGTGATCTGCTTGCCTTTGGCATGGCCGTTATCCAGCAGCTTGCGGGTATTGTCGTTCCATAGCGCTTTGGTCAGACCATAGACCAGCTCGTCGGACAAATCGGACGAGACCACAAGCAGCGCAGACACGGCGGGTGTCAGAACGTCCTCATCCACCCCTTCATAGACGCCACCCGGAATTTTGGATGGAATGTAGGCGGGGATGACTTCGTTGATCTTTTGCAGGTCTGCCTCAGAGAAAGAGTGCAGGCTCATCCCCTTGGTCGACGCCAGTTGCACCATGGCCGCAACAGGCCAGCCCGCCGCATAGAAATACGCATCAATCTGACCGTCAGCCAAGCGTTCGGCAGATTGGCTGTTGTTAAGCTCAGCCTCGTCCATGTTATCACGGGTCACGCCCCAGGCTTCGAGCATTTGCAGCACGGCCACCTGCGTGCCGGAGCCTGCCTGCGCGATGCCCACACGTTTGTCCGCCAGATCGCTCAGATCACCGATTGTTTCGCCCTGCGGTAAAACAAGGTGCAAGTCCTCGGGAAACAGGTTCGCGATGATGCGCAGTTTAGGGTGTGGTTTGCCTTCGAACTTGCCTTCGCCCAGATACATGGAGCGCGTGACGTCAGCAGCCGCCAGGCCCGCTTCCAATTCACCGTTTTGCACGGCTGCGTTGTTAAAGACCGATGCCGTGGTGGACTGTGCGATGGCGATCAGGCCCGGTACGCCGCACTGTCCGCCTTCATCGCAAGGACGCGAGCCGGGAGGGGCAGAGATACCGTTGGCAAGCGTGCCGCCGATGGGGAAGTAGGTGCCGCCCGCGCCGCCGGTGCCGATGCGGAAAAAGGTAGGATCTTGTGCGAGCGCCGGTGCTGCCAAAGCGCCAGCCAAAGCAATTCCCGCCAAGCTTTTGAAAATTCTCATATTTGTCTCCAGGTTGTTGAGGTCAGGATTCGGTTTGTCCGAACTATTTTTTCATAGGTTAGGGAAAATTAACATTAATGCAAATTTAATATACTTCACTAAACGATAGTTTTGCTTATGCTTTAAAGATGAACATTGCACAGCTCACCGTTTTTCGCGAAGTGATGCAGAGCGGCTCCATCTCGCAAACAGCCAAAAAGCTTGGCCGCACCCAACCGGCGATCAGCCTGACGATCAAAAACCTCGAAAAGAGCTTTGGTATGTCATTGTTCGAGCGGCGGGGCAGGCGTCTTGTGCCCGTGCCGGAGGCGCAATACCTGATGGCGGAGGCGTCCGAGATCCTCGACCGGTTGGCGACCGTTTCGGGCACCATGAAAGAACTGAAATCCGCGAAAGCAGGCAGCCTGAACATCGCGGCCATGCCCGGCCCGTCGGCCTTTATCTTTCCGCGGTTTATCAGCGAAAATGTCAGCCCGGGGTCAGATTTTCAGACCATTATCGCGTCGCGCAGTTCGCCGCAAATCCGGGAACTTGCCAGCACCCAGAGCATTGATTTCGGTTTCGCGGATTTTGATGACGCGGTGGGGCATAGCCCGCAATATGCAACCGAAGTCATCAGCGCCAACTGCTTTTGCGCCGTGCACCGCGATCACCGGCTGGCAGGAAAAACGGCCATCACCGTGGCGGACCTGAACGGGGAATCCATCGGCACTTTGCAGGGGGATCATCCGTTGCCCCGTAAGTTGTCCCGTGCGTTCCAGAACGAGGGGGCGGCTTTCGTCTCGAAAATTGCCGCCCAGTTTTTTCTGCCGCTCATTCCCTTCATCAGCGCGGGGCACTGCTGCGCGATCATTGATCCTCTGACCGTAGTGACAGAGCGCGAGATGGACATTGCAAAGGGCGACATCGTCTTTCTGCCGTTTGATGCGCCGGTGCGCTACGAATATGCGACGCTGACGCCCTTGCTGCGTCCGCCATCGCAATTGGCCGTGCAGGTCCGCGACAACTGGATGCGCGCTTTGTTCGCCATGCTGAAAGAGATTGGTGCCGCGCCGGAACGGATGCCGCAATCAGCCTCCGGTCAGCAGGTCTGACAAAGCAGTTTGATAGGCAAAAAGCGAGGCTAAGCCCCCGGTATGCACAAACAGGACTGTGCTGCCCGGCGCGATCTGGCCGCTTTCAACCAGTGCGGGGATGGCCGCAAAAACCTTGGCGGTATAGACGGGGTCGAGGATCAGACCTTCGCAGGTGGCCATCATCTGCATCGCCGCAAAGGCCGCCGGGCCTATTTGTCCGTAGCCGGGGCTGAGCGCGCCATCCCAAATCGAAATCTGGCTGGACGAGACATGTTTGCTGTCCGTCATCAACGGCTCAAGATCATTCAAAACCGTTCTGATCCGCTGGTGTTGTTGCAGCGCGTCCCGCCTGACGCAACTGCCAATGACCTGTCCCGCAAAACCGTCCAAAGAGAGCCCGGTCAAGAGACCCGCATGGGTCAGCCCGCTGCCCGACGCGACCACGACCACATCCACATCCGGCTTTTGCGTCAGGATTTCGGTTGCGGCACTGACATAGCCCAAGGCCCCAAGCGGCGGATTACCAAGCGCCAAGGGGATCACGTAGGGTCGGTGCCCTTTTGCCCGCTCTTGATCCGCCCGGGCGCGCAGGGCTGCATCCGCGCCGGCTTCATCCTCTCCGTCCGGGTAAAAGATCACCTCGGCGCCCATAAGCTGATTGAGCAGGACATTGCCGGAGGTTTGATAAAGGACGTCCTGTCCCGGCACCCGGTTCTCAAGCTGCACGATGGTGCGCATCCCGAGCTTTGCGGCCAGTGCAGCGGCAGTTCGTACAAAATTCGACTGTACTGCACCGGTGATCAATACGGTGTCGCAGTTCTGCGCGACGGCGGCCCCCAGATAGAAATCCAGTTGCCGGGTTTTGTTCCCGCCATACGAAGGCCCCGCCAGATCGTCTCGCTTGACCCAAAGATCAATCCCAAGCCTGTCTGACAGGCGGTTCAACCGCTCTACCGGCGTCGGATGTGCAATGAAACCTGCCCGTGGCTTTTCCGTCATCTTTGACCTGACCGGTTGATAAAACCGTGTTGGCAACAAGCAAATCCGCTTACGACCACCCTGAAGGTTGCCACGGGTCTACCCGCTGGCATCCAACCCATCGCGAAAGTCGTTCCAGCCGCCATCGACCGACGACGGCGCGTCGTGCCATTGGTGCAGAGCCTCACCCGTGACCGGATCGCGGTCCGGAATGGGCAGGGACATGATCAGCTTGCAGGCGAGATAATGCCGCTCAGGCGTCAGAAAGGCCTCCTGAATGTTGTCCCAGTCGCGCCCGCCCGCATAGCCCCCGCACATCATGATATCGTCGGAATGACCGATCATTTCATGGCTGACGCCCGCAGGCATTACGATCACGTCGCCGACCTCAAGACGTACTTTGGTAAAGCCCTGTACAGAGAGGTTAAACTCCATCCACCCTGAGGCACAGCCAAGGCACTCATGCGCGGTTGAGTGAAAATGTGCATACTCATAGATGCCGGGATACTGCCAGTTGTTCCCCCATCCGTTTTCGCGAAAGCGCGCCTTGATCGCGTCAACGCCGCCGCCGGGGATAGCCGCGCGATGGATCAGCAGTGGAAATCGACTGTTGGGAATGTTGCCCTGAGCTTTCGAGGTATAGCTTTCGGTTTTCATCATGCTCTCCCGGTGTTTTGGTTTAGGGGCGCGGTGCCCCTTGGGTGTTCAGGTAGACCGCGCGCAATGTGGTTGTGGAACAGATGAACAGGCGATTGCGCTTGATGCCGCCAAACTCGACGTTGGCCACAACCTCACCAGTCAGAATTTTGCCGATCAGATCGCCCTGCGGCGTGTAGCAATGCACGCCGTCGCCTGCCGATGTCCAGATGTTGCCGTGTATGTCCACGCGGAACCCGTCAAAGAGCCCGATGTCGCAGGTTGCGAAAATCTCTCCATCGGACAGCGTGCCGTTGTCGTTTACAGTGTAGGTACGGATGTGTCGGGGGCCGTTTTCGACGTGCGTGGCCCCTGTGTCCGCCACATAGAGGATGCTTTCATCCGGAGAGAACGCAAGGCCGTTTGGTTTGACCATATTCGTGATCACAGCCGAAAGCGCGCCGCTGTCGGGATCAATGCGGTAGACATAAGAGCCGTCGAGTTCTGCCTGCGCTTTGTCGCCTTCATATTCGCTGTCGATCCCGTAGGTGGGATCGGTGAACCAGATGGACCCGTCTGATTTCACCACCAGATCATTGGGCGAATTCAGGCGTTTGCCCTCAAACCGGTCCGCCAGAATGGTGGTTGAGCCGTCTGGTTCTATGCGGCTGACGCAGCGGCCACGGTGTTCGCAGGCCACCAGCCGCCCTTCGCGGTCGACAGTGTGACCATTGTGGTTCCGGCAGGGTTTGAGGAATTCCGACACCGCTCCGTTTGTCTCGTCATAGCGCAGCAGACGGTCGTTCGGAATGTCGGACCAGATCAGGTACTTGCCCGCCGGGAAATAGGCCGGGCCTTCTGCCCAACGGGTCCCGGTATAGAGGGTCTCAACGTGGACATTGCCCATTGCATATTGCGTGAACCTTTTGTCGATCACTTCAAAGGCGTCGGTGAGCATAGCGGGTTTCCCTTAGCTGGTGACCTTTCGTCCGCGCCCATAGACCAGCAGCATGAAAATGATCACGCTGCCGTAGATGATCTGGCGCCCGGATTCCGGCATTTGCATGATAGACAGAACAGAGTTGAGCAGGACAATCAGGATCACACCGACCAGCGTGCCCAGATACCGCCCGCGTCCGCCCAGAATATGGGTGCCGCCAATTACCACGGCGGCGATGGCCGGCAGCAGGTAGGCGTCGCCCATGCCCTGATAGGCCTTGGTCGAATAGCCCGCCAGCAGCGTGCCCGCCAGACCCGCCAGCATGCCACACAGACAAAAGGCGCTGACGATCACCCATTTGGTGGGCACCCCGGCCAGATAGGCGGCAGCTTCCTTATTGCCGATGGCGTAAATGCTCTTGCCCACAGGGGTGCGCTGCAACAAAAGCATCACGCCAATAGAGACAGCTGCCCAGACCAGCAAGGCCACCGGGATGCCAAGGATCTTGCCCACAGCGAGGTATTGCATCAGGTCGGTGGCCGCCGTTTGCGGTGCAAACCCGCCGGTATGGGCCACCATCAGGCCGCGCATGACCGCATTCACCCCAAGCGTAAAAATCATTGAGGGAATCCTGAGGTAAGCGACCCCAAGGCCGTTTACCAGACCCACCAAAAGCCCGACGCCAAGACCCACGGGTATCGCCATCGGTCCGCCGACGGTGGTGGCCATCATAGCGCCTGCCGCAATAGTCCATGGGATGGACAGGTCAATATGGCCCAGCAGGATCACCAGCATCATGCCTGCCGCAGCAATCCCCAGAAACGCCCCGACCTGCAACTGTTGCAGCAGATATTCCGGCGACAACAGGGTAGCCGTGCCTTGGGTGTAGAGCGTGTAGACCGTGCCCACTGCCAGAATGACCACGATGAACCCTGCGGCCATCACAATCGGCTTGTCATCTTCGCCCAGCTTGAAACGTTTTGGCGGGCGGTCTTCGGGCAAGGACGTCATCGGAAAAGCTCCAGCGTGTTTTTGACCCTCAGAACCCGGAACGCGCCCAGACTGACAGCAGCCAGCAGCACGACCCCTTCAAAAAGCGGCTGCATCAGCGGATCAATCTCGAAAATCCGGAAGTTGAACGAAATGGTGCGCAGAATGAGCGCACCAAAGATCGACCCGATGGCCGTGCCGACCCCGCCCAGCAGCGACGTGCCGCCAATCACCACGGCGGCAATGGAATTGAGCGTGTAGGCCCCCGCCTGCGGGATATCTGCGTTCCCAGATGAGGTCTGTAGTGTCAGGTACAGCCCACCGATCCCTGCAAAAAAGCCCCCAAGCGTAAAGGCCGCAATTTTGGCGCGGTCAATGTGCAGACCTGACATGTAGGCGGCCCCTTCGCCGGAGCCTACCGCATAGACCGTGCGCCCCGTGACAGAGCGCGCAAAGGGCAACCAGATCAAAACTGCAACCAAAACCAGCAAGATAAGAGGCACCGGTATCCATGAAATCGGCTGGAACCACGCAGCATCGCCGCCATCTGCGTAGCCGTAGGTCGCGGCGATCTCATACAAATCATTGGTCAAGGCCCATGACAGATCGCCATCCACATTTCCACCCGGCGAAGGGCGCAGAAACAGCGCAAGCCCCAGAAAGATCGCACCCGTGGCCAGCGTGGCGATGATCGGCTGGATGCGGCCATAGACCACGATGCAGCCGTTGACGAAGCCGCAGGCAGCCCCCGCCGCCAAGCTGACCACCGCGCCCAGAAACATCTGCAGCGGCGTGCCATTCAAAAGATGGCTGGCGATGGTGTTGACCAGCGTCATGATCGCCCCCACGGACAGATCAAGCCCGCCCATCAGTACAGGCACGGTTTGCGCCATCGCGACCATGGCCAGCGTGAAGACTTCGTTCGAGTTCTGGATCAGCACGGGCACCGAAAAGCCGCGCGGGTGGTTCATGTTGTAAAACACGTAGAACAGGATGAAGATCGCAATGGCCGTGAGCAGCGCCGCGTTCTGCGACAGCCGGATTTTCAGGTCATTCATTCGGCGGCCTCATCCATTTTGAGCGCAGACGCGATAATATTGCGCTCGTTTATCTCGTCGCCGTGCAATTCGCGCACGATCTCGCCGTCATACATCACGGCAACACGGTCACAGCAGCCGATCAGTTCTTCATAGTCGGTCGAATAGTAGATCACGGAAGCTCCCGTATCGGCGAGACTGCGCAACAGGCGGTAAATCTCCTGCTTGGTGCCCACATCAATGCCCCGCGTCGGATCATTCAGCAGAATGATCTTGGGGTCCGTCATAAGCCATTTTGCAATCACCACCTTTTGCTGATTGCCGCCCGACAGGGTCGAGACCGGGTCCGACACCGACCCCACTTTGATCTGCATGCGCTGGATGCCGTCTTCTACCGCTGCTGTCAGCGCGTCTGCGTTGACAAAGATGCCCCGCGACAGACGCTTCAGCGAGGCGATGGTCAGATTGTCCGCAATGGACATCGGCAGCATCAACCCTTCGGTCTTGCGATCCTCAGGGATCAGGGCCAGATCAACGCCGGCTTTTTTGGCGTCCTGCGGGGAGTTGATCTGAACATCCTTGCCCTGCACGGTGACTTGCCCGCTGGTCCCCTTCAGCACGCCAAACAGCCCCAGCAGCAGCTCTTTCTGCCCTTGGCCGTCCAGCCCGCCAAGGCCTACGATCTCGCCTGCGCCAACCGACAGATCAATCGACTTAAGGCGGTCCTCCCAAGAGTAGTTCTTAAGTTCCAGCATGGTCTTTGTGGCTTCTGGCGGTGGGGGTTTAGGCGGGAAATGCGCTGTGATTTCGCGCCCGATCATCATCTGCACAATCTCGCCTTCACTGCGCGCGCCCTGTTGGAACGTCTCTATGTGGCGCCCGTTTCTGAAGACTGAGCATTTGTCGGCAATCGCCTCGATCTCGTGCATCCGGTGCGAAATTGTCAGGATAGAGATACCGTCATCCCGTAAGCGCCGCAGGATTTCAAAGACGGTATCCACATCCGCTGCTGTGAGCGCGGAGGTCGCCTCATCGAGGATCAGAACGCTGGGATCTTTGGCCAGTGCCTTGGCGATTTCGACCATTTGACGCCGTGATAAGGGCAGGTCGCGGACCCGCGACATGGGGTTGACGTCTTCGCAGCCGATCCGCGCTAAAAGCTCTTCGGCGCGTCTGCGCTGGGCTTTGCCGTCGATCAGGCCGAATTTGCGCGGCGGGTCAGCAATAGAGATGTTGTCAGCCACCGACAAATCAGACAGCAGCGACAGTTCCTGAAAGATGCAGACAATGCCCTGCGCATTTGCGGCAGCCGGATGAGAAAAACTTGCCGGCTTGCCTGCCAGCAGGATGTCACCTTCATCGGGCTGTACAACACCGGACATGATCTTGATCAGCGTGGATTTGCCCGCGCCGTTTTCACCCAGCACCGCATGAACGGACCCAAGTTCACAGGCAAAATCAACATGGTCGAGCGCCGTAACCCCGCCGTACCGTTTGGTGACGCCGGTCAGTTGGACGTGCGCTTGCGCCGGATCGCGTGAAGGTATGGACATGAATTTCCCGAAACAACCAATTTTATAAAAAGGAAACGCCGAGCCTAAGGGCCCGGCGTCAGGTCTTTGGCTCTATTCGAGGTTTTCCGCGTCTTTCGTCATGATTTCCCGTGCCGTGATGTTCACATCGCAGGCGGGAAACTCGTTCACGGTAAAGAAATTGTCCGTCAGGTCAGGCCAGTAGTTCTTGCCCGCCTCCAGTTCATCATACCGCGTCGACGGGATCGGGATGGAGATAAGCTGCGGCATGACCTGACCGTCAAGGGCGGCCAAGGCGGCCTTCATCGCCACTGACACCATGCCGGGCGACTGGCCAATTGAAATGGCCTTCAGCCCGTTGTCCGCCTCTTCCGCAAGGATCTTGCGGAAGCCATTTTCCGCTTCACCCGCCAGCGGGACCATGGGGTGCCCTGCATCCAGCATCGCGCGCACGGCACCGGTGGTGCCCCCTTGCACGACCACGCCATCGAACTGGCTGTGCACGGCAATGGCATCCGCCGTTACCTTCTGGGCCGTGCCGTCGTCCCAGTTGCCGACGACTTCAACGATGTCCCAGTCACCGCCTGAGGCGTCCATGACCTCGTGGAAGCCAATGTTGCGGTCCCGGTCGACGGAGTTGCCGGGCAAGCCGCGCACCTCGAGGATTTTGCCGCTGCTCTGGTCGCCGAATTGCTCCAACAGCCAGCGCCCGTACATCCGGCCCATTTCAAGCTGGTCCTTGTTGACCTGCATCACCTTGTCCGTGTCGAGCACATTGTCAAACGGCACAAGCACCACATCGTTGCGGTCAGCCAGACGGATGACCCGGTCAAATCCTTCAGGCGAGACCGCAATCGTCACAATCGCATCATAGCCCTGGTTGATGAAGTCCTCGATGGCGCCCAATTGTGCCGCCACGTCCGTACCGGTGGAGACGACTTTGAATTCTTCGATCTGAGCCGCGATGTCAGGCTGCGCCGCATAGGCTTTCGCTGTCTGGATCATCTGAATGCGCCAGGTGTTGCCCACAAAGCCGTTCACAATAGCGATCTTGTGCGGCCCGTCGCGTTTGTCCCACTGGAAATACCCGATGTCCTCCGTCCATGGCGCAAAGCACCCCGGATCGAACCCCGGTCCCGAGACACTGTCCGGGGCGCTCATGGCAGCACCGGACATCATCATCAACGACAATGCCGTGGGCGCAATGGCCCGCTTGAATTTGTTCATTTCTTTTCCTCCACTTTGGTGTTTTGGACGTTGTTCGTCCGTTTTTATTGCTTGGTGCAGCGTCGAAAGTGCAAAGCAGTATTCGCGCTGTTTTCTTAGACGATAGCCGGACTGGGTTTATTTGCAAGGGCTTGGGTCAACGCAGGTCCGACGCGGGGGTGACCGGGCACCATGCAGAGGGCCGAAAACCGGTCTGCCCGCCAACTGAATTGGTGGTGTCTCCGGACGGCGGCGCATAGCCATGTCACCTCCAGAGCGTCCCGCATGAACGGCAATGCTGTCTGTTGCTGCAACTGCCTCTGAATGTCGCGGCACATCCGTAACGGCAAGGGTCGTCGCTCCGCTTTGGATACACTTAGATCGACACAGCCAAGCTGAAAGGCGTTGACCCATAAGCATGGCCTGCCGATTACGATTGCCCGCGTTCCTGACTGCAAAAACAACTGCGTCGATGACCTGCTGCCATAGAAAAAAGGGCACCTTACTTCATGACCCGAATAGACGCAGTCTCTGGCCTCGGTCACGCAACCCTCGCCGTAAGCGGACACGGTTCACAAGGGGCTGACCTATTTGAAAGCGCGATATGCGCGGTGGCCGACAGATCATCCAGCTGCGCCATGGTGATGAACTGACCTGTAACCGAAAGTCTTGCCAACCAGATGACGCTAATACGCCGCGGCCTTGTCTGCGGCTTTAGCCACATAAAACTCTGTCAAATTGCTCGAAAGTCTGAGGAAGACCGCGGGAAAGTCGTAAGTAAAAATTAATGTTGGGCTGATTACAACGCCTGCAAAGCCGGAGGCATCGTATGCGATTTGAAAAGTTTGTTATGGCCAGCCTGAAACGCGGAATGCTACTGTCCGTGTCATCACCATTGATTGTTGTCAGCATTATTGCAGGCTTCCTGCTCGTCAGCCAATTGCAACAGTTCGTTAGCGGCAAACGGGCTGCAGACTTGATGAACATCACAACCACCTTGGGCGCATTGCTCCATGAACAACAAAAAGAACGCGGGGCTACAAGCGTTTTTCTCAGCAGTGGTGGAGAGCAGTTCGGCCCGGAACTTGCCGCGCAGCGCGCCCTGACAGACATGGCGTCACAAGAATTCCTCACCTCATTCGAAGAGAATGTCAGCGCCACAAATGCGCTCACTTTTGCAAAACTAACGGACATTGCTGATGCGCTCTCTGGTCGGGAGACAATTAGAAAGTCAGTGGACGATCTGACAATCGCAACACCGTCAGCCCTTGGGCATTACACCGCCCACAACGCGCAAATTCTGTCTGTTATCGCAAGATTTGCCTCTTTTTCGCAGAATGCGCGTGTCTCTTCCAAAGTTGCAAGCCTGCAAGCGCTTCTGACCGCCAAGGAGTTTGCTGGCATTGAACGGGCCATCGGATCCGGTGGCTTTGCCAAAGGCGAATTCGACCTTCAACGCATGATGTTATTGGACCGCTTGATCTCGCGTCAAAACGACAGCCTTGCTCGGTTTGAAACCTTCGCCGAGGACAATTTCAAATCTGACGTTGCTGCGATCGCGGCACTTGCTGCGACAGCACGGCTGGCAGAAATGCGTGAAGTCGCGCTAGCGGCCTTTCAGTCCGGGGATCTGCAAGGGGTAACAGCCGATGATTACTTCAGCGCCACGACAACCCGGATTGACGGCTTTAAATCGGTCGAGGACAGCCTGACAGGCAGCTTGGCTGCCACAGCGCAGGGCATCGCAAACCAGTCACTAGCGGTAGTGGTTACGCTTGCAGTTTCGGTGTTGTTTGCGGCAGGTTTGTCCTTGGGCATAACAACATACGTGATACGCAATATGCTCATATCTGTGCGGGCCATTTCCGACGCGGGCGACCGGCTTGCCAAGGGCGACGAGACGGCAGAGCTTCCCAAAGACAGCCCAAAGGAGCTTGGTCGTATCGTATGGTCCATCAATTTCTTCAAAGACAGCGTGGCGAAAACGAAAGAACGTGAAGCGCAAGAGCTCCTGCAAAAGCAAGAAGAAGAATTGCGCGCGCGACAAGAAGAACAGAAACTGCAGGCAGAAGAAAAAGAGCGTACCGAACTCGAAGCGAGCAAAGCTCTCGAAGAACAAGCCCGCATGACAGAATTTGTGGCGGAAGTATCAGAGGTTGTTTCCGCGTGCGCAAAGGGTGACTTCAGCCAGAAACTGCTCCTTGATGGACGCAATGGCCTGTTCAGGGAAATTGGTGAAGGACTAAACACGCTTGTGGAAAGTGTTGACAGTGGTCTTTCGTCGGCGGGCAAGTCTTTGGAGAGGGTTGCCAAGGGCGATCTGACCACGCTGATGGATGGCCAGTTCGAAGGTGCATTCAAAAATCTGCAAGAAAACACAAACGATATGATCGGCGCGCTAAGGTCGCTCATCGGCGACATCAACGGCAGTACTGTCAGCCTTTCTGCGTCGTCCGACGAATTGCGTGACACGTCAGATGCCCTCTCAAAGCAGGCGGAACAGAACGCAGCTTCGCTCGAAGAGACGTCAGCGGCACTTGAAGAGTTGACGGCGAGCATCAAGCAGGTCAGCCGCAATGTTGAAGATGCAAACAGCAATGCGAGCGATGCAAGTACGACAGCCGAATCCGGTAGTATCGTCGCCGCTGATGCAGCCGAAGCCATGAACCGCATCGCCGAAGCGTCAAAGGAAATTACAAAAGTTGTGACAGTCATCAATGATATTTCGTTTCAGATTAATCTGCTGGCGTTAAATGCTGGCGTGGAAGCGGCACGCGCCGGCGACGCAGGGCGGGGTTTCTCGGTTGTCGCCTCTGAAGTGAGGCAGCTTGCGCAACGTGCCGGCGAAGCAGCGACTGAAATTGAGGATGTCATCGCACGTAGTGATCAGGCCGTTACTGAGGGCGTCAGCAAGGTAGGCAACGCTCAAAACTCTTTGAGCCAGATTTCTGAAAGTGTGATTGGCGTTTCGCAGCGCATCAACCAGATTTCGTCTGCTATTTCCGAGCAGGTTAACGGGATCGGAGAGATAAACTCAGCAGTCGCTCAAATCGACACCAATACACAGAAACAAGCGGCTTCCTTTGAAGAAGTGACAGCCACAAGCGCTTTGTTGTCAGGCGAGGCTACAGGGCTCAAACAATCAACCGCGCGTTTCAAAACCGGAAACGAAGCTATGCCAATACGTGACAAAAACTATGGGACGAAAAAAGTGCCAGAAGCCGTGCCGCAGAAAAAAGCTATGGCACCGGTATCGCAGGGCAATCTTGCTGTAGACTTGGATGGATGGGACGAGTTCTAGGCATCCCCCAAACAAATGAAGAGTGACCTGCCCCTAAAGTTGGTTGATTTACCATGAGAATTTGCGCTTTGGCATTTGGTATTCCCCGACGGTAGTCCCCCTAAAATTAGTGGTGTTCAAAAGAAGAATTTTCTCGGCAAGTTATCAGAGGAGGTTTTCGATGAAGAACGGACGATACAGCGACTCACAGATTATGGCGGTGATAACGCAAGCGGAAGGCGGTTTCCCGGTTTCTAAGCTTTGTCGAGAACATGGCATGAGCCGCGCAAGTTTCTACAAATGGCGTGCTAAGTTTGGTGGGATGGACGCGTCATTGATGTCTGAGATGGAGATATGGCGGAGGAGAACCGTTGGCTGAAGCGCATGTATACTGAGTTGAGCATGCAGAATGTCCTCGGACCAATGGCGGACAGAGGCCACATCCTCAAAAGCTTTTTCCCAGCTTCTCTTTCAGCGTCGAGACGTCCACTATCTGCTCCGCCAACAGCTTCTTCAGTTTGGCGTTCTCAACCGCAAGCGCCTTCAACGTCTTGGCGTCAGAAACTTCCAGCCTGCCCGGCTGTGAAGGGCCGGAGGATCCGTGGCTTTTTGGCTCCTGCGGCGACCGTCCGGTGGTGTTGATGTTCGCCCATGTGCTAGCGATTGTGAACGCGCTTGCCGGGGTGAGCGCAGGCGCTCTGATCGTTGGGATGATCCTGTGT
>JBGCEG010000037.1:0-131028 GCA_045106135.1 Roseobacter sp. | reverse complement strand
GTTTGCGATGTCGGGCCTTGGCAAAACCCACGTCAGCCATATTCTGCGAGGCCATGGCGACTGGTTCCACTATTCCATCGATTACCGCATTGGCACCCGCTACATGGGCGAATGGATTGCAGACAACGCGAAACGCGAGGCAATGAAGGTGCCGTTTCTGCGCGAATTGCTGTTGTCAGACTCAATCCACATCGCGTCTAACATTACCTTTGATAACCTCACGCCTGTGTCGACCTACCTTGGCAAACCGGGCGATCCGGACAAAGGCGGCCTGCCGTTCAAGGAATACACAAAACGCCAAGACCAGTTCCGCCGGTCC
Organism: Roseobacter sp.; assembly: GCA_045106135.1. Taxonomy (GTDB): domain Bacteria; phylum Pseudomonadota; class Alphaproteobacteria; order Rhodobacterales; family Rhodobacteraceae; genus Roseobacter. The sequence continues at coordinate 130,709 of JBGCEG010000037.1, read as the reverse complement.
GAAGAAGCCGCCTTGATGGACACGCCCTATTTCATCGACCGGGCGCAGGCGCTTTATGACTATCCGCACTTTGTCTGCGACACAGGTGGCTCCATCTGCGAATGGGTAGATGCGGACGACCCCAACGACGCACTCCTGCGCGAGCTGTCGCAAGCCACCCTCATGGTCTGGATCGAAGGGTCCGAGGCACACTCGGAAGAGTTGGTGCGCAGGTTTGACAAAGCGCCCAAACCGATGGCCTATCAGCCTGCCTTTCTGCTCCGTGTCTGGAACGAATATCTCAGTGAAAACAATTGTGTCGAAGGGGATGTTGATCCTGATACCTTCATCCGCTGGACCTATGCCCGCGCCTTGGCCCACCGCCAGCCACGTTACCGCGCCATGGCCGACAAATGGGGCATAACCGTTCAGGCGCGTGACGTGGCAAAGGTTATGACGGTGCAGGACTTTGACGACTTGATCGCAGACGCCCTTGATGCGCACAAAGCCGCGAGCATCCGAATGTGAGGGATTGAGACTGCGAGGCCAACCGCCTATGTCCCTGTCCTGCATTTGATGAAAGCGACCCCAATGCCGATTACCTTGCCCGCCGACTTGCCCGCCTACGACATCCTCACCACCGAGGGCGTCATGGTCATGGATCAGGACGCCGCCGCAAAACAAGACATCAGGCCGATGAAAATCGGGCTTCTTAACCTGATGCCGAAGAAAATTCAGACCGAGACGCAGTTCGCCCGGCTCATCGGCGCGACACCGCTGCAAATAGATCTGCATCTTATTCGGATGACCGAACACCAGTCAAAAACCACCTCGGCCGAACATATGGACGCCTTCTATCGGTCTTTTGCCGAGGTTGAAGCCTCGGGCGAGAAGTTTGACGGGCTCATCATCACAGGTGCACCAATTGAGCACTTAGAGTTTAAGGACGTCACCTATTGGGCTGAAATGGAACGGGTTTTCGCCTGGACGCAAAGCCACGTTCATTCAACCTTTGGCGTGTGTTGGGGCGGGATGGCGATGATCAACCACTTTCACGGGGTGCAAAAGCACATGCTGGCTGAGAAAGCGTTTGGTTGCTTTCGGCATAGTAATCGCGCGCCCGCGTCACCGCTTTTACGCGGCTTTTCAGATGATTGCGTTATCCCCGTTTCGCGCTGGACGGAAATGCGGCAATCAGAGATCGACGCGGCCCCCGGTCTGAAAACGCTTCTGGGCAGCGATGAGGTCGGCCCCGGCCTTGTTGCAGATCAGGATCACCGCGCGGTCTATATTTTCAACCACTTTGAGTATGACAGCGACACGCTCAAGCAGGAATATGACCGCGACGTGGCAGGCGGCGCACCCATCGAGGTACCGGTGAACTATTACCCGCAGGACGATCCCACCAAGGCCCCGATGAACCGCTGGCGCAGCCATGCGCATCTGCTCTACGGCAACTGGATCAATCAGATTTACCAGACAACGCCTTTCAATGCTTCTCTCATTGGGCATTAGGCGATTGGCCATGACAGTGTTTGTGGTTTTACTGCTGATCCTTGTGGTGCAGCTGCTGGCAGGATACCGTGAGCGGCTGTCAAAACAGACCTTTCCGCCCAGTGGTCAGATCATCGATGTTGATGGCACGCCTATTCACCTGCATGTCACCGGCAGCGGGCCAGATGTGGTGCTGATCCACGGCGCAAGTGGCTCTCTGCGCGACTTCACCTTCGATCTCGCCGGTAAACTGAGCACCGAATTCCGCGTGATCGCCGTTGACCGACCGGGCCATGGGTGGAGCGGACGGCCCGCAGGATATGGTGGCGTGTTCAACACTGCCGCAGAATCCCCGCAGCTTCAGGCGCAGCTGCTGGCGCGCGCGGTCCGGGCCGTGGGGGCGGAAAAACCCATCGTTGTGGGCCATTCCTACGGGGGGGCCGTCGCTCTGGCATGGGCGCTGGACGCGCCAGAACAGACAGACGCACTGGTGTTGCTGGGCGCGGCGTCGATGCCGTGGCCCGGCACCCTTGATCAGTTCTACCGGGTGAACGCCACAACGCTGGGGGGCGCGTGGCTGATCCCTTTGCTGACGGCTTTTGTACCCCGCAGCTACATTGAACACTCGGTGTCCGGCATTTTTGCACCGCAATCCGCGCCAGAGGGGTATCTGGCCCATTTTGGCCCGCTCAGGTCTCTGTCGCGCCCGGCGATGCGGGCCAACGCACAGCAAGTCAACAGCCTGCGCCCGCATATCGTCGAGATGTCAAAACGTTACCCCGAATTGACCCTGCCGGTTGAGATCGTGCACGGTACCGAGGACATGACCGTGCCGCTGCGCATCCACTCTGAACCGGCGTCGCAAATTCTGCCCAACGCAGTGCTCACCCGTCTGGACGGGATCGGACATATGCCGCAACACGCGGCCCCCGCAGAGACTGTCGAGGCGATCCGGCGCGCCGCCACGCGCGCGGATTTGCGTTAATCCGATTAACATCCCATATTGTACCTTAATCACCACGCGGAGGCCTCATGCACTTGCCCTTTGACGGCGCGATCAGCGCCTTTTACGCAAATGAGGCACCTGAACAGGTGCGCGAAGACATTCGATCAGGCACCAAGAACGATATTCTTGACCCCGGCTATCCGTACAGCGACCGGATGAACCGCAAGGACTATGAGCGCGCGCTCGACGCTTTGCAGATCGAGCTTGTGAAATTTCAAGCATGGGTCAAAGCCAGCGGCGCGCGGGTTGTGATTGTCTTTGAAGGGCGCGACGGGGCGGGCAAAGGCGGCACCATCGCACGGTTTCGCGCCAATCTGAACCCGCGTGGCGCACGCATCATTGCGCTGTCAAAACCCAGCGAAGCGGAAAGCGCGCAGTGGTATTTTCAGCGCTATATCAAACAGATGCCCACCGCAGGCGAGATCGTCTTTTTCGACCGAAGCTGGTACAACCGCGCGGTGGTCGAGGAGGTCTTTGACTTTTGCACTCCGCAACAACGCCAACACTTTTTCCAGCAGGTGCCCGCCTTCGAATCCATGCTGGTGGAGGATGGCGTTTACCTTTTCAAGCTCTGGCTCAACGTGGGCCGGGCAGAGCAACTCAGACGGTTGCTTAAGCGCGAGAGCGATCCGCTCAAACAATGGAAGCTCAGCTGGATTGACGTGGAAGGGTTGCGCCGGTGGGACAGATACACAGGGTCCATCGCCGACACTCTGACCCGCAGCCACAGCCCTGAAGCCCCCTGGACCGTGGTGCGCAGCGACGACAAACGCCGCGCGCGACTGAACGCCATCCGGTCTGTCCTGTGCGCGCTGCCCTACGACCGCAAGGATGAGGCGGCACTGGGCGAGATCGATCCAAAAATTTGCGGCGGACCGGATATCTGGCATGCCTAAACGCGGCTACCACCATGGCAACCTGCGTCAGGCGCTGGTGGATGCCGCGCTTGAGCTGATCGAGGTGAAGGGACCGACCGGCTTCACGCTGTCGGAGGCTGCAAAACAGGCAGGCGTCACCCCCGCCGCTGTGTACCGGCATTTTGCAGGGCGCGAGGACCTGATCGCAGAGGCTGCACGCCAAGGCTACATCATCTTCGCGGATCTGATGCAATACGCCTATGAAAAGGGGCAACCCTCTGCGCTGGCGGCATTTTCGGCCACCGGGCGCGCGTATCTCGCCTTTGCGCGCAAGTATCCCGGCCACTATATCGCGATGTTTGAAAGCGGCATATCGGTGAACCGCACCGCTGATCTGGCGGCGGTGGCCGGCAAAGCCAATGCGGTCCTTGAAAAGGCGGCAACAGACCTCAGCCAACATATTCCCGCAGACAGGCGCCCCCCTGCTGCGATGTTCTCCGCGCATATCTGGGCCATGAGCCACGGAGTTGTGGAGCTTTTTGCCCGCAATTCACCGGGCAGCGCCTCTCCCTTTCCGGCTGATGAGTTGCTGGAATCCGGCATCGGCATTTACCTGCGCGGGCTTGGGCTTATTGCGGCAGATGACTGAAAAGAAAGCGGTTCTGCCGACATTTCGAGTGACACATCAGGTTTTCGTGCTAGGATTGAATTCAATTCTGCAGCCGAAAGATGACTGTGCCGCGACTTCTTCAGGAAAATCCCACCTCAGCCCGTCACCGACATCGCAGCCCCACCTCTGAAGCGGAGGGCGCGCGGGACACGGCCACTGACACGCCGCAGGCACTGCTGGGACTGGCACAATTGCAGCGCGCAGCAGCAGGCAGCCCCTCAACCCGAAATATTCAAGCCTTGCAGCGCCGCGCCGATCAGCGCGGCATGGCCGCCCTGCCCGGCCAGACCCCGCAGCGTCGTCTGTCGCGCCATGCACCGCTGACACAGTTGCGCGCAAATCCTGCCGGAGTGCGCACAGGGACCAGCCGCCTTGCCATGAAGGCTGCGATGGTGCCGGAAGACAACCAGGGGCCGGTGCCCCTTGGCATTCCGATGGCCGGAGAGATTGCGTTACAAAGGGTCGCGACCTCTGCGCAGGAACCGATGCCCGGCACGCGCACGGCCATGGGCTCGCCCATGCTGGACGCCATGGGGGTCGATGCATCGACCATGTCCAACGCGGAATACGCGCGCTGGTCCAAGACCATTCAGTGCAAGATGGGCATGCACGGCAAGATGCAGGTGGGGGGCCAGACCATTGTCACCCAGTTCAGGCCAAACGCGGATGTGGTCCAGCGCGTCAGCTTCTTTCAGAAGCACAAGACAAAGTTCAACGCGGGCCTTGTGATGTTTGAGGCCGCCCTGACCATTGCGGCAGCAATCGTCGGCATCACAGCCGCCGCCAGTACCGGGGCGCTGAACTTGATGCTCACCTCTGTGGCCGGTGCCTTTGTGGGCGTGATCAAGCTCATTCGGGGCATCATCATGATGCAGCAAGCGTTCAAGCCACAGGACGAAAAGAGCCGGTTTGCCACATTCGCCATCGACTGCATCCGACTAACAGAAGCCGCGGGTGCCGCGATTGCGCTGGTTTTGGCGGCCCCCGGTGCCTTGACCGTCGCCGTGGGTGCAATTTTTGCTGCCGCCAAAGCGCTCAGATCACTGTCTGTCGCCTATGCCGCTGATATTGATGACCAAATAGAAATTCTCAAACTTAGAGACCCGGCAGGAAGCGCGGATGCGATTGCCGCCCTCAACAAGAAAAAGGACAAGGCCAAGACCCTTGGTACGGTGTGTCACTGGGTCGAAGTTGTGGCCCTTGCCGTGGGGGGGTCCACTAAAATTGTCACGACCGTGATCGAGACCGCAGCCACTGGCGTGGAAACAGCAGCAACAACGGGCGCCATCGTCGGGGGCGCGCTTGGCATGGGGGTCGCGGGCTCCAAGGGGGTGCGCGCCAGCGGGGTCCTTGCGCCGGACGCGCCAGCCGGTGCGGGTCCGGGCGCGCAACAGGGCAATGATGCCGTGGCGGCGCAAGGCCCGGGTCAGGATGCCCCAAACCCGGTCCCCGAGCTTGAGCAGGTCCCGCAGGACGAAGACAACCTTGCAGGCTTGGTGAATGACGACGAACAGGAAGCGAAAGTGGAGGTCTGAGGGACACGTTAAGTCCGCAAGCCTGCCCTCTAAACGCATAGACGCGCAACTGGTGCATGGCGCGTATCCGGTGACGCCCGTGATGTCCGACTGCGATGCGCAACACTTGGCGCGCCAACCCAATCGATACGTTGAGCCCCAAACCTTTGCGCACCAACGACTTGCATGAAAAAACGCCCGCTTCGAAAAGCAGGCGTTTGAATTTTCTTGATCGTTCGGCGTTAACGCTTGGAGAACTGGAAGCTCTTACGCGCTTTGGCCTTACCGTATTTCTTACGCTCAACCACGCGGCTGTCGCGGGTCAGGAAGCCTGCTGCTTTCAACGCTCCGCGCAAGGACGGATCATACAGCTGCAACGCTTTGGAGATACCGTGCTTGACCGCGCCCGCCTGACCGGAGAGACCGCCGCCTTTGACAGTCGCGACCACGTCAAACTGACCTTCGGTGCCAGAGACAGAGAACGGCTGCGCCAGGATCATTTGCAGCACCGGACGTGCAAAGTAGACATTTTGCTCTTTGCCATTGACCGTCACCTTGCCGGAGCCGGGTTTGATCCAGACACGGGCAACCGCGTCTTTACGTTTACCGGTGGCATAAGACCGACCGAGGTCATCGCGCACAGGTTCGCGCGCGATGGTCTCTACAACCGGTGCGGCTTCAAGACCAGCAGCTTGGCCCAGATCTTCGAGTGTATTGATTTCATCAGCCATCTTCAGGCACTCCGGGTGTTTTTGCTGTTCATGGATTTCACATCCAGAACCTCAGGGCTTTGTGCGTCATGCGGATGCACGTCGCCGGCGTAAACGCGCAGGTTTGTCATCTGCTTGCGGCTCAGACGGTTGCCCGGCAGCATGCGCTTGACAGCCAGTGTCACAACGCGCTCCGGGTGCTTGCCTTCAAGGATCTGGGCTTTGGTACGCGATTTGATGCCGCCCGGATGGCCAGTGTGCCAGTAGTGATGTTCTTCACGTTTCTTGCCGGTCAGCTGGATCTTGTCAGCATTGATGACAATTACGTTGTCGCCCATGTCCATGTGCGGCGTGAAGGACGCTTTGTGTTTGCCACGAAGGCGTGTTGCAACAATCGACGCCAGACGGCCCAGAACAACGCCTTCAGCGTCGATCAGGATCCATTTCTTGTCGATATCTGCAGGCGTAGCAGAGAAGGTTTTCATCTATGAAGCCCCGGTTAGAGAAATCGTGCAGCGATTGTCGCCCCACGTTGAATGCGATTGCTGGGTTTTATCCTATTGGCGGCACAGGTCAATGACAGAAAGCACGAATAAACAATTCAAAAACAATGCGTTAAAAATAAGGTATATAGATACCCCATCAAAAGATGCGGTTCCGCCCGTCAATTTGCCGCGTTGTCAGGCTTGGTAGGCGGCAACGCGTAGGTCAGAGTGGCGCGCGCGACGGGGGCCGCCTGCCCGTCCGACCGGATCAACACATCCGTGACGGAAAGCTGCCTGCCCAGTTTCAGCAGCTTCGCCTCTGCGATGAGGTCCACATTGTTGGCAGGCTTGCGCATGAAATCAATTGAACAGTTGGTTGTCACCGCCAGCGCCTTGGGTCCGATCCGGGACAGCGTCACAAGGTAGGCCGCCACATCCGCCAACGCAAACATGGACGGGCCAGACACCGTACCGCCGGGACGCAGATGCTTGTGAGACACCAGCAGACGGACGCGCAACTCCCCCTCGGGTGTGACGTTTTCCACCAGAAATTCATCTGCCACCTGTTCGAACGCGTCAGACATGAATGCCATCAACGCGTCTTCGTCCATCACGATTGCCATGCCTGCCCCTTTTTCCAAAACTCTGGTGGAAACCGGATTGAAGCGCAAGACGGGGCGCAATTGTTTCGCGGTGGGTCGATGCTGTCCGGCAAATCCACCGCAGCCGAGACACTACAGATGCTTGCGCGGGCGCACGTGCTGTCCTACATCGCCCTTATGACACAAGAACTCCATATCATCGGCGGCGGCATGGCCGGATCAGAAGCCGCGTGGCAGGCCGCTCAAATGGGCGTGCAGGTCGTTTTGCATGAAATGCGCCCCAAGGTTGGCACCTTTGCTCACCAGACGGGCCTGTTGGGTGAAATGGTCTGCTCTAATTCATTCCGGTCAGATGATGATGAACAGAACGCCGTGGGGCTGCTCCATTGGGAGATGCGCCACGCCGCTGGGTTGGTGATGCAGGCCGCAGACCACCACCGCTTGCCCGCAGGCGGCGCACTGGCGGTGGACCGCGATAATTTCGCGCAGTACATCACCGACAAGCTGACAGCGCACCCGAATATCCGTGTGGAGTATGGCGAGATCACCGCCTTGCCGCCTGAGGGCCAATGGATCATTGCGACCGGCCCGCTCACCTCAACGGCGCTGGGTCAGGCGATTGCGGCAGAAACCGGGGCGGAGGCGCTGGCGTTCTTTGATGCGATTGCGCCCATTGTCTACGCCGACAGCATCAACATGGAAAAAGCATGGATGCAGTCGCGCTATGACAAGGGCGACACCGAAGAGGAGCGTGTGGCCTATCTGAACTGCCCCATGGACAAGGACGGCTATGAGGCCTTCATTGATGCGCTGCTGAGCGCGGACAAAACCGAGTTCAAGGAAGGCGAGACGGCAGGCTATTTTGACGGCTGCCTGCCCATTGAGGTTATGGCAGAACGCGGGCGCGAAACCCTGCGCTTTGGTCCGATGAAGCCTGTGGGCCTGACAAATCCGCATCAGCCGGAGGTGAAGCCCTACGCGGTCGTGCAACTGCGGCGCGACAACAAACTGGGCACGCTCTACAACATCGTCGGCTTTCAGACCAAGATGAAGTACGGCGCGCAAACAGATGTTTTCAAAACGATTCCCGGCCTTGAAGACGCCAAATTTGCACGTCTTGGCGGCATTCACCGGAACACGTTTCTGAACTCCCCAACCCTGCTGGATGACCGGATGCGCCTGAAATCCCAGCCCCACATCCGGTTTGCAGGCCAGATCACCGGGGTTGAAGGCTATGTGGAATCCGCCGCTATGGGGCTGCTCGCCGGACGCCTTGCCGCATCCGAGATTTTGGGGCGCACGCTGCAGGCCCCGCCAGAAACCACGGCGACAGGCGCCTTGATCACGCATATCACCGGCGGCGCGGAGGCAAAGACCTTTCAGCCGATGAACGTAAATTTCGGCCTCTTCCCGCCTGTTGAGGGGCTCAAGAGCGGTCGGCGCGGGCGCAAGGACCGCTACAAAGCCTATACGGACCGTGCGAAATCTGATTGGCTGGACTGGCTTGGCAGCCCCGCACTGGACGCCGCCTGAGTATTTTTGTACCCTTGCCCTATGGCAGAGACATTTCTGGATCAGGTCTACGAGGCGCGCAGCCCCGCAGAGGCGCGCGCACTGTATGATGCATGGTCCAACAGCTACGAGGCTGAAATCCGCGAGCATGGCTATGTGACACCGGGGCGCTGTGCCGAGGCGCTGGCGCAATTCACATCCGATCTGGAAACGCCCTTGCTGGATTTTGGCTGCGGCACCGGCCTGTCAGGGCTGGCGTTCAAACTGGCAGGGTTCGCGACAATCGACGGCGTCGATATCTCGGCCGACATGCTGGAAAAAGCGCGGGCCAAGAAAATCTATCGTGACCTTTCGGTTATTCCCGACGACAAGCCCGCGACCATCACCCCCGAACGCTACGCAGCGATTGCAGCCGTGGGGGTTATCGGCGCAGGTGCCGCCCCCATTTCGACCTTTGATGTGCTGATGTATGCCTTGGGAAAAGGCGGTAAACTGGTGTTGTCTCTGAACGACCATGCCTTGCAGGACAAAGCAAATGAGGCGCGTCTGTGCGAATGGCTGGATTGCGGGGCCGCGCGTCTTCTTTTTCGCGAAAATGGCCCGCACCTGCCCGGCATCAACCTGAAGTCTCACGTCTACGTTATTGAAAAATTGTGACATTCCGCACACGTTTTGCGCCGTCGCCGACGGGCCCTTTGCATCTTGGCCATGCGTTTTCGGCGCTTACCGCATTTGAGATGGCGCGCCGTAATGACGGGGCGTTTTTACTGCGCATCGAAGATATCGACACGGGCCGCGCCAAATCAGAGTGGGAAGAGGCGATTTTTGCTGATCTGGCGTGGCTGGGCCTGCAGTGGGAAGCGCCTGTGCTGCGCCAATCTCAAAACCTGCCAGCCTACCGCACAGCCTTGCACCACTTGTGGCAGATGGGCGTGCTCTACCCCTGCACCTGTAATCGCCGCGACATTCAGGCCGCTGTTCAGGCGCCCCAAGAGAACGATGGCCCGCGCCACGGGCCTGATGGTCTGATCTATCCCGGCACCTGCCGCCCCAAAGCCGGGGACCCCGTCCCCGCCGCGTTTCCGGGTAACACCCCTTTACGGCTGAACTTAGAGGCGGCCCTGCCGCTCCTCCCGCAATACCTGAGCTTTACCGAAACAGGATCAGGCCCCGCAGCCCAACACGGGGAGGTCCGCTTTCCCGTGGCCTCTTTGCGCAAAGGCGTTGGCGATGTGGTGGTATCGCGCCGCGACATGGGCACCTCCTACCACCTCAGTGTGGTTCTGGACGATGCCTCCCAGATGATCTCGCATGTTGTCCGGGGCCAAGACCTGTTTGATGCCACCCAAATCCATGTTGTGCTGCAGCATCTGTTGAAACTGCCGCAGCCGATTTATCACCATCACGCCCTGATCCGGGACACAGAAGGAAAACGACTGGCCAAGCGCGACGACGCGCGTGCCATTGCGACGTTTCGGGCAGAGGGTGAAACGCCCGATGACATCCGCAAGCGCATCGGGTTGCCCCCTGCTTAGCTCACCGCAGTTTGCCGATCAGGGCTCACCTCAGTTTCAAAGCCATCCACCACAGAGGTGTAAAAACAACTGCGCCGGCCCGTGTGGCATGCAGGCCCCGTTTGCCGAATGAACAGCAGCAGGCAATCACGATCACAATCCACCCGCATATCCACCAGTTCTTGGGTGTTGCCGCTTGTTTCGCCCTTGATCCAAAAGGACTGTCTGGACCTGCTCCAGTAGGTGACGCGCTTTGTCTCCAGCGTTTTGGCAATGCTTTGTGCATTCATCCAGGCCATCATCAGCACGTCGCCGCTGTGTAGATCCTGCGCAATCGCGGGGATCAGCCCGTCGGCATTGAATTTCAGCGACGCTGCGTCAAATCCTGCTTTGGTCTTGGCCATGAGAAAACCTTTTTGCATATCCCGCCTGAGCGCTTAAGTATGACAGCGGGGCGGAGTTGGGAACCCGGTGAGGTGGAAATGTCGACAGAAACAGATCTGATCAAGCTTTATTCCGGGCGTATTCTTGCGCTGGCAGCGGATATCCCTCATTTGGGCCGGCTGGATGCGCCGATGGTGACGGTCAAGCGCCGCTCGCCGCTCTGTGGCTCGTCTGTGACGGTGGACCTATCGGTTGAGGACGATCGCATTTCGGACTTCGGTCAGGATGTGAAAGCCTGCGCATTGGGTCAGGCCGCCGCCGCTGTCACCGGGCAGGCCATTATTGGCAGAACCTTCGAAGATATTGAAAAAGCACGGGACGAATTGCGGGCAATGCTCAAGAACGATGGCCCCGTGCCCGTTGCCCCCTTTGACGCATTCGAGGTGCTGGAACCTGCACGCGAATACAAGAACCGCCATGCGTCGATTCTGCTGTCTTTAGAGGCAACGCATGAGGCGATGGCAAAGGCTTTACAAAAAAACTGCGCCTGAACGGGGCTTACTTTAGAGAATTTTAATGGAATTCGCCCTCTATTGTACGTGAACCGTACGAATTGGGTGACCATGGCCGCATTAGAACAAACTGCATATGGTGCAAAAACGGACAGACTGACAAGTGCTGCGTCGGCTCTGGGCTATGAAATCGTCGATATCGCAGGGTTCCTCGACCTCATTGAAGAGCATGCACATGCGCAGCGAAGTGGTCTGGATGTCCTTAAATCCCGCGCATCCGATATGGCAAAGGCGAACGATGATGTGCGCGACGCCGTCGAAGGCATGATGGAAAGCACAGCTAAAACGGTCGAGGAAGTCGCCGACAGCGCGTCATTGATGCGCGGCACCACACAGAAAACGCAAACGATGGCAGGCTGGGTGTCAGAGCTTTCTCAACGCACGGCGGCGGTGTCGCAAACGCTGGATGCGGTGAAAACGAACAACCAGCAGATCGCCGTGATCGCCAACCAGGTCAACACCTTGGCGATCAACGCAAAAATTGAAGCCGCGCGCGCAGGTGAAGCCGGGCGCGGGTTTGCTGTCGTTGCGGATGCGATTAACGAGCTTTCAAAGCAAACGCGCTCCGCCGCTGTTCAGATTTCTGACAACATTGAAAGTCTGACGGACTGGATTTCAGAACTGGGCAAGGAAGCCGAAACCGCAGCAGAGACCGCAGCAGAGATTCTGGAGAATTCCGGCCAAACCGACACAGCTTTGGGCCGGATGGAAACTTCGGTTACCCAAACCGATGCAGAGGCTAAAAGGATCCACCAACAGGCGCAACGTGTGGACACTGCAGTCAACGGTTTCACGCCCGCCGTGGCGCGCATCAACACAGCCGTTCAGGAAACGACCCAAGGCATTGAGACCACGCACCAACGTGTGTTGAACCTCATTGATACGTCCGAGACGATTGTTCAAGCCACGGCGCTTTTGGGCGGGGCCACTGACGACACGCCCTTCATTCATGCAGTCGCAGAGCTCACCGCAAAGGTTAGTGCCAAACTAGAAGAGGCCATCGACGCGGGACGTATTTCACTGGAAAAGGTTTTTGACAGGAATTACAGAACAATTCCGGGCACGAACCCAGAACAGTACCTGACGCAGGCGACACCGTTGCTAGACGAGATTCTGCCCCCTATTCAGGAACCTGCGCTGTCCATCAGCCGCAAGGTCGTTTTCTGCGCCGCCGTCGATGTGAACGGCTATCTTCCAACGCACAACAAAAAGTTCTCCCAACCGCCCGGGAATGACCCCGTCTGGAATACGGCAAACTGCCGGAACCGGCGCATCTTTAACGACCGCGTTGGCCTGAAAGCCGGGCGCAACACCGAACCGTTTTTGCTGCAGGTGTACCGCAGGGACATGGGCGGCGGTGAGTTCAAGATGATGAAGGACCTTTCCGCCCCGATTATTGTCAAATCCAGACATTGGGGTGGTCTCAGGCTGGCCTATACCCTGTGAAAAAAGCGCCGCAAAGACAATGCTTTGCGGCGCGAAGTATGCGAGGCTCATGGGGCTTTGAAAAAGTCAGGTCAATCCGGGAACAGGCTTAGGACTGACATGCGTCGCTTGGGGCAGAGACGGGCTTTTTCAACACGAGTACGCAGGCAGAAATCAGAAAAACGAAGGCAGGTAGAGCAAGACAATCAAAGTCGTGACCAAAGACGCGGCACCGATCATATCCTGCACCAGCGTGGACATTGACCGACCCGTTACAGTTTTGATTTGTTCCAGCATGATAACCCCCTTGTGTTGCCTCTTTGTTCTCACATTGAAGGGTGATCTGTAAAGAACTTTTTAAGAACTTTTGTGAACATTTTGCTAACCGACTGAAATCAAACGGATCGCCTGATCCTGCTGCATAAGCCAAAGCAACAGTCGAACCGCCCTGCCCCTTTTGGTTTTCAGGTCCGGATCACGTTCCAGCAAACTTCGCGCATCCGAATGGGCAATGGCCAACAAATCGGCATGTTGCTCAAGGTCCGCCACGCGAAACCGCGGCAGGCCAGACTGTGCCACGCCAATCAGATCGCCAGCCCCTCTGAGCTTCAGATCGGTTTCGGCAATTTCAAACCCGTCTTCGCTTTGCCGCAGTATCTCCAGCCTTTTTCGAGCGGTTTCCGACAAAGGTGCCCGGTACAGCAGAACGCAGGTCGATTGATCCGTGCCGCGCCCGACGCGACCGCGCAATTGGTGTAATTGCGCCAGCCCAAAGGCTTCGGCCTGTTCGATCACCATAATTGTGGCGTTGGGCACGTTCACGCCCACTTCAATCACGGTCGTTGCCACCAGAACCCGCAGGTCACCGCGTTGAAACCGCGCCATGGCCGCATCTTTGTCTGCCGCAGGCATCTGCCCGTGGACCAGCCCGACCGCGTCCCCCATATCCGCGCGCAAGGCCTCAAACCGCATCTGGGCCGCTGCCGCATCCGTGGCTTCGCTTTCCTCCACCATCGGGCAAACCCAATAGCACTGGCGGCCTTCGCCCACCACAGCCCTCAGGCGCGCGACAACGTCTGACAACCGATCCTCACTGACCATCACGGTTTGTACCGGTTTTCGGCCCGGGGGTTTTTCATCCAGGACCGACACATCCAGATCACCAAATTGCGCCAAGGCAAGCGAGCGTGGGATCGGGGTGGCCGTCATGACCAAAACGTCGACAGCCGACCCTTTTTTCCCCAATTCCAGCCGTTGCCGGACCCCGAAACGGTGCTGTTCGTCTACCACCGCAAGCCGCAGGTCTTTGAAATGCACATCCGCCTGAAACACAGAATGGGTCCCGATCAGCAGGTCGATGTCGCCCCCTTGCAACGCATCAAGTTTCGCCTGTCGCTCGCGCCCCCGGTCCCGGCCTGTCAACAGCGTCACGTTCACACCCGCAAGGTTGGCCAAGGGCGTGATCGCCTCCAGATGCTGCCGTGCCAGAATCTCCGTTGGGGCCATCAGCACCCCCTGACCGCCCGCTTCGATGGCGCGCAAAAGGGCCATGAACGCAACCAGAGTTTTGCCCGCGCCCACATCGCCTTGCAACAGCCGGTTCATCCTTGTTTCAGCTTCAAGATCCGCGTTGATCTCAGCAATGGCGCGGTGCTGTGCGCGGGTCAGGTCAAAGGGCAGCCCGTCACGGACTTTGTGTTGCAGGCGCCCATCCCCACTGTTGCGACGCCCCGGTTTGCGGCGCTCCAGTGTGCGCGCCAGATTGAGCGTCAGTTGATGCGCGAAAACCTCATCATAGGCGAGACGCATCCGCGCAAGAGCCTCTCCCGATACATCCTCAAGACCCTTTGGGCGATGCGCTTGCGCGACCGCCTGCGCAAAACGGGGCCATTTTTTCTGAGCCCGCAGCGGCTCGTCGATCCACTCATCATAGTCCGAGACTTTTTCCAACGCCGATTGCGTTACCTTGAACATCAGTTTTTGCGTCACCCCGGCGGTCAACGGGTAGACCGGTTCAAAATCAGGCAGGCTGTCAGATTGATCAGGGTCAATAATATGATCCGGATGGACGATCTGCGGCGTTCCGTCGAAAAGCTCTGCCAGCCCTGAGATCACGCGGCGCTCTCCGATTGGCAAGGTCCGCTCCCAAAAATCACCACGCGCGTGAAAAAAGATCAGCGTCAGCGGCACTTTTCCGTCTGACACCGTCACGCGATGCGGTCTGCCTTTTGTAGCTGGTTTTTGATGGGACAGAACCGTCACCTCCAGCGTGACGACACAGGGCAACGCGGCCCCCTCCACCGTTTCGCGCACCCGCCTGTCCACAACCGACACTGGCAAAGTGAACAGCAAATCCCGGGGAAATTCGACAGAAAGCCCTTTGAAATGATCCGCCGTGCGCGGTCCGATGCCCCGCAAACTGTCCAAGGGGGCAAAAAGAGGAAAGAGGATTTCCGGGCGACCGCTCATTTTGTGTTGATCAGATCAAGCCAGGTAGTTTCGTCCAGAATTTGAACCCCAAGCTTTTCCGCTTTGGCCGCTTTTGACCCCGCACCGGGTCCCGCCACAAGAATATCCGTTTTGGCAGAGACCGAGCCCGATACTTTGGCTCCGAGGCTTTCCGCACGCGCTTTGGCCTCGGCGCGGGTCATCTGCTCCAAAGTGCCTGTGAACACCACTGTTTTGCCGGCGACCGGGCTGTCGCTTGCCTTAGGTTGCGGCGCATCAGCGATCTCAAGCTGTTCCACAAGCCGGTCGATGGAGGCACGCTCCCGCTCTTGGGCAAATGCCGCCACCAGCGAACCGGCGAGCTTTTCTCCCACGCCATCGATGCTCAGCAGGTCTTCCCACGCGTCACTGTCCGGCGTTTGGGCGGCCAGCACGGCGGTTCGCAACAAGGTCCAGTTTCCGTAGTGCTGCGCAATCAGGCTGGAGGCAGCTTCCCCGACATGACGAATACCAAGGGAAAACAGAAACTTAGCGAGGGGGACAGACCGGCTTTCGTTGATTGAACGAAACAGGTTTGTGGCTGATTTCTCTCCCCACCCCTCCTTGTTTTTCAGTTGCTGAACGCCAGAGCCATATTTTTGTTCCAGATCAAAAATGTCTGAAGGCTCCGCAATCCAGCCATCCAGATAGAATTGTTCTACCTGTTTTGCGCCAAGCCCATCGATATCAAAAGCGCCGCGTGACACAAAGTGCTTCATCTTTTCAACGGCTTGCGCCGGGCAAATCAACCCGCCGGTGCAGCGTCTGACCGCATCACCGTCCTCTCGCAGGGCCGCACTGTTACATTCCGGACAGCTTGTCGGAAAATCAAAGGCGGCAGAGCCGGGCGGGCGTTTGGCCAGATCGACATCGGCGATCTTTGGAATGACATCGCCCGCGCGATAGACCTGCACCCAATCGCCGACCCGAATGTCCTTGCCGTCGCGGATGCGGCCGCCCTTGCTGTCAAACCCGGCAATGTAGTCTTCATTGTGCAAGGTCGCATTTGACACCACCACGCCGCCCACGGTGATCGGTTGCAACCGTGCGACGGGCGATAGCGCACCGGTGCGCCCGACCTGAATGTCGATCCCGTTTAACCGGGTCCACGCGAGTTCAGCTGCAAATTTGTGAGCGATGGCCCATCTTGGAGTCGTAGACCGAAACCCAAGACGGTCTTGCAACGTCAGCGCATCAACTTTGTAGACGACGCCGTCGATATCGTAGCCCAAGGTCGCTCGTGCCTGTTCAATCTGCTGGTAGTGAACCAGAAGCTCTGTGGGCGAGGCACATCTTTGTGTCAGCGCATTTGTCTTAAACCCAAGGTCCGCAAGAGCAGCGATGGATCCGGACTGCGTGTCTGCCAGCGGCTCGCTCAGCGCGCCCCACGCGTAGGCAAAAAACTTCAGAGGCCTTGAGCGCGTGATCTCTGCATTGAGTTGCCGGAGCGAGCCTGCCGCCGCATTTCGCGGATTTGCAAAGGTCTTGCCCCCTTTGTCGGTTTGTGCCGCGTTCAAAGCCTCAAAATCACCATGCGACATGTAGACTTCGCCACGCACTTCTAGGACATCCGGGGCACCGTCAAGCTCTGTTGGAATGTCTGCAACAGTGCGCGCATTGGCGGTGACGTTTTCACCCACTTCCCCATCGCCACGCGTCGCCGCGTAGACCAGTTTGCCTTGTTCGTAGCGCAGGCTGAGGGACAGGCCGTCTATTTTGGGCTCTGCGGTATAGGTCAGCGCGTCCTGCGCCCCCAGCCCAAGGTACTTGCGTATGCGCGCATCAAAATCAACGACATCAGAAGGCTCAAACGCGTTCGCCAAGGAAAGCATCTGAACTTCATGCGTGATCTTGGCAAAGCCTTCGGACGGGGCTGCACCAACCAAGTCAGTTGGGCTTGATTCCCGTTTGAGCTGCGGGAATTGCGTCTCAATCTCGGTGTTGCGTCGCTTCAGGCTGTCGTAGTCCGCATCGGAAAGCTGAGGGGCGTCTCGTGTGTGATAGTCGCGATTAGCGCGCAGCAATACCGTCTCAAGCTCCGCAAGCTCTTGTTGTGCTTGCGCTTCGGTGAGCTGTTCTACCGGTTGAGTTCGGCGCACGGCTTTTCCTCTTCGTTTCTACCGACCGATAGATAGTCGGGCAGAAACGAGAGGTCCAGTCCAGCAGTGCTGTTGAGTATTGTGTATCAGGCGCCAATTGCCAGTTGCTGAGGGTCACTGGCTTGCGCAGGGTCAGGGTCGCGCAGGACGTACCCCCGTCCCCAGACGGTTTCGATGTAGTTGTCGCCACCGGTTGCTGTGCTGAGCTTCTTGCGAAGCTTGCAGATAAAGACGTCGATGATTTTCAATTCAGGCTCGTCCATCCCACCATAAAGGTGGTTTAGGAACATTTCTTTGGTCAGCGTTGTGCCCTTGCGCAAAGACAATAGCTCAAGCATCTGGTACTCTTTTCCGGTCAGATGCACTGTTTTGTTGTCAACGCTCACTGTTTTCGCATCAAGGTTCACCGAAATCATACCGGTTTCGATGACCGACTGAGAATGCCCTTTTGACCTGCGGATGATCGCATGAATTCGAGCTACTAATTCTTCACGGTGGAAGGGTTTTGTCAGATAGTCATCCGCGCCAAACCCGAAGCCTTTGATCTTGTTTTCCGTATCGTCTGCGCCCGACAGGATCAGGATCGGTGTTTCGATCCGCGCGAGCCGCAATTGGCGCAGCACTTCGTGGCCGTTCATGTCAGGCAGATCGAGATCCAAAAGGATCAAATCGTAGTCATAGAGTTTGGCGAGATCGATTCCTTCCTCGCCAAGATCTGTTGCGTATACATTTAAGTTCGCATGAGTAAGCATAAGCTCAATGCTCTTGGATGTGGTAGGGTCATCTTCCACAAGCAGTACACGCATATCATTCTCCGATAAGGACAGACTTCAACATATACATTAACCTTGACGAAAAAGGTTAATCACACGTTACTATATTGGAAAAACATAGGACAACAACCTAAGGTTGTCTATATTTTTGTACTGCTGTCGCCTTCAGAGCGGCCTCACCATGCTGTGAAACAGCGCGCACCCACTCGTGAAACTCATCCTCACTGATCTGGTATTTTTTCAAGGCGTCTGACTGAGAAATCAACCCATAGGCGACCCCTCGCACAACAGCCGCCTTTCTTGACGCAACCCAACGCCGTGTTTTTGCAGACGGTAGATCCGCCTGCGTCATCACACTACCATCTGCAAGGGTCACGGACCGTGGTCCATCAACTTTCTTGAGATACATACCCATTACCCGCTACTAGTTCGGGATGCACCTTGACCTTTGCCCCTTAAGGACCGATGAAGCCGCCGCTTTAGAGTAATTAGACTTTTCTTTTATTCGCGCAGATGTTCGGAGAAATGCGATGCCCCTAGATGACACACGGCCCCTGAATTCTCTGGGATTTGCCAAAGCCCCAAAGGACACCCGCGTGGTTGTTGCCATGTCAGGGGGCGTCGACAGTTCTGTTGTCGCCGCAATGCTGGCCGAGGAAGGTTACGATGTTGTGGGGGTGACATTGCAGCTCTATGACCATGGGGCGGCGCTTGCAAAAAAGGGCGCGTGCTGTGCCGGTATCGACATTCACGACGCGCGGCGCGTCGCGGAAAGCATGGGGTTTCCGCACTATGTGCTGGATTACGAAAACATCTTTAAAGATGCGGTGATAGACGAATTTGCCGACAGCTATCTGGGCGGTGCGACGCCGGTGCCCTGCATCCGGTGCAATGAGCGGGTAAAGTTCAAAGACCTGCTGGAGACGGCCAAGGACCTTGAGGCCGATTGCATGGCGACCGGCCACTATATCCAACGCAAGATGGGCACGCATGGCGCTGAATTGCATGGGGCAGCCGATGCTGCGCGCGATCAAAGCTATTTCGTGTTTTCCACGACCCCGGCCCCACTGGATTTTCTGCGCTTCCCGCTGGGCCATTTGGCTTCCAAGAGCGAAACCCGCGCGCTTGCCTCAAAGTACAATCTGACCGTGGCAGACAAGCCCGACAGTCAGGACATCTGCTTTGTGCCGAACGGAGACTATGCCTCAGTGATCAGAAAACTGCGCCCGGAAGCCGCAGCCCCCGGCAATATCGTGGATGTCGATGGCAAGGTTCTGGCGGCGCACAACGGCGTCATTCACTACACGATTGGCCAGCGCCGCGGGCTTGGGATCGGCGGGCTTGCCGACCCGCTTTACGTTATCAAGCTGGATGCGGACCGCCGCGAGGTGGTGGTGGGGCCTAAAGACCTGCTGGCCACGCGGTCGATCCCGGTGCGCGAAATCAACTGGCTGGGGGACGCGCCTTTTACGTCCCGCGATGCCCGGCACGTCTCGGTCAAGGTCCGATCAACCCGGCCCCCGACTGAGGCCGTCATCCGCCCCACCGGCCCGACAGAGGCGATTGTCGAGCTGATCTCTCCTGAAGAAGGGGTATCGCCCGGTCAAGCCTGCGTGTTTTACGACACCGACAGCAGCCGCATCTTTGGCGGCGGCTGGATTTACAAGGACTAAAGCCCCGCCAGAACCGCGCGCGCCGCCCGCAGGCCGGGGGCCTCGCCCCCCTCGCCCAACAGCGCCATCGTTTCATTCATGGCCGCAAGCTGCCCGTCGGGGTGCTGCAGGACATCGGCCAGACTGGCCGCGATGTTCCCGGCCAGACACTCCGGGCCCAGAAACTCCGGCACGCTGCGGGTCTGCGAGACCAGATTGACCAAAGTCACGGTATCCACCAACGCCATTGCCTTGATCAGACGAAAGGTGATCGGGTTCATCCGGTAGGCCACAACCATCGGCGTGCGCGCTGCCGCCAGTTCCAGCGACACCGTGCCGGAGGCTGCCAGCGCCACATCTGCGGCCTTGAAAGCTGCGCGTTTGGCCGCTGTGTTGGTCTCAGCCTCCCCAATCGTGGGGTTGAGAATATGCACCGGCAGCGACCAATGCCGGGTCAGGTCGCGCACAAGCCCCGCAACGGGCGCCGCCGCAGGCAGCACCACTTCGACATCCGGGTGCTGCGCCTTCAACGCTGCCGCCACGTCGCCGAAAATGCGGCACAACCGCGCGACCTCACCCTGTCGCGACCCCGGCAAGACCAGCAGCACAGGCGCTGTGCCGAGGCCCAGGCCTTCGCGAAAGGCGGCGGCCTCTGCCTCGCTCGCCTGAGGCTCCGCCACCACTGGGTGGCCCACGAAATCACACCGCATGCCGTGGCGTTCGAAAAGCGGCGGCTCAAATGGCAGCACCGCCAGCAAGTGATCAATGAAGTGGCTGATCTTTTGGGCGCGACCGGGCCGCCATGCCCAAACGGTTGGAGCCACATAGTGCACCGTGCGAATTTGGCTTTTTGCCTTGACCTTTTTGGCCACCCGAAAGCTGAAATCCGGGCTGTCGATCGTGATCAGCACATCCGGTTTCATCGCCAGCACAGCATCTGCCGTTTCCTGAATGCGCGCCTTAAGCGCCTGGTACTTTGGCAGGATTTCAGCCAGACCCATCACGCTGAGCTCTGACATCGGAAAGCGGCTGCGCAGCCCTTGTGCCTGCATCTCTGCCCCGCCGACACCTTCGAACGTCACGTCAGGGCTCAGCGCACGCAGGCCCTGCATCAAAGCGCCGCCGAGCTTGTCGCCAGACGGCTCACCGGCAAGGATGAACACGCGCATTACGCAGGCGCGCGGGCAAAGATGACCAGTCCCGCCTCATCCGCGCGCCGCAGTGTTTCGGCCCGGTCCAGAACCAGTGTACTGCCCGCCCGGATCACGACCCCCGCCAAACCCGCCGCGACCAGCGCATCGATGGTCTGGGGTCCAATGGCGGGCATGTCCACGCGCAGCTCCTGCCCGGCCTTTGGTTCCTTCACAAGCAGCGCATCTGCTGCGCCTACCGTATCGGGCAAGGTGGCCAGCATGTGGTCCGTGCCGCCCGTCGTCTCAATGCCCCAGACAAGGCCTTTGCCAACAACGCACCCCTGCCCCACATCCAGCGGCGCAAGTGCGGCCAGCACAGCGTCTGCCCGGGCCATGTCCGCGCGCATCGCATCGGTCACGGCACGGGTGCTCAAGGTGCCTTCAGGGGCAAGCAGCGCGGGCGCGAGGTCATGTGCCGCCCGGATGGCAAAGCCGCTTTGTTCAAACACATGCACCACGGCCCGCAACGCGGCATCATCGCCCGACGCCATCGCCTTCATGATCAGGGGCACCAGTGGCAAGGTTGCGGCATCAATCGCCGCAGGATCAACCGGCGGACGCTCGATGGCGCCGCAAAAGCAAACCTGCGACACACCGCGCGCCTGAAGATCAGCGATCAGGCTGCCCAGATGCTCCAGCCGGAAATGAAGATCGGGCTGCAAGCCATTGGGATCAAAGCCATTAAGAACACACACAAGCGGGCGCACATCCAGTGCCGCAACCACAGCGGCGGGCAAGTTTCCCCGCCCGACGATCAGGGCGAGGCTCATCTTGGTGTCAGGAAATGTCGATCACTGTCGACAAGGATAAAGTCGGCAATTTCGCGCACGTAGGCGCTGCTGGTTTCATCCTTCAACCGCGAGGCGCGCTCTTGAAAGGTACCATCGCCCTGTGCCAGCATCTGAAATGCAGCGCGCAGGGCCGTGATGTCAGCGCGCGCGACACCGCGCCGTTTGAGACCCACAAGGTTGAGGCCATCCAGCTCCCCACGCGGGGCCTGTACCAGACCGTAGGGGATCACGTCATTGGTCACCATCGTCAGCGCACCAATTATCGCACCGCGCCCGATCCGCACGAACTGATGCACGCCGGACAGACCGCCCACGATCACGTCGTCTTCGAGAATGCAATGCCCTGCGATGGCAACCGAATTGACGATCACACAGCGATTGCCGATCACCGCATCATGCGCCACATGGCAGCCCGCCATCAGCAGGCAATCATCCCCGACGCGGGTCATCCCCCCGCCGCCAGAGGTGCCGGTGTTGATCGTGACATGTTCGCGGATGCGGTTGCGCTTGCCAATGACAAGCTGTGTCTTTTCGCCTTTGAATTTCAAATCCTGCGGGATTTCACCGATCACAGAAAAAGAGAAAATGGACGTCTCATCCCCAATTTGGGTATGCCCCGCCACCACCACGTGGTTTTTCAGGACGACGTCATCGCCAATCGTCACCTCAGGCCCGATCACACAGAACGGCCCGATGGTCGCAGAAGGCGAAATCTGCGCGCCTTTTTCGACGATTGCGCTGGAATGTATACCTGCCACCGCGTCAGCCCATGTCCATCATGGCGGTAAACTCAAGCTCTGCAGCCATCTCACCCTCTACCGAGGCGACGCCCCCAAAACGCCAGACCTTGGCACCCGGCTTGCCCCTGAGCGTCTTCAGATGCATCTCAAGCACGTCCCCCGGGATTACCTTGCGACGGAACTTCGCCTTCTCAATGGCCATGAAGTACACCTTCATTTCCTTGTCCGCCATCTCGAGGGTCACGCCAACCATCACGGCGGCGGTCTGGGCCATCGCCTCAACGATTGTCACGCCGGGCATGATTGGAAGACCCGGAAAATGCCCCTGAAAATGAGGTTCGTTCATCGACACGTTCTTGATCCCTACGGCCGAGGACGTCCCGTCGATATCGACCACCTTATCAACCAGCAAAAACGGGTACCGGTGCGGCAGAATACGTTGAATAAGTTGAATGTCCGCGCTCGTGGGGGTGGTCGTCATGAAGTGTCCTTTTGTGCCCAAGACGTTTCGCATGCCTAACAAGTCAGGCGCGGCGGAGCAAGCACCGCTCAGGGATCACTATCCATGGGACCGGTGATGCCCGCCTTGTTCAGGCGGTCGATTGCCTCTTGCGTGATGTCGATTGCGTTGGCGCTGAGAAAGATAGACCGCCGTTCCAAAATCACCGCAGCGCCTGCTTCGCGCATCAGTTGCTCAAGCACCGGGCCAGCCGTAGTGAGAAAGGCAACCTGTCGCTGTTCCAGCAGCCGGTTCAGCTCACGTGCCTTGGCGTCTTGCGCACGCCGCACGTCCTGTACTTTTTCATCAAAGGCATTGGCCAGATCGCGAAAGTCTGCGGCGGGCAACGTGGCCCGTTGGGCCGTCAGGTCCTGCTCTTCGCGCGACAACTCTTCTTCGATCCGGCGGTTTTCTGCTGCAAGCTCCGCTCCGCGTGTCTCGATTTCACGGGTGGTGTTCTGACCGTAGTTGCTTTCGGCATAAAGCCGTTCAGAATCAACGGTCAAGACCGGGCTTTGCAAAAACGCTTGCTGCGCCTTAACCGGAAAAGCGGACAGCGCCCACACAAGACAGACCGCCGCAAGGCCACGCCACATGCCGCTTGCCACATCAGAAGGACGTATTGATCGTGATCTCAAAGCTCTGGTCACGGTCGAAATCCTCTTTCTTAAGGGCCTCCGTGAAGTTGAACCGCAGTGGTCCAATGGGCGTATCCCACAGAATCGCAAACCCGAGCACGTGACGGAATGACCCGCCTTCGCCGACGATATTCCCACCGGTCAGATCAACGTCACTGAGATCATAGAGGTTGCCGACATCGTAAAAGAGACCGCCCATGAGACCGTATTCGTCGGGCAGGCCCAAAGGAAACTCTGCTTCAAACCGGGCTGCGATATAGATGTTGCCGCCCAAAGGGTCTTCGTCCGTGACGGACAGGTCGCGCGGGCCAATCCCGCCCGGCTCAAATCCGCGAATGATCGACGTTCCAAGGAAAAACCGGTCAACGGCCCTGTTGGTGCCACCGGAAAACGCCAGATGCCCGCCCTCAAGCGAGGCGCGCAGGGTGACCTCCTCGTTGAAAACCTTGGTTTCGCCGACAGCGCGCGCGGTTGATTTGACAAATGTTGCGTCGCCGCCCAGCCCGGCAAAGTCCTGCGCAAATTCAAGCAGGTAGCCCGCGTTAGGGTTCAGCCCTGTGGTCCGGCTGTCAAACACATATTGATAGCCCAACGAACTGGCCGTCTGTCCGCCGACGCCAATTTCACGTCCGATCACGGGTCCATTGATCGCCGGGTCTTGCGCAATCATTTCAGAATCTGCGTATGTATACCGAACCTGCATACGCGCGTTCTCGGCAACCGGAAACGTCAATGCGGGTCGGAAGACAAACTGGTCTGTCTCGTATGTGGTAAAGGAACTGTCCGTTTGCGCGACATCAAGGTTCACAGAAAAGGCGACGTCCCGTCCCAGAAAAGCAGGTTCCGTGAAGCCAAGCCCATAGCGCCGCGTCTCTTCGGCGGTTGAGATGTCTGCCGTAATCCGCTGGCCACGCCCCAGAAAGTTGTCTTCGGCAAAGCTGATCGCAAAGCCCAAACCATCGTTGTTCGAGAACGACGCACCAAAGCTCAGGGACCCGGTCGGTTGCTCCACAACATCCACATCGACAACAACCTGATCGGGGGTTGACCCTTCGCGTGCGTTGACTTCTGCAGTCTCAAAATACTGCAGCGCGCGGATGCGTTCTGCCGCCTCGCGGATTTCACGCGGATTGAATGGGTCGCCTTCAACACTGTTGAACTGCCGCCGGATCACCTGATCCAGCGTTGTTGTGTTGCCTTCGATGTCAATGCGTTCCACGAACACGCGTGGCCCCCGCGTGATCACATATTCGATGTCGAGTTCCAGATTGCGGTCATCCCGCACAACCCGAGGCTCAACCCGCAGGAAATCGACACCGTCGCGGATCGCCTGTCGTTCCATCCGTGCGATGTCACGTTCCAGCAGCGAGGGCGAATAGACGACGCCCGGTTTGATTTTTACGATCTCACGGTAGGCTTCACTGGAGGCGTCGGCCAACTCACTGCTGACCTTGACCTCACCAATCTTAAACTGCTGACCTTCCTGCACGTCGAACACAAGGAAGTAGGCGTCGCGTTCTTCGGTCAGTTCGGCATTCACAGAATTCACGCGAAAATCGACGTACCCGCGCGACAGATAAAAGTCCTGCAAGACCTGCCTGTCAAATTCGATCCGATCTTCGACAAGTGTGTCGCTGCGCACAAAAGCGCGCAGCAAACCCGCCTGCTTGGTTTGCAGCACCCGCCGCAAGCGACCGTCGGAATAGATACGGTTGCCCACAAAGGACAGCCGTTCAATTTCAATATTGTCCCCTTCGAGGATTTCGAACACCAGATCCACGCGATTGTCGCGCAGCCTGATGATGCGGGGCGTGACTTGTGCGGCCAGCCTGCCTTCGTTGGCATAGGCATCGGCAATCACGCTGGCGTCCCGTTCGACCTGTGCGGGATTGAACACCCGGCGTTCGTTGGAATCGGTGATGGCCTCCAACGCTTCGTCGCTGATGCGGCGATTGCCTTCAAAATTGATCCGGTTGATGGTCGGGAACTCGACAACGGTAATCTTCAGGCTGTTGCCTGATGGCGTAAAGTCCACCGATTCAAATAAACCGGAGTCGTTCAGGCGCTGCAGAGCCTCGTTGAGCTCTGCGATATCCAGTGACTGCCCTTGAGCGATTCCTGCGCGCGTCAGAATTGCCGCGTCGCCGATCCGCTCGTTGCCCTCAACCTCGATGGCACCCAGTGTGACCTGCTGCGCATGCGCAAAAGTCGCCGGACTGACCCAAGCAGTTGAGAAAGCTGCGAAAAACACCGTCGTGGCGAGTGCTGCTTTAACACTACGGCCGCCTGCCCGACTGAATCGCGCATCGCGCGTAAAGCCCCAACCCATAATTTGCCTCAAATGCTCTGTGTTTTCTTAGCTTTTGAGTAGCGCCTGAGGCCGGTTTTGTCAAAACCATGTGGGTGAAAAAGCACGCGTCACAAGATAACGGGTGCATTAATGTAACGGCGCGGCGCTAAAGACTGAGGCTCGCAAGCCAGCTGGCCGCCGCCAAAGACCCCAGAATGGCACCAGAATACAGCGCCCGGTCCATGTTAAGGTGGACAATCAAACTCAGGCTATGAACGCCACTTTGAACAGTTTGCATCGATCTTCCTCCGCGTTGTGCAAGAAAGACGCTACCGGCAAAATCGGTCGTAAGTTTGGTGGATCATGGCAAATCTGCGGCAATTTCAGCCAATTTTCTCAGGGGCAGAACAAGTCGTTGCCCAAAGCGAAAACCATCAAGGTCAGGACCAACGCCAAGCCAAAGGTCATCAGAATGCGCAAGGCTTTGTCGCTGGGGGGTTTGCCTGCGACCGCCTCATAGGCGTAAAAGACCAGATGCCCGCCATCCAGCGCCGGGACTGGAAAGAGGTTCAGCAAACCGACCGCCGTACTGAGGACCGCGATAAACCAGATGAAGTTTTCAGCCCCCTGACTGGCCATAGCACCGGATGTTTGTGCAATGCCGATCGGGCCGGATAGGTTGCAGGTACTGATCGCGCCCGTAATCATATGCCCAAGACCAGAGATGGAGCCGTTGATGATCCGCCAGGTTTGCGTGACAGCGGCTGCGAAGGCACTGCCCACCCCGGGCGTTTCAGTAGCAGGCTCAAACGCCAGCCCACCCGCGATGCCGATCCGCCACTGTGTGACAAAGCCACCCGCGTCCTGGGGTTCGTCAACGCGCTTGGGCGCGAGGGTGATGGCCACTTCTTCGCCACTCCGCCAGACGGTCAGCTCCATCGGCGCGCCGTTGCCGCCCTCGACTTTTTCTTTCAGTTGGTCGAAAGCAAAGATCGGAGCACCATCGATGGCGGTAATCACGTCGCCCGCTTCAAGGCCTGCGCGCAGGGCGGCACTTTGCGGACTGACAGAGATGGCCATGGGCGGCATGAGAAAGGCACCGGACACCACGCGCTCCGACCCGTCGCGAAGCACAGTATAGTCGAGCATCGGCTCCAAGGGCAGGTCATCGATGAACGCGCCATAGGCCACACCGTCTTCGGTGCTAGGAATGTCTACCCCGTTGATCGCCAGCAAGACGTCACCGCTTTGCAACCCGCGCGGCTCGACCGGCATGGGGCGCAATTCCCCGACGGTCAGCGGGTCGCGGGATACGCCGGTTGTCATGATGACGGCGGCAAAGACCAGAATGGACAAGGCAAAATTGAATGCCGGGCCTGCGGCGACTGTCAAAGCGCGTGCCCAGAGGGGCGCGCCGTGCATGGTGGCGCGCAATCGTTCGGGGCTTTCTTCTGCTGCGGCCATCACTTCGTCGTCTTTGCCGGAGGCCGCGTTCGCATCGCCCGCAAACTTCACGTAGCCGCCCAAGGGCAAGGCCGCGATCTGCCACTGCGTGCCGCGCCTGTCGACCCTGCTCCATAAAACCGGGCCAAATCCCAGCGAGAAAACATCCGCGTGGATACCCGTCCAGCGGCCAACAATGTAATGACCATATTCGTGGATGGCCACGATGATGGAGAGCGCCAGAACAAAGGCAGCAATTGTCCAGATGAACCCGCCAAACTGTGGTATCAGTGAAATAATATCCAAGTTTTAACCTGCTTTCCTGCTCACGACGGCCCTTGCGCGCTCTCTGGCGAGATGGTCCACCTGCACGACGTTATCAAGGGTCATCGCTGCGTCTATATGACCTGCCTGCGATGAGATTTCGGTTAACACCTCATCTACGACCTCGGACATATGGGTAAATCTGATCTGTCCGCCGATAAACCCGTCCAGCGCTACTTCCTTTGCGGCGTTGAACACAGCGCCTGACAGCCCACCGTTTTCCATCACCTCCCGAGCCAGACGCAGTGCAGGCCACCGGGTTTCGCAGGGCGCGCGGAACGTGAACGCGCCGATTTTGGCAAGGTCAAGCCGTTCGACCGGCAGCTTGCGCCGCTGCGGCCAGTGCAAGGCAAACCCGATGGCATGCCGCATATCGGGCGGGCCGACATGGGCCATCAGCGCGCCATCGTTAAACCCCACCATCGCATGGATCAGGGATTCAGGATGTACCAAGACCTCAATCTGGCGCGGCTCAACGGCAAAGTATTCTTTTGTTTCAATAAGCTCCAGGGCCTTGTTAAACATAGAGGCGGAATCAATCGTGATCCGCTGTCCCATGTCCCAGTTCGGGTGGCTGGAGGCTTGGGCCAAAGAGGCGTTGTGCAGGTCTTCAAGCGGCCAGTCGCGAAAGGCCCCACCGCTTGCGGTAATGATGATCCGCTCAACGGCTGCGATATCCTCCCCCACGAG
Source organism: Roseobacter sp. (assembly GCA_045106135.1). Lineage (GTDB taxonomy): Bacteria > Pseudomonadota > Alphaproteobacteria > Rhodobacterales > Rhodobacteraceae > Roseobacter. The sequence goes on along the minus strand of JBGCEG010000037.1, from coordinate 102,366 downwards.
GGCCTGAAACACCGCAGAATGTTCGCTGTCTACCGGCAAAAGCCGCGCGCCGTGCTGCTCTGCGGTGGCGATCAGCAGTTGCCCCGCGCAGACAAGGGATTCCTTGTTTGCCAGCGCCAGCGTCGCCCCTTGCTCAAGCGCGATCATGCCCGGCGCAAGACCTGCGGCCCCCACAATCGCGGACATCACCCAATCGGCCGGCCGCGATGCCGCCTCGCACAAAGCCTGTGAACCAGCGGCGGCCTCGACCCCGGACCCCTCAAGAGCGGCCTGCAAAGGGGCTAGCAATGCATCATGTGCCGTCACCGCAACATCCGCATTCAGCCGTCGTGCATCGCGTGCAAGTTGTTCAATGTTCCGTGCACCCGTGAGCGCCACGACATCATAGTCGTCTGGCGCGCGCGCGATCAGATCAATTGTGTTTTGACCAATTGACCCCGTTGCCCCAAAGATGCTGACCCGACGCCGCGCGCTCATCCGGCCACCAACAAGGGCTCAAAAAAGGCACTTTTTGTCACCAACAGGAACAATGCAGCCCCGAGCATGCCGTCAAACCGGTCGAGGACGCCGCCATGTCCGGGGATCAGGTTGGAACTGTCCTTGACCCCAACGCGTCGTTTGATGGCGCTTTCCGCCATGTCGCCCATCTGGCTTGCCATGGAAACGGCGATTGAAACGCCCACTAGGCCCGGGCCCACGCCTGTCCAGACCATGAAGCCCACGCCCACAAGCGCAGCCCCCACCCAGCCAAAGCCGGTGCCGGCCCATGTTTTCTTGGGGCTGACTTTTGGCCAGAACTTTGGCCCCCCGATCAGTCGGCCCGCAAAATACCCCACGACGTCGGTGACGACGACCACCAGCACAAGCCAAAGCATCCAGTTAAAGCCCATGTCGTCGCGCACCGTGGACATGCCAAACCCTGCCAGCAATACCAGTGACGTAAAGATCATGAAGATGGTTCGAAACCGTTCAAGCTGCCCCAGACCCACCATCGCAGGGGCCAGCAAAATCGGCAGTGCAAACCCCAAAGGCAGGTAAATCGCCAGAATACTGGCCAGCATGGACACGCCGCCCATTTGCAGCGCGAGGGTGCTGTTGTCCGGCGCGATCATGCGCGTCAATTCCCAGACCATCAGCCCGCAAATCACCGCAATCATTACGTGAAAGCCATGCCCGCCGATCCAGACCCCGATGATGCCGATGCACACAAGAGCCGTACCAGAGCCCATCCGAACTGCCAGATCAGCCCATTTTTCGTTCGTGGCCTTCATCCAACCGTCACTTTTTCACGCCACCGAACCGGCGGTCGCGGCCACCAAAGAGCGTGCAGAGATGTTCGAACTCGTCTCTGGTGAAATCGGGCCAGAGGGTATCCACAAACTCGTATTCCGAATAGGCAGACTGCCACAGAAGAAAATTGGAAATCCGGGCCTCTCCGCTGGTGCGGATCACCAGATCTGGGTCGGGCAACACATGCGTATCAAGGTAACGCGGCAGTGTTTCCTCATCGACGCACTCAGGTTGCAGCTTGCCATCGCGCACATCCTGCGCAAGCCTCCGTGTGGCCCGCGCCACCTCGTCCCGCCCGCCGTAATTGATGGCGATGGTCAGGTTTATCAATGAATTGCCCGCCGTCGCGGTTTCCAGATCATGCATCATGCCGATCAGCTTTTTGTCCAACCGGTCTCTGTCCCCGATAAAGCGCACGCGCACGCCATTGGCGACCAGAGCCTGCGTTTCGCGTTTGATGTAGCGCCGGAACAGGTTCATCAGTCCGGCCACTTCGACCTGCGTGCGTTTCCAGTTTTCCGTCGAAAAGGCAAAGATGGTGAGGTATTCGACGCCCACGACCGGACAGGCCTCTACGATTTCACGTACCCGCCGCGCCCCCGCATGGTGTCCGAAAAGGCGCGGTCTGCCACGCTGCGTGGCCCAGCGACCGTTACCATCCATGATGATTGCCACGTGACGCGGGCAACCGGGGACCATCTGAGCCTGAGTGTCTTCTGTTAACGCCACGGATAAAGGCTCCCGTACTTTTGTACTTTGTCCGGTTCGCAAACCGGTGCGCCGGACGTGATCGGCGTCAAAACAACAGATTCAAAAACCACCGGAAAAACTGCAGACCTTCACGTCATTACACCTGCATGATTTCCGATTGTTTCGTTTCCAGCATATCATCGACATTTTTTATGAATTTATCGGTAATATCCTGAACCTCACCCTCCCAAAGTTTTTGATCGTCCTCGGACAAGCCGTCTGATTTCGCTTTTTTGATCTGGTCCATGCCATCGCGGCGGATATTGCGCACGGCCACGCGGGCGTGCTCTGCGTATTGTCCGGCGACCTTGCTCAACTCGCGGCGGCGTTCCTCGTTCAACTCAGGGATCGGCAACATGATGATGGTGCCGTTGAGCTGCGGATTGATGCCCAGCCCACTTTCGCGGATCGCTTTTTCAACGGGGCCAACCAGCCCTTTGTCCCAGACATTGATGGTCACCATGCGCGGTTCAGGCACGTTGACCGTCCCCACCTGATTGATCGGCGTGCGCTGGCCGTAGGCTTCGACCGTTACAGGCTCCAGCATGGAGGCCGACGCCCGGCCCGTTCTGAGAGAGGCAAATTCGGTTTTGAGGGCCCCAAGCGCACCATCCATTCGGCGCTCAAGTTCATCAGTATCCAGCATGAAGTCTTCTGACATGGTCGTGCTCTGCTTTTTCGATTTGTTTTCAGGTTATAGACGGCAATCGGGCAAACTGCCAGCGCCTAGCTGTGCACCTTGGTATAGGTCCCTTTTCCAGCAAGGATTCCCTTGAAGCCCCCCGGTTCATCCAGCGAAAACACGATAATCGGCAGGTTGTTGTCGCGCGCAAGAGCAATGGCAGAGGCATCCATGACCGCAAGACGTTTGGCCAGCACATCGTCATAGGACACCTTGTCATAGCGCACGGCGTCCGCGTGTTTCACCGGGTCCTTGTCATAGACCCCGTCCACTTTGGTGCCTTTGAAAATCGCCTCGCAGGACATCTCATTGGCACGCAGCGTGGCGGCCGTGTCGGTGGTGAAATAGGGGTTGCCGGTGCCGGCGGCAAAGATGCAGACCCGCTTTTTCTCAAGGTGTCGCACCGCGCGCCTGCGAATATAGGGTTCTGCGACCTCGTTCATGGTGATGGCGGAAATCACCCGCGTGTGAATGCGCAGCCCCTCAAGGGCGGACTGCATGGCAAGCGCGTTCATCACCGTGGCCAGCATGCCCATGTAATCGGCGGTTGTGCGTTCCATCCCTTGCGCAGAGCCTTGCAGGCCCCGGAAAATATTGCCGCCGCCGATGACCATGCAGATCTCAACGCCCATCTGGTGTACCGACTGCACTTCGCGTGCGATCCGTTCAACGGTGGGCGGATGCAGCCCAAAGCCCTGATCGCCCATCAACGCTTCCCCGGAGATTTTCAGCATGACCCGTTTGAAAGTTGTTCCTGTCTCGGGGTCGGTCATGGGCTGCTCCGTCGCTTGCTGGTTTTAATTTCGCGCAAAATGTCCGAAAAGCACACAAACATCAATGCGCACCACACGGCCGATCTGACAAAAAATGCCACCCCCCGTTTTCAACAATGATACCGACCTGATCGCAGCCCTTGATGCGGAGCGGCCTGTGCTGATTGCCGGGCCTACCGCGTCGGGCAAATCGGCTCTGGCGCTGGCGATTGCAGACCAGCAGGGCGGTGTAATTGTCAACGCGGATGCCAGTCAGGTCTATGACTGCTGGCGCATCCTGACCGCGCGCCCGTCGCAGCAGGACGAAGCGCGCGCGCCGCACAAACTTTATGGGCATCAGGGCGAAGGGGCCAATTACTCCGTCGGGCACTGGCTGCGCGAGGTGGCCCCTTTGCTGACAGATGCGCCGCGCCCCATCGTCGTGGGCGGTACAGGGCTTTACTTTCAGGCGCTGCTGAACGGTCTGGCAGAGATCCCCCCCGTCCCGGCCCATGTGCGGGACACAGCCGACAGCATGCCGCTTGATACGTTGCGCGCGGGCCTTGATGCAGACACCAAAGCGGGTATCGACATGGCCAACCGTGCGCGGGTGCAGCGCGCGTGGGAGGTTCAGACAGCCACGGGCAGAAGCCTGCGCAACTGGCAGATCACAGCCGCCGCGACACCGCTTTTGTCTTTTTCCGCCGCACAACCCGTGGCGTTCGATGTGTCCAAAGACTGGCTGAACGCCCGGATCGAGCGACGATTCGATCAAATGCTGGCACTGGGGGCGCTGGACGAGGTGCAAGACCTGTTGCCCCGCTTTGACCCCGCGCGCCCTGCGCATCGGGCCATCGGGGCCACGCAGCTTGCCGCCTACCTGAGAGGTGAGATCACGCTGGATGCCGCACGGACGGGCGCAACCGTCGCCACGCGCCGCTACGCCAAGCGACAGAGGACGTGGATTCGCAATAAAATGCAGCACTGGATGCGCTACATCCCGCCGATGTGACGACCTTGCGGGCGGAAAACCTTTAATCTCCCGTGAGTTGCGCTATGCTACTTTCCGAACCGTAATACTTGTTTTCCAAACGGTGGCCTGAACGTGACGCAGCACATCTCTATAAAAACGCTCCCTCAGCTGACGGGCGGGCAAGACTGGCGCCTGACACTGGCACACGACCGCCCCGAGCATTTGCTGATCTGGACGACGCGGGGTCAGGGGCGGCTGCTATTGAACGGCACCCGGCGCGGGGTTGGGCCACACAATGCCATCTTTGTGCCTGCAGGCGCGCTTTTTTCGATCGATCTGGGTCGGCAAGCGGTTGCACAGGTGATGCTGGTGCCAGACGGGCATGGCCTGACGGTGCCGCGTCTGCCGCGCCAGTTGCGCATCCGTGATGTGAACACGATGACCGAACTGACCAGCCTTCTGGAGGCAGCCACCCGCGAACAGCAGACAGACAGGCCCCTGTCGATGCAATCGCTTGACGCCTATGGCGCGTTGATTTCGGTCTGGTTGCAGCGTCAATGCGGCCTTGAAGAGCACGCCGTCGAAAAACCCAACGCCGCCGCCCGTCTGGCAGCAACCTATTGCCAGCGGGTCGCGGCCCATTTTTGCGAACCCCTGACAATGGCCGATCATGCAGCAGCGCTTGATGTGACACCAACGCATCTGACACGCGCCTGCAAAGCGACTACGGGGCGCACGGCGGCAGATCTGCTGACCGAGCGGGTTCTCTATGAGGCGCGGTCCCTGCTGACCGGCACAGATGCGCCGGCGCAGGATATTGCCCGTTTTCTGGGATTTGGCAGTGCGGCCTATTTCACGCGTTTCGTGCAGCACCATTGTGACCGCACGCCCACGCAAATGCGTCGCGATGCCCGCCACGCCAAGGCAGCCCTTCTGACCCAGTCTGCCGCCTGACCCCGCAAATGACGGTTTGCGACCTGATAGAGGTCGCAAAAAGACCACTCCGCGCCGCAAGCGTCCGTTGACGCGGCGCAAAAACTATTGCCTCATGGCCGTCACGAACAAATGACCAGGCGCTAACCGCCGATAAACAGGTGCACCAGCTACAGCGATCTGCACCAAAGCCTGACAACAGGGGCACACATGGGACTTTTCATTCTGCGAAGGCTGGGTGTGATGTTGGTGACGGCACTCTGCCTGACCTTCATCGTATTCTGGCTGACGAACCTCTCTCCAAACCTTGAGACACTCGCGAAAACGCAGGGCAATTTCCGCATGTCCGATGAGGCCGTCGCCAGCTATCTGGAAAAGAACGGCTATTTGCAGCCGCTGCCGGTGAAATTCGGCCAGTGGCTGGGGGTGTTGCCGGGCTGGGTGTATGAGGACGAGGGCGTTGTGACCGGGCGGTGCTTTGCAGCAGATGCGCCCGAAGCGGAAAGACACAGCTACTGCGGTGTGATCCAGGGAGATTGGGGTTTCTCGACCGTGTTCAGGGACGAGGTGGGCAGCATTGTGGCCACGCGCCTTGGGCTGACGGGGAAGCTGATGTTCTGCGTGATGCTGGTGATGGTGCCGATGGCTTTGTTGCTTGGGGTGTTATCGGGTATGCGCGAAGGATCAAAACTGGACCGGTCGCTGTCGACCTTCTCCATCGCGTCGACCGCGACCCCTGAATATGTGTCGGGGGTGATCTTCATTGCGGTCTTTGCGTCCTCTGCGGTGGGGCTGAAGTGGTTCAACGGCTCGGCCACCTCCGCCATGGAGAACGCGACCTTTGCCAACTTTACCCTGCCGGTGGTCACCATTGCCCTTTACGGGATGGGGTATATCGCCCGGATGACACGTGCCTCCATGACCGAGGTGATGACGGCGCAGTATATTCGAACCGCGCGCCTGAAAGGGGTGAGCTTTCCCAACATCGTCATGAAACATGCCCTGAGAAATGCGCTGATTGCGCCCTTCACGGTGATCATGCTGCAGTTTCCCTGGCTGTTGAACGGGGTGGTCATCGTCGAGACCCTGTTCAATTACAAGGGCTTTGGCTGGTTGCTGGTGCAGGCGGCAGGCAACAACGACATCGAATTGTTGCTGGCGGTTTCCGTGGTCTCTGTGGCGGTGGTGCTGATTACGCAGCTGATATCGGATATCGGCTACGTCTATCTGAACCCGCGCATCCGTATTTCTTAAGGAGGTCAGATCATGGAAGAACTCTCCTGGGGCAGTATCCTTGTCCGCATGTTCATTCAGCTGATGCCTGTCTGGGTCGCGCTGGTGGTGCTTTTCACCTTGTCCATTGTCTACAAACGCAGACTGGGGCTTTACGGAAAACTCTTTGACAGCACGATTGGCATGATCGGCTTTGGTCTTGTGATGTTCTGGGTCTTTGTGGGCGTGCTTGGCGGCCCGATGGACATGCTGGTCACCCATGACCCGCTCAGTCAGGTGTCAGGCATGAAAAACAAAGTGCCCGGCACGCCGATGCGCAGCCCGGATGAAGGCGAATACGCCTACTTCCTGCTGGGGGGCGACAACCTTGCGCGCGACGTCTTCAGCCGTCTGATCAAAGGCGCGTGGGTGGTGGTGCAGATTGCCCCAATGGCCACGCTCTTTGCCTTTATGGTGGGGATCACGCTTGGATTGCCTGCTGGGTATTACGGCGGGCGGCTGGACACGATCCTGTCGTTTTTGGCGAACCTCATCCTCGCCTTCCCGGTGATCTTGCTGTTCTATCTGCTGGTCACGCCCGAGATCGTTCTGACCGGCATTCCGAACTACATGGCCTTGTTCCTGTTCGTCTTTCCAATCATCTTTTTCACGATTTTGCTGAATTCGCGGTACTACACGCAACCATCGGTGCGCACGCCGCTGCTGGCAGGCGTACTGGTCGGTCTGGGATGGCTTTATCTGTCGCTGGTCTCGACCGATGGGGCGGTTGTGGCCACACCAACCTATGCGATCCCCGGGTTGCCGCCGTTCCTTGATCTGTTCGACATCGACGCGGGCATTCTGGTTGTTTTCGTCTCTGTGGTGTTTGTGAATTCACCCACGGTCTTCAGGATCGTGCGCGGTCTGGCCATGGACATCAAGACGCGCGACTACGTGGCCGCCGCCCAAACCCGAGGCGAAGGTCCATGGTACATCATGTTGTGGGAAATTCTGCCCAACGCACGCGGGCCGCTAATCGTCGATTTCTGCCTGCGCATTGGCTACACCACCATCCTGCTGGGCACCTTAGGCTTTTTCGGTCTGGGTCTGGCGTCTGAGAGCCCGGACTGGGGCACCACGATCAACGCAGGCCGGCGTTTGCTGGCGCTGTATCCGCATGCGGCCATCGCCCCTGCGGTGGCTTTGCTGACGCTGGTGCTGGGGCTGAACCTGCTGGCGGATGGTCTGCGCGAAGAAAGCCTGCGCGATTGATGCATGAGGCAAGGGGGGCGCTGCCCCCCTTGAACCCCTTGGAGTATTTTTGGCCAAAATAAAGCCCAACGCGCTTTTGAGGTCTGAGGAGAAGAAAATGGCAAAAGCGGATTATGACGGTCCGATCCTTGAGATCGACAAGCTTTCCATCTCGTTTTTCACGCGTCTCCGCGAGATCCCTGCGGTGATGGATTTTTCGGTGGCCGTACAACCCGGTGAGGCCGTTGGCTTGGTGGGCGAATCTGGTTGCGGCAAGTCCACCGTGGCGCTGGGGGTCATGCAGGATCTTGGCAAGAACGGGCGGGTTGTCGGCGGCTCGATCAAGTTCAAGGGGCGTGACCTCAGCGAGATGAGCGCCGAAGAATTGCGCGACATTCGCGGCTCTGAAATTGCGATGATTTATCAGGAACCCATGGCGTCCCTGAACCCTGCGATGAAGATCGGCAAGCAGTTGATGGAAGTGCCGATGATCCATCAGGGCATGAGCGAGAAGCAAGCCTACGAACGCGCGTTGCAGGTGGTCACGGATGTGAAGCTGCCGGACCCCAAGCGTATTCTGAGCGCCTTTCCCCATCAGCTTTCCGGCGGTCAGCAACAGCGGATTGTCATCGCCATGGCGCTGATGTCAGAGCCTGCGCTGCTTATTCTGGATGAGCCAACGACGGCGCTTGACGTCACGGTCGAGGCGGCGGTCGTTGAACTGGTGAAAGACCTTGGCAAGAAATACGGCACATCGATGCTGTTTATCTCGCACAATCTTGGGCTGGTGCTGGAAACCTGCGACCGGTTATGCGTCATGTATTCGGGCGAAGCGGTCGAGCGTGGGTCCATTGAGGATGTGTTCGACACCATGCGGCATCCCTACACGCAGGCGCTGTTCCGGTCGATCCCGCTGCCGGGGGCGGACAAGAATGCGCGCCCTCTGGTGGCCATTCCGGGCAATTTCCCCCTGCCCCATGAGCGCCCGTCGGGCTGTAACTTTGGTCCCCGCTGCGATTATTTCGAAGCCGGGCGCTGCGATCAGGGCCACATCACCATGGACGATGTGCCGGGCAACGACAGGCACAGCACGCGCTGTGTAAAGTTCAACGAGATCGACTGGGACGCCCCACTGGAGGTCGCCGACAAAAAGGAGAAAGGCGAAATCGGGAAGGTTGTTCTCAAGATGGATAACCTCAAGAAATATTACGAGGTGGCTGCCAATGCCGTCTTCGGGGGCGGCACAACCAAGGTCGTCAAGGCCAATGAAACGCTCAGTTTCGAGGCCCGGGAAAGTGAAACACTCGCCATCGTGGGCGAATCCGGCTGCGGCAAGTCGACCTTTGCCAAGGTGCTCATGGGGTTGGAGACAGCGACCGAGGGCGACATTATTCTGGACAATCGCCCGATCGGGAACACACCCATTGAAGAGCGGGACACCAAGACGGTGTCGGACATTCAGATGGTGTTCCAGAACCCCTTTGACACGCTGAATCCGTCGATGACCGTGGGGCGGCAGATCATCCGCGCGCTGGAGATTTTTGGAGTCGGCAACAGCGAAGCGGAACGCCGGGACCGGATGCTGCAACTGCTTGATCTGGTGAAACTGCCGCGCGAGTTTGCCAACCGGATGCCGCGCCAGTTGTCTGGCGGGCAAAAGCAGCGGGTCGGCATTGCGCGGGCGTTTGCGGGGGATGCGCGGATTGTGGTGGCGGATGAGCCGGTGTCTGCGCTGGATGTGTCTGTGCAGGCCGCCGTCACGGACCTTTTGATGGAAATCCAGCGCGAGCATAAGACCACGCTGCTCTTCATCAGCCACGACCTGTCGATCGTGCGGTATCTCAGCGACCGGGTGATGGTGATGTATCTGGGGCATGTGGTTGAGCTTGGCACAACGGATCAGGTCTTTTCCCCGCCCTATCATCCCTACACCGAAGCCTTGCTGTCTGCCGTGCCCATTGCGGATACCTCCGTCAAGAAACAGCATATCGTTTTGGAAGGGGACATTCCGTCGGCCATGAACCCGCCCCCGGGCTGTCCGTTCCAGACCCGCTGTCGCTGGAAGTCGCAAGTCCCCGGCGGGTTGTGCGAAAAAGAAGTGCCGCCCGTGCGCTTTGTCGAAGGGAACCACCAGATCAAGTGTCACCTGAGCGATGAGGTGCTTGAGAGAATGGAGCCTGTCATTGAAGTGGGTGAGGTGGCCGCAGAATAGCGTCTTTGATTGGCACCCGTGGCACTGACAGCTATGAAGCGGCCCATGGAGTGGTTCTGTGACGCTTTTTCTGCAGCAGATCCGGCAGTGCGGCTCACTTCGCCCCGGTGATGACCCGAACGTAGTTCTGGGTTTCGCGGAACGGCGGGATGCCACCGTGTTTTTCGACAGCACCTGGCCCCGCATTGTAGGCAGCAAGCGCCAGATCCCACGACCGGAAGGTGCGGAATTGCTTCATCAGGTAGCGCGCGCCGCCGTCGAGGTTTTCCTCCGGATCAAGTGGATCAACGCGCAAATAACGCGCTGTTCCCGGCATCAACTGCGCCAGTCCCAACGCGCCCTTGTGGGATTTTGCCTTGGGGTTCCAGTTCGATTCCTGCTGCACAAGCCGCAGAAAGAGGTCTTCGGGCACGCCATGTCTGCGGGCCGCCTCGCGCGCCAGCATCAGATAGGGGCCATTGTAGCGGCCTCTGTACGGAGGGGATACCCATTTTGACGGCGTGTAAATCGTCTGCGGCTGCAGCCGGACCGAGTTGCTGTACTGGCTGGCCCCGCGCGTATCCAGAAGCCGCTTTTGCGATTTGAAAATATCGGTTCGGTTCTTGCTCGACACGACATCTGCCAGTGACGGTGTCGAGAGCACAAGCATACCGGCGATCAACACCCCCAGTTTCGCTTTCATGATATCCCTGCCGTTTTTTTGCCTCTGCATGCGTTATACCGTGTTTTGGGCAAAAATCCAGCGCAAGCGTTTTTCCCGTCTTAAAGCAATTTTAAGCCTTGGTTGATCGGTATAAGTTGACTCAAACTTAAAGGATTCGGTCGCAGGCTTTGCTGCGACTTGGAACACATCAAAGGGGGGCACCATGGCGGGCTCAGTCAACAAGGTCATTCTCATCGGCAATCTGGGCCGCGATCCGGAGGTGCGCAGCTTTCAAAACGGTGGCAAGGTCTGCAACCTGCGCATCGCCACTTCAGAGACGTGGAAAGACCGCAACACAGGCGAACGCAAGGAAAAGACCGAAGGGCATTCGGTCGCGATTTTCTCAGAACCGCGTGCACGGGTTGCAGAGCAGTATCTGCGCAAAGGGTCCAAGGTCTATATCGAAGGCCAGCTGGAAACCCGTAAGTGGCAGGACCAAAGCGGACAGGACCGCTACAGCACCGAAGTCGTGCTGCGCCCTTACCGATCGGAACTCACCATGCTGGATGGCCGCGACGGGCCACAAGGCGGTGGCAACTTTGGTGGCGGCGGTGGCGGCGGCCAGATGGGCTATGATGATCGCGGCGAAAGCGGCGGCTACGGTGGTGGCGGTGGCGGCGGAGGATCACCGGCGCCAGCGCCTGCGCGCGATCTGGACGACGAAATCCCGTTCTGATGATACCGCGTGTCCGGCCTTTGGGGGGTGAGGACACCGAGGCGGCATTGTTGCTCTATTCGGCTCTGACACTGGGGCCGAAAGAAGTAAGCGAGGAGGCCTTTCATGCGGTCTTGTCGCATCCCGGAACCACGGTGTTTGGGGCCGAAGGGGCCGGCACCTTGCTGGGCATGGCCACGCTGCACCTGCTGCCCAACGTCACGTGGGGCGGCAGGCCCTACGCGCTGATCGAAAATGTGGTGACCCACACAGATCACCGTAAACGCGGCATCGGGCGCAAGCTTTTGCAGGCGATGGCAGAGGCGGCGTGGTCTCAAAACGCCTACAAGATCATGCTGATGAGTGGACAAAAACGAGGCACCCGTGGATTCTACGAATCCTGCGGGTTTTCATCAGAGGACAAGCACGCCTTTGTCATGCGCCGCCCCTGAGCTGTCAGGCAGGCATGGCCAGCGCGTCGTCCAGAACGGAAAGAACGGCAGCGGCAGGCACATCTGCCGTCACAAAGCTGTCGCCAATCGCGCGCGCCAGAATGAAACGCATTTGTCCGCTGATCACTTTCTTGTCCTGACGCATCAGGTCGAGCAAGGCCGCAGCGTCAGGCAGATCACCGGGAATATCGCGCAGATCGCATTTCATCCCCATGGATTTCAGATGCGCGCGCACCCGGCTTGGGTCTTCCTGACTGCACAGCCCCAGCCGCGCGGACAGCTCAAAAGCCATGGCACAGCCGATGGCGACCCCTTCGCCGTGCAACAGCCGGTCAGAGTAGCCGGTCGCGGCCTCCAGCGCATGGCCAAAGGTGTGGCCAAGGTTCAAAAGCGCGCGGTCCCCCTGCTCTGTTTCATCGCGCATCACGATATCGGCCTTCATCTGCACCGACTGCCGGACCGCTTCGACCCGCGCGGCACTGTCGCCCTGCACCAAGGCGGGTCCGTTTTCTTCGAGCCATTCGAAAAAGGCCGCATCGCCCAACAGGCCGTATTTGACCACTTCGCCGTAGCCCGCCAGAAAATCGCGCGCAGTCAGCGTGCTCAGCAGATCGGTATCGGCCAGCACGAGGCTGGGTTGATGAAAGGCCCCGACCAGATTTTTGCCCTGCTTGGTGTTGATGCCGGTCTTGCCCCCCACAGAACTGTCCACCTGCGCCAGCAAGGACGTGGGGATCTGGACGAAGCGCACGCCCCGGCGCAGGATTGCAGCGGCAAAGCCCACCAGATCGCCGATCACACCGCCGCCCAGAGCCACCACCACATCGCCACGCTCGATTGTCTGGTCCAGCAACCACTCCACCGTGTGCGACAGTGGGCCCCATGATTTGGTCCCCTCGCCCGCCGGTAAGGACAAATCGACCACGTCGATGCCTTGTGCTGCCAACGCCTGCGAGAGCGTCTCAAGATGTAAGGCCGCCACCTGTGCATCAGACACAATCGCCACCCGGGGGCGCGTCAGAAGGGGCGCGATTTCCGTGCCTGCCTGCGCCAGCAAACCCGGCCCGATCCGCACGTCATAGTCGCGCCCCGGCAGGTCCACACGCACCGTTTCAACCATTGTGCACCTCCAGAACGTCCGGTCTGGTCATAAGGGTTTCAATGACACGCTGCGCCATTATCTCTATCGCCACCGGCGGCGCGCAGGGCACGCGCAGATCAGCCATTTGGTAGGCGGGCACGCGTTCGGCACAAAGCTTTTCCAGCGTCGCTCTGGGGTCATCTGTGCGCAACAGCGGTCTGGTATCGCGGTGTTTGACTCGTGACCACAGCAGCGCCACGTCAGCATCAAGCCAGACCGACACGCCGAATGCCGTGATCGCGCGACGGTTTTGGTCGGACATGAACGCTCCGCCCCCCGTGGACAGCACACAGGCCGGGCCTTCCAGCAGGCGCTGGATCACTTCGGTTTCGCGCTTGCGAAAGAACGCCTCCCCGTCGCGTGCGAATATCTCGGGCACGCTCATGTTGGCGGCCACTTCAATCTCATGATCAGAATCGACAAACGGCACCGCAAGGGCTGCGGCAAGCGCACGCCCCACGGCAGTCTTGCCAGCCCCCATCATGCCCACCATAACAACGGTTTTTTTCAACCGGGCGCTGACAAGAGGTGCCCTATCTGTCACGGACTGCTGAATTTCGCTCATAATCAATTGAATGACGTGATATTGAGAAGAAGACCATATATAATTACCGAAAAAAGCAGGTAAATGAAAGCAGTCAGGTATGGGTCGGGTTTTTAAGCTTCTGGTATTTCTCATTGTGCTCGCAGCGATCGGGTTGGTGGGCTACGCGTACGTGGGGCCGTATTTCGGCGCTGATTTTTCCGCGCAGCAAATCGAAACGCGCACGCCCGTCACGTTAGATGCGCAATAAATTACGGTATCTCTTTGCCGTTTTGACAGCCGTTTTCACGGCGGTACAGGCCCCCGCGCAGGACGCGCCGCTATCGGTGATCGACTGGCTGCACAACAATCCCGACCCGCCCGAGATTGACCAACAAACCGGGTCAGGGCCAGAGCGGTCCCGCCTGCCCCCGGATGTGACGGTGCAGTCTCTGGATGCGGATCAGGACCGGCTGATTGGCCTTGTGCCATCCCGCGTGACCGAGCTGCCCGAAACGCTGTGGCGGGGCAGCGCGCCGCAAACCTTGCAAAATTTGCTGAAAACCCTGCCTGACGTGCAGGTGCCAGCCGCACAATCCTTGCTCTATGCGCTTTTGCTCAACGAAAGCACCGGCCCGGGAAATGACGTGGCGGAGGCGGATTTGTTCACCGTCGCACGGGTGCGCACATTGATGCATCTGGGCGCGCTGGACCCGGCGATGGCGCTGGCGGAACAAGCCGACATCACCCGCGATGCGGCACATTTTGCCGTCTACATGGAAATCGCGCTGCTGACCGGACAGGAAGACGCCGCCTGCGCCGTTCAGTCGGTCCGAAGCCATCTGGCCCCCGATCTGGCGCACCGGATATTCTGTGCCGTGCGCGCGGGCGACTGGGGGCTTGCCGCCCTTTTGTTTGACAGCGGTCGTGCGGTAGGGGCTTTTGATGCGGCAACCGAAGCCGCGCTTGAACGGTTTCTTGATCCGGAGTTTGCAGAGGAAGCCCCCCAGTTGCCCGTACCGATTGCAGCGGATGTGACGCCGTTGCTCTTTCGGCTGCACGAATCCATCGGGGAGCCCATTCCCACAGGCTTTTTGCCACGGGCCTATGCGGTTGCTGACTTGCGCGACATCGTCGGATGGAAAGCACAACTGGAGGCCGCAGAAAGGCTGGCGCGCGCGGGCGTCCTGCCCGCCAACCAACTGCTTGGGCTTTATACCGAACGCGCGCCTGCGGCCTCCGGCGGCATCTGGGACAGGGTTGCAGCGGTCACCCGGCTGGACACCGCGCTGAGGACAAAATCCGCCGATGCGGTGACCAAGACACTGCCCACGGCATGGGACCAAATGCGCGATGCAGGCCTCGCCAGCGCTTTTGCCACATTATTCTCAGAAGATCTGTCAAAGATCGCTTTGGCAGGCTACGCCAAGGACATCGCGGTCCAACTGGCGTTGATTGCGCCGCAAACCACCCCCTTTTCGCCGGATGCAGGCGATGCGGCGGCGCTTTTGCGGAACCTGCCCGCGCACCCGATGTCTGACGCGGTGGCGCAGGGTCTGACGACACAGCCGCCGCGCGCCGATCTGATGGTGCTGGCACGCGAGGACCGCGTGGGAGAGGCGCTTTTGGGGGCCTTGCGCCTGCTTGAGGACGGGGCCAGCGGCGACCCCCACGCCCTGAGCAGCGCATTGGCGACCCTAACCGCTCTTGGCCATCCGCGTGTCGCAGGGCAGGCCGCCGCAGAAATTCTGGTTCTGGGGCCTTTTTCTTGACGGCCTGTGCGGGATGGATCGCCGCCTTTCTGGAGGCGCAGGCGGCAGAGCTTGGGGCCGCGCGCAACACGCTTCTGGCCTATGGGCGCGACCTGCAGGACTATGAAAGCTGGTTGCGGCAGCACGGCAAGGATTTCGCGACTGCGGACCGGTCTGATGTCGAGGGCTATCTTGTGATGCTCGCCGATCAGGGCATGGCAAAATC
Source organism: Roseobacter sp. (assembly GCA_045106135.1). Lineage (GTDB taxonomy): Bacteria > Pseudomonadota > Alphaproteobacteria > Rhodobacterales > Rhodobacteraceae > Roseobacter. Next base: position 86,860 of record JBGCEG010000037.1, on the reverse strand, counting down.
GACCCGCGCGCGGCGGCTTTCTTCGATCAAACAGTTGTACCGCTTCACCTTTGAAGAAGGCTGGCGCAGCGACAACCCCGCCATTCAGATCACCGGACCGGGCCGTGAAAAGCGACTGCCAAAGACCCTGAGCGAGGCCGAAGTCGACCGCCTGCTGGAGGCCGCACGGCAGACCGGGCGCAGCAAAACCGACCGGCTGCGCAACACCTGCCTGATGGAGCTTTTGTACGCCACGGGCATGCGCGTCAGCGAATTGGTCAGCCTACCGGTGTCTGCGACGCGGGGCGATCCCCGGATGCTGTTGATCCTTGGGAAAGGCGGCAAAGAACGCATGGTCCCGCTGTCAGGCCCCGCGCGCACGGCCCTGCGCGCATGGGCTGCCGTGCGGGATGCAGATGAAGAGCTGCGCCGCATGGCGGGACATGCCCCGTCAAAGTACCTTTTTCCCTCGCGCGGCAAAGCCGGATATCTGACGCGGCACCGGTTTTATGTTCTGATCAAAGAGCTTGCCGTTGCAGGCGGTGTTGATCCCGGCAAGGTCACGCCGCACACGCTGCGCCATGCCTTTGCCACCCATCTGCTGGCCAACGGGGCGGACCTGCGATCTATCCAGACGCTGCTTGGTCATGCGGATGTGGCGACCACGGAAATCTACACCCATGTGCTGGACGCGCGACTGACAGAGCTTGTGCTGTCCCATCACCCGCTGGCAGGTGAGAGCACGCGCAAAGACGACGGCAGCACCTCTTCGGAGGGCCAATAGCCGCTGACAAGGCTGTCGTGATACCCTTGCGTCAGCCCTGCCCTAACCATGGCCGCCTGCGCGCCAAGCGCATCGTAGTGCAATGCCCGCACCACAAACCGGCCCCTGTGCAGCAGCACAAATCGTGTGGTCTGGCTGCCGTCATGCGGCGGTATGCCGATCACCCCCGCATTAACCCATTGCCCGCGTGGCGTGTCCTTGATGAACGGGATCCCACTGTGGCCCGCGACGATTGCATCAACGCCCCCGGCAAGTGCCTCAAAGGCTGCCCATTCCTGCGCGAACGCCTGATCGGGACTGACCGACCACAAAAACCGCGCTACGTCACCCACGCCCCCGTGCAGCACGCCGATGCGCCGACCGTGATGCGTAAAACACAGCAGATCGGGCAGACCGGCCATCCAGCCGCGTTGGGCGTCCGTCACACCTGCGCTGGCGTGGGAAAACCACCCCTTGCTCAGCAGATCACAGGCGGTTCCCGCCTCAAACCCGCAGCCACACTCCAGCGCGTTGGCAGCAATCTGCTGCTCGCAATTGCCCGCGACGACCACAGCACCGCTGTCCATGATCGCCTGCGTCGTGGCGGCAGGGTCAGCGCAATAGGCCACCACATCGCCCGTGCAGATCAGGGTGGCACCGGGCAGCGTGGCGGCCTCGCGCAACAGCGCCTCAGTGGCGTGCAAATTGGAATATGGTCCCCCAAAGAGCACAACCGGCCCCTCAATCACACCAAGATCACACAGCATCCCCTGCTCCACCCTTGATTGCCGCCGCACGCGCACCCATAACCAAGACACAACGATCTCAAAGGTATACTCCCCAATGGACCCGGTCACTGCAACGCTTGATGCCACATTCTGGATCACATCCGGCGTTATTTTGTTCTTACTTGTACTCTCCGGCTTTTTCTCAGGCTCTGAAACCGCCCTGACCGCCGCCTCGCGGGGCAAATTGCGCAATCAGGCCGACAAAGGCTCCAAAGGGGCCGAACGCGCCTTGCAGATCACCGAAGACAACGAGCGGCTGATCGGATCGGTGCTGTTGGGCAACAATCTGGTCAACATCCTTGCGGCCTCGCTGGCCACGTCGATCTTTACCCGCGCCTTTGGCGAAAGCGGTGTGGCGCTGGCCACGCTGGTCATGACGCTACTGGTGTTGATCTTTGCCGAAGTGCTGCCCAAAACCTATGCGATCACCAATTCCGAGAAAGCCGCCAGCCTTGTGGCCTTTCCCATTGGTGTCATTGTCAGAATATTCGCCCCCATCGTAGCCGCCGTCCGGCTGTTGGTGCGCGGTGTTCTGCGGGTGTTCGGGGTTCGGATTGATCCGGACAGCAACATTCTTGACGTGCATGCGGAAATCGAAGGGGCGCTGGCCATGGCCCATCAGGAAGGCGTGGTAGAGAAAGAACACCGCGACCGTATCCTGGGCGCGCTGGACCTGAATGAACGCGCGGTTGAAGAGATCATGCTTCACCGCTCCGGGATCGAGATGATCAACGCAGGCGACAGCCCGCAGGACATCCTTGACCAGTGTCTGGCCTCGAACCACACGCGGCTGCCGGTCTTCAAGGAAGATCACGAGAACATCATTGGTGTGATCCACGCCAAAGACCTGCTGCGCGCGATGTACAAGACCATCGGTGGCCCGGACGGTGACGCAGGCAAACTGCGCGATTTCGACATCTGTGAAGTGGCGATGACCCCCTATTTTGTGCCCGAAACCTCCACGCTGGACGAGCAGATGCGCCAGTTTCTGCGCCGCCGCACCCATTTTGCGCTGGTGGTGGATGAGTACGGATCCCTGCAAGGCTTGATCACGCTTGAAGACATCCTCGAAGAGATCGTGGGCGAGATTACGGATGAATTCGACCCGGCAGGCGAAACCGTCGTGCAACCCGATAGTGATGGCCAGTACCCGATCGACGGGGCGATGACGATACGCGACCTCAACCGCGCCATGGACTGGAACCTGCCCGACGATGAGGCCAACACAATCGCCGGGCTCGTCATCCATGAAGCACAGATGATTCCAACCACAGGTCAGGTCTTCAGCTTTCACAACTTCCGTTTTGAAGTCACTGAACGAGACGGCAACAGGATCACCGGGCTGAAAATCAGACCTTTGTAATCCTTTGGCCCGGCCCCCGGCGGCGGCTTTCTTTGCATACGTGTATAAACGCTGAACAATACCGCAGAATCCGACAAATTTGCTGGACAACCAGAAACAGCAATATTATATCCAATTCTATGTATTTGTGAAATACACCCGCGTCGTGCGGGGTGAATTCCAAGGTGGAGATTAAAGATGAATAGAATTACACTTCTGGCGGGAGCCTTCGCTCTTGCAGGCACAGGTTCGTTTGCAGCGACCGTAGACTTCGAAAACGAAGTCCCTCTGAACCCGGATCCAACGCTGATTGCCGTAGGTAACACCTACACAAATGGTGGCATCACGTTCTCTTCGACAGAAGTGATGCAGTTGGTTGGTGTTGGTCCGGGCCGCGACGGCTTCGTTCCGAACGACACACCCGGTTCGTCAGCTTCCGGCCCTGCAAACTTCGGTGAAGTGTTCCTGACCGGTGATTTCGACGACAACACCGACATGACACTGAGCTTCGCACAGTCGACATTCATGGCGTTTGAAATTGTTGACATCGACGGTGGCGACGACAACATCGTTGAAGACGCCAGCGAAGAGAAATTTGTGTTCTCGTTCAAAAACGCAGGTGTTTTGCAACAAGCCATCACCGTCACATCGCGTGATTTGGTGGGACCAGTCCTGAACGAAGCTGGCGTTGTAACAGTCAGCTATGGCGGCCTGTTTGACAGCGTTGAAATCGTCGGCACAACGCCCGGCGGCACGCGTAACATCGGCTGGGGTATCGATAACATCAACTTCATCCCAAGCGGTAACGTCAACGTTGTGCCCGTACCAGCGGCGGGCCTGATGCTGTTGACTGCTCTGGGCGGTATCGGCCTGATGCGTCGTCGCAAGCGCGCAAGCTGATCTACTCAGCATTCTGAGAAATTCCAAAGCCGCGCATCAGTTTGCGCGGCTTTTTTTTGTGTCTGCTGCCCGGCTGATTGTAGGACTGCACATCTGCTCACACCGTCGCCACACACCCGAAAGCACCGTAGACTCATTTAGCCTGAAGGCACGGGCAGTTGGCCCATAAACCACGTCTTGAAATCCACAGCGGCAGGACGGTTTCCGGGGGTCGTGACAAAGTACCCTTCGGCCGCCGGAATGCTTTGGTCATGGACCAACACCACAAGACCCGATGCAATGGCGTTCTGCGCCAGAACTTCGCTCACAAGAGCCGCGCCATTGCCGCTCACCGCGAGCTGCAGCGCCATGCCGTAGGTATCGGCATATAGCGTGGGTTGCCGGTGCGCCTGCCCCAGTCTTTCGTACCAGTCGCGCCACCCGATGGAGGTGCCCACAGCCTCAATCAACGGCAGCGTGTCCAAGGACCCGGCACAGGACGGCGACCTGACAGCAACCAGCCGGTTGGGGTGCAACAACTCCGCATCCGTACTCACCTGTTTTTGCGAGCCAAAGCGGATTTCCACATCCGCCTGCGCTGACTGGAAATCGTCCGGCCAGATCGCGCTGAGAATGCGCAGCCGTGTGCCGGGATGATGCGCGGTAAAGTCCGTGAGCTTTGGCGCAATGACCCATTGGGCCACACTCACGGATGTCGCCACCGTCAAAAGCCCCGCCGCAGGGCCTGCATCGAATTTCCCGGAAACCGCAGCCAGGGCATCCAGCGGCGCGCTGATCTCAGGCAACAGCCGCCGCCCGTGGTCGGTCAGCGCAAGCCCCCGCGCATGCCGGACAAAAAGCGGCACGCGCAGGCGCATTTCAAGCGACTTTACCTGCTGGCTGATGGCCGATTGCGTCAAACCAATTTCAGCCGCAGCGGAGGTGAAACTCAGATGCCGCGCCGCCGCCTCGAAAGAGCGGAACCACGTGAGAGGCGGGACAGACTTTGCCATGAGTCAAACAGACCATTAGTGTTGTTAATACCTATGGCTCAAGTTCTTTCGTTTGTGAAAAAAACGCAAGTCCCTGATGGTCATCCCATCCAGCAGGAGGACAGAATGCAGCCCGAAATCCGTAAATTTGTGACCTATGATGAAGAAGTTCTGATCGAAGGATTTCGCCCCGTCGAAAAGCCGTGGCGCATGTTCGCTGTGGCCGCAGTGGTCAAAAACCCGTGGGCCGGACGGTTTGTGGACGACCTAAAGCCCGAAATCTACGCCTACGGCCCTGTATTGGGCGAAGCGATGACGCGCCGGATGACTGACCTTGCCGGGCCCGGCGGCGGGGACGCGATCGAGGCTTACGGCAAGGCCGCAGTTGTGGGCCTCAATGGGGAGGTCGAACACGCCTCCGGCCTCATTCACACCCTGCGCTTTGGCAATCATTTCCGCGAGGCCGTGGGCGCAAAATCCTATCTGGCTTTCACAAACACGCGCGGCCCCGCCAATGCGCCGATCATGGTGCCACTGATGGACAAGAACGACGCAGGCCGCCGCTCGCATTACCTCACCATTCAGTTTGCCATCCCCGATGCCCCCCGTGACGACGAGATTGTCGTCGTGCTGGGCGCGGCCATGTCCGGCAGGCCGCACCACCGGATCGGCGATCGGTATCAGGATCTCAAGGAGTTGGGCCATGACGTGGACAACCCGGCCGCGGTCTGAGGCAAACGGGCTGGCCGTGATCAAGGCCGGCGCGGGCCCCACTGTGCTGTTGTTGCACGGGGTTGGCCTGTGCGCAGACGCATGGCACCGCCAGATCGACGCGCTGGCGCCGCATTTTCAGGTGATCGCCCCCGACATGCCCGGACACGGCCATTCGCGGCCATCAGCCAGCCCCTGGGGCATATCTGATTATGGCGACCATGTGATGGGCTGCACGGACCGCCCTGTGATGATTGTGGGTCATTCCATGGGTGCGCTGATCGCCCTCGATCTTGCGATCCGGTATCGTGACCGCGTGCGGGGGGTTGCAGCATTCAATGCCATCTGGCGACGCAGCACAGAGGCCGCCGCTGCTGTGCGCGCCCGCGCAGATCAACTGGATGGCTGCACGGCACCCGACCCCTCCGGCCCGATTGCGCGCTGGTTTGGCGATGCCCCCTCGCCCCAGCGGTCCGCCTGCGCGCAATGGCTCCGGGACGTCAACCCCAGCGACTACAAGATGGCCTACACCGCCTTTGCCACAAGCGACGGACCGCCAGACGCCGCCCTGCGCCAGATTGCGTGCCCCGCGCTCTTCATGACCGGCGCGCTGGAGCCGAACTCCACCCCGAAGATGTCCCACGCGATGGCGGCACTGGCCCCGCAAGGGCATGCTCTGATCGTGGATGAGGCCGCGCATATGATGCCGATGACCCACGCAGATGCCGTCAACAGCGCCCTGTTGACCTTTGCCCGCGAGGTCTGGACATGACATCGCTGGACCCTGATGCCTTGCGCCGCGCCTTTGGCAGCTACATCACCGGCGTGACCGTGGTGACCACCCGCGCACGCAACGGCACGCCCGTGGGGTTCACGGCCAATTCTTTCACCTCTGTCTCGCTTGATCCGCCGTTGTTGCTGGTCTGCCCGGGCAAGTTCCTGTCGAGCTTTGACAGCTTTGCTGGGTGCACCCATTTCGCGGTCAACGTGATCGCGGAGGGGCAGGAAGACGTCTCAAACACCTTTGCCAGCTTCAAGGGGGATCGCTTTGCCCGTGTTGCCCACCATGACGACGCCCATGGCAGCCCATTGATAGACGGGGCCTTGGCGCAGTTTTCCTGCGCCGTGGACCGCCGTCTTGAGGCAGGCGATCATAACATCCTGATTGGCAAGGTTCTTGATGTCACCCATGCCGAAGGGCGCGGACTTGGCTATGCACAAGGGCAGTATTTCAGTCTTGGACTGGAACGCGATGCCCTCGCGCCAGTCCACAAGGGCGCAATCTGCGGTGCGATTATCCAACACGGGCATCATGTCTTGCTGGAACGCACACCGCAGGGGTTGCGCCCGCCGCAGGTGTCACTGCCCGACCGGGGGAACCTGCGCGCTGAACTGGCCAACGCTCTGAAGGATCGCGGTCTGCCGGTCCGCTTGCAGGCGGCCTACTCCATCTTCGATATCGGTGACGCACGCTTCACCTATGTGCTGGCGGACAGCCATGCAGAGCCTTCAGGCGACATCGACGCCATCGCGGTAGAGGACTTGCCGCAAGCCCACTACTGCTCAAGACCCATCGCCCAGATGATGACCCGCTACGCCCTTGAATACCGCACCCGCGCGTTCGGCCTGTATCTGGGCTGCGGCGAACGCGGCGATGTCCACTCGCCATCAGGAAGGAATTGACCCCATGGAGTTTTCGCTTTTCGCCCATATGGAGCGATTGAGCCCTGAGCAACCTCAGGACCAGTTGAACGAGGAATTCATTGAGCTGTGCAAAATGGCCGATGCAGCGGGGATGCGCGCCGTCTGGACCGGGGAACATCACGGTATGGATTTCACCATCGCGCCCAATCCGTTTTTGTCGCTGGTCAACATCGCGCATCACACCAAGAATGTGCGGCTTGGCACCGGCACGATCATCGCCCCGTTCTGGCACCCCATCAAACTGGCGGGCGAAGCGGCCTCTGCCGATCTGATAACAGGCGGGCGGATCGAACTGGGCATCGCGCGCGGAGCTTACAGCTACGAATACGAACGTCTGATGCCGGGCATGGATGCATGGGAAGCCGGGCAACGGATGCGCGAGATTACACCGCTTTTGCCGCAACTGTGGGCTGGTGATTGTGCCCACGCGGGCGATTTTTTCAGCTTCCCGGCCACCACATCGGCCCCCAAACCCGCACAACCCGACGGGCCGCCGATCTGGATCGCCGCGCGGGACCCCAACAGCCATGAATTTGGCGTCCACAACGGGTTCAACATTCAGGTCACGCCCCTGTGGCAGGGTCTGGAGGAAATCGAGACCCTGATGGGTCGTTTCAATGACGCCTGCGACAGCTACGCCGGGCCGCGCCCCAAGATCATGCTGCTGCATCACACCTATGTGGCCTCGGACGCGGAGGACGTAAGCCGAGCCGCTGCTGAACTGTCGCGGTTTTATTGCTATTTTGGTGCATGGTTTCAGAACAAGCGGCCTGTTGCACAAGGCTCCATCGCAGCACTATCTAAGGCTGAAATGGCCGCCAATGCCATGATGGCGCCTGAAAACATGGCGCGCGATCTGACAGTAGGTACCGCACACGATGTGGTCGCGCGGATCAAACGCTACGAGGCTTTGGGCTATGATGAATATGCATTCTGGATCGATAGCGGTATGAGTTTTGAACGTAAACGCGCATCGCTCATGCGTTTCATCGACGACGTCATGCCCGCCTTTCAATGAGGACTGAAATGGATACCAAACCGCACTATCAGATTTTGATTGATGGCCAGTGGGTTGAGGGCGCCCAGGGTCAGGTGATGACCTCGCAGAACCCGGCCACGGGCGCGCCTTGGGCGACCTTTGCCTGTGCGGCGTCAAGCGACGTGGACCGGGCTGTACGGGCCGCGCGCCGGGCGCTAGACGATCCTGCGTGGCGGGACATGACGCAGACGGCACGCGGCAAACTGCTGTATCGTCTGGCGGACCTGATCGAGGCGCAGGCGCAGGAGTTGGGCCGGGTCGAGACCACGGACAGCGGCAAACTGCTGGCAGAAACCGCAAGCCAATCGGCCTATGTTGGCGACTACTACCGCTATTACGCGGGCCTTGCAGACAAGATCGAAGGGGCTGTGCTGCCCATCGACAAGCCCGACATGCATGTGTTCACGCGCCGCGAGCCCATCGGCGTTGTGGTGGCGATCGTGCCGTGGAACGCGCAGATGTTTCTGACCGCAACCAAGCTGGGACCGGCCTTGGCCGCAGGCTGCACGGTGGTCCTGAAGGCCTCAGAGATTGCGCCCGCGCCAATGCTTGAGTTTGCAAAACTGATCGAACAGGCAGGCTTCCCACCCGGTGTCGTCTCTGTCATCACGGGGGATGCGGAAAACTGCGCCATCCCCCTGACGCGCCACCCGGATGTGGACCGCATCGCCTTTACCGGCGGGCCGGAGACCGCGCGCCATGTTGTCAGAAACTCGGCCGAGAATTTTGCCGTCACAACGCTGGAGCTGGGTGGCAAATCCCCGATCCTTGTCTTTGAGGATGCCGATCTTGACGGCGCGGCCAACGGTCTGATCGCGGGCAATTTCGGCGCATCCGGGCAAAGCTGCGTGGCCGGCAGCCGCGGGCTGGTGCACCGGTCTGTTCTGCAAGAGCTTGCAGGCCGTATTGAGGCAAAGATGGCAGGCGTGATTGTGGGCGACCCCTTAGCCGCAGACACCCAGATCGGCCCGCTGTGCACATCCGCGCAGATTGACAGGATCAAAACCACCCTCGCCCGGGCCGTTGAGGGGGGCGCAAAGGTTCGCTTTGGCGGCGAACCGCTCGACCGGCCCGGCAACTACATGGCCCCTACCCTTGTGGAATGCGCGGACGCGAATACGGAGACGCTGAAGGTCGAGATGTTTGGCCCGGTGATGTCGCTGTTGCCCTTCGACACCGAAGAAGAAGCCATCGCGCTGGCCAATGACACGCCCTTTGGTCTGGGCTCTGGTGTTTTCACACAAAACGTCGCGCGCGCGCACCGCGTATCGGCGCGGCTCAAGGCGGGTATTTGCTGGGTCAACACCTATCGCGCCGTATCACCGATTGCCCCCTTTGGCGGCTACAACCAATCAGGTTACGGTCGCGAGGCGGGCATAGATGCAATCCATGATTTCACGCGCACAAAAACGGTCTGGATCAGCACGTCAGAGGAGCCGATGGCCAATCCTTTTGTGATGCGGTGAGCGTTGCGCGTCCCTCAGGCGCGCAACCTGCCCCCTTGCGGATCAAACGGCGGTGCTGACAGGATTTTGGCCGCATGCGGACGCCCCAGCACCATCACATCCACATCATCGCCCGGCCCTGCGTTTTTGACGTACCCCAGCGCAAGGCTCATGCCCACGGTATACCCGTATGCGCCCGACGTGACCCGACCAATGCCCTGACCGTCTTTGAAAATCGGCTCACCCCCTGTCGCATCCGCGTTTGAGGCATCGGTCTGCGCGCCATCCAGCGCCAGCAACACCAGCTTTTCGCGCGCAGGGTTTGTCATCACCTCCGCCACGGCCTCTTTGTTCAGGAAATCCTTGTCCATCTTGATCAACCGGTCCAGCGCCACCTCCTGCGGCCAGTATTCAGGGGAATATTCGCGCGACCACGAGCCGTAGCCTTTCTCCACCCGCAGGCTCATCAGCGCGCGGCTGCCGACAGGGCCTGCGCCCACCTTTTCGCCAGCCTCCAGCAAGGCGGTGTAAAGCTGTTGCTGATCTTCTGTGGCGCAGTGCAATTCCCACCCCAGATCACCAGTAAACGACACCCGCAGCGCCAGTACTTTCACACCTGCCAGCGTGATCCATTTGCTGCGCATAAAGGGGAAATCGGCGGTGGTAAGCGACGTGTCGGTCATGCCTTGCAGCATCTCCCGTGAGGCTGGTCCCGCCACGTTAAAGCCGCAAAAGCCTTGGGTCATTGAGGCAAAGGTTGTTCCCGCAGGCAAGGGCACCGCGTTGAAAAAGCGCAGGTGATAGCGTTCCGCCACCCCCGAGCCAATGATCCAGAACTCAGTGTCGCCCGTGCGCGTGACCGTGAAATCACCCGCAATCCCGCCGCGCTTGCCAATCAGCGGCGTGAGGCAGGACCGCCCGACCTCGCGCGGCATCCAATTCGCAAAAATGCTGTTTAGCCAATCCTCTGCGCCGGGACCTTCAACCTTGTATTTGGCAAAGTTCGAAATATCGATGATCCCTGCACGGTCGCGCAGCATCCGGCATTCGTCGCCCACAGGGCCCCACCAGTTCTGGCGCGTGAACCCGTCTGTGTCTTCTGTGCCGGGGGTGTCTGCAAACCACAAAGGATGCTCCCAGCCGTAGTTGAGGCCAAAGACCGCGCCCCTGTCTTTTTGCATCTGATAGATCGGACGCGTCCGCACGGGACGCCCTGCCGCGCGTTCCTCATTGGGAAAGTGGATCTTGAACCGGTTGGCGTATTGATCGCCCACCCGCGCCTTGGTGAAGGCCGCATCCGCCCAATCCCCAAACCGCGCCATGTCCCATGCGAACATGTCATAGCGCGTCTCACCCGTGACAATCCAGTCCGCCGCCAGAAGACCCATGCCGCCGGACTGTGAAAAGCCAGGGATGATCCCGTTGCAACAAAAGTAGTTGGACAGCTCCGGCACCGGACCAAAGAGCACGTTGCTGTCGGGGGACCAGATCATGGGGCCGTTGATGACGCGCTTGATCCCTGCCTCGCCCACCGCTGGCACCCGGTCGATGGCGCGCATCATGTTGTCCTCGATCCGCTCCAGATCATCGGCAAAAAGCTCGTGACCAAAGCCCTGCGGCGTACCCTCTTCGGCCCAGAACCGCAGGTCTTTCTCATAGGCCCCGACCAGCAGGCCCTTGCCCTCTTGCCGCAGATAATACTCGCCATCCCGGTCTGCCACTGACGGCAGACGGCGGTCCATGGCGTCAATCTGTGCGATAGTCTCAGTCACGAAATACTGGTGTTCTGTGGGTTGCAATGGCAGCTTGAGACCAGCAAGGGCTGCAACCTCACGGCCCCAAAGGCCTGCGGCATTGACCACCCATTCCGTCGCAATATCGCCCTTTGGCGTGCGCACAATCCATGTGCCGTCCGGTTGCTGTTCCGTGCCCGTCACAGGGCAAAAACGGATAATCTCGGCCCCGTTCTGGCGCGCGCCGCTGGCATAGGCGTTGGTGACACCCGAGGGGTCCACATTGCCGCCGTCCGGCTCCCACATGATGCAGCGAATGCCATCGAAATTGACCAGCGGGTGCAGGGCCTCGGCCTCTGCACGGCTGACTTCGTGGAAGTTCATGCCATAGAGTTTTGCTTTCGACGCTTGCAGGCGCAACTGATGCTCGCGCGCTTCGGTCTGCGCCAGATACAGACTGCCGGGCTGGAACACACCGCAGGATTGCCCGGTTTCGGCCTCAAGATCGTTATAAAGGTTCATGGTATAGTGCTGGATGCGGCTGATGTTGGTGCTGTCGTGCAGCCCATGAATATTTGCCGCCGCGTGCCATGTGGAGCCTGATGTCAGCTCGTCCCGTTCCAGCAGCACAACGTCTGTCCAACCCATTTTGGTCAGATGATAGAGGATCGAACAGCCGATAACGCCGCCTCCGATCACGACAGCTTGGGCATGGGTGCGCATGAGACGGCTCCTGAAGGCTTCACTGCGCTTAGTCTGTGCGCTGACGCAGCGGCAGGGTTGTACGCTTGCGACATTTGTCGTCGCGCATGTAACAGCCTGCGCTTTCAGGGTCAGCCACTTTTGCGGGTGAAAACCATTTTCTGGTTCCGCAGCTTGTCCGCAGGCCCTTGCCACGCATAAAGCAGTAAAGACGGGTTTTGATCGGCCACGGTGATCCGGTGCAACTGCTCTGGCGGGTTAAAGATCAGCGATCCCGGCGCATATACCCCCTGATCGTTTTCCGACACCGCCCCGGAGAGGCAGATGTAGCTCTCGGTGATCCCTTCATGCGCGTGGGCGGGATAGGTGCAGCCGGGGGCAAACAGCACGAGGCCCAGAATGATCTGGTCGGTGACCACAGGGCCGCTGGGGCCTACCAGTTCCGCATAGGCGTATGTGCGTTCAAGGCCGCGCGGCACTTTTTCGTAACCGTACTGCCACGACAAGGTGGCACGCACCGCGTCCAGAGTGCGGATAAACGCCCCATGCCGTTCCAGTCTGCCGTTGTTCATTGCGCGGGTGAGATGTGCGTTGACCGGCTTGAGCACCGGGTCTGGAAAGCACATGTCCACATTGGCCTTGAGCACGCGGCTGATCGCTTCGCGGACGCTGCGCTGATGGCTGCGGATTTTGTTGCTGCCGCCTGCAGGCAAACGCCGGTACAGGTCATAGCTGTCCCGCAGCACATACACCCAGTCCGGGTTGTCAGAAAGGCGTGTGTCAGGTGTCACTGTTGCTGCTCCGCGCATCACAAAAGGTTTTGCGCTCTCTTTGTGTGGGCCGAGTGATTTGTAAAGACCAAAGGAACACGCCGCGCATGATTTCGGGTCAAAACCGATCTTGCTGCACAGGCTTTCGCCGCCCGCATCTTGCCCCGCCAGAATACACCTGCGAAACGTCGCAATTGGACGCGCGATCACAGACTCGGGCGGCACACTTGCCCCGAGCGAAGGACAGACCATGAAAAATACAGCTCAAGTTGTTGTCATTGGAGGCGGCGTGGTTGGCGCCTCCGTACTTTATCACCTGACCAAGCTGGGGTGGTCGGATGTGATGCTGCTGGAACGTTCAGAGCTGACTTCAGGCTCCACATGGCATGCGGCGGGCGGGTTTCATACACTGAATGGCGACACCAATATGGCGGCCCTTCAGGGCTACACCATCAAGCTTTACCGCGAGTTGGAAGAGATCACAGGGCTGTCGTGCGGTCTGCATCATGTGGGCGGTGTGACCCTTGCCGATAACCGCGACCGCTTTGACATGTTGCTGGCCGAACGCGCCAAGCATCGCTTCATGGGCCTTGAGACAGAGATCGTTGGGCCGGATGAGATTGCAAAGATCGCGCCCATCACGAACTTGGACGGGGTGATTGGCGCGCTTTACGATCCGCTGGACGGGCACCTTGACCCCTCCGGCACCACCCACGCCTACGCAAAAGCCGCGCGTATGGGCGGGGCCTTGATCGAAACCCAGTGCATGGTGCGCGAGACCAATCCGCGTGCGGATGGCACTTGGGACGTGGTCACCGACAAGGGCACGGTCCACGCCGAACATGTGGTCAACGCAGGCGGGTTGTGGGCGCGCGAAGTGGCCGCGATGGCGGGGGTGTACCTGCCCCTGCATCCAATGGAGCATCAGTACATTGTCACCGATGATCTGCCCGAGATTTACACCCGCGACAGCGAACACCCGCATGTAATGGACCCCGCGGGCGAAAGCTATCTGCGCCAGGAAGGGCGGGGCCTGTGCATTGGCTTTTATGAGCAGCCCTGCAAACCCTGGGCTGTAGAGGGCACGCCGTGGGAATTCGGCCATGAGTTGCTGCCAGATGACTTTAACAAGATCGAAGAAAGCATTGAATTTGCGTATAAACGCTTTCCGGTGCTGGCGCGCGCTGGGGTGAAATCGGTCATTCACGGCCCCTTCACCTTTGCGCCCGATGGCAATCCGCTGGTGGGCCCGGTGCCGGGGTTGCGCAACTACTGGTCTGCCTGCGGGGTCATGGCGGGCTTCAGCCAAGGCGGCGGTGTGGGCCTGACGCTGGCGCAATGGATGATTGACGGCGCACCTGACCGCGATGTGATGGCGATGGATGTGGCGCGCTTCGGGTCGTGGATCACGCAAGCCTACACCCGGCCCAAGGTCATCGAGAACTACCAGAAACGGTTTTCCGTGGCCTACCCCAACGAGGAACTGCCCGCCGCGCGCGGGGTTGTGCGCAGCTCGATGTATGATCTGTTCGACGGCCTGGGGGCCGTCTGGGGCGCGCAATACGGGCTGGAGGTGGTCAACTTCTTTGCGCAAGGCGATGAGCCACGGTTCGAGACACCGTCGTTCCGCCGTTCCAACGCCTTTGAGGCCACCGCGCGGGAAGTCAGCGCCGTGCGCACCCGTGCTGGCATCAATGAGTTGCAGAATTTTGGCAAGTACCGTGTGACCGGCCCACGCGCAGCGGCGTGGCTGGCGCGGATCATGGCCGGGCGTATCCCCAAACCGGGGCGCGTGAGCCTTGCGCCCATGCTGTCCGATGCGGGGCGGATCATCGGGGATTTCACCGTGTCCTGCATCAGCGAAGACCACTACCAACTGACCGCGTCCTATGGCGCGCAGGCCTTCCACATGCGGTGGTTCGAGGCCCATTCAGAAGACGGCGTGGTGCTTGAGAATATCTCTGACAGGCGCACGGGATTCCAGATTGCCGGGCCGCGCGCGCGCCAAATTATGGAAGCAGCGCTTGGTCATCGCTTAGACATGAGGTTCATGGATGTACGCCCCATGACGCTTGGCATGGCGCCCTGCATCGTTCAACGGCTCAGCTATACCGGTGATCTGGGCTTTGAGATTTACTGCGACAGCCTGCACCAGCGTCATCTGTGGGATATCTTGTGGGCGGCGGGACACCCGCACGACATGCGTCCTTTTGGCATGCGCGCGATGATGTCGCTGCGGCTTGATCGCGGCTTTGGCTCGTGGATGTCGGAATACTCGCCGGACTATACGCCTGCCGAAACGGGGTTGGATCGCTTTGTCGATCATACCTCTGATTTCATTGGGAAAGCGGCGGTTCTGGCAGAGCAGGAAACCGGGCCTGTCCGGCGTTTGATGACCTTTGAGGTGGACGCCAATGATGCTGATGTGCAGGGCTACGAGCCGATCTGGCACGATGGAAAAGTCGTTGGGTTCTGCACATCGGGCGGGTATTCGCAACACATAGGTGCTTCGATCGCCTTAGGGTTCCTGCCGGTGGACCTGTGCGGGTCTGTGGACGCGGTCGAGATCGAAGTTCTGGGCGAAATGCGCGCGGCCCGCGTGCTGCGCGTGCTGCCCTTCGATCCGGAGGGGCACCGCATGCGCGGCACGGTGCCTGTATGATCCGCGACCTGCCCATTGTTTTGCTGGCGGCAGGGCAATCGTCGCGGATGCGAGGGCGCGACAAACTGGCCGAGATCGTGGAGGGCGCACCGCTGTTGCGCAGGCAGGCCCGCGTGGCACGCGCCGCCACGCAAGGTGATGTGTTCGTCACCCTGCCCGTGGCCCCCCACCCCAGATACGAGATGCTTGCGGGACTGGATGTGCAAACCGTGCCTGTCGCAGATGCAAAACAGGGGATCAGCGAATCGCTGCGCGCGGGCCTGAGCGCCCTTCCGCCCGGTACAGACGCCGCAATGATTCTTCTGGCGGATTTGCCGGACCTGACCTCTGACGATTTGCGCAAAGTGATTGCAGCGGTTGATCTTGAGACGCCCAGCCTTGTGTGGCGCGGCACCACCGACGGCGGCAAGCCCGGGCATCCGTTGATCGTGCGTGCGACCCTGTTTTCCGACCTGATGGCCCAGCAAGGCGACACCGGAGGGCAACCCGTTCTGGCAAAGCACAAGGACAAGACGACGCTGGTGCCGCTGGCGGGCCTGCGTGCGTTGCGCGATCTGGACACGCCGGAAGACTGGGAGGCGTGGCACGCAGAACGCACTCCCTGACGGGGGCGATTCCTCGCGCGGCGCATCGCGGTTCTGTTTGCGGTACGCCAGACCGATCCGCTGGATCGACATGCTAGCGTGGTACCCAAGGCCGGACTCGAACCGGCACGTCCTCACGGACGGGGGATTTTGAATCCCCTGCGTCTACCATTCCGCCACTTGGGCATTGCGGGACTGCCTACCCAAGCTTGAGGCCCGCGTCCAGCCCAAAGATGCCTGTTATGTGCCAACTCTTTGAGGACTGTTAAACTTTCGCTGTCAAATACGCAGGCGCTGGCGCATGCGCCTGTGAATTGATATGCGATGCAAAAAAGCGATGCGGGTCGCAAGGCCCCACGGCACGCAGGAGACACGTTGATGACGGCGCAGGCCCATACGGAAGTCGCAATTTCCCAGCGGCTCACACAACTGACGCAGGACGCCGAAGGGGAGGCCGTCACGCTCAACTGGATTCTGGAGCAGCTGCACGAGCGCGCCTTTGGCCTGTTTCTTTTGTTTCTCGCCCTGCCCTGTTGCATTCCCTTTCTCTACGGCATTCCGCAGGTTGTCTCGCTGCCGCTGATGTTTGTCTCCGCACAGATATTGTTGGGGCGCACCACGCCCTGGCTGCCGGAACGTCTGGGCCAGCGCACCGTGACCGTCAGCGGGTTGGAAAACCTCGCGCGCCGCGCAGGTCCGTGGTTGCGCAAGATCGAAAGCGTGAGCAAGCCGCGTCAAGCCGCGCTGACCCGCGCGCCTTTGGACCGGTTTGTCGGGTTTGCGCTGGTGGCCTTCAGCGCCTCGATCCTTGTGCCGCTGCCCGGCACCAATACCGTGCCCGGTTTTGCGGTGGTCGTCGTCTCGATGGGGCTGTTGCAACGCGACGGTATTCTGGTGCTGGTGGGCATGGTGCTGGGCACCGCGTGGATTGCCACATTGATTTTTGCTGGTGTGACGCTGGCCAGCGTGATCAAGGCGTGGTTCGGCCTGTGACGCGTGTGCAACTGGCAAGCCTTGCAGCCCTTGGGTCGGCGGGCCTGATGGCAGGGGCCTTCGCGTTCCAGCTGCTGGGCTACGCCCCGTGCAAAATGTGCCTCTGGCAGCGCTATCCGCATGTTGTGGCCATGGCCCTTGGCGTGGTGTTTGTGTTTTTCCGCCACCCAAGCGTCCTTGTCGCAGGGGCGCTGGCGGCGCTGACAACTGCAGGCATCGGGTTCTTTCATGTGGGCGTCGAACAGGGATGGTGGCCCGGCCCTTCGACCTGTTCCGCAGGACCCGTTGGCGACCTTTCTGCAGATGATCTTTTTGATCAGATCATGACAGCCCCGCTGGTGCGCTGCGATGACATCGCATGGTCGCTGTTCGGCCTCTCGATGGCGGGATGGAATGCGCTGATTTCGCTAGCACTGGCCGCTTTCTGGGTCGCCGCACTCCGCCGCGCCTAGGGCGACTTTCGCGTTGACAACAATAGGCTCGTCTCGCTTGCGGTCACCCCGTCAAATCGCCGGACACGAAACAACACATCGTCCAACTGCTCCAGCGTGTCTGTCCCGATTTCGGCAATCACATCCCACCGGCCGTTGGTCGAATAAAGCCTGCGCACCTCTACCATCGACGCCAGTTGCCGCATGATCTTTTCGGTGCCGCGCCCCTCGATGGCGATCATCATCAAGGCGCGCACAGGTTCCTGCACCACATCCCCTTTCAACACCACCGAATAGCCAAGGATATCGCCCCGCGCCTCAAGACGGGCCAGACGGGCCCTGACCGTCCCGCGCGCCACCCCCAACCGGGCCGCAAGCTCGGACAGGGACGCCCGGGCGTCGTGCCGCAGCAAACTGATCAAGGCACCATCCATTTCGTCCAAAACGATCCTCCAAACTGGTAAATATACTCTCATAGTGTTCAAAATGCAGGGTTCTGTCTGACCCATTTTGGCCCCTATTTCAATGCGTGACGGATGGAGAGACAGATGACAAGACAGATGGCAGGGCAAGATTTGATCCTCGTGGGTGCGCCGGTCGACAGTGGCAAGCGCCGCAGAGGGTGCCTGATGGGACCCGACGCCTTTCGAACCGCAGGGCTTGCAGAGGCGCTGCGCGATCTGGGCCACCGCGTGCAGGATGTGGGAAACGTCCAGCTTGAGGCCCACAGCGCCCAAGCGCATCCAAAGCTGCACGAGCTGGCACAAACCATCGGCTGGACCAAAGCGCTGTCAGACTGCGCGGCTGCGTCTTTGCGCAATGGGGTGCCGCTCTTTCTGGGCGGGGATCATGCGCTGTCGTTGGGGACCGTCCACGGGGCGATGCGGCACGCGGCCTCCGTAGACCGGCCCCTTTTTGTGCTCTGGCTGGACGCGCACAGTGATTTTCATACGCCCGAGACCACGCAAAGCGGCAACCTGCATGGCACCCCTTTGGGCTACGTCACGGGCCGCGCAGGTTTTGAGGGCTTTCCAACCCTGCCCTATGCGCTGCCGCATGAGAATGTCGCGATCATCGGGCTGCGGTCAGTGGACCCCGCCGAACGCGCCGCCCTGCAGGCCACGAATATCCAACGGGTGGACATGCGGCAGGTTGACGAGACGGGCATCGCGCGACCGCTCACCGCATTTCTCGACCGCGTCGCGGGGGCAAACGGGCTGCTGCACGTCTCGCTCGATGTGGATTTTCTGGACCCTGCCGTGGCCCCCGCCGTGGGCACCACCGTGCCGGGCGGGGCCACCATCCGCGAGGCGCATCTGGTCATGGAGATGCTGCACGACAGCGGGCTGCTCACATCGCTTGATCTGGTGGAGCTGAACCCGTTTCTGGACGAGCGCGGCAAGACGGCGCAGGTCATGGTCGATCTGGCCGCCTCCGCTTTTGGGCGCCGCGTCTTTGACCGCCCGACACGCGCCTACTGAAAGGAAAACCCCGATGAGCCTTGTCCCGTCCGAAAAAGCACTGGTGCCGTTTGTCTCTGTGGATCACATGATGCGCCTTATTCATCACATCGGCATCGAAGACATGCTGCTGGGTCTGGCCCGCTACATTGAGACCGATTTCAAGCGCTGGCAGTTGTTTGACAAGACACCCCGCGTGGCCAGTCATTCGGCGGAAGGGGTGATCGAACTGATGCCCACCTCGGATGGCGAGGTCTACGGTTTCAAATACGTAAACGGCCACCCCAAGAACACCAAAGACGGCCTGCAAACCGTCACCGCCTTTGGACTGCTGGCGGATGTCAGCACGGGCTATCCGGTGTTACTGTCGGACATGACGCTGCTGACCGCCTTGCGCACGGCGGCGACCTCTGCGCTGGTGGCGAAAGTGCTTGCTCCCAAGGGCGCGCGCGTCATGGCCATGATCGGGAATGGTGCACAGTCGGAATTCCAAAGCCTTGCCATGAAAGCCGTTTGCGGGATCGAAGAGGTGCGGCTTTGGGATATTGACCCCGCCGCTTGCACAAAAGCTGCCCAAAACCTTGCCGCCAGCGGGCTGCGCGTGGTCACCTGCACCAGCGCCGAAGAGGCCATTCTGGGCGCGCAGATCATCACCACCTGCACCGCCGACAAGCAGAATGCCACGATCCTGACGGACAACATGATTGGCAGCGGTGTGCACATCAACGCCATCGGCGGCGATTGTCCGGGCAAGACCGAACTGGCCCCCGCGATCCTCAACCGTGCACGCATTTTCGTCGAATTCCCGGACCAGACCCGGATCGAAGGGGAAATCCAGCAGCTGTCGGCGGATCACCCGGTCGCTGAAATCTGGAAAGTGCTGTCGGGCATGACACCGGGCCGCACAGACAATGATCAGATTACGCTTTTCGATTCTGTCGGCTTTGCGATCGAAGACTTCAGCGCCCTGCGGTTCGTGCGGGACGCCCTTGCAGGCAACGATGCCTTCTACCACCCGCTTGATCTGCTGGCGGACCCCGATGATCCGCGCGATCTGTTTGGCATGTTGATGCGCGCAGACAGCACCGTCTGATCAGGAAATCGCCCCACAGGCCTGGCGCACGTCATACCCGTAAAGCCAGTCAAACTGCCGCATCATCAGACCGGGCGTAAGCGTGCTGCCCAGTTTCAACGCGGTGTGCGCGGCGTATCTTACGGGGCCATGCGGCAGGTGGTACTTCCACGCGTTGCCGTTGGCCGCCTCAATGACTTTTCTGGCGCGGGACTGGCGCAGGTCCTGATAGGTAGGTAGCGGCAATCCATTCGCAACCGTATGGCTAAGGGCAAAGGCGTCTTCAAGCGCAAGGTTCGCCCCTTGCGCCAGAAACGGCAGCGTGGGGTGTGCGGCATCGCCCAGCAACGCCACGTTGTCACCAACCCAGTTTTCCGCCACAGGATGCCGGAACAAGCCCCACAGGTGCACCCGCTCCACCGCATCAAGCAGCGTTTTGGCCATGCCCGTGAAATCCGCGAAAGCATGGCGCAGGTTGTCCGGATCGTCCTCGTGCGCCCAGCCTTCGGCAGCCCAGGTGCCGCGTTCCTGAACGGCCACGAGGTTCATCGCGGCCCCGTCCTTGATCGGGTAGCTGACAAGGTGTCGGCCCGGTGCCATGGTGACTCGCGCCTCCGGCACAAAGCTTTCCACCGGAACGATGGCGCGCCATGCCACCTGCCCGGTGAACGCAGGCTCTTTGCGCCCATTGAGCGCAGCCCGCCCGACAGAATGCAACCCATCCGCACAGACAATCACATTCGCTTCGCGTAATGCGCCTGTCTCAAGACAAAGCCGCGGCTTGACGCCCGGCTCCACTGATAAGACAGGGCTGTTCAGTTCGATTTTGACACCCGCACTGCGGGCGGCGCGCAGCAACACATCGATCAGATCCGCGCGATGGACAAAATAATAACGGCTTTTTTTCAAGCGGTTAAGATCAAGACGCGCGACGTCACCGGTGTTTTTGTAGTCGCACAACACGACTGACCGCGCCCGCATCGCGCCAGACCAGACCAGTTGTTCCTCAAGCCCCAAGGCCCGCAACACCGTCAGACCGTTGGGGCTGACCTGCAGGCCTGCCCCGACCTCGCTGATGTCGGGGGCGCGTTCCAGCACCGTGACAGACACACCCGCCTGCGCCATAAGTGCGGCCGCCGCCAGCCCGCCAATACCGCCGCCAATTACAAGAGCTGTGACCGCCATAACGTCTCCAACGAAAAACGCCGCAGACAGGTGCCGCGGCGTTTTTCCTTCAAATTCTCAGTCTCTCGGCTCAGTCGTCACGGTGCACTTTTTCGCGGCGTTCGTGACGCTCCTGCGCCTCAAGGCTCATTGTCGCGATGGGACGTGCGTCCAGACGTTTCAGCGAAATCGGCTCCCCCGTCACGGAGCAGTATCCGAACTCTCCTTCTTCGATCCGGCGCAACGCGCTGTCAATTTTGCTGACCAGTTTGCGTTGACGGTCGCGGGTGCGCAATTCAAGCGCGCGGTCCGTTTCCTCGGACGCGCGGTCCGCCACGTCCGGAATGTTCCGCGTGCCGTCCTGCAACCCTTCGATAGTATCTTTTGATCCGGCCATCAGCTCAGATTTCCAATACAACAGCTTGCGCCGAAAATACTCAACCTGCCGATCATTCATGAACGGCTCGTCCTCAGCCGGACGGTAATCATCCGGTAGAAACACTTCCTGTTTCATTTGCTTCCCCTCAACGCGGCTCACGTTTTCCATTCGCACATTGTCCCTGTCTGCAAGGGCCCCCTGATGGGCCGCGTTTACCGCAGGCATTTCGAATTGTCACTACACAAAGAGGAAACAACCGGGCTAAAAGCATGCAACAACACGATTGCAAAAAGATGAGGCAAGCATGAAATTTCAAGGCACTGCGGAATATGTCGCGACTGACGATCTGAAGATTGCAGTCAATGCTGCCGTCACATTGGAGCGTCCGTTACTGGTGAAAGGCGAGCCCGGCACCGGCAAGACAGAACTTGCCCGTCAGGTCAGCCAGTCGCTGGGGCTGCAGATGATCGAATGGAACATCAAATCGACCACGCGCGCGCAGCAGGGTCTTTACGAATACGACGCGGTCAGCCGGTTGCGCGACAGCCAGCTGGGCGAGGAACGCGTGCATGACGTGGCCAACTACATCCGGCGCGGCAAGCTTTGGGAAGCCTTTGCCGCCCCGGAAAAGGTGGTGTTGCTGATCGACGAAATTGACAAGGCGGATATCGAGTTTCCAAATGATCTGTTGCAGGAACTCGATAAGATGGAGTTCTTTGTCTATGAGACCGCGCAGACCGTGCGCGCCGTCAACAGGCCCATCGTGATCATTACCTCCAACAACGAAAAAGAACTGCCCGACGCCTTTCTGCGGCGTTGCTTTTTCCACTATATCCGGTTTCCGGACATGGAGACGTTGAAGAAAATCGTCGAAGTGCATCATCCCGGCATCAAGGACACGCTGCTGACCACGGCGCTGACGCAGTTCTTTGACATCCGCGATCAGGCCGGTCTGAAAAAGAAACCCTCGACCTCGGAAGTGCTGGACTGGTTGAAATTGCTGCTGGCCGAAGATCTCACAGCGGAAGATCTGAAAACCAATGGGGCAAGTGCGTTGCCAAAGCTGCACGGCGCACTGTTGAAGAACGAACAGGATGTGCATCTGTTTGAACGTCTTGCCTTCATGGCGCGGCGCGAGCGGTAGGCGCGCCACAAACCTGATGTGAAGCGCCAGCAATCTTGTCCGCAGCGGATAAAACGCTTTCAATATTCAGGTCTTCTGCCTAGGCTGGCTTCAATATGGGGCAAAAAGACCCCGTTTGAGGCAGCAACAAGCAGGAGCAGGCGATGCAATCACACGCCTCAGCCGTCGTGCGTCCGCTGGAACGGCAGGACAAATCACAGTGGTCGGAATTGTGGCGCGACTATCTCGCGTTTTACGAAACAGAACGTACACCTGAAATCCATGATCTCTATTTCGAGCGTTTGCTTGGGGATGATCCGCAGGACTATCTGTGCCTTGTGGCAGAGCGGAATGGCACACTGCTTGGGCTGACCCATTACCTCTTTCACCGGCATGGATGGTCGGCGGAAAACGTCTGCTACTTGCAGGACCTCTATGCGGTCCCGGCAGCACGTGGCACCGGTGTCGGACGCATGTTGATAGAAGCCGTCTACGAGGCCGCAGACGCGCAAGGCGCACCACAGGTCTACTGGCTGACGCAGGACTTCAACACCCAAGCCCGCAAGCTATACGACCGCATCGGCGTCAAAACACCCTTCATCAAGTACACCCGCGCATGATGATGCGCTGGGTACCCGCGCTTTTCATGCTGTTGGCCGCCTGCACGCCAACCACCCATGCGGGT
The DNA here is from genome assembly GCA_045106135.1 of Roseobacter sp. Taxonomy (GTDB): domain Bacteria; phylum Pseudomonadota; class Alphaproteobacteria; order Rhodobacterales; family Rhodobacteraceae; genus Roseobacter. The sequence continues at coordinate 63,460 of JBGCEG010000037.1, read as the reverse complement.
TTTCCAAGTCGCATCAGCATTGAAGAGGTCCCTTTGCCGCCGATGAAGACGTTTACGGCGACCCCCACTGCGCGGGCTGTTGCGATGTCGAACCTAGACCTTGCGCAGGATTTTCTTGACCTTAGTTTTGCGTTGGAAAGCGGCTCTGCCTTGCCGGTGTTCACCCGGTTTGAAGGGCCGATCAAGGTGCGACTGACCGGCACCGCGCCCGCCAGCTTGCGGGGCGATCTGTCGCTGTTGGTTTTGCGTCTGCAACGCGAAGCGGGCATTGATATTGACCAGACGACAGATGACACCGCCCAGATCACCATTGAGGCGGTCAGCCGCAGTGCCATCAAGCGCGTCTTGCCGCAAGCTGCGTGTTTTGTAGCCCCGAATGTCAGTTCCCTGCGGGAGTTCCGTCAGAACCGCCGCAGCACCAAAACAAACTGGCTGGCCTTGGAAACACGCAGCCGCATTGCGATCTTTGTGCCCAATGACGTCAGCCCGCAAGAAGCCCGTGATTGCCTGCATGAAGAGCTTGCACAGGCGCTGGGACCTTTGAACGACCTCTACCGCTTGCCAAATTCGGTCTTCAACGATGACAACGTGCATGCGGTTCTGACCTCTTTTGACATGCTGATGTTGCGGATCACCTATGCGCCGGAGCTTGAAAGCGGCATGACCCGCGAAGAGGTCGCAGCCCAACTGCCTGCGCTTCTGGCCCGTCTGAACCCCGGATCGGAACGGCCCGTAAAATCGCCCCCAAGTCCGACCCCGCGCGCTTGGCTCAAAGCCATTCAAACGGCGCTTGGCCCCGATACCGATCTCTGGGACAGGCGTGTTGCCGCAGACGAGACGGTGCGCATTGCCAAGGCCCAGGGTTGGAGCGATCATAGACGCGGCTTTTCGCACTATGCCCGGGCACGGATTTTGCAAAGCACCGACCCGGAGAAAGCGCGCGCAGAATATCAGACAGCAGACCGCTTCTTTGCAGGCTCGTCCCAAACCCGCCTGCATCGCGCCTATGTTGCCACGCAGCTTGCAGCCTACGCGTTGGCGGCGGGCGACAGTGCCGAAACCTTGCGCCTCACATCCCCCTACATCGACGTCGCGCAAAACGCGCAAAACGCGGCGCTTCTGTCCACCTTGCAACTGTTGCAGGCCGAAGCCTACAACATCGCAGGCGAGGCGCAGCGCGCACAGCGCATCAGGCTGGACAGTTTAGGATGGGCGCGATACGGGTTTGGTCCAGACCGGGCCGTGTTGTTCAAGCTAGACGAAATTGCGGCACTTGGTGAACAAGCCCCCCCGGCCTGACCCGGCGGATCACGTAGACGAGAGAAGCGATGATTGTTATTATTGCCGGCATTGCGGGCGCTATTGCAGGTGGCATGACAGCCACAAAAAGACAGGGCAACCGCAAGGACGTGGCGCAATATGCGGCAGGCTATGCCATGGCGTTCATGGTGATTGGCATGGTTGCGACCGTGATCCTTGACCGGGCCCTGCTGTGAGGTGATCTATGTTTCTGCCATTCTTCGAGCAGTTGCGCGCCCATAAGGTTCCGGTATCGCTCCGCGAGTTCTTGTCGTTTCTGGAAGGGTTGCAGGCCGGACTGGTCACCTACGATCCGGAAGCGTTTTATTACCTCGCCCGGCTCTCGCTGGTGAAGGACGAGCGCAACATCGACAAATTCGACAGGGCGTTTTCTGCGGCATTTTCAGGGCTTGAAGCAATCACCGCAGATCAGGTGCTGGAGGCGGTAGACCTGCCGCGCGAATGGCTTGAAAAGATGGCCGAAAAGCACCTGAGCGCCGAGGAACGCGCCGAGATCGAAGCACTGGGCGGGTTCGACAAGCTGATGGAGACGCTCAAAGAGCGCCTGAAAGAGCAACAAGGGCGGCATCAGGGCGGCAACAAGTGGATCGGCACAGCGGGCACCTCGCCCTTTGGCGCCTATGGCTACAACCCGGAGGGCGTGCGCATCGGGCAAGACCAGTCGCGCCATCAGCGCGCGGTAAAGGTATGGGACAAGCGCGAGTTTAAAAATCTGGACGACACCATCGAGCTTGGCACCCGCAACATCAAAGTGGCGCTCAAGCGATTGCGGCGCTGGGCGCGCGACGGGGCCAACGACGAGCTTGACCTTGGCGGCACGATCCGCGCCACGGCAGAGCAAGGCTATCTGGATGTCAAAACCCGGCCAGAGCGGCGCAATGCGGTCAAGGTCTTGCTGTTTTTCGATGTCGGCGGGTCGATGGACCCGCATGTAAAGGTGCTTGAAGAATTGTTTTCCGCCGCCCGCGCAGAATTCAAACATCTTGAGCATTTCTACTTTCACAACTGCATCTACGAAGGTCTTTGGCGTGACAACAGGCGGCGCTGGGATGCGCAGATCCCCACGTGGGAAGTGCTGCACACCTACGGGCCGGATTATAAGTGCATCGTGGTGGGCGATGCCTCCATGTCGCCCTATGAAATCGCCTATCCCGGTGGCGCCAATGAGCATTGGAACGCGGAAAGCGGCGCGACGTGGCTGGCACGTTTGCGCGATCAATGGCCCGATACGCTGTGGATCAACCCGGTGCCGGAGCAACACTGGCGCTACACACAGTCGATTGCGATGGTGCAAGAGGTGATCGGCCCGGACGCGATGGTGCCCATGACACTGGAAGGTCTTGCGCGGGGCATGAAAACCCTGACGCGTTAACCTTCACGGCAACGGCACCCGAAAACATGGGTGGAAAACCTTGCCTGAGGGGATGGCGCGTCCCATATTAACGACATGATAAAACTGACACCGATCCTGCTTGCGCTGATGTACGGCCTTGTGATGTACCGCTTTTCTGCATGGCGGACAGCCAAAGAGCTGGACACAAATTCAACCGAACTGGCGGACCCGACCTTAAAACGGTTGACCGACCGCATGGCAGCAGCACTGGAGTTGCCGCGCATCCGAGTTCATATCTACGAGATCGAGCCCGTAAACGGGTTGGCCGCCCCGGACGGGCGCATTTTCATCACGCGCGGGTTTTACAAGAAATTCCGCGCGGGCGAGGTCAGCGCCGAAGAGATCGCGAGCGTCATCGCCCACGAGATGGGGCACGTGGCTCTGGGCCATTCGCGCCGCCGGATGATTGATTTCTCCGGCCAGAACGCGCTGCGCACGGCCCTTGCGATGGTGCTGAGCCGGTTCATCCCCGGTATCGGAGTTTGGATCGCGGGCGCTGTCACATCGCTGTTGGCCGCACGCCTGTCGCGGTCCGATGAATATGAGGCGGACGCCTATGCCGCAGCCTTGCTGGCGAAATCAGGCATCGGCGTCGACCACCAGATCAGCCTGTTCGAAAAGCTGGACGCCCTGACGCGGCAAGGCGGCATGAGCCCGCCTGCATGGATGACAAGCCATCCCAAGACTGAAGACCGGATCAAGGCGCTCAGAGCGCTTGAGGCCAAGTGGAACGGGGCGCTGATCGACTAACCCAGCGCCTTGGCCAGACGCGGCAGCCGCGCCTTTTTCAGCAGCGGGCGCATGTCCCACCCACTGTCTGACATCTCGCGCGCCTGTGTCAGCACGGCGTGCGACGCCTCTTCGACCGCGCCCGCATCCTTTTGCCAAAGGGTCATCAGAAAGCTGTCGGGATCAAACCGTTGCACCCCTTCTTCAGCCAGAATATTGCGCGGAAAATCTTTTGCGTTCACGGTCAGGATCGCCTCGGCTGAGGCTGTGACGGCGGCGGCCAGCACATGAATGTCGTCGTCATCCGGCAACCACAAACGCGCCATCACCCCTTCGGGCAGCGTCACTTCGGCGTCGGGCCATGCAGCGCGCAGCATCGCGATCTCTGCGCGCGCCTGCGCCTCTCCGGTGGGGCCGATCTTGCGCGCCGCCCTTGCCCATTCTTCCAGAATTCGGCCGCTCCACATCGGCACAAAGGCCCCGGTGCGGGCCACGGACAGCAGCACCTCGCGCATCACCGTGGGATAAAGCACACAGGTGTCGATCACGACCTTCATGCGCTCACAGCCTGAAGAACAGGGATTTCAGGTAGCCACTTTCCGCCAGTTGCGGCAGCACAGGATGGTCAGGCCCGGCAAACCCGGTGTGAATGAGGCGGGCGTGCCGCCCTGCCCGCCCGATGCCGCGCACCGATGCCGCGCGAAACGCCTGCACATCGACGGCATGGGAACAGGAACACAGCCCCAGATACCCACCCTCTGCCACCAAGGCGGCAGCAAGCCGCGCAACGCGTTCGTATGCGCGCAGGCCCGCATCAAGGGCAGAGCGCGAGGGCGCAAAGGCCGGTGGGTCACAGATCACCAGATCAAATTCCGCCCCTTCGGTTTTCAACGCCGTCAGAACATCAAAGGCGTCGCCCCGGCGGGTGGCAAGGCTGTCCCCAACGCCAGAGGCCACGGCCCCCTGCTCTGCCAAGGCCAAGGCAGGGGCGGAGCCGTCAACCGCCAGAGCATGCGCCGCGCCCCCCACCAAAGAGGCCAGCGCAAACCCGCCGACATGCGAAAACACATCAAGCACCCGGGCACCCCGCGCCAGTTGCGCGGCGAAGGCATGGTTGGGGCGCTGGTCAAAGAACAGGCCGGTTTTCTGCCCCGCCACCAGATCGGCCATGTAGATGGCACCGTTCATTGGCACAGGCACAGGCGCGGTTGGGGCCGCGCCGTGCAAGACGCCGGACTGATCATCCAAACCTTCAAGGCTGCGGGTGCGCCCCCCGGCATTCTTGAGAATGGTGCGCGCGCCCGTGCCTTCAATCAAGGCGGCACAGATATCGTCCAGATGCCGTTCTGCCCATGCCGCATTCGGTTGCAGCACCAAGACATCATCGAAACGGTCGACAATCACCCCCGGCAAGCTGTCCGCCTCTGCATGGATCAGCCGGTAGAACGGATCAGCAAACAACCTTTGCCGCATCTCAAGCGCTTTGTGGATTTTGTGCCCCAGCCAGGCCCGGTCAATCTGCGCTGCGCTGTCGCGGTCCAGCATGCGCGCGATGATCTTGGACTGTGGGGTGAGGGCCACAAGACCCAGACTGTGGCGCGCATGATCTTCGAGGTGCGCGATGGTCCCGGCGGGCAAGGACTTGGTCCGCCGGTCCGTGACCAGTTCGTTGGCGTAAATCCATGGAAACCCGTGTCTGACAGCCTTGGCATTTGCCTTTGGCCTGAGCCTGACAACAGGGATTTCCATCTTGGGGGTGCGGTCTTGTTCTTGTGACATGCCCCCCCTTAGCGTGATGCGCCGTCAGGTGGAAGTTCCCGCTTGATGATTAAGCCGCTGGATCAGTCCCAGCCGGTTGTTTTCGAACCCATTCGGATTGGTCAGTTCGGTTGCGATCACGCTTGCCAGAAAATCCGTGATCCGCACTTTTTGCGTCTGCCCGGCTACTTCGGCCCGCCATGCCGCTTGCCCGCCATACCCTTTTATGTCCGCCTGGATCATCTTTGCGGGCCGCAACAATTCACCGGTGCGCGCATCCCGGACGTTCAGCACAAAGCGGATCGAATGCACACCGCCAACAGACTGCCGCGTCCGGTCTGACAAGGCATGGAACCGCGTAACCTGAATATCCAGCTTGACCGGCACACCGCTTTTCATGCTGGCCGTGCCACGTGCCATAGCGGTGTCAAAGATTGCACCAACCTGCGCATGACGGTCGCCGGGGGCTTCGCCGCGCCAAAGGATATCGCCTTTTGGCAAGTAAGTGTTGGCTTCTGAAACTTCCAAATGCTCCGGCACCGAAACGCGTACCTCTTTGACATTCAGCGTCGGCATGACAGCGATGTCAGAAGTGGACACACTGGGCGACGGAAGCGCGCGGGTCGGCACGTCAACGGACGCACACCCTGCCAAAAGAACACCAACCAACGTGAGAGCGATTACTCGAATAGACGTCATAACGAACCTCTTGGCTTACAGCCGAATAGACGCCCCCATCCATTCCTGAAGATCGTATAGAAACCCAAATAGGCAAAATTGTGGCGAATTTTATTTTGTTTTGACGAAAGCTGTTCAGTTGCGTGTGCGCGACCGCCAGCCCCCCCGTCTTCTGGGAGCCTGCATGGTGGTCAGCCCTTCGTTAAAGACCTGTGTCATGGGGTGTTCGGGATTATCTGTCTGGTAGGCATCCAGCAGCCGCCGTAACGCGGGTCCTGTGTCTTGCCCCAGTGGCAGGCTGAGCGCCCAGTCGAGAAAGATAGACCGGCATTCCGATTTCGTTATGCCGTCGATGCGGTAGGCCTCACTGATCAGGCCCTTGGGGTCGTCTTCGGATTTTTCCGCCATGTCTGTTCCTTCACTCAAAGGGCCGCAGCAATGCATCAATCTTTTCTGCGCATGCGGCATAGGAGGTCTCAAGCCGGGTTTCGATGGCGTCTGTATTGTCCATCTCCAAACAGCGGGCAAGGTAGCTTTCGCTCGCAACATTCAGTGCTGTGGTTTCCAGCGTGTCGTTCGTCAATAGCCTAACCGCCAGATTGACGGAGAGGTAAAACGCCGCAGCCCCCAACAGCAATTCCAACGTCTCAGGGGACAAGATCCCTTGCGCCGCCGCAGCCCGCAAGCCCGCGTCCGTCTGTCTGCCCGTATCGCCCTGCATCAACGTCCCGGCCTGCGCCAGAAGTTCGATGTCCTGCAACCGCCCCGGGCCGGTTTTGACCTCCCACAAGGAACGAGGCGTCTTGGCGTCGCGGATGCGCGCGCGAACCTTTGCAAGCTCTTGCAGCACAGACGTTTTTTCCCGTGGCGCTGACAACAGGTGGCCCCGGAATGCCTCGATCCGGCTTCTCAGCAAAGGGGGGCCAGCCACGGGGCGCGCACGGGTCAGCGCCAGATGCTCCCACAGCCATGCTTGTTGCTGCTGATAGCTCTCAAACGCTGCAACAGAGGTTGCAACGGGCCCTTGGTTGCCCGAAGGACGCAGGCGCATGTCAACCTCGTAAAGCTTGCCTTCGGCGGTGGGGGCGCTGATTGCCGTGATCAGTGACTGCGTGAGCTTTGCGTAATAGGGCCTTGTTGCCAAAGCCTTTTCACCTGTCGACGCTTCCTCACCCTGCGCATCGTAGACCACGATCAGGTCAAGATCAGATGCCGCGTTCAACGTGCCTGCGCCCAAAGAGCCCATGCCCACAACCACGGCCCCCAACCCCGGCGGGGTCCCGTGTTTGACCGCAAACATGTCTTCCACAACCGGCAGCAGCACGGCCACATTGGCGCGGGCAAGGTCCGTATATTGCGCTGCCGCCTCAACGGGTCGGATCAAGCCGCGCAACAAATGCACGCCAATCCGGAAATGCCATTCCTTTGTCCAGCGGCGCGCGGCGTTCAGTTGCGCCTCGTAGTCCTCTGCGCGCGACACCTGCGCCCACAACAAGGCTTCCAACCCCTCCTGCCCCGGCCATTTCGTGAAAAAGTCGCCGCCGATCACCGCATCCAGTACGGCTGCATTTCGCGACAGATGTTGTGCCAAAGCCGGTGAGGTGCTGACAATATCCACCAACAAATCAAGCAAGGATTTGTTCGTCTCTAGCAGCGAGAAAAGCTGCACACCGGCAGGCAATCTGGACAGAAATCCGTCAAAAGCCAGTAGTGCTGCCTCAGGGTTGCCAGCGGCGGACAGACGGCGCAGAATCTCTGGTTGAAGCCTTGAAAACAGCGCCTTGCTGCGCTCTGACCGGAAAGCGGGATAGGTTTGCCAGCGCGCGACAATCTCGGGGTCTTTGGGGTCCGTCCCCGGTTGCGATGACCCCGTGGGCGCAAAGAACCCTTCGGTCAGACGGTGGACCGTGGCGAGGCGGTCCAGCAATTCCGACTTCAGCGCGCTCACGTCCCGATCCATCATGGCGGCAAGACGCTCAAACCCTGCCTCCGTTCCGGGTAGGCTGTGGGTCTGTGCGTCCTGAACCATCTGCAACCGGTGCTCCACGGTGCGGTGGAACGTGTAGTTTTCCGCCAGAACCTCTGCGGTTTCAGCATCAACCCAGCCGCGTTCGGTCAAAACGCCCAGACTTTCCTTGGTGCCCCGCAGCCGCAAATCAGGGTCCCGGCCGCCCGCGATGATCTGCCGGGTCTGGGTGAAAAACTCGATTTCGCGAATGCCACCGCGCCCAAGCTTCATATTGTGCCCCGGCAGGGTAATCGGCCCGCCCAGCCCTTTATGTTCGCGGATGGCCAACCGCATGTTGTGCGCATCCTCAATCGACGCAAAATCAAGATGCTTGCGCCACACAAAAGGCCGCAGCGTGTCCAGAAACCTTTGCCCTGCCCCCAGATCACCTGCGATGGCGCGCGCCTTGATAAAGGCGGCCCGTTCCCATGTGCGGCCAAGGCTTTCGTAATATCGCTCTGCCGCTTCCATGGCCATGCACACCGGCGTCACCGACGGATCAGGGCGCAGGCGCAAATCCGTGCGAAAGACATAGCCGTCTGCGGTGATCTCGCTCAGGCTGGCACACATTGCGCGTGTCGCACGGATAAACCCTGCGCGCGCGTCGTGATAGGCATCAGGCTCAAACTGCGTCTCATCAAACAGGCAGATCAGGTCGATATCAGAGGAATAATTCAGCTCATGCGCGCCAAGCTTTCCCATGGCCAGAACGACCATGCCGCCAGCCCGTTCAATCGCCTCTTCGGACAGACCCGGTAGTTTCTCGCGGCGGATCTGCACGGCAATCGCTTGTTGCAAGGCCGCTGAACAGGCGACTTGCGCGAATTTTGACAAGGTGGCGGTGACCCGCTCCAACGGCCAGACCCCGCCCAGATCCGCCAACGCTGTCATCAGCGCGATGCGCCGTTTGGCTTGGCGCAACACCTTGTTGAGATCAGGCGCGCGCCAATCAGCAGCCTCTGCCAAGGTTGCCTCAACCGCCGCCTCCACATCGTTGAGCGCATCCACCAACCAATGCGTTTCTTTTTCAACGAGAGCCGCAAGGTACGGGCTGCACCCGGCAGCACCTGCAATCAACGCCTGATGCTCTGGCCGCGCGCCTGACACCAGCTTTGAGATGTCCGCGCCTCTGGACGGATCAAAAGGTCTTAGGACGCGGATCGGGGTAAAGGAATGTGTCATGGCTCTTTGCACTTTGCGTCGGAGCATCGCGCCATCACCGGTGAAGGTCAATCGCGATATCAGCAGAGAGCGACAGAAAGCTCTGGTCGGAACACTCCCTAATTGTCTGATCTGCAAGCACTTTGCAAAATAATGTGAAAAAGATTTACATTATGCCTTGTAAGTTCGCCAGGTGATTGCAATTTATTTAATGTGAAAGACATTCACATCGACCCAAAGCATCACACCGCAGTTATGAAAGGCAAGCAATGACAACCTTAACCCAAACAACACCGCTCAGACCCAATATTGGCTGGTTGACGCGCACCGAACGTTGGCTGGACGAAAAAGGCAAAGGCGCCTGGATCGCGGCAATGGTGCTCGGATTCATCTTTTTCTGGCCCGTGGGCCTCGCCCTTTTGGCCTACATGATATGGAGCAAACGCATGTTCACATCCTGCACTCAGAAATCGCGCAGCATGCGCCACGGCCTCTCGGCGATGCGCCCAACCGGCAACACCGCTTTCGACACCTACAAGGCAGACACGCTGCGCCGGCTGGAAGAAGAGCAGACACAGTTCGAATCATTCCTTGAACGGCTGCGCGACGCCAAGGACAAAGCTGAATTCGACCAGTTCATGGACGAGCGCACGGAAACCGCTCAAAATGAAGCGCGCGACAGCTAACACATTCGGGCACAGACAGACCGTCTGTGCCTGCCCCCTTTACCGGAGACCACGATGACCACCCTGCCCGATCCTCAATTCCGACCTGAGTTTTATCAGGACGTGGCCTTTAAACGTCTGCTGGCCTGGGGGGTCGATGCGCTTGTTACCCTGATGGCCTGTCTTGTGGTCTTGCCCTTTACCGCATTTACGGGGCTGTTTTTCTTTCCTTTTCTGTTTCTGGTGGTTGGTTTCATGTACCGGACGGTGACCATTGCCAATGGTTCTGCCACATGGGGCATGCGGCTGTTCGCTATCGAACTGCGGCGCGCGGATGGCAGCCGGTTTGATCTGGGAACGGCCTTTGGGCACACGCTGGGCTACACGATCAGCTGGGCGGTGCCGATCATCCAACTCGCATCGATTGTATTGATGGCCACCACCGAAAAAGGCCAAGGCGTCAGTGATCATGCGCTGAACACTGTGATGATCAACAAAAAGGCTGACCTGCGCTAGATGCGACAAAAGTTATGGTTGGCGGCTGTAACGTCTCTTGATATCGTTGCTGCACAAAGAGCCCGGAACCAATGCGCCACACGCTTCCCATCGCACCGCAGTTTTATGTGACTGCGCCGCAGCCTTGCCCGTATCTTGCGGGCCGGATGGAAAGAAAGCTGTTCACGGCTCTGCAGGGCGAGAATGCAGAAAAGCTGAACGACAGCCTGTCGCAACAGGGCTTTCGCCGGTCTCAGAATGTGCTTTACAGGCCCTCTTGCGCAGAATGCTCTGCCTGCCTGTCCGCGCGCATCAATGTGGCAGAGTTCACGGCATCGCGCGGCCAAAGACGCACCATCAACCGCAACTCGGATATCAAACGCCGGGCGACCTCGCCCTGGGCTTCGGAAGAGCAATACGATCTGTTCCGCGCCTATCTCGACAGCCGTCACGCAGATGGCGGCATGGCAGATATGGATGTGTTCGAATTTGCCGCGATGATCGAAGAAACTCCGATCCGCAGCCGGGTGGTGGAATACAGCGAGCAGCAGACCGGCGGTTTGATCGGCGTCAGCCTGACAGATGTTCTGACGGATGGCCTGTCGATGGTCTATTCGTTCTACACGCCAGACGCGCCCCGGCGATCATTGGGGACCTACATGGTGCTTGACCATGTGGAAATCGCGCGTGATGCAGGACTTCCTTACGTGTATCTGGGCTATTGGGTGCCCGGCAGTCAAAAGATGGGCTACAAGGCCAAATTCTCCGGTCTGGAAGTCTATGCGGGCGGGAAATGGCAGAAAATGCGCGACCCTGCGCAATATTCGTCAGAAACGCACCCGCTGTCGACGGACCCGATTGCCGAGCAGGTTGCCAACATCCACTTGCCGGATACGCGGCCAGTCCGGTAACGGCATGACCTGCACCTGTGCGCTGAAAATCCGATTTTTCAGGCCCATGGGTTGGAGAGTGACCGCAAGCTTGATATTGTGCCTGTCATGAAAACACTGCTGAGCGCCAAATCACCACTGGGAAAAGTTCTGTACCGTGTTACAGCGCTCGTGCTGTCGAAGGTGTCAGGACAGGACATCCGCGTGGAATTGGAGCGTCTTGAGCAGCTTCCTCAGCGGCGGGCGAACGCAGAGATCGCGGGCCTGCTTGCCTTGCTTTTCGCGACGGCCTTGTTGGCGGCCAGCTTCGGTGTCTGGGGCTTGCTATGCTATTTTGCGTTGATCCTGATCATTTTCAGATAAAATTGCACAGACGGCTTTGCCTCAATACGCTGAAAAATAGATGAAAATGCTGTATACCTTTGTATGCTTTTGAATTTATTGAAGTTTTTTTTGATCTAACCCTGCGTTCACGTCGTAAATCTGAACATACAACAGATGCAAAGGAGAACGACATGGGAATACTACCAATGGTACTCGCTTTCGGAACTTTGGGATTTGTAACCGTTCTGGGTTACTTGGGCGCACGCGCCACAGAAGAGCTGAAGAACGACCCCGACCACAAACCTTCAACGCTCTGCGCGAAGAACGGCCAGTGGACGGCACAACGCCGCTGAGGCATCGCGCAACGGAATGCAAAAAGGCGAGAGGTCACCCTCTCGCCTTTTTTGTTAGTTCGCGATCAGATCGGGCACGAAGGTCACGATCCCCGGCACGGTCCAGAGCAAGGCCAGCCCCGCCACCTGAATAAGCACGAAGGGAATGATGCCGCTGTAGATGTGCTGCGTGGTCACTTCCTTGGGTGCGACACCCCTGAGATAGAACAGCGCAAATCCAAAGGGCGGCGTCAGGAACGAAGTCTGCAGGTTCACCGCGATCATGATGGTCACCCATTTTGGATCAAAGGTTCCGCCGTAGATGACGGGCCCCACAATCGGGATCACGATGTAGATGATCTCAAGGAAATCCAACACAAACCCGAGGATGAACAGCACCAGCATCACAATCAGGAACACAGTGAATTCGTTGTCGAAGGATTTCAGGAACTGCTGGATGTAATGCTCGCCCCCGAAGGAAATTACCACAAGGTTCAGCAACTGCGACCCGATCAGGATGGTAAACACCATCGACGTCACCTTGGCGGTTTCGCGCACGACCGGGGCCAGAACGCCGGAGGTCCAGAGGATGTAGCACGAGAACAGCAGCCCAAAGAGTGCATAGAGGTACGCGGCATAGGCCACCATGAAGGCAAACCAGCTTTGGAATCCCACCTCATCGGTGTTGATCCGCAGATCAAAGTTGATGCCCACCAGAATACACACGATGATTGCCAGCGTGGACCAGATGACGATCTTGGGGGAGCGATCCTGATCCTTGAGCTTGCGATAGGCCGCCAGCATGATGGCCCCACCGGCACCAAGGGCCGCTGCAGGCGTCGGGTTGGTGATGCCCCCGAGGATAGATCCCAGCACCGCCACAATCAGCACAAGCGGCGGGAACACCACCCGGATCAGTTCATTCCGGGCGCATATTTTTGTCGCGTACACCACACCGTACATCAGGGCCGCAAACGGCAGCGCCATAATCACCACCATCGCCCCGGGCGAGGTTGTCGGCGAAATGATCACGATGTCCACCAGCACCATCAGGACAGCCCCGATCGCCCCGATCATGAGCGGCTGCGCCGGGCTTGTTGGTGATATACCCCGCGCGGTCGTCAGAATGAGCGACAGCATCAAAATGATGATCGCAATGCCTGTCCCGACGGGGGCGGCGTTGTCGATCCGGTCTTGCAGGGCTGCGGCAAACTCATCCTCGGTCAGGGCTTCGGATTGTTGAACCCCGCCTGCAGCAGTGATGGCTTCCTGCTGTGTGACAGCGGCGTCCCAGGCTTCCTGACCATGCAGTTCGATCATAGAGGCCTGACATTCCTCACTGACATTCGTGCGCAGCGACGCGCTTTCGCCAATATCGGAAAAACGCGAGATATTTGTCGACTGATCGCCAATGACATTCAGATTGCCCAGCAGGATCGTGCCAACGATCAAGGCCGCTGGCATGCCGAGGAACCATGTAAAGGCTTCGGACCTGGTTACGGGTTCTGCATTGGTGCTACCCATCTCGACCGCCGGGGCCTTTTCAGGGTTCAAAAGTGCATAGCCAAAGGCATAGAGCGCATAGAGCAGCGCCAGCATGATGCCCGGCACAAGGGCGGCCTGAAACAGCGTCCCGACAGAGAGAACCGCTGGTTCGCCCAGATAGGTCAGCGCATCGGTACAGCCTGCAAGAATTGCGCGCCGTTCCTGTGCGTTGGAATCAAGGTCACCCGCCAAAGTGCCCAACAGCACGATCACAATCGACGGCGGGATGATCTGGCCCAGCGTCCCGGAAGCGGCAATCACACCCGTAGACAACTGTGGCGAATAGCCGTTTCGCAGCATCGTGGGCAGCGCAAGCAAGCCCATGGTCACCACGGTCGCGCCAACGATCCCGGTAGAGGCCGCAAGGAATGCGCCGACCACAACGATGGAAACGGCCAGACCGCCCGGCAGCGGGCCAAAAACGCGCGCCATGGTGGTCAAAAGGTCGTTCGCAATCTTGGACCGTTCCAGCGTGATGCCCATCAAAACAAACATCAAAACAGCCAGCAGGGTTTCAATGGATTGTCCGGCAAGCACGCGTTCGTTCATCCGGTTGACCACAAACGATACGTTGCGATCCAGCGCCACTTCCCAGCCACTTGGGAAAACAGGTTCTTCGATGCGCGGCATTTCGGGGTATCGGAAAATCGATATTGTGTCCGCCTTGACCCCGGAATTCACGAGGTCGCGGTAGACCTGACTGCTGGTGTCAATCGCCTGGTGGATCAACAGCCCCGCGCTGTCGAGCGCCGCAATGATCCCGAAAGAAATCACCCCCGCGCCTGCAATCGCAAAGGCCACAGGAAAGCCCGACAGAATACCGCCAAAGAGGCATATCGCCACAATGATCAAGCCGACTTCGACGCCATCTAATCCGAATAACATGAGACTGTCCTCTTCCTTCGCGCTATGTCTGCGCGATTATCAGTGCGCGCCTTCGTAGGCTTCTTCGCCCTCGCCCAAGGTATCCTTGTCGAGGTATTTCCCTTCGCTTTCCGGACCTTCACGCCATTCCTGGAAAGATCTGAAAAACATCGCCATCGCTTGCAGGAACACCATTGCCGTAAAGGCGCACAGCAAAACCTTGAACAGGAAATAGCCGTTAAAGCCGTTTGGACTGAACCCGATGGTTTCAACATTCCAGCGCAGGGCGCGCGATTTATTGAGCAAACGGTCCAGCGTATCCGAGGCAGAGGGGTTCGGCACAATCAGGTGCCGCCACATGAAAAACCACCCGTAAAGCCAGATGATCACGGCGGTCGGCATCATGAACAAGACGGCCCCGAACATGTCGATCACCTTCTTGGTGCGGAACTTCACGGCAGAATAGACCAGATCGACGCGCACATGACCGCCCTGCACAAAGGTGTAGGCCATGCACAGGCAAACGACCATCGCGTTGTAAAGCTTCAGTTCTTCGGCAAACCAACTGATGTCAAACTGCAATGGGATGCCAAAGCCGAAAGAGATATCGGGCCGGGTGAATATACGTTGCATAAAGACAATGATGATCTGCTGGATCACCATCAACAGGCCCGCCCACGCAAAGAAGCGCCCGACCGTGTTGGCAAACCCTTCAAGCACCCGGACGTAGGCCCACATGATGTTGCCGCGCCAGATCCCAATGCCGAACATCACAAGGAAGGTCGTCAGAATGACAAAGAAGAATTCGACCGAACCGCCGTAATAGACAAAGCGCATGATGGCCTGTTTGTCGGACCAGTCGAGCCACAGACCCGGATGGGTAATCGCATAGGCGACGTGGTAAAACGACATCGCGATATTGGTGATGAACCAGACAATCCCGTCAAAGATGGCGCCAAGCGCACCTCCCGTGGCTGCGTCCTCTTCCATGCTGTCCCCTCCCGTCTGGCCGCGTTTGGCGGCTTTGGGCCTTTGCCCTCCCGGCGGATTCTGCGCCGGGTCTCCGATGGTCTACAGGGCAACACGTTGCTGCCCTGCAGGATTCATAGCGCGATTGCTTAGCCGTTGGCCAGTACGCGATTGCGTTGTTCGACATAGAAGGAGTCGGACTTGAGCAGCCAGTCAGAAGATTCAGCGAGCGATTCATCAAAGCTGGCGCGGATCGACGCAAACAGATCGTCCGACATGTTCTCGTCCAGAACGGTTTTCGACGCCGCCCCGAAGGCATCCCAGACGTCATCCGGGAATTGCAGCGCTTTGACGCCCTGCGCTTGCAGACGCTTGAGAGCAGCACCATTGTTGGAGAGTGTTTCTGCCAACTGGTAGTGCGTTGTCGCCATGGCGGCGTTCTCGATGATCGCCTGATGCGCGGGCGAGAGCTCACCCCAGACATCAAGGTTGACCGCTGCCGACAGCGCAGAGCCCGGCTCGTGGAAACCAGCCGTGTAGTAGACTTTTGCGACTTCCTGGAAACCGGCGCGTTCGTCTGCGAAGGGGCCAACCCACTCCAGACCGTCCAGAGCACCGGAAGACAGCGCTTGATAAAGCTCACCGCCGGGGATGTTCTGAACCGAAGCACCCAGTTCACCCAGAACCTTGCCACCCAGACCCGGCATGCGGAATTTCAGACCGTTGAAGTCCGCCGCTGAGTTGATCTCGTTGCGGAACCAGCCCCCGGATTGCGACCCGGAGTTGCCTGCAAGGAAGGATTTCAGGTTGAAGATTTCACCCAGTTCGGTGTGCAGGTCATGGCCGCCACCGTGGTGGTACCAGTTTGTGACTTCCTGCGCGGTGCCCCCAAAAGGCACAGCCGTGAAGTAGGCGTAGCCCGGGTGCTGACCGATGAAGTAATAGTCTGCAGAGTGGTAGATGTCTGCCTGACCGGACGATACCGCGTCAAAGACTTCAAAAGCGCCAACCAGTTCGCCGGGGGCTTTCTTTTCAATGGTCAGCGCGCCATCAGACATCGCATCGACCATTTCGTTGAAGTAGGTTGCCGCATCGTCAAGCACGGCGAAGCCACGCGGCCACGATGTGACCATTGTCAATGTGCGGTTGCCTTGCGCGATCGCAGGTGCCGCAAGTGTTGTTGCTGCAGCGGCTGTTCCGCCAAGTGCAGAGCTTTTAAGGAATGAACGACGGTCCATTAGGGTACTCCTCCCGAAGGTGATGTCGGCGCATGCCAAAAAACGGGCCCACGCCGGTGAAAGTGTGGCTGAAATTATCAAGCTGCGCGGGGAATGGAATACCTACTACTACGTAGCATCCTCTTTTTATCGACGTTTCAGGCCGTATCTTCAACAACTATAGCGCGAATTTCCCATAAAATCCGCAGATGCGCGTACTGTTCGAGTTTCGGCTCTTGCCTTGCATGCGGCTTGATTCTGCGTATCCATCATCGCATGTGGAGACTGAAAACGATCTTTCGACCAAGCTATGCGCAAAAGCTGTCCTTGCTTGCGACGGTGCCGCTTGTGCTTGCGGTGGCGGCCATCGCAAGTGTCGTGGCAATCCAGTCCCGCGCGCTGGCCGAGCGGGAAATCCAGATCCTTGAGACCCAGCTTCTGGACGCCAAAAAGGTCGAATTACGCAACTACGTCACGCAGGCCCGCAACGGGTTTTACTTCATTTACGGCAATGCCGCGCCCACAGATGAGCAGGCGCAGGCGCAGGTCGCACAAATCCTGTCAGCGATGATCTATGGCACCGAAGGGTTCTTTTTCGTCTACGACTACGATGGCAAGAACATTGTCAGCCCCCGCCAGACAGAGCGGATCAACAAAAACTGGTCCGGCCTGACAGACAGCGAAGGCACGCCCGTGGTCGATGAGCTGATCCGCATCGCACGATCCGGTGCGGGGTATCACAGCTATCTGTGGCCAAAACCCTCCACCGGGGAAGAAGCGCGCATTATCACCTATGTCACCAGTTTCCCAAGCTGGCGGTGGGCCGTTGGCACCGGCGTCTATATCGACGATGTGCTGGCGACCGTCGCCTCTGCCCGGGCAGAGGTTCAGGCGCGCGTCCAACGGACGTTCCTTTATATCGGGCTGATCACGCTTGCAGCTCTTCTGGCCGTGTTTCTCACCAGCATGGGGCTGAACATCCGCGAACGCCGCCTTGCCGACGCCAAACTGAAAGCCCTCACCCAACGGGTTTTGGACGCACAGGAAGAAGAACGCGGCCGGGTCGCACGCGAATTGCATGACGGCATCAGCCAAATTCTGGTGGGCATCCGCTATGCATTGGATGCGGCACGCCGCAAACTGGACCGTGGGGATGCAAGTGCGGCACAAAACCTCGACAAGGGCATCGAAACCCTGGGCACGGCCATCGCCGAAGTCCGCCGGATCAGCCGTGATCTGCGGCCGGGCATGCTGGACGATCTGGGTCTGGGGCCTGCGCTGAAAACGCTGGTGGAAGAGTTTGGAGCACGTACCGGAATCGAAACCGAGTTTCACACGGTTGTCTTTCGCAACAGGCTGGATTCCAACGCTAAAATCGCGCTCTACCGGATTGCTCAGGAGGCGCTGACCAATATCGAACGGCACGCGGCGGCCTCTTTTGTGCGGATGGACCTGCGCGGCCACCGAAACGGCGCCACCCTGCGCATAGAGGACGATGGCAAAGGGCTTGGCCCGGACTTTCAACGCTCTGGCTTCGCGGGTCTGGGCTTGCGCAACATGCAGGAACGGGTTGAGCAATTGGACGGTCATCTGCGCATGACCGCAGGACGCGACCAACAAGGCACCGCCATCGAAGTCTCCGTCCCGCTGTCGCATTTGCTGCCGCCGGAACCTACTGAACCACCAGAGAAAACTGCAACAAAGCTGACCGCATGACAGACACTCAAGACATCACCCGCGTGCTGATTGTAGACGACCACCCCATGGTCGCAGAAGGAATTCAGTCGATCCTCGAAAGCTATGCGCACCTCGAAATTGTGGGCACCTGCTTCAGCGCGCGCGAGGCCATTGAGACACTGGACCAGTTGAACCCGCATGTGGTCCTGATGGATCTGAACATGCCCGACATCGGCGGTCTGACGGCCACCGAGATCATCCTTGAGCGCCGCCCGCAGACGCGCGTGCTGATCCTGACCATGCACGACAGTCCTGAATATATCTCAACCGCGCTGAGCCACGGGGCGTCGGGCTATATTCTCAAGGACGTCCCCACCGAAGAGATCAACAAGGCGATCAACGCGGTCATGGCCGGAGAGCGGTACCTGTGCACCGGCGCACGCGGCTCACTTGCCCCCAAGGAGGATGACGCGCGCGACGCGCTGACCGGTCGGGAACAAACTATCCTGCTGCAACTGGCGCAGGGCAAGTCCAACAAACAGGTGGCGCTGGACCTCGATATCTCTGTCCGTACGGTCGAGACACACAGAAAGAACATCAAACGGAAACTAGGCATCTCTTCGACGGCGGGCCTGACCCGATATGCCCTTGAGCATGGCGTTTTGCAGGGGACCGGCGACCCGTTCTGAACCTTGTGGTCAGATGCCGCGCAAAACGTCATGGCACCCTATCGCGCGTCAAGCTCGAAAAGGGGCAGATTTCGAGTCTCAATTTCATCAAATGTCGGAACCAAGCGACCTTACGCAAGAAAATACCAAAATTTTCCACCCCAGAGACACAATTAATGCCGATTTCGGTGTTGACGCCCCCTGCCCCCCAACCTAATGTCACCCGCGTAAAGAGGAGCTTCTGACATGATACCGCTAGTCGTCATTGTAGGACATACGCGCATGGGCCGGTAACGGTAGACCATAGTCGGACCCATGCGCCCCCGCCGAAACGTCGGGGGCTTTTTTTTGCACAAACGCCAACCGGTCACAGAGGACCGACACGGAGAATGAGAACATGACACGGCAAATGTCCGGCGCGAAAATGATTGTCCAATCCTTGATTGATCAGGGTGTAGACACCGTCTTTGGCTACCCCGGCGGGGCCGTCCTACCGATTTACGACGAGATTTTTCAACAAAACGCGATCCGCCATGTGCTGGTGCGCCACGAACAAGGCGCTGTGCACGCCGCCGAAGGCTATGCGCGCGCGACCGGCAAACCGGGCGTTGTGCTTGTCACCTCCGGTCCCGGGGCCACAAATGCGGTGACGGGTCTGACTGATGCGCTGATGGATTCGATCCCGATTGTTGTTCTGACCGGTCAGGTACCGACCTTCATGATCGGCTCTGATGCGTTTCAGGAAGCCGATACCGTGGGGATCACGCGTCCCTGCACCAAACACAACTGGCTGGTGAAAGAAACCGTCGCGCTGTCGAGCACGCTTCACGATGCGTTTCATGTAGCCACCTCTGGCCGGCCCGGTCCGGTGCTGGTCGACATCCCCAAGGATGTGCAGTTTGCGACCGGTGCCTACCACGAGCCAAAGCCTTCCGCCTCGCGCTATCAGCCACGCGTCAAGGGCGATATGGAAGAGATCACCGAACTCGTTGCCGCCATCGAAAAGGCGAAAAAGCCAATCTTCTATACTGGTGGCGGCGTCATCAACTCCGGCCCGGCAGCAAGCCAGTTGCTGCGCGAATTGGTGGGCGCTACAGGGTTCCCGATCACCTCGACCCTGATGGGCTTGGGCTGCTATCCTGCGTCTGGCGAAAACTGGCTGGGCATGCTGGGCATGCATGGTCTGTATGAGGCCAACATGGCCATGCATGACTGCGATCTGATGATCAACATCGGCGCGCGGTTTGATGACCGGATCACTGGCCGCCTTGACGCGTTCAGCCCCAAATCGACCAAAGCGCATATCGACATCGACCCCTCCTCCATCAACAAGGTAATCAAGACGGACATCCCGATCGTGGGCGACATCGCCCATGTGCTTGAAGACGTGCTGAACCTGTGGAAAGCGCGCGGGCGCAAGACCAATTCCGAAGCCGTAGCAAAATGGTGGATGAAGATCGCAGAGTGGAAAAAGGTCAACTGCCTGCAGTTCACGCAAGAAGGCAAGACCATCAAACCGCAATACGCGCTGTCGCGGCTTGAGGCGCTGACCAAAGGGCATGACCGCTACATCTGTACCGAAGTGGGCCAGCACCAGATGTGGGCTGCGCAGTATCTGGGGTTTGAAGACCCCAATCGCTGGATGACGTCGGGCGGCCTGGGCACCATGGGCTATGGCTTTCCGGCATCCTTGGGCGTGCAGATGGCGCACCCCGATGCTTTGGTCATCAACGTCGCAGGCGAGGCGTCATGGCTGATGAACATGCAGGAAATGGGCACCGCCGTTCAGTACAACCTCAAGGCCAAGCAGTTTATCCTGAACAACGAACGGCTGGGCATGGTGCGGCAATGGCAGGAGCTTTTGCACGGGGAGCGCTATTCCCACAGCTGGTCCGACGCCCTGCCCGACTTTGTGAAACTGGCCGAAGCCTTTGGCGCCAAGGGCATCCTGTGCTCTGACCCTGCCGATCTGGACGACGCGATCATGGAGATGATCAACCACGACGGCCCTGTGATCTTTGACTGTCTGGTGACGAAGCATGAGAACTGCTTCCCCATGATCCCGTCAGGCAAGGCGCATAATGAAATGCTGCTGGGCGAAGCGGACACACAAGGCGTGATTGATAGCAAAGGGTCGGTGCTGGTGTGACCTGCCCCGACCGTCTATTCGTCCATCATCTCGCCGCTGCCCCCGGCGCGATCGGGCATATCACGAAACTTGGGCAGGCCGTCGCGCATGTCGATGGCCCGCTCCGCATAGTTGACGTGATACCCCGGCTCAAAGTCGAAGCCGGCGATCAACATCGGGTAGACATCCATCAGACCCGCCGACTTGGAATGACACATGATACTGCCACCGCAGGCAGAACAGAAATGCATATCAAGCGTGTCGTTGCGCGGCGCGCTGCCCAAAAGGCCCTGCCCCTTGGACACGGTGACCATCGCCTCCGGCCAGAGCGCGTAGGCCGTCACCGGTTGCCCCGTCCATTTGCGGCAGCTGGTGCAATGACAATATCCCTGCGTCACAGGCGCGCCCTTGATCGTGATCTCGACCGCGCCGCAAAAGCACGCAGCAGTTTTTGTGGATGGCATGTTGAGTGTCCTCCTCTCTCCCAGAGTGTCGCCGCATCAGTGTAAAATCCGCGACATTCCGTGCAACAAGACACGTACTTACCAAAGAAAGCCAGCTTCATGTCTCCGCTGAAAATTAAGAAAGGCTCCACGAGCCACTCCGCCTACAACCTCCGTCCGACCTTTTCGGACGTTGTGGAAAAACACACGCTGGCGGTGCTCGTGGAAAACGAACCGGGTGTTCTGGCGCGGGTGATTGGCCTGTTTTCCGGGCGTGGCTACAACATCGACAGCCTGACTGTCGCGGAAGTGGATCACACCGGGCATCTGAGCCGGATCACCATTGTCACCTCCGGCACGCCACAGGTCATCGTGCAGATCAAGGCGCAACTGGGTCGGATCGTGTCCGTTCACGAAGTGCATGATCTGACGGTTGAGGGAAAATCCGTGGAACGCGAGCTTGCCATGTTCAAGGTTGTGGGCACCGGCGATAAACGGGTGGAGGCGTTGCGGCTGGCGGATATCTTCCGGGCGAATGTGGTGGACAGCACGCTCGAAAGTTTCGTGTTCGAAATCACCGGCGCACCGGACAAAATCGACGCCTTTGCAGACCTGATGCGGCCCTTGGGTCTGGCAGAGGTCGCGCGCACGGGTGTGGCGGCCCTGTCACGCGGGGACTAGGTTACCCGCTGAACGCTCTGGATGATTTGTCGCTGTCAGACTGACGCTGACCGCTGAGTGGGCGAAACGGAATGACCTCTGCGGTTGCCTCGGCGGGCCTTACGTCGGGGACCGCTGCGCGCAGCGCCTGAGGCAAGGACTTACCGGTTTTTTCGAGCAACAGTTGCGGGTTGCTGGCCCTGCGAATGGAAGAGTCCAATTCCATGTCAAACTGCACAACGTCGCCTGCATCAAAAAAGGCATTTGCATCGAGTGTGCTGTCCTGCGCATTGAAAAACGCCAGATCGCCCTGATCTTCGCACCAGATCACTGCTTTACGATCTGCAGGATCGCTCCATAAAATAACACCGATCATGATTTTTCGCTCTTTCCTGTCTGCCCTCCTAAAAGTATCAACAAGTTATCTGTTTTGGACATGGCTAATACAGCACCGTACGCTTGGAATTTGTGTCTCGCTCAGGTAGTATTGTCACAATAGTTAACAGTACCTGACGCCAATCAGCGTCAGAGTGGCCCGCGCGCTTGCGATTGAGCATTCTTCGCTCCGTGAGCCGTATCCACGCATAAAGTCGAAGAGGGCAAAATGTCGACTTCTTCCCGCTCGCCATCGCAACTGCGCAGTATGCTTGGCGAAAATCTGCGCAAACTGGCGACAGAGCACAGTTCCGTCTCTGCGCTGTCCCGAGAGTTGCGCATCAATCGGACGCAGTTTAACCGGTACCTGAGCGGGGAGAGCTTTCCACGGCCTGATGTTTTGGCCCGGATCTGCGCCTTTTTCGGGACCGACCCCAGGATCTTGCTGGAGCCCATTGAGCAGCTGAGCGCCGCAGACAGCTCGCTCGCCAGTGCGCACATCAAGGATTTCATGGGAAACCACGTCATTTCCGTAGACGAAGACACCCTGCCCTCCGGCTTCTACAGGTTCAGCCGCCAGAGCTTTGTGGACATGCATCGCTGCGTGCGTGGACTGGTCTATGTGTACCGGGTAGACGACAGCACGTTTGTCAAAGGATTCGAGCCGAAGGAGGCAATGGCCATGCAGGGCATTCCCGCAGACCTTAATGCCCGGGAGTTCCGAGGATTGGTAGCACAACTGGACGGTGGCGTGGCCTTCACCGTGTGCCGGCGCAAAGGTCTGACCGCCTCGTTCAACTTTCTCAACCGTGTGACCTCTTTTGAAAACAATTTCTGGGTCGGCTACGTCGCCCGGACGGTGGCAGAAAACCCGGCTAGCACGCGCATGACGCGGTTGGTCTATGAATTCATGGGACCGGGTCTGGGGGCAGCACTCGACGTGGGCCGCACAGCAGGGTTCTGCAACTTTGACGACCTGCTGCCCTTCCACCAGCGTCTGTTGCAACAGGGCAGCGCCTTTCGGTAGATGCGGTAATGTCGCCTGTAGAATAGGAATGTCGCTGAAAGTGGCATAGATCAGTCCGGCGGCACGTAAGGTTTCTGTACGAAACCCGGGAGAGCCTGCCATGACCATTTCCGACAACGACCTTCGTGCCGTCCGGCAACCCATTGAAAAAGCACATGGGCTCAGCAATGCGCATTACGTGCAAGAGGATGTGTTTCAAAGCGAATGTAAATCGGTGTTGCAGGATCAATGGGCCGGTCTTGCCGTCGCAGCAGATGTTCCGGAGATCGGGGACGCCAAACCGCTGACCTTTCTGGGCATGCCGCTCTTGTTGTTGCGCGACAGATCCGGAAGGGTGCGGGTTTTTCACAACATTTGCCGCCACCGGGGCATGATCCTCGTCAATGAACCCCGCAAAATCGAAGGCGTGATCCGCTGTCCCTACCACAGTTGGTGCTACAGTACCGCCGGGCAGCTTGTCAGCACCCCGCATGTCGGCGGACCGGGTCATAACACCGATGATGCGATCGACAAAACCACGCTTGGCTTGCTAGAAGTACGCGCGCATATCTGGATGGGGGTGGTCTGGATCAACGTCTCCGGCACGGCCCGACCCTTTGAAGTCGCTCATACGAAACTGCTGGCGCGTTGGGCCGAGTTTGATCTGCCGCTCTATCACGGGGGCTCGGACAGTCGCTTTACCATCGACGTGCAGTGCAACTGGAAGCTGGCCGTTGAGAATTACTGCGAAAGCTACCACTTGCCATGGGTGCATCCCGGCCTGAACAGCTACTCCAGACTGGAAGACCACTATCACATTGAAGAAAAAGGGTCTTTTTCAGGTCAGGGAAAGCTGGTCTATCAGCAACTCAAAGGGGCCACGGACAACAGGTTTCCGGACTTTGGCAACCTCAGTTCTAAATGGGACACCGCCGCCGAATACATCAGCCTGTTTCCCAACGTGCTGCTGGGGGTGCACAGGGATCATGCCTTTGCCATCATTCTTGATCCGCAAAGCAAGGAACAGACCCGCGAGCATGTGCATCTGTTTTACGCCCAGCCTGACACAGATGCGGATTTGCGCGCCCAGAATACCGCCCTTTGGAAAGAGGTGTTCGCGGAGGATGTCTTTGTGGTTGAAGGCATGCAGCGGGGGCGGCATGCGCCCGCCTTTGACGGGGGGCGGTTCTCTCCGGCCATGGATGGCCCCACGCATCTGTTTCATGACTGGGTCGCCACACAGTTGCTGAACCGTGCGGACAGCAGCGAGGTCACGCAGGCCGCAGAATGACACAAGGTTTGAATGCGCGATTGCTGGCAGCCCATGCCGCGGGCGACCAAACCGCTTTGATCGCCCTGTATACAGAAGCCGCAGATGCCGCACCCGATGAGGACACAGCGGCCTTCTTTCTGACGCAGGCGCATGTCTTTGCGCTTGAGGCAGGACACGCCACGGCGACAGATCAGCTAAGGGCCCGGTTGATCGCAATGGGGCGCGAATCGGCGCAGCCCCTACCCCTGTCGCATGCGCTGGTACAGATGCCATGAAGCATGGCCAAGCCAGGGCAACACAATCAACAGTCCCAAAAACCCCGGGATCAACGCCGCAAACGTGAGGCAGGCGATAATCGCAGCCCAGATCAGCAGCGGCACAGGGGCCTCCCGAACCGCTTTGATGCTGGTAATCATGGCCGTGATAAAATCAACTTCGCGGTCCAGCAGCAGCGGCAATCCGACAACAGCAATGGCATAGATCAGAACGGCGAACCCCGCTCCAACCGCTGTCCCAAACATCAGCATCATCACACCGTTCAACGACAAGAACACGTCAAACGAGGTCGAAATGTTGGTCATGGTGGTCAGGCCCAGAAACAGGGCAAAAATCATATGGCCCAAAAAGAACCAGAACATGAAAATCACCACCATCATCGTGCAAAGGGACGGCAGTTGCCGCGTGCGTTGATGCCAGATCACCCCAAAGACATCTGCCATTGCCACGGGCAGGCCCGCCGCCATCCGGCGCGAGACCTCATACAAGCCCACGGCAAGAAACGGCCCCATCAAGGGGAACCCGATCGCCGCAAGGACCAGCCAGAAACTATGCCCGGTTTCCCATGTGACCAACGTCATGATCCAGCCCGCCACGACGTAGATCATGCCAAAAACCAGCCCGTACATCGGCTTGGCGATAAAATCCTGCCACCCTGCTTTCAATGCAGGCGCAATGTCCGACATTTGCGCCGGGCGCAGATCCGGCACGCCAAGTTCCGGTGTTTCAATCACCTGCTCCATCTTACTCTCCCCCGCTTAAACGTCCCGGCAGGCCGGACGCCTCTGAGGCCATTGTGTCACCTGATGCCAGCGTTCTGCAAGTCTCAGTAACATTGCATCTGCACCGGGCGCACCAATGAACTGCAGCCCTATCGGCAATCCGTTGGAACCAAAGCCTGCGGGAATGTTCACGACGGGCAAACCAATAAGACTGGCAGGCACCACGACCTCCATCCAGCGGTGGTACGTATCAAGGCTGACGCCTGCGATCTCTGTCGGGTGGACTTCATGCCCTGCAAAGGGCCAGACCTGCGCCGACGGCAAGACAAGAACATCAACCTTTTCAAACAGATCAAGCGCCCGCCGGTACCACTCAGACCGTATTTCACTGGCGCGGTAGATCGCGTCACTGGACAAGGCGCGCCCGGTCTCAACCTCCCAGATCATGGCGGGTTTCAGCAGCTTTCTGCGCTCAGGTACTGCATAATCTTCGGCCCGTTCCCCCGCTACGACAAAGCTGCGCAAATCACGCCACGATTGCCAGATATCGGAAGCGGGCATGGGGGGCGGGAGCGCGTCAACCTGCCAGCCCAACTGCTGCATGTCGGCAAGGGCGGCTTCGCTATGCGCAAGAATACCCGGTTCCATCGGGTAGGCACCGCCCCAGTCCGCCAGCCAGCCAAGGCGCGGCGCGTCATCCGGCGCGTCTATTTGTGCCAGAAAATCCGACGAGGGCCGTTCAAAAGGCCAATGCCGCACGGGCCCCGCGATGGTCCCCAGCATCGCAGCAAGATCGCGCGGCGACCGCGCCATTGGCCCGGAGGTGGACAGTTGTTTGAAAAACATCTCACCTACCGGGTCCGGGGGCACCAGACCCCAGGTCGGGCGCATGCCGTAGACGTTGTTCCAGGCCGCCGGATTGCGCAACGACCCCATCATGTCAGACCCATCCGCCAGACAGACCATGCCCGCCGCCAGCGCTGCCGCCGCCCCCCCGGATGAGCCGCCCGCCGAGCGGCTCAGATCATAGGGGTTAGAGGTGTTGCCGAAGACGGAATTAAACGTATGCGAGCCTAAGCCAAACTCTGGCGTATTGGTTTTGCCGATGATGATGGCCCCTGCCGCACGAAGCCGCGCCACCAATTGATCGTCGGTTTGCGCAACCTCGCCTGCAAACAAAGGCGATCCTTTGCTGTTGGGCAGCCCTTTAGCATTGGCAAGGTCCTTGATGGCCATGGGTATCCCGTGCAGCCATCCTGTGCGCGGCGTGTCGTCGGCCTGTCTGGCATCCGCCATCAGCACCTCTGCGTCCCGCAAGGAGACGATGGCGTTCACGTCCGCGTTTGTGGCCGCGATCCGGTCAAGGGTCGCCGTCATAAGATCAACCGCGGAAATCGTTTTGGACGCCAGCGCATCACTGACCTGCAGCGCATCCCAAAGGGTGATGTCATCCATAGCCTGCGCCTGCTTTCTGTTGGTCGGTATCTTCCGGGGAATTTGCGCGGCCTATTCGCCCTGCGCCTCCGCGCGGCTCTTGCCGGCTGCGTTCAAGGCCAGCGTGGCGGCCATCAGCCCGTCCAGATCACCGTCCAGGACCCCCTTAGTGTCAGAGGTTTCGTGGTTTGTGCGCAGATCTTTGACCATCTGGTAGGGTTGCAAAACATAGGACCTGATCTGATTGCCCCAGCCCGCATCCCCTTTGTTTTCATGCATCTCGTTTACAGCGGCGTTTCGGCGGTCCAACTCCATCTGGTAGAGGCGGGATTTCAGAGCCTTCATGGCGATATCGCGGTTCTGGTGCTGCGACTTTTCAGAACTTGTCACAACGATCCCCGTGGGGGCGTGGGTGATGCGCACGGCGGAATCGGTCGTGTTCACGTGCTGACCGCCCGCCCCCGAAGACCGGTAGGTATCAATGCGGATGTCCGCCGGGTTCACCTCGATCTCGATGTTGTCATCAACCACCGGATAGACGCCCACGGAAGTGAAGGAGGTGTGCCGCTTGGCCGCCGAATCAAAAGGGCTGATCCGCACAAGGCGGTGCACGCCGCTTTCGGACTTCAACCAGCCATAGGCGTTTGGCCCACTGATCTTGTAGGTGGCCGACTTGATCCCGGCCTCTTCACCCGCACTTTCGGACTGCAGTTCAACCTTGTAGCCCTTCTTTTCAGCCCATCGCACATACATGCGCGCCAGCATCGACGCCCAGTCGCAGGATTCCGTCCCGCCCGCACCGGAGTTGATCTCAAGAAAGGTGTCATTGCCATCAGCTTCGCCATCCAGCAACGCCCCAAGCTCTTTTTGCGCAGCCTTCTCGGCCAGCGCCTTCAGCGCCTCTTCGGCCTCAGAGACGACTTCTTGGTCCTCTTCCATCTCGCCAAGCTCGATCAACTCGACGTTGTCGGTCATGTCCCGTTTGATGCCCTCGTAGACCTCAATCGCATCCACCAGCATCTGCCTGTCACGCATCAGCTTTTGCGCCGCCTCCGGATCATCCCACAGGTTCGGGTCTTCCACCCGCGCATTGAATTCTTCAAGCCGGTAAGAAGCCGTTTCCACATCGAGGCGCTGCGCAAGCAGTTCCAGCGACTTTTCAATTTTCTCGATTGTGTTTTGAGCGTCAGCGCGCATGAGAAACCTCAAATTTCGGGTAAGCGCCGTGATAAACCAGCGTCACGCCAGCGGCAAGGTGCCGCCGGGGTTTGCGCTGTCAATAAAGCCCACCTGAACTGATCGTGCCAAAGTTTGCTTTCGGTCCAACGGTTGCCGTCTCGCCGGTGGATGTTGTGACCTGCTGGCTTTGGGCTTGTCCCACTTCCTCAAAGAGCGGCAGGTTTTCACCCATGGCAAATCCACCGTCAAACATCAGACCAAACACAGGTTCCTCGCCCGACCGGAAGTATTCGGCCACCACGGCCTCGCCCGTTGCGTCATCGGCAAGACGTGCCCCTGTGAAGCGGTCGATCTTTATAAAGCGTCCGCCGGGCGGGACCTCAAAGGGGCCGCCGCCGT
Source organism: Roseobacter sp. (assembly GCA_045106135.1). Taxonomy (GTDB): domain Bacteria; phylum Pseudomonadota; class Alphaproteobacteria; order Rhodobacterales; family Rhodobacteraceae; genus Roseobacter. Next base: position 34,872 of record JBGCEG010000037.1, on the reverse strand, counting down.
ACTTGTCCACCGCTTTTTCCATGAACCGCTGAAAGACCGGGCCACACATGCTGCCCCCGGCGGCCCCCCGCCCCAGACTGCGCGGCTGGTCGTAGCCAATGTAGCACCCCGCCACGATATTGCTGGTAAAGCCTACAAACCACACGTCCTTGGCATCGTTTGTTGTGCCGGTTTTGCCAGCGGCAGGCACAGGCAAGTTGACCGTCCGCGCAGCGGTGCCCCGTTCCACAACGCCCCGCATCATGGAGGTCAGCTGATAGGCTGTCACCGGGTCCATGACCCGCTCGCGGTTAGAGACCACCTTGGGCGCAAGTCCCTGACCCAAAAGCGGGCTCGCACAGTCAAAGCACAAACGATCATCATGACGGTAGATCGTGCGGCCATACCTGTCCTGAACGCGGTCAACCAGCGTGGGCTGCACCCGTTCGCCCCCGTTGGCAAACATCGCGTAGGCGGCAACCATGCGGTAGAGCGTGGTCTCTTCAGACCCCAGCGCGTTGGCAAGGAAGGTGCCCATGTTGTCGTAGACACCAAACCGTTCAGCGTAGTCGGCCACGACGTTCATGCCCACTTCCTGTGCCAGACGCACAGTCATCAGGTTCCGCGACCGTTCAATGCCGGTGCGCAAAGGGGTCGGGCCATAAAATTCGCGCGATGCGTTCCGGGGGCGCCAGATGCCTTGCGCGGTGTCGATCTCAATCGGGGCGTCGACCACGATTGTCGCGGGCGAATACCCGCTGTCCAGCGCCGACGCGTAGACGAAGGGTTTGAAGCTTGAGCCCGGCTGCCGCAGCGCCTGCGTTGCGCGGTTGAACACGCTGGACTGATAAGAGAACCCGCCCTGCATCGCGATAACCCGGCCAGTGTTCACGTCCATGGCCACGAAACCGCCCTGCACTTCCGGCACCTGCCGCAGGCTCCAGCGAGCAAAGGTGCCGTCGTCGTTGGTGACGGCGCGCACCAGTACCACGTCGCCCACATCGACCAGATCACCGGCCACCCGCGCCTCACGGCCCAGAGACCGGTCCGCGTTGCGTTTGCGCGCCCATGTGACGTCTTCTGCCGCGATGAAATGGCCATCTGCGTCTTCTTCGACACCTTCAATGCCGATCCGCGCGCTGCTTTGCCCCACATCAAGCACCACCGCAGGGTACCATGGGCCGTCCAGTTCAATGTCGCGGGCCACCTCGGCATCACCAAGCGCCTCGCGCCAGCTTTCCTCGGATGTCAGTAACGCCGGGTCAATCCGCTGCCCCGTGCCGCGCCACACGCCACGGCGTCGGTCATACCGTTCCAATTCGCTGCGCAGGGATTCTGCGGCCACCGGCTGCAACTCCTGATCTATCGTCGCCCGAATGGTCAGACCACCGGTAAAGAACTCGCCTTCGCCAAAATCCTCGCTCAACTGCCGCCTGATCTCGTCGGTGAAATAGTCGCGCGGCGGCAATTCGTTGCGGAAACTCTCAAAATCGCCATTCTGAACCGAGCGTAAAGGCGATGCGACTTCGACTTCATATTCGGCCTGGGTGAGATACCCGTTCTCCATCATCTCTTCGAGCACGAAATTTCGGCGCGCCAGCAATCGGTCTTTCTGCCGGACCGGGTGATAATCGCTTGGGGCCTTGGGCAAAGACGCGAGGAACGCGGCCTCATGCGGCACAAGTTCGCTGAGCGGTTTGTTGAAATAGGTCTGACTGGCCGCCGCCACCCCATAGGAGTTTTGCCCCAGAAAGATCTCGTTCATGTAAAGTTCAAGGATTTGTTCCTTGGTCAGCGTTTCTTCAAGACGGGCTGCCAGAATGATTTCCTTGATCTTGCGCTCTGCCCGGCGGTCGCCGGACCGCAGGAAGTTCTTCATGACCTGCTGCGGGGTCGTGGAGGCCCCGCGCAAATCTTCCCCCCGCGATCGCACCGCATCCACCGCAGCGGCGGCGATGCCGCGCAGATCATAGCCCTGATGAATGTAGAAATTCTTGTCTTCCGCAGAGATAAAGGCGTGTTTGACCATGTCAGGAATGGTTTCGGCGGGCGCGAACAACCGCCTTTCCTTGGCAAATTCGTCGATGATCTGCCCTTGCCCGGAGTATATCCGGCTGATGGTGGGCGGCGCGTACTGCGCGAGAGATTCGTGGCTGGGCAAGTCGCGGCCATACATCCAGAAGACCGCACCAATGGTAAGCGCTGCCATAAACAACGCCATTGTCAGGGTGGTGAAGATACCGCCGAAAAAAGACAGAATGAACCGGAACACGCAGGCCTCACAATACTTGCAGAAACTACCCGTGATATACGCGCTCCGGCGCGAATGGTCAAAACACGAAAGCGATGACGTGCGGTGAAGCGCCGGTGGCGGCCTGTGCGGTCAGCGGCTCAGGGCAGCGCGCCGTTCATCGCTTTGACGCCAGCGCATGACGGAGGCCACCAGGCCTTCAACAGCCATCGCCTGCCAGATCGGATCCTGCACATTAGCCAGATCGCGCGGGCTGGACAGAAACCCCACCTCAACCAGCACAGAAGGGATATCGGCGGATTTCAAAACCGCAAACCCCGCCTCGCGCAGCGGATGCCGGTTCATGGGCACGCCGGCGTTGCCCATTTCCGTCACGATCGCGCGCGCCAATGCATCGCTGCGCGGTTGCGTCTCGTGGCGGGCCAGATCAAGCAAGACGCGCGCCACCGTGTCTTCCTGTCCCGTCAGATCGGCGCCCGCAAGAATATCGGCCCGATTGTGGCGCGCGGCCAGTTGCGCGGTTGCCGCGTCGCTTGCCTCTGCCGCGAGGGTGTAGATGGTGGCCCCTTCTGCGCCGCCTTCGCGCAAGGCATCCGCATGCAGCGACAAAAACAAATCCGCCTGCAGCGCCTGTGCCAGATCAACACGCGCATCAAGCGCCACAAAAACATCCGTCTCGCGGGTCAGGTACACATCCGTCACGCCACTGCTTTTAAGCCGTTCCGCCATTTTCAACGCGAGGGTCAGAACCAGCTCTTTTTCCGACACATCCCCGCGCAGCGCCCCGGGATCAACGCCGCCATGCCCGGGATCGATCACGACAACAAAGCGATCCTCATCTGGCACAGCAAATTCACGGGCGGCCACATTTTCGCCAAAAACCCCCGGCGGTGGTCCGGCATGTTCGCCAAATTCACTGTCAGAAGCCCGGACCAGCGACATCTGTAACACGGCAGCGCCGGACGATGCGTCAATGCGCATCGAAACCTCGTCCGGGACCACCGGTTGCGTCAAATCGGCAATGAACCTTGTCCAGCCGGGCATGAATTGCCCCATGCGAACGCCATTGATCGGCCCTCTTGGCGTCAAAAACGCGTCAGGGGAAAACGCCTGTGCGTCCACGTCGCGCAGATCGATCACCAGCCTTTTTGGCGCATCCAGCATGAAGACGCGGTAGGGCACGCCCTGCGTCAGGGGCAACGTCAGGGTTTTGCGCCCCAGCCAATCGCCTGACAAGCCCGCGCCGGTTGCCTCCAGCCGCGCCTCTTGCGCCCGGACCGCACCACTGTGAAAGCTCGCGCACATACACGCCAGCAGCAAGACTGCTCGGATCACGTCGACACCTGCTCTTTGGTTTTTATTATTCCGCCAAGTCTACCGCATCCACACCGCTGTGTGAATCCCCTTTGGTCATCGCCTGTCGGACATGAAACGTTTGAGCCGCGCCAGTCCTTCTGCAATGTCTTCGGTGCTGCGCGCATAGGAAAAACGCAAGGTGCCCGCGCCGCGCACAGGGTCAAAATCAAGGCCCGGCGTGACCGCAACCCCGGCTTTGTCGAGTATTTCAGCGGCAAACGCCCGACTGTCATTGGTCAGATCGCTCACGTCCGCATAGACGTAAAACGCACCATCCGGCGGGGCGATGTTGTGAAACCCCGCCTCCGGCAGGCCTTTGAGCATCAGTTCTCTGTTGGCGCGGTAGACAGCCCGGTTGGCCTCAAGTTCGTCCTGCGCATCCATCGCCGCAAGCGCCGCCACCTGGCTGGCGTGCGGCGCGCAGATAAATATGTTCTGCGCAATACGCTCTACGACGCGCACGTGGTCTTCGGGCACGATCATCCAGCCAACGCGCCACCCTGTCATGGAAAAATACTTCGAAAACGAATTGATGACATAGACGTCATCCGAGATTTCCAAGGCTGTCACCGACTTGGCCTCGTATTCGATCCCATGGTAAATCTCATCCGAAATGAAGGAGATATCCTCTGCCTCGCATCTGTCGATCAGGGCCTGCATGGCCGGACGGTCCAGCATCGTGCCCGTGGGGTTACCGGGTGACGCCACCAAAAGCCCCGCCAGATTTTGCCCGGTCAGGTCTTCAGGCACAGGCTGCAGGCGGTTTGCAGGCGCGGTCTCAATATCGACGGCTGTCAGATCAAGGGCGCGCAGGATTTGACGGTAGCTTGGGTAGCCGGGCGCGCCGATGCCAACCCGGTCGCCCGTGTCGAAAAGTGCGGTAAAAGCGAGCAGGAACCCGCCCGACGATCCCGGTGTGATCACCACACGCGCGGGATCAAGGTCGACGTTGTACCATTCCCCGTAAAGCCGCGCGATCCTTCGGCGCAATGCAGGAAGCCCCAGCGCAACTGTATATCCCAAGGTATTGTTTTTCATGGTGTTTGCCAAGGCGAGGGCCGCGGCTTTGGGCGCACCAGTACCCGGCTGGCCAACTTCCATGTGAATGATGTGCCGCCCGGCATCTTCGGCCTGCCGTGCCGCCTCCATCACGTCCATCACAATGAAGGGATCGACCGAGGAACGCCTTGAAACCCGCATGGATTTTCTCCTTACTGCTGCCATGGTGTTTCAACGCGTTATCCTTGCGGCGTCAATCCCGCTTGTTGCGCTCTGTCGCGGCGACCTTAAGGGGACGGGTGCGCATTGCTCTGCGGCGCGCCTCTCCCCTACCGCCTGTTTGGGTGGCCTAAACGCTTGGCAAGGGGCTTGGCAAAGGGCGCGAGATATGTTGTCTGCAACAGGCCGCGCCGCAAAATGGAGTTCTCTCATGTTCAAACGATCCCTCATCTGCCTTGCGTTTCTGGGCACCATGCTGACACCCGCAAGCGCGCTGGATTTGTCTGCCATGACAGATGCGGAACGCGAGGCCTTTCGGGAAGAGGTACGCGCCTATCTGATGGAAAACCCGCAAGTCATTCTGGACGCGGTGAATTCCATGGAAGAGCGTCAAGCGGCTGCTCAGGCTGTCGCAGATGTGGAACGGATCGCTGAGAACGCAGAAGCAATTTTCAACGACGGCTTTTCCTATGTGGGCGGCAATCCGGATGGTGACATCACGGTAGTAGAGTTTCTTGACTACCGCTGTGGGTTTTGCAAACGCGCCTTTGGCGAGATTGAACAATTGCTGGAAAACGATGGCAACATCCGGTTGATTATCAAGGAGTTCCCCATACTCGGCGAAGAGTCCGTTATGGCCTCACGCTATGCGATTGCCACGCGCCAGATCGCCGGCGGCGATGCATACAAGGCGCTGCACGATGCTTTGATGGTCTACCGTGGCAACATCACGCTGCAGACATTGCGGCGTTTGGCCAGCACCCTTGATCTGGATACAACCGCGATCGAAGCGCAAATGGATGCCCCTGAAGTCACCGCAGAATTGAGAGCGACCCGCGATCTGGCGCAAACTCTGCAGATATCAGGCACACCAACCTTTGTGGTGGAAACCGAAATGCTGCGCGGGTTTCTGCCCTTTGACCAGATGCAGGCCCTTGTCTCAGAGCTTCGGGGCTGAGGTTACTCAGCCGCCGTTTGCTCTGCGTCGGCGGCGTCCAGTTCAGAGGCTTTCTTCTCAACCTGTTCAACGATGTGGTCAATCATGGCCGCATTGTCCATTTTGTGGCTCTGCTTGCCCGCCAGATACACCATGCCTGACCCGGCACCGCCGCCCGTAAACCCAACGTCGGTCATCAATGCCTCACCGGGTCCGTTCACGAGACAGCCGATGATGCTGAGGCTCATGGGCGTTTTGATATGCTCCAACCGTCTTTCCAGCGCCTCGACCGTTTTAATCACGTCAAAGCCCTGACGCGCACAACTGGGGCAGGAAATGATGTTGACCCCACGATGGCGAAGTCCCAGAGATTTCAGGATTTCATAGCCAACTTTCACTTCCTCCACAGGGTCTGCGGAGAGACTGACACGGATGGTGTCTCCGATGCCCATCCACAGCAAATTCCCCAGACCGATGGCCGATTTGATCGTGCCAGACGTCAGCCCCCCGGCTTCGGTAATACCCAAATGAATGGGCGCGTCGGTGGCTTCCGCCAGTTGTTGATAGGCCGCAGCAGCCATGAAAACATCAGATGCCTTGCAACTGATTTTGAACTCGTGGAAGTCGTTGTCTTGCAGAATTTTAATGTGATCCAAGCCACTTTCGACCATCGCGTCCGGGCAAGGTTCGCCGTATTTGTCCAACAGGTGTTTTTCAAGACTACCCGCGTTCACCCCGATCCGGATCGAACAATTGTTGTCTCGGGCCGCCTTAATGACCTCTTTAATCCGCTTTTCATCACCGATATTGCCGGGATTGATCCTCAGGCAGGCGGCCCCCGCCTGTGCCGCTTCGATGCCGCGCATGTAATGAAAATGAATGTCTGCGACAATTGGCACGGGCGATTCAGCGACAATCTCTTTCAACGCAGCAGAGGACTCTTTGTCCGGCACCGAAACGCGGACGATATCCGCGCCCGCCTCTGCTGCGGCCAAGATTTGTTGAATGGTTGCCTTGGGGTCCGTCGTCAGCGTGTTCGTCATCGTCTGAACTGTAATCGGCGCATCCCCCCCAACAGGGACAGAACCAACCATTATTTTTCTTGATTTCCGACGATAAATGTTTCGCCAGGGTCGGATGTGGTTCAATGACATGCCACTCAGCCTTTTCAACAGTATCACTGTCGAAAATAGCCCGATGTGCGCTTGTCTGCAATGCCGCGTGTCAGTCTGCTATCGTATCTTTTTCCAGCCGGAGTTCTGCAACCATTGTTGCAAGCGCCCGATCGGATGAAATATCTGCCAGTGCATAGCTTTGCTGCAACTGCTCGATGCTCAGGGCGACGTTTGAGGTGACCGTTCCTGTCTCACCAACCGGGCCGTAAAAATCCCCGTTGATAGCGAAATAAATAGCGCCACTCTCGCCGGTCCGCAGCACTGCGGGTTCTTCCCCGAAGGGCGCATCCCACGTTTCTCCGGGTTCCATGATCGTCTCAAAAATGATGCTGCCGTCGGCTGCGGCCACGCGTACCCAAGCAGGACGCACGGCAACCATCTGCAACGAAGGCTGACGTGGTTCTGAAACCTGCGGCACGGGCAATTCAGCATTGCTCAACGCGATTGCGCTTTCGATCGCCGATTGAAAACCCGGGTCAATTTTGACCGGGTCCTCTGCGGCCAAAGCTGCGAAATTACCGATCGATCCCGGCGCAATCGTCGAAATCGGCGCGTCACGCGCCACAAGGACAGGCACGTCCAGCGCTTGCGGTCGGTAGAGGCTGTCCAGAGTTATCCCGGCCTGATCTGAAGCCCGCTGCTGCGGCAAGGTGACATCGGTCTCGGCACCGACGCTGAGCGCCCCCTCAAGGGGATCAAGTTCAGACAAGACCACGGGCGTTTGATCCACTGGGGCAACTTGTACACGCTGCACCTCTTGCAATACCGAGTACCCGCCAAAACCAATCGCAGAGATCAGGGCAATCAACACCAGACTGGAGCCTATCGCGCCGGGTTCAATGCTCGAAAAAAAACTGCTTTTCGGAGGGGCAAAGGCTGTGCCGGGCCGATTGAACAAGTCATTCTCAAAAGGACGCGCTTGGCTTTCCTTACCAGAAGCCTTGCGGACCACGGATGCCTTTGACGACATACCATGGGCGACCACAAACCCGCTTTCGGAACAAAAAGAGTCGTAAACTTCATCAGGATTCATGCCAAGATACCGCGCGTAAGACCGCACATATCCTGCGATAAACCCCGGTGTATCGAAGGCGTCGGGATCACAGTTTTCAATGGCAGCTATGTAAGCTGCCTTGATCCGCAATTCGCGCTGAACATCCAGCAGCGACTTGCCCATCGTTGCGCGTTCACCGCGCATGATGTCGCCAAGTCGCATCTCAAAGTCGTCAAACCCTTTAGGTTCAACTTTCTTCTGAACACCCTCAGAGTGCTTGCGCCCGATCATAGACCCTGCCCCGCCTTCTCTATCGCTGCCACCATGCCGACATCCGGTTTTAGAATCGCCTATCGATTCATATCCGGTTTGTTGTTTCGCTTAGGTTAACACATGGCAATGCGATTCTAACATGGGCTTATTTTAACCGGCCTCTTCGGCACGATTCAGCGCGCAATGCGACCACAGGCTGTCCATTGCCTGAACCACTGCGTCGATTTCCCGGGGGCCATGCACCGGTGAAGGGGTGAACCTCAACCGTTCAGTTCCGCGCGGGACCGTCGGGAAATTGATCGGCTGGACATAGATGCCAAAGTCATTCAGCAGCATGTCCGACAGAAGCTTAGTGTGTACCGGATCGCCGACCATCACGGGTACGATATGACTGCCATGGTCAATAATTGGCAGGCCCAACCCTTTGAGCCGCAGCTTCAAGATCCGCGCTTGCAGTTGATGCGCATCCCTGAGTTCGGGTGCTGTTTTGAGGAATGCAACAGACGCCGCTGCCCCCGCCGCCACGGCTGGTGGCAAAGATGTGGTGAAAATGAACCCCGGCGCATAGGACCGGATTGCGTCACACATCTTGGCAGAGGCCGCGATATAGCCGCCCATTACCCCATAGGCTTTCGCCAGCGTGCCATTGATAATGTCGAGCCTGTTCATCAGACCATCACGTTCTGCCACGCCTGCGCCGCGCGGCCCGTACATGCCAACGGCGTGTACCTCATCAATGTAGGTCAGCGCGCCATATTCATCCGCCAGGTCGCAGATTTCCGCGATTGGCCCGAAGTCACCGTCCATCGAATAAATCGATTCAAAAGCAATCAGCTTTGGCGCCGCGGGATCATCAGCCGCGAGCAGTTCGCGCAAATGGTCTACGTCGTTATGGCGGAAAATCCGTTTGGCCCCACCATTGCGCCGAACACCTTCGATCATTGAGGCATGGTTCAGCGCATCAGAGTAAATAATGAGACCCGGGAACAGCTTGGGCAATGTGGACAGCGTGGCGTCGTTCGCGATGTAGGCGGAGGTAAACAGCAGGGCTGCTTCCTTGCCGTGCAAATCCGCAAGTTCCGCCTCAAGACGTTTGTGATATACGGTTGTGCCGGAAATATTCCGCGTGCCCCCGGACCCTGCACCTGTTGCCTCCAATGCCTCATGCATCGCCTCAAGAACAGCCGGATGCTGCCCCATGCCGAGGTAGTCATTGCCGCACCAAACGGTAATCGGCTCTTCGGAGCCGTCAGATCGCGTATGGATCGCGTGAGGAAACTGGCCATTTCGCCGTTCGATATCGATGAAAGTCCTGTACCGACCTTCTTCATGCAGGCGGTCCAGCGCTTCGTCCAGTTTCGCGGTATAATTCACCAGTTAGTCTCCTCTGCACACAGGCATTGCTGTTTGCCGGCACGCTTTGTTTAGAACTAGTATAGTTTGATGCAGCCCGGTTCAATACAACTTACTTGCGCACCATGTCGCAGCCTTGATGCACATCAAAATGGTGAATATTCGTTAAACTGACAGAACGGAGAAAATTTGAGATGTTTGAAGGGTTTGACCGTGCCACGGTCCAGTGTGACGCGCAGAAAATCCACTATGTCACCGCCGGAAGCGGACCTGCTGTGCTGTTGTTGCATGGATTTCCGCAAACCCACGCAATGTGGCACAAGGTGGCCCCCGCCCTCGCGCAGGGTTTTACCGTCGTGGCGAGTGATCTGCGCGGATATGGGGCAAGCAGCAAACCACAAGGCACCAAAGCCTACAGCTTTCGCAACATGGCCGCAGATCAGGTCAGCCTGATGAAGCAACTGGGGCATGAACAATTTCATCTGGTGGGTCATGATCGCGGCGGCAGGGTGGCGCACCGGCTTGCGCTGGACAGTCCGGAGGTCGTCCAAAGCTTGACTGTCATGGACATCGTGCCAACCTATTATCTGCTGTCCACGCTAGATAAATCCGTGGCAACCGCTTACTATCACTGGTTTTTCCTGCCTCAACCCTCCCCCTTCCCGGAACGCATGATCGAAGCGGACCCGGATGCATTCTTTGAAAGCTGCCTGTTGGGATGGGGGGCGGCGAAGCTGGACGCTTTCGATGCAGAGGCGCTTGCCGCCTATCGCGAGGCGTGGCGCGATCCGGAGACGATCCGTGGCTTTTGCGCGGATTACCGCGCGGCAATCGAAGTCGATTTTGACCATGACGCGGCAGACCTTGACCGGAAGATCGACTGCCCTGCCCTTGTGCTCTATGGGGCGGATGGGGCAATGGCGCGCGCCTATGATATTCCGCAGACATGGCAGTCCCGGTTGCGCAACATGGCCGCTCAAGCCATTCCCGGCGGCCACTTTTTCGTTGATGAGACGCCCGATCAGACGATCACGAGCCTCAGAGAATTCCTGGAAAGATACGCCTGATCACCGGGCAGTGCTGCGCCTGCGCCGGGGCAATTGTATCGCAAAAGCGGGTGTAGACAGCGGCACTCCACCGCCGCCCACCCCATACATTCGTTAGCTCGTAGGCGTTTTGGTGTGCGGCCAGATGAAATTCGCCATGTACTTGTGGCCCGGCACAATGTGGTCAAAGGGGAACTTCGCCATGTGCTTGTGGTCCGGCACAATATGGCCGAAGGGGAATTTCGCCATGAACTTATGCCCCGGTACGATATGCGCAAAGGGGAACTTCGCCATGAACTTATGACCCGGTACGATGTGGCCGAAGGGGAATTTCGCCTGAAACTTGTGGCCGGGAATAAGATGCGCAAAGGGGAACTTTGCCATGAACTTATGACCCGGGATCAGCGCATTGTCGCCACGCTTTCCGTTGATCAGCAAAGGGAACGGCCAGTTTGCCATCCGCGGATGCCCCGGCACCAGATGCGCAAACGGGAACTTCGCCATGAACTTGTGGCCCGGCACAATGTGACCAAAGGGAAACTTCGCCATGAATTTGTGACCCGGCACGATGTGCCCAAAGGGGAACTTCGCCATGAACTTGTGGCCCGGCACAATGTGAGCAAACGGAAACTTCGCCATGAACTTGTGGCCCGGGACCAATAATCCAAAGGGGAAACGTCCGTAGCGTTTGCTGCCGGGCAACAACAGACCGATGGGTTTGTCCGCCATCCGCGCGTGCCGTGGGAAGGCAAAGCTATCGGCAGGCTTGCGCTTGCTGATCAGCGGGATCGGCCAATCCGCCTGATAGAAATTGGTGCGAGAGGGGTCTTTCTTGCGGGTCAGAAACAGCGGATGGTCGTTCAGAACACTGGCGGCCCGTACCGGATCCTTGACAAAAACCTCCTCCGACACGCCATCAAGTCTAACAGCGCCCATTTCTGCCGTGATGTTACGGGCGCGTTGTGCGGCCCCCAGAGGTTTGTAGGCCGCTCTGGCAACCAAAACCGCACCGCCCTTTTTGAACGTATTGGCATATGCTTTTGCGGTGTCGGCTTCAACATCTACAGCTTCCAACGCAGCCGCCAGCTTGGCGCTTTCGGTAAAGACAAGCAGCGCGCTTCCCGGAAAACCTTCGAATTCCAAAGATCGCTTTGCGGCAAATGCCTGTGTTGCGCTTTCAAAGTATCGCGAGATGACTTGTGTCATGATGCCTCCGCCCGGTTGGTATTTTGCTCCACGATGGAGGCACCATCATTTCGTGCCCCCGTATGGTGCTTTGAATAGGCCCCTATCGCCAGAGGCAACAACATAGCGCATGCAAGCGCCAGGAAAACAATTTCGACGACGAAAACCGCATTATAAGGTGTGTGCGCCGCAATGGCCCCTTCTGACGAGGTGGCCAGAATGACGTCACGCAGAATACCGGCCAGCGCTACGCCGACCCCTGCTGCGGTGGCCTGCACACTGCCCCATGCCCCCAGCGCCAGACCGATCTTGGCCTTGGGCGCGGAACGGATGGTCGCGGTCAGGGTTGCGTGGCCAAACAGGCCAGCTCCGATGCCGGTCGCAAGCGTCCCGGCCAGAAAAACAAAAGGCGCAGACCAATAGGAAGACGCGATAATGGCGACAAACCCGGGTATGCCAACAAAAGCCCCGAGCAGCCCCAGTTTGATCACCGGGCCGCCCTTGCCCAAGACGTGCGAGGCCACGCCAAATCCAATCAGCGTGCCACCGGCCAGCAACGCCGTCAGCTTTGTCGTCTCTGCCACCGAAAAACCAAGCGCTTGGCCCCCGTAAGGTTCAAGCAGAACGTCTGCGGCCCCAAAGCCAAAGGTGCCCAAGGCGATCACGACCAACAGGCGGATCGTGCCCGGTTGACCGACAAAATCAGACCAGACGCGGCGAAAAGGATCAGGTTTCATCTTCAGCATGGCCTGAGCGCGGGTACGGTCGCGCGCCTCCTGCTTCCACACCGCGAAAAGGTTCAGCGCAACCGTGAGGACCGCAGCCCCCTGAATGACCTGTATCAACCGACCGGGAGTGTAGGTTTCCAACGCCGCCCCAAAGACAAGCGCGCTCACAACCATACCGACCAGAAGCATCACATACATCAGGCCCACAACTTTGGGCTGGTCTTCTTCTTTGACAAGGTCCGTGGCAAGCGCAAGGCCTACGGTCTGGACCATATGCACCCCTGCCCCCACCAGCAAAAACGCCAGTGCGGCAGAGGACAGACCGATCCATCGCGGCGCATCGACCGCTTCGCCATATCCCGACAAGACAAGCAGGGCAAAGGGCATGATCGCAAAGCCCCCAAACTGATAAAGCGTACCCTTCCAGATGTAAGGCACGCGCCGCCAGCCCAAAGCCGAGACATGAACATCAGACTTATAGCCAATAAAGGTACGTAAAGGGGCAAAGAGCAGCGGCAGCGCCAGCATAAGCGCCACAAGCGTTGCAGGCACGCTCAGCTCCACAATCATTACGCGGTTTAACGTCCCCACCAAGAGAACAACCGCCATGCCGACAGTGACTTGAAACAAAGACAGTCGCAGCAGGCGGGATAGCGGCACTTCCTCGGTCGCGACATCCGCAAACGGTAGGTACCGCGGAGTGATTGAAGCCAGCTTTCGCAAGGCAAAGGCGCGATAATTCAACATCAGCCTCTCGCCGGATTAATTCCGTTTAGATCCGCGGACAGTATGCCCGCAGATCTTTATTTTATGGTTTTATACCCACACGACAACAGCCTTGAAAGGCTCGCGTGCCATCACCGTCGGTGATCAGACACGCGCCGTGTTACAGCTCAGAGGGCTGTAGGATCGCCGTCGCAGTAGAGCCGTCAGGCATCACAACCAAAACCTGCTGTCCACCATCGTTTGATGGCACGACATAAGAGGCTTTGGCCGTATCGGCGCCTTCAAGCATCTTTGCACTGGCTTCCATTGCGTCACCTGATCCCAACTCCTGACCGGAGAGGAAATCGGAAACCCAGGAGGTGTTGCTGAGAACAGCAACGTGAACGGCGAATGAGCCTACGGCGACAGCGCCGAGAAAGACCGGCACACCGACCGCAGGAGGGACTACAAGCCACATTTTTGCGTTATTCATGGTTTGCCCCCTTTAGCCCAGCCAAGGTGTCGACGCAGCGACAAGGAAATGCGCAAGAAGCGCAATTGCACCAAAGACGCGCGTGCCATCAATAAGATAGCTATGCACTTCTTCAGCTTCGGGTAGTGTAAGACCTGTCGGCCATACTTTTTCTGGATCGTCTGACATTACGACTCCTCCATTTCAGCTTCAGAAGAAGCGCAGCGACAGACTCCGACGCGCACAAGCGGCTCAGCCCTGCAACTTCACGGCCATACTTCGATTCATACAGGCCGTAATTCCTATTGTGTCAATTTTGACTGACAGCACAAGTGTAAATTACCATTTACGCTGCGCTTTATGTCGACCTGCAACGATTTCATGCGAAAGTTTCTTTGCGAACCAGCAAATTAGAACAAACGGACAATTTTCCCGCCCGCGACCAAACTGGCGCATCTGCTACAAAACAGCAGGTTTTCAGAGAAATTTTGCCAACGACGTCCCTGACGCGAGGAATCTCGTCTGTCTCATTGATTCGAATTGACTGGCAGCTCGCAGATCAGGACAGGATATGATCTGCGCCAGATGACATCGCCAGAACCCTTTTTGCGTTCGGCAGATCGTTTTCGTCAGCACGCGCACGGGCAATCTCGGGGCTGAACCCAAACTGACGCCATCTGTCGATCAAACGCGCCTCCAACACCGGCAAAGGCGCGGTCACCATCACAGACAAGGTCCAGAAGCCTCTGAGGGCGCGCCATGGCGCTTCGTCCAGCAGCAGGTAGTTCCCTTCAACCAGCACAACACGGTGTTCGGACCTGATCAGCGCGCCAGCGGCAATGGCTTTGTCCAGTGACCGGTCGAAAACAGGCACCGCGACTTCGTCCTCACTTTGCAAGCGTTGCAGCACAGACTTCAAGCCGCCGACATCAAATGTCTCAGGTGCCCCTTTGCGCGCCAGCAGTTCCCTTTCCGTCAAGATCGCATTGTCAAGATGAAAGCCGTCCATCGCCAGGATACCCGCAGGCATCCCGCGTGCGGTCAATTCGGACTGCGTATTTTGCGCAGTCGTGGTCTTGCCCACCCCTGGCGGCCCGGCCACGGCAATCATCTGGCGATGATCGCTCTTGGGCAGCTTACATATCGCCTCAGCGATGAGCGTAGCGAGGTGCTGAGGCGAAGAAGGTTCTGTCATGCGGTGTCTGCTTTCTTAAACGGTCGGATGCGTCAGGCATACGCGTTGCACCGGCCGGCATCGAATGTTCCTTGGAGTTCATCATGCAATGCCAACCGAGCCATGTGAAGACGGTCAGACCCTTTGAAACCGCAGAGCAAGTTCTGCCTTTTGTCGACCTTCTGCCCTGCCCTGCCGCTTAGCATCTTGAGCGAGAGCGTGAACAGACCTGTTTTTGGTGCGCCCCGCTGCATTGGCGAAACGCATCGATAAGTCACGCTGAGTTTTCTTCATGGTCTGTCGACAAACCGTTGGCGGCACCTACTGTCTTGTCCAAGCATCTTTCAAAACTCTTAGAGCCAGGCCAAGTCTGCCCTGGCTCAGTTGCTGAGTCTGGTTTTGCTCAATCCGTATAGGTCAGGCCATTGTTAAGGCCCGACTGTCCGTACCGAGAGCACAGTTCATCGGGTCAAAACTCACCTTAGGCACCTTAGGAAGCAAATCGTGCTGCCGGATCTTTATGATCTGTCACATAGTTGGAGTCACTACCGGACTTATCGTCAACCGAAAAACGTTGCACCCGTTCCGTCAAGTCGATCGTAACGTGTGTCAGGTTTTGGCTGGCAGCAGTCGTTTCTTCAAACATTGCCGCATTTTCCTGAGTAACCTGATCCAATTGACCCATTGCGCTGTTTATCTCAGCAATACTGTTGGACTGTTCCTGAGAAGCCTGAGCGATCTGGGAAACGAAGTCGGAGATATCAGTGATCGACGCAATGATCTCTTGCAATGCCGTACCAGTATTTCCAACCAGTTCGACACCAAGTTCAACATTGCCAGAAGATTCCGAAATGAGGGAACTGATCTCGCTTGCGGCTTCAGAGGATCTTTGTGCCAACGCGCGCACTTCCGAGGCAACCACGGAAAAACCGCGCCCAGCCTCGCCGGCCCTTGCGGCTTCGACACCGGCGTTCAAAGCAAGCAAATTTGTTTGAAATGCAATGTCATCGATCACTTTTACGATCGACGTGATCTCAGACGAACTCTTTTCGATACTGCTCATTGCTTCGATTGCGTTCTTTACAACGCCCTCCGACTTGCGGGCATTGTCCTGTGATTTTCCAACAAGTGTATTGGCATCATTGGCGTTCTGCGCAGAGTTTTTCACCGAAGCGCTGATCTCGGAGACAGCAGCGGCTGTTTCTTCCAAAGTTGCAGCCTGAGACTCTGTTCGGCGGCTGAGTTCCGTCGCGGCGGTGGCAACACCGTCCACTTCGGAGCGAATGGTCAACGCGCTTCCAATGACCGACAGGATCGCTTCCTCCAGTCGCTCTAAGGCTGTGTTGAAGTCTTGGCGGATCTGGTCGTTGGCGCCGTCAAACACTTCTTCTATGCGTACTGTCAACGTCCCTTCAGCCAAGTCTGACAACGCGCTGCGCAGACTACGGATCATTTTTTCCTGCTCATTTTGCAACTTTTCACGATCCGCTGTGGCGACCTCTTTGGCCCGCTTTTCTTCTGTAATGTCAGCACCAATCAGCACGGTCCGTTTCAGATCCCCATTGCTGTAGAAAACCGGGCTCAAACCTCCGAGCAGATGAGATTCAGAGCCGGAAACGCCGCGCACCTCGAATTCGCTGAACAGGGCTTCTGTTTGATCTGTTGTTTTACCTTCCACAAAAATTGATGCTGAAAACTGATCCGCTTCATCTGGCGACGATATGCCCAGCAGGTTCAGGAATGCATCGTTTGCATCCACCAGTTTCCCCTCTCCCGAGAATTCCGCGCGTGCCTGGTTCTCATCGATCGACTTCAATACAGCGGCGTTCAGATATTGTTCACTGACATCCGCCCATTCGACAACATAGCCGACACGAGTGTTGCTTTCGTCGTCGATTGTCGAAACCGTAAGAGACAGCGTGACATCGTCCATCTCAAGACTTGCTTTGTGAGCGTCGGCCCCAAGTTTACCAAGCATTCCCCGCTGCATTTCGGGCCTTTTGTGAAAAACGTCAATTGACTGGCCGATGATGTTTTCCGGGTCAAAATCAGGAATTCTTGTGCGAATAACCTCTGTATGGCTTTTCAAAAGATCCTGAACGGCAACGGAGGCATAGCTGATTTTGAAATCCGCATCAGCGATCATGATACCGGCAGATCCCGCATCTAAGGCTGCACTTTTCATTTGCGCCTCTTGCCGCGTCTGCTCGGACCCCTTCAACTGATCACGGAATTCTTCAAGCGTTCTTGCGACAACCCCAATTTCGTTGCCGCGACGATACGTTGGAATATCGACATCGTAGCGGCCTTCAGAGATCAGCTTCATTGCATCAGATATTGCAATCAAAGGCTTTGCAACCAAACGCTTAATCAGCATGCCCACAAAAATGAGCATGATAATGCCCATACCAGAGGCTAACATCACGGACGTTTTGTTTTGACTGTCCACAATGGCGTACAACACGTCTTTCCGCCAATCCAAAGCGATTACACCGATGATTTGCTGGTCTTCGCCGTAGCGTATCGGACGCGCCATAACCAGACTTTCTGCGTTGCTGTGCACCTCGCCATCCGCCAGAGCTAGATTTGCAATCGCCAACATATCGTCTGTCGTATACCCATCCAGTGTTTCAGCCGCGACCACTGTGCCATCCGCTGCAAGCACAATCGCCCCTGAGGCGCTGCCATTCATGGCATCCAAAGTGGCCTGCAGAATTTCCTCAATCTTGTCGCTTGCGCGAAACCTCAAAGACGCTCCGACCCGCTCCCCAAGCTGGGAGGTCACTTCACCCCCAATTGTCATAATGGACCCGGTGGCGACCATTTCCGACGTTTTCAGCGACTTGAAGGTCACCAATCCGATGGTAAGTGCAATGGAAAGGGCCAGCGCGATAAGGCATTTCAAATAGATTGAATCTGACAATCGGAAGCTAAATCCGGAATAGACTTTTTTCATTGAACTGCCTCATACGCTACAGAAGGTTACTATTGCGAAGCTATCCCAGAAAACCGTTCCGAAACCGTAAATGCCCTCAGAAAAACGTTCTGTTCCGGCCCGTTTTCACCTCAGAACGGCATAAAGGGTGGCCGGCCACAGAAACAAACACCAAAAAACAGCGTCGGACCTCAAGATCATTGGGATGTCTTGCGACGAAGGTATAATCAGGTGCGACACCAGCACGATTGCATTTGAATTTATAGTTGATAGATACAGTAGGATATTGCGGCGTAGGCACCGCATCCTTCGCTCTTGTCTGGGAAGACTTTGATATGCATCTGGCGACGTCAGTCCATTCTGAAACGGTTCCGCACAAGCCTCCGCTTACGCCGCACGCCATTGCTTTCGTAAACAAAATCCGGTTTACAGCGATGCGCTGCCGGTCAAAACCAAGGACAGATTTGTTCAAGACCTGCGCCCGGTTACAGACGTCAAGATCGACATCATGGGAAGCGCACGCCGATGCGCTGACGCGCGGTCTGGCAGAGGCGCTTGGCACGCGCCCTCTGTTTTACCGGCCCGGAACACAGGAGCTGACTTTTGATGAAGGCTGGTTGATCCAGCTTGGTCAGGCCCTCGAAGGCGGCGATATCACAAACATTGAATTTGCGATAAAATCTCGCGTCTTGCCAGAACATCGGCGCATGCTCAGTTATCTGGTCTCGCGCACCTGGAATGGTATGCCCGCCTCCTAGTCCGGCACAAACAATCCAAGGCGGCTGACGCACAGGCTGTGCATCCGCGCCGTGTAAGACGGGCAAAACACGTATGAATTCGCACGGCTTATTCTTTGACCGTTTTCCGGTATATGACGGGTTTTGTCGAAAACGCAGCTTTGCCTGTGGTCGGCTGAGGACACTTAAGGTATTTCAAGGCAGTAGAGTAACAGGACGCGCTATGACGATGGGTGAAACCCTCAAAGAAACAGTGATGTTGGAGGATCAGCGCATCTGCCCGGCCGCCGACACGCTGGCGCGGATCATGCCCTTGATGCCGACCTTCGGGATCACGCGGTTGGCGATTATTACTGGCCTTGACCGTCTGTCCATGCCGGTTGTTGCCGCCATTCGACCCAACGCCAGATCCATCGCGATTTCGCAAGGCAAGGGCGTGACGCTGGCGCAAGCGAAGGCCTCTGCTCTGATGGAAGCGATTGAGATCTGGCATGCGGAACGCGTGGACGGCCCCGTTTTTTACGCCAGCATTGCCGATCTTGAGGGGCGGCAAGACTTCGTCGATCTCGACCGGTTGCCCCTGACGCCAAAGGGCCCCCTGCCCCGGCACAGGCGCGCGCATTGGGTGTGCGCGGTTGACCTTATGTCACACCACCAAAAGCTGGTGCCGCTGGAAATGGTCCATGCGGACTACACTCTCCCGGCCCCCGGTGATGTAGGGTATTTTCCGGCCAGCACGAATGGGCTTGCGTCGGGAAATCACAGGCTGGAAGCCCTGTGCCACGCCATCTGTGAAGTGATTGAAAGAGACGCCTTGTCGGTTTGGCATCACCTGCCTGTTGCGGCCAAAAGAGCCACCCGGCTTGATCTTAAAACCGTGACAGAGCCGGGCTTGCACAGCTCTCTTCAGAAATTTGCCACCGCAGATCTGGACGTCGCGGTCTGGGAGGTCACAACCGATATCGGGGCCCCCAGCTTTCTGTGCCTCGTGATTGATCCGGCGTCGGACACCGAGCACCTGGGTCTGGGGTCCGGCACGCATCCAGACCCCGTGATCGCCTTGCACAGGGCGCTGAATGAAGCTGCGCAGACGCGCCTCAACTATATCTCTGGCGCGCGGGAGGATCTGTTCTTTGATGAGTTCAGCGCGGCAGGACGTCGACGCAAACGCGCGCCGTTTCAAACGCTTTTGCAGGGCGCAGGCCCGCAGAGGGATTTCACAGATATCGCCATCTTCCCGTTGACCACGCTGGAGGCAGAGCTTGACTGGCTCAAAGACCGGTTGCGCGACATCGGCACCACAGAGATCGCCGTAGTGGACCTGTCCCGCACAGAGCATGACATTCCGGTTGTGCGGGTCATCATACCGGGGCTGGAGGCCCCGCATGACGACGCCGCCTATGTGCCGGGACCACGGGCGCGGCACGCAGTTGAGCATATGGTGGCACGATGATCGTTTTTGCCGGCCCCTCGATCGCTGGACTGGACGACAGCCTGACGGCGGGGCTGGACCTGCGCGATCCGGTCCAGCAAGGCGACGTGTATCTTGCTGCGCGCGAAAACCCGGGCGTGATCGGCATCATTGACGGATACTTCGACGGTGCGCCCTCTGTCTGGCACAAGGAAATTCTGTGGGCGATGACACAAGGCATCACGGTTCTGGGAGCCAGCAGCATGGGCGCGTTGCGCGCCGCAGAACTGGACAGCTTTGGCATGATCGGCGTGGGTGAGGTTTACCGCGCCTATGCATTCGGCGAGGTCGAGGATGATGACGAGGTCGCCTTGCTGCACGGGCCGCGTGAAATAGGCTACACCCCTCTGACGCTGGCAATGGTGAACGTGCGGGCCACGCTGAACCGCGCACGACAGGCCGATGTCATATCAGAGCCGCAGTGCGCGCAGCTGACCCATGGTGCCAAGGTGTTGTTTTACAAACGCCGCACATGGGACGCGATCTTTGCGGCTGTGGGGGCAGATGTGATGCCGCCCGCGTCTGAGGGTGGCTTCCGTAACTGGCTGAAACACAACGAAACCGACCAGAAACAAGACGATGCAGCGCTTTTGCTGGCTCGGATGCAGGCGGGTGATGACGGGCCACCCACCGTGGATTTCCACTTTGAACACACGGCGCTGTGGCAGGACGCGACCACGATCTGGCTGGATCGGTCAGAGAACGCCACAGAGGCAGACACCGGGGGCCTGATGTTTGCAGACAAGGAGCTTCTGGGCGGTTAAGACTAGAGGCGTCAAGGCGTGGAAACAGGAGACATTCCAATCAATTGGAGCACTGACAAAACCGACGGCACAAGGTTCAAGCTGTTTCCGCAGCCGGGCTTTCTGGAGGATCATTCAGAACCCGAAACGGTAATGGTGTCCTCCGTACCGGGCAGTCTGGCCCCCGGCCCTGCCGATGACAGAATGTACACGATCTTTCCCATCGGCAAAAAAGAACCCTACGGCATCGCCCCCAACGGCGAAGATGTGCTGGCACCGCCCTGGCAGGGGCGTGTTGAGCCGCCCGCCATGCCCGATGCGGAGGGGCATTTCGATTACTTAGAGCCCGGCACCCCGCAGTTTGAAACTGCACATCTGTTCGGGACCGTGCGGTTTGTGCTGGATATCTGGGAAGACTACTTCGGGCGGAAAATACCGTTTCACAGCAAGCCAACCTATGACCGGGTGGAACTGACGATCCTGCCTTCGTTGGAGAACGCCTATTCCGGTTACGGCTTTCTTGAGATGGGCGGCGATAATTCCACCGGTACCTACAGACCTTTCAGCCTGAACTTTGATGTGATCGCGCATGAGGTGGGCCATGCCATCATCTACTCAGAGGTGGGCGTGCCTGACCCCGACAATGTGACGGGTGAATATTTTGGCTTTCACGAAAGCGCTGCTGATCTGGTGGCGCTGGTCTCATCCTTGCACTTCAATTCGCTGGTTGATCTGCTGCTCGAAAATACCAGCGGCAACCTTTACATGCTGAATGCGGTCAATCGCATGGCGGAACTGGGCAAAAACAAACAGATCAGAATTTCGGCCAACGACAGACGCCTTGGTGAGTTTGCCCAAGGCTGGGTCAAGGAACACCACCTGTCAGAACCGCTGACGGGCGCGTTTTTCGATATCCTCGTCGATATTTTCCATGAAATGCTGCTGGATTATGACGCGATCACGCCCGAAATGGAGGATTTGTCGGATGAACTGCTGGCCACGGCAAGCTACGCGCCGGTGATGCAGGAGATGTTCGATGAGGCCTACGCCGCCAACCCCGAGAAATTCAAACTGGCGCTGATTGATGCGCGCGATATTCTGGGCACCTATCTTGCGGATACATGGGCTGAGATAAATTCCGCTGATCTGAACTTTGTCGATGTGGCCGACATTTTCATGGCCGTCGACGCGGCCCACACAGGCGGTCGGTTTGCACGGCTGATACAGGGCAATTTCGAACTGCGCGACATCGGACTGGTTCAGGTAGGCCCGCAACTGGAACCGTTGGACAAGGACAGTCACGCAAATTCAGTAAGAACCATGCTGCCGATAGACTGATAAACCAGAATGGGTTAGCCTGCACGCACAAGGCGTGCGCATACCCCGATCTTAGCGAAAAGAGATGCGCGACCCGTGGCTTTCGAACGAAAAACAGCGCCCGCGCAGAATAACACTTTGGAGCAATTTGAGACGATGGACCGTAAACACAAGAAACTTCCGGCAAAGCTTGGGACCGAGCAACTTGATACGTCTTCCTCAATCGTTCTGTTTGGACGGATCGTCGAAGACCTTGCCGTCGTGAAAACCCATCAGGGAAAGCGGTCCGAGGACGCAGATAAAAGTCAGCCTGCGCGCATTTACGGCATGACCTATGATGGTGATTACGTCGAAATGAAGACGCCCGTTTTGTTTACGGTCGATCCGGACAATGCCTACAGCCTTGACGATGTGCCTGTGCCCGGTCCGAACCCGCGCAACAAGGCGTTTTACGCCAAACTCTCCGCGTGGATTGTCGAACGCACGGACACGACCATCCGGCTCGATGTGGATCAGGGCAAGTTCGAGGATCTACTGACTGAACTGGGCGGCGAAGATTTGACAGGCGTCTCGGGCGCACGGGTCTCCGGCGCGCGTGTTTC
This sequence comes from Roseobacter sp., assembly GCA_045106135.1. Lineage (GTDB taxonomy): Bacteria > Pseudomonadota > Alphaproteobacteria > Rhodobacterales > Rhodobacteraceae > Roseobacter. The sequence continues at coordinate 12,221 of JBGCEG010000037.1, read as the reverse complement.
GGGCGCACGGGTGTCCGGCGCAAGAGTATCAGGCGCACGGGTGTCCGGCGCACGCATCAGCGGTGCCAGAGACTAAAGCCCCGCGCGTTTCATCCCGTCGACAAAGTGCTCTACGTCTTTTTCGTATTTATCCGGCTGAACCGAAGCCCATCTTTCAATTGAGAAATTGGGGTGGGCTTCGCGCACGAGCCGCGCTTGCGCCTTTGCTTCGACATCCCGGCCAAGATGACCATAGCTTGCGGCCAGAATGCGCCTGCCCTCTGTCGGGTTTTGCATTTTGAGAATGGTGTCAATCGCCTCTTCATAGCGTTTGAGATTGAAAAACGCGCCGCCAAGGTGCCAGATGTACTGATCCGGGAAAAACGGGTTGAGGCGCATGGCTTTGTGCAGCAACTCAATCGCTTCTTCCGAGCGGCCGGAGTGCGCCATCGCATCCGCCATATCCGACATCAGATCAGCATCATTGGGGTTCAGCTTGAGTGCACGGGTATAGGCATTGATCGCCGGGTCATGCTCTTTGCGGTAAAGATGCGCAAAGCCAAGCTCTCCGAACCCTCGCGCATCGGACTCGTCCAGATCAATTGCTTGTCTGGCAAAATTCAGCGCATCATCAAGGGCTTCATCAGGTTTTTGCGCCCAGTCATAGCGCCAGTCCAGATTGAACGTCCGCGATTTTGCGGCATAGGCGCGGGCGTAGCGCATGTCGCTGCCAATCGCGTCTTCGTAGAAATTGCGCGCCAGATTAACCTCTGGTTGGGTATATTTCAGCACATGCCGGTTGCCCTTGAGCACGAATCCGTAAGCCATCAGATTGGCGGGCGGCAGCAGTCGCATGCGCTCCCGCTCCGTGGCTTCAATCCGGGCCGCTGTCGCTGACACGATGATCTGTGTGATCTCATCCTGCAGATCAAAGATGTCTTCGATGTTGCGGTTATACTGTTCGCCCCAGATCGTTCTGTCCTGCAAAGCATCCAGCAGTTGCAGCGTGATCCGAATGCGCGATCCGGCCTTCCTGACACTGCCGTCCACCGCATAGCGCACCCGCAACTCGCGCGCCGCCTCCGCTGGGGCTTTGGCTTTGTCGGCAAACATACGCGCCGACCCTTTTGAAATCACGAAAAATTCCTGAAACCGCGACAGACTGGTTGTCACATCTTCGGTCAACCCATCTGCAAACCAACGGTCGTCCTGATCGCTGCCCTGGAATCCAAAGGGCAGCACGACAATCGACTGATTGGCAATCGGGCGTTCCTTGTAGTCCGCAGATTCCTGAATATTGCGCCGCAAACCGGGCGTCATAGCCGCGGTCGTTGCGTTTTCATGCACCTGAAACACGTCGATCGTCTGGCCGATGTTCTTGAAATTCTGACCGCCCAGATACTCATAGCCGTAGTTCAGCTTGTTGCACACATGGTCATAGGCGGCACCGGAAATGCACACCTGCCCCGGTGCGGCAAAAGCTTCAATTCTGGCGGCAATATTAATGCTGTCCCCGGTAAGCTGGTCGCCGCTGATCAGAATTTCACCCAGATTGATGCCAAAGCGGAACCAGATCTGCTCTTTCTCAGGCAGTTCTTTGTTTTCCGCCGCCAGTTTTTTCTGCATCTCAACAGAGAACGTGACAGCATCGACCGCGCTGTCGAAAATCATGAAAGCGCTGTCGCCCTGCGACCCTTTGAATTCTCCCGAGTATGCGCCAATCGCCGCGCGAAACTGATCAATCCGTTTGGATACGGATACCGTCGTGCCTATCTCGTCCTCGCCCATTTTGCTGCTGAAATTCTCAACATCAGCGAACACAATCGAGACAAGCCGACGCCGCAGGGCACCCGGTGATCCGGAACTCTTTTCAGTATCTTCGATCAATTTCTGCCTTCCAGCAATTAGGAGAAAACGTCAGCGAACAGTTTTTCTCAATGTCAGCAATTACTTTGTCCCGTTGCGACGCCCATTCTGATCCCAGAATGCCTGCAACAACAATATCTTTACGTATACCATCGGTAAACCAGCCTTCGCGCAGTCTGCCTTCCTGCGTAAAGCCGAGCCGGTCCAGAATTTTCTTGGACCCGATATTATCGGACCGATAGTACGTTGTCAGCCTGTGCAAGCGCAATTGGCTGAAGGCCATATCCGTCAATGATATCGCCATTACCCGGGCCAACCCTCTTTTTCGAAAGGGTTCCGCCACAAAAAATGGCAAAACCGCATCGCCTTGAATATAGTTGATCTTTTCAAGGCCTCCGATGCCAAGCGGCGTCTGGTTTTCCGTCTCAGCGATATACCAGAACGCGGACGGGGGCGTGGTTTCCTCGAAAGCGTGGCTCCATTGGGCGCGCAGCGCATCCGTGCTCACCGGCACGGGCAAAGAGCGATCAAACAAGGACGCATCAGAGGCATTCCAGAACCAATCGGCAATCCTTGGGATGTCCTCTTGCCCCATCGGGCGCCAGATCAGGGTATTTTTATCCATGTCGTTCATGTCAAAACTTCCGCCAGCTTTTTCGCAAGCCTGCGCCAAACACGTTCACAAATTCCGCAGTGTCAGGTCGCCCTGTTATGTTGATAGGCATAACCGTCCAGATTGTCACCGATCTTGTGTTCTTAGGGGTGCGGGATCAGGGCGCGGAGACGGCCCTGTCTGTTCAAAAAGACTGGTGCGGGCGGTGGGACTCGAACCCACACGGGCATACGCCCTTCAGATTTTAAGTCTGATATGTCTACCATTCCATCACGCCCGCTCAGCGCATGAGGCCTTTTTGGGCCTTCGCAAACCAATAAGACCACCAAAGCTTGAAAACAATCCGCAATGCAGACCGGCGCCGTGGAATTTATTTATTCAGGTGTTGTTGCGACACCATGGTCGCGCTGCAGGATCAGCTGCAGCGCGGTTTACCCGCGCTGCCCGTTCAAATATCTTCGCCAGCCAGTGCCAAGGGTCCACCGTCTGCCATCAAAAACCGTTCTGACAGCCACGGATTGTTCGCCAAAGCTGCGATAAGCTGTTTGCGTGCCTCGTCCAAACGGCCAAGCTCCAGCAGGGTCAAGGCGCGTCCGGCCTGCGCCCCGACGTGATCTGCATTGATCGAAAGCGTTTTATCAAGATCCGCCAGCGCCGCGTCAAAGTCTTGGGTCAGATAGGCGATAAAAGCGCGCTGGTTGTACCCTTCGGCATAGTCAGGGCAGTAGGCCACCAGTTTGTCAAAGGTGGACCGCGCATTCAAATAGTCGTAGCTTTCACGCTTTCGCAAACCCTGGTCCAGAAGCGATTGCGCGGCTTCATCGGGCGCACGCAGCCACACCTGCCACATCTCACCGGAAATCTCACGACCGGCCATGTCGTTCTCAGCCGCCCGCGCGGCCTCCAACAAACCCCCCAGCTCGGATGAATAGTCTTTGGCAGGCGGGCAGTCCGCAAACGCGGCCCCCGCGACAAACAGGAATGGAACAGCAAATTTCATGACGCAAAAGTGGACCGTTTTCGCGACCCGTCAAGTCAGGTCTGACAGCACCGCTTCCTTCACGGCTTCCATCGCCACATAGGTAGAGGAATTGGCGACATAGGGCAGGCTTGAAATCGTGTCGCCCAGAAAGGCACGGTAGCTCGACATATCCCGCGTGCGCACCTTCAGCAGATAATCGAAATTGCCCGCGATCATATGCGCCTGTTCAATCTCGGGGATCGCAGCCACCGCCTTGTTGAATGCCTCCAGCGCCTTCTTGCGCGTGTCCGTCAGGCGGATTTCCACAAAGGCCACATGGTCCAGCCCGAGCCGGATCGGATCAACTAGCGCCCGGTATCCGGTGATGATGCCCGAGGCCTCAAGCCGTTTCAGGCGGGCCTGCGCGGGCGATTTCGACAGCCCGATCTGCTTTGCCAAAGCGGTTATGCTGATCCGGCCATCACGGGCCAGAACAGTCAGAATGGCGCGGTCGATCTTGTCCAGACCGTGCCGGTCTATTTCACCGCGAGAGACCTCTAAAACCATAATAATTCCTTCATTTTGACTCTCATTCAGGCACATTGCCTGCATCTACGCTGATATAATCACATTATGCACGGAGGAGACGCCATGTCACTGGATACCGCACTTGACCGACGCATCCTGCTGGATGCTCAGACCTACGCTGACCCACAGGACGTCGTGGACAGGCTTGCAAAAGAGGCGGACCTGACCCCGGCAGATCGCGCAACGATCTGTGCGGCAGCGGCAGATCTTGTGCGCGGCATTCGGGCGGCCACGGCCCCGGGCATGATGGAGGTCTTTCTGGCAGAATATGGCCTGTCCACACAGGAAGGCGTGGCCTTGATGTGTCTGGCCGAAGCGCTGTTGCGGGTGCCGGATGCAGATACGATTGATGCCTTGATAGAAGACAAGATCGCCCCCTCGGACTGGGGGCGTCACCTTGGCAAATCCACCTCCAGCCTCGTGAACGCGTCTACCTGGGCCTTGCTGCTGACCGGCCGTGTGCTGGACGACGCGGCACCCGGCCCCATCGGACATCTGCGCGCGGCGATCAAACGCCTCGGCGAGCCGGTGATCCGCACCGCGGTCAGCCGCGCCATGAAGGAAATGGGCCGCCAGTTTGTGCTTGGCGAGACAATTCAGGCTGCGATGACGCGCGCAGCCAACATGGAGAAAGAAGGCTTCACCTACTCCTATGACATGCTGGGCGAAGCTGCGCGCACGGATGCGGATGCCGACCGCTACTACACCAGCTACAGCGCTGCAATTTCGGCGATTTCCAAGGCCTGCGCATCGCATGATAGCCGCCGCAATCCCGGCATTTCGGTCAAACTGTCAGCGCTGCATCCCCGGTATGAGGTCGCACAGGCTGCAGATGCCCTTGAGACGCTTGTGCCGCGCCTGCGGGCGCTTGCCCTGATGGCCAAGACCGCTGGCATGGGCCTGAATGTGGATGCTGAAGAGGCCGACAGGCTGACGCTGTCGCTGGATGTGATCGCCGCGATCATGGCCGATGCGGCACTGGCAGACTGGGACGGTCTGGGCGTTGTGGTGCAAGCCTACGGGCCGCGCGCCGGCGCCGTCATCGACACGCTGTACGGCTTGGCGCAACAACACGACCGCAAGATCATGGTGCGGCTGGTCAAAGGGGCCTACTGGGACACGGAAATAAAACGCGCACAGGTGGAGGGCATGGCAGGGTTCCCCGTCTTCACCAGCAAGGCCGCCACGGATGTGTCCTACATCAGCAATGCGCGCAAGCTGCTGGGCATGACGAACCGGATTTATCCGCAGTTCGCCACCCACAACGCCCACACGGTTACAGCAATCGTGCATATGGGTGATGACCCGGACAGCTACGAGTTCCAGCGCCTGCACGGCATGGGCGAGACCCTGCACCGGCTGGTGATGCACAAGCACGGCACCCGCTGCCGCATTTATGCGCCTGTGGGGGCTCACAAGGACCTGCTGGCCTATCTGGTGCGGCGGTTGCTGGAGAACGGCGCGAATTCAAGTTTCGTCAATCAGATTGTCGATGAAACTGTGCCCCCTGAGGTCGTGGCAGCGGACCCGTTTGAGCGCATCAGCGCAGATCGCGCGCCACAGATCCTCACCGGCCCTGAGCTTTATGCGCCGGAGCGGGTCAATTCAGCCGGGTTTGACCTGCGGCATTTCCCAACTCTGGCGCGCATTGATGCCGAACGCGGCCCCTTCGCAGATCACCTCTGGAACGCGGAGCCCTTGATCGCGGGCGACCTCAGCGCACAGACCTCCAAGGATATCAACGATCCTGCGCAAACGGGCCAGATTGTTGGCCGTGTGGTTGAGGCAGACCTTGATGATGTGGCCACGGCCTTTGCCTCTGCTGCAGCATGGCAAACAAGTGCCGAGACACGGCGCGCAGTGTTGCAGACGGCGGCGACCCAATTGCAAGCCCGCAGCGGCGAGATTTTTGCACTGCTCGCCCGCGAAGCGGGCAAGACCCTGCCCGATTGTGTGGCAGAACTGCGCGAAGCGGTTGATTTCCTGCGGTATTATGCCACGCAGGTCAGTGACGCAGCCCCGGCCGGGGTCTTTGTCTGCATCTCGCCATGGAACTTTCCGCTGGCGATTTTCTGTGGCCAGATCAGCGCGGCACTGGCCGCAGGCAATGGCGTTCTGGCCAAACCGGCAGCCCAGACGCCTCTGATTGCGCATCTGGCAGTGTCGGTGCTGCATGCCGCAGGCGTGCCGCGCAGCGCCCTGCAACTGTTGCCCGGCGGCGGTGAGATCGGGGTCGCCCTCGTCAGCGATCCGCGCATTGGCGGCGTGGCTTTCACCGGCTCCACAGCCACAGCGATGAAAATCCGCGTGGCCATGGCGCAAAACGCGCGCCCCAGTACGCCTTTGATTGCAGAGACCGGTGGCCTGAACGCCATGATCGTGGACAGCACCGCCCTACCCGAACAAGCCGTGCAGTCGATCATCGAAAGCGCCTTTCAGTCTGCCGGGCAGCGCTGTTCTGCCCTGCGCTGCCTCTACGTGCAGGAGGATATCTTTGCGCCCTTTCTCAAGATGCTGAACGGGGCCATGCAGACCCTGCGGCTGGGCAAGCCGTGGCAGCTTTCGACAGATGTGGGGCCAGTCATTGATGCCGATGCCCGCGATGGGATCGCCGCGCATGTAGACGCCGCCCGGCGTGCAGGCCGCGTTCTGGCGGAACTGGAGGCCCCCGAAACAGGCACCTTTGTCGCACCAACGCTGATCCAGCTTGAGAGCATTGCCGAGCTCAAGCGGGAGGTCTTTGGCCCTGTCTTGCATATTGTCCCCTACAAAGCGCGTGATCTGGACCGGGTGATTGATGACATCAACGCCACCGGATACGGGCTGACCTTTGGACTGCACACCCGGATCGACGACCGGGTGCAGCACATTTGTGACCGGGTGCGCGCGGGCAACCTCTACGTCAATCGAAACCAGATCGGGGCGATTGTGGGCAGTCAGCCCTTTGGTGGTGAAGGGCTGTCAGGCACCGGGCCAAAGGCGGGCGGCCCACACTATCTCTCGCGGTTTATAGCCGTCGCACCGCAGCACACCGACGGGGCATGGGACCAGGAGATGCCTGCGCTGCCGCCACTGGCCTCGCCGCCGTACACAGGCCCCGAGGCCACGATCAGCCTGCCCGGCCCAACGGGGGAATCAAACCGTCTGAGCACGCACCCGCGCCCCGCGCTGCTGTGCATGGGTCCCGGCCCGGAGGCCGCTGCAGACCAAGCGCGCTGCGTGCAAGACTTGGGCGGTGTCGCGGTTCTGTGCGACGGCGACGTCTCACCAACACAGCTGAGCACCGGCCCTGCCTACGGCGGCGTGCTTTGGTGGGGGGATATAGAAACAGGCCGCGCAATTGAACAGGCCCTCGCCGCGCGCGCAGGTCCGATCATCCCGCTGATCACGGGCCTGCCCGATCCGGCACGGGTCCGCGCGGAGCGTCACATTTGCATCGACACCACAGCGTCGGGCGGAAATGCGGCGCTTTTGGGCGCAGTCAGCTAAACCGCCCCTTGACGGCAGCGCGTCAAGACTTACCCCTTTGACGCAATGCTGTTTCCAATCCGCGATCATAACCCCTCAGGCCGCACGCCTTATGTGACCTACCTGCTTTTGATGGCGAATATCGTCATTTTCCTGAGCTATGCCGGGGTCATGCAGGATGCGCGCGCGATCAACGGCATCTGGTACGCCTGGGCCATGATCCCGCAACGGGTCAGCGCGGGCGACGCCACCTATACGCTGATCACCTCCATGTTCCTGCACGGCGGCTTTCTGCACCTTGTGGGCAACCTGCTGTTTTTGTGGATTTTTGGCGACAACATAGAAGACACCATGGGCCATTGGCGTTTCTTGGGCTTTTATCTGGCGGCAGGGGTTCTGGCAAGTGTCGCGCAACTGGTGACCGAGCCCTATTCGCCCGTCCCCATGGTCGGCGCCTCCGGGGCCATCGCGGGCGTGATGGGCGCGTATTTGCTGCTGTTTCCGAAGGCCAAGGTGGATATTCTGATCATTCTGATCGTCTTTTTCAAGGTCCTGCCGATCCCGGCATGGATCATGCTGGCCTTATGGTTCGGGATGCAGTTTCTGGGCGGCATCGGATCTGAGGCCGGAACGGGCGGTGTTGCCTACTGGGCGCACGCGGGTGGTTTTGTCGCGGGTCTGTTGCTCGCAGTGCCTGTATGGCTCAAACGTGGCGGGACGCGTTTTTGGCACCAGACGCACGGCGCGCCACCGCATCCAGAAGCGCGCTACCGGTTCTCGGAAAGCCGTATTCCCAAAGTCGGGCGCAAATAGTCCTTAGCCCCGCACCAGCTTGGCCAAGGGGCCAAAGAGCGGCTCATTGCAGCACAGAACTGTGCCATCTTCGAGGCTGTTGCCTGTGGGCTCAATCGCCTCGACCAGCCCGCCGGCCTCGCGCACGATGATCAATCCGGCGGCCAGATCCCACGCGTTCAGACGCCGCTCCCAGTAGCCGTCGTAGCGGCCTGCAGCTACATAGGCCAGATCAAGGGCGGCCGCGCCCCACCGCCGGATGCCGGAACAGGCCGGGGCCACGCGCGCAATCTCTTTCAGCGTATCGGGCAAGTCCATGCGTCCGCCAAACGGCACACCGGTGGCAAACAGCGCCTCGATCATCTTGTTGCGCCCCGACACGCGCAGGCGGGTGTCGTTCATCCACGCCCCTGCGCCTTTTTCGGCAAAGAACATCTCGTCCTTTGCGGGATCAAAAACAACGCCCGCAACAACCTTACCTTTGTGTTCAAGGGCGATCGAAATCGCCCAGTGCGGCAAACCGTGCAGGAAATTGGTTGTGCCATCCAGCGGGTCCACGATCCAGCGCCGGGTCGGGTCCTGCCCTTCTTCCTCGCCGCCCTCTTCGGCCAGCCAGCCATAAGAGGGGCGCGCCTCTCGCAACTCTTCTTTCAGGATTTCTTCGGCAGCCAGATCGGCGCGGCTGACAAAGTCGCCCGCGCCCTTCATCGACACCTGAAGGTTCTCGACTTCGCGAAAGTCTTTCACCAAGGACCGACCCGCCCTGCGCGCGGCTTTGATCATCACGTTGAGGTTTGCGCTGCCGATCATGGGGGCCTCCTGCCTTGCATCAGGCTGCGCGTATAGGACGCCCGGACCCGCTTGCCAAGAGGGCGAAACCTATGGGGCCGCAAGCCACGCCGCAACGCCGCCGGGCATGGGCGGGCGGAAATAGGCAATCAGGCGTCCTTCGGGGGCTGTGCGCCCCGCTGGCGCAAAAGGGGCCACCCCGTGCAGCGCCATCCGGTGCAACACCATAGCCCCACCCGGCGGCACACAGACCGCGACCCGGTTGCAGGTCTCAAACACACGTCGGCGCGCCGCAACATAGGCGTCGGTCACGTCACACAGGCCCATGGCATCCGCTGGCACATCTGCAAAAACCTCTGAAAAGGCCGCTTGCATGATCTTGTGACTGCCTTCCCAAACCACAAGGGGCGCGGCCTGCGGACTGGCCGGTGTCAGGGGCAGCCCCAGAATGAAAGCGTGCGGTTCACGCACAAACCGGCGTTTCGGCGTGCCCTCGCCCAGAACCCCATCCACATGGGCCGCGTCCCGGTTACGTCGGTAGCGAAAAGCAGCGTCGCTTTCGCCGTCCCGGGGCTGTGGATACCCTTCAAAAACGCCCGATATCTGAGCGGCGTGCAAGCGTGGCCAGCCGCCACAGGCCCGGGTGACAAAGTCCACAACCGCCCCTGTCAGGGGTGGGCCATCCAATACCCTGCCTTCCGCGTCGTTGGGGAGCGCATCCAGCCCGACGAACCACGTTCTTTCACATTCATACCAATGATCTAGCGCCGGATCTTCAAGTGCTGACCGCACGGCGGGCAAGGCGTGCTGGACCCAATCCTCCACCACGGGTTCAGGTGCAAAAATCTGCCAGCCTTGTCGGTCAAAATCACTCATACGCGCCACGCTTCAAGGATCATGTTGACCGCAACCAGCATCAGGAAAACGCCAAATATGCGGCGCAGCGGGGTCGGATGCAGCGCATGCGCCAACCGCGCGCCCCAAGGAGCCGAGATCAGCGTCATGCTGATCACAATCGCAAAGGCCACAAGGTTGACGGAGCCAACCGTCAGCGGCGGACGCACCTCCGCCGGCAAGATCAGCAGCATAAACCCGGCAACCGAGGGCACAGCGATCAACAACCCAAATCCGGCCGCCGTACCCACCGCCTTGTGGATCGACACGTTGTGCAGGGTCATGATTGGCACACCAAAACTGCCGCCACCGACCCCCATCAGCACAGACAGCACCCCCACACCGCCTGACGCCGCCACCCGCGTCGCACCCGTTGGCATGTCCTGAGCCACCCGCCAACCCATGCGCCCCGCAGTCATGAAAACACCGATGAGCAGGGCAAGCCCGCCAAAGATGAACTGGAGCACATGCGCGTCCAGTTGCGACACAACCAGCACACCGCTGGCGGCCCCAAGGGCGATACCCGGCGCCCATGTCCGCAGGATGTGCCAGTCGACCGCGTTTTGCTGATGATGGCTGCGCAAGGACCTCAGGGATGTGACCACAATGGTCGCGAGAGACGTCGCCACAGCCAGTTGCATCAAGGCCTCGCCACCAAATCCAAGCGTGCCGAAAGCATAGTAAAAAGCAGGCACCAGAACAATGCCACCGCCCACCCCAAGCAACCCCGCCAGCACCCCGGCAAAGAGGCCAATGGCCAGCAAAAGCGCCAACATTTGCGCCAGAAGAACGGGGTCAGTCATGTCTGTTACGGCTTTCTTTAGCTTCAGGCCGATTGTTGCACATCAGCGGCCAAGACGACCTGCGCCAGCGCGTCTTCAACCAGTTGGGAGCCCGCGCCGGGCTTGTGGGCGTTCTCGGACAGCATCCGCCGCCAAGCGCGCGCGCCGGGACGCCCGGAAAACGCGCCCAGCATGTGGCGTGTCACGTGCCCGAGTTTACCGCCCTCCTCGAGATGTCGGTCAATGTACGGCAGCATCTGGCGGACAGCGTCTTCGGCAGCAACCGTGCCAGAACCGCCGAAAACACGTTCATCCGCAGCCGACAGAATACGTGCAGGTTCATGGTAGGCCGCGCGCCCGATCATCACGCCATCAAAGCCTGTGTCCAACAGTTCCAATGCTTGATCCAACGAGGTCACGCCGCCATTCAACGAGATATTCAGGTTGGGAAAGAGCATCTTCATCTGCTGCACCAAGGGATAGTCCAGCGGCGGAATATCGCGGTTTTCCTTGGGGCTGAGGCCCTGAAGCCAGGCTTTGCGCGCGTGAATGGTGACCCGCTCGCACCCTGCCCCCACGATGTGGGCCAGAAACTCCGGAAGTACTTCTTGCGGGTTCTGATCATCGACGCCGATGCGACATTTCACCGTGATTTCAACGTCTACCGCCCGGCGCATGGCCGCCACACAGGCCGCAACCCGCTGCGGTTCCTTCATCAAAATTGCGCCGAAAGTGCCGGATTGGACACGGTCTGACGGGCAGCCCACATTGAGGTTGATTTCATCATAGCCTTTTTCGGCCCCCATCCGAGCCGCCTCCGCCAATTCGTCCGGGTCCGAGCCGCCAAGTTGCAACGCCACCGGATGCTCTTGCGGCGCAAAACCCAGCAGCCGCATGGCACCCCCCCTTACCAACGCCGCAGATGTGACCATTTCGGTATAGAGCAGCACGTTTTGACTGAACAACCGGTGAAAGAACCGGCAATGCCGGTCTGTCCAGTCCATCATAGGCGCAATAGACAATCTAGCGTGTTGATTTATTTGCATTTTTTTGTATCTTCAAACTGTTGGCGGCGGTTGCTGCTACGCTGCACTACGCCCCAATATCCCCGAATTTGCCCCTCTACGACGACTCATTGCACACACAGCGCACACGAAAATGGCCTCCATCACAAATCTCCCCTCCGGTGCTTACCGGGTCCAGATCCGGCGAAAGGGCCGCTACGCGACCGAGACGTTTCTCCTGCGCGACGACGCCCATCGCTGGGCGCGTCAGGCGGAGACCCGGGTGGATCAAGGGTTAGCCCCGAACAAGTCATCCGTGTCCCGCCTTGCAACCTTCGGCGATCTCATCGATCTTCACATAGTGGATATGTGCGAGGTAGGCAAACCACCGCGCCGGTAGTGGGTTGAGCCGTGCAGCCTTTGGTCTGCTGCCACCGGACACGCCTGACCAACTCCGCCGTTCGGATACAGGGCGCACGCTTGCA
>JBGCEG010000036.1:0-101169 GCA_045106135.1 Roseobacter sp. | reverse complement strand
GCACCTGCCGCTGGTCTTCTGAATTGGCCTGTGTCGGGATGCCGAGCGCAGTAAGCATGACCCCTCGGCTTACCTGTTCTGTCCCTATTTGTGACCTCCGCGCCAGCAGTTCCGTTCGCGTGGTTGTCAGCGCATTTCGCTCTGTTTCAATCGTGCTGGTGACGCCACCTGCCGTTGCATCAAGACTTGTAATCCGCCCGGCAAAAAGAATGACAAGCACCCCGGCAAACAACAAAATCATGATCACGCTCAGAACCCTGCTTGCCCGCTGTTTGGTTTCCAGAATGGACTGGCGGAGCATCTCAACCACCAGCTTTTTCTCTTTGCTGGCACGCGGCAACAGCGTGTCGATGTCCTGAAGCAGCACTGTTTGCTGGTCAGACTCCCGCTTCTGCCTTCGAAAAGGGACCGGAAGCGGCCCACCCGAAAAGAGAAACGGAACAGCGTTCAGCACGTAAAACCCGGCGACAAACCACAACGCCGCCAAACGGGCTGTCTCTTCGTTTGTGACAAAGTCTGACACAAAGGCTCTGAAGACAGTCGGATATGACAACAGCAGTTCGTAAGAACCTTCGTAAACGTTAAGAGATAGGAAAACCCAGTATAAAAAGTCAGAAGCCACAACGCCGATGGCTAAAGCAGCGACAAAAACAAGCACTTGAAATACAAGCCACTTTTTCGATGGAGCTTGGCCCAGAAAAAATGACAGCAGGACAAGCAACAAGACAAGCAAAGAGCCCAGCACAACTGTGTTTGACACCATGTTGGACATGACGTCTGCGCTTGGATACGCCTGCACCGCAGCAAAAAAACAGTGCGCACTGCCGATGAGAAACAGTGTGCAAAACTGCCATCGGGACACGAGGAAAGACTTGAGGGATTGACGGAAAGAAGACATCGGGCGGCGCAATCAATAGTTGTTTATACAACCCAGCTTACGCCATTCCCTTGAAATTACGACTGTATTTTCACGCGCTCATGTATCTTCCGCTCAGTTCACCGTCACCCACCGCAGGATAAAGAAGTTGTCGGGGCGTTGGGTCAGAGCGATATTGGCCTGCGCGCCCCACACCAGCGGCTGCACGTACAAAGGCACGTAAGCGACTTCATCCTGAAGGATTTTGGCGCTTTCATCCAGCATGGCCTGACGCTTGTTGTCGTCGATCTCTGACTGGATCATCGGCAGCAGCGTGTCGATCCGGTCATTCGAGAAACCGCCAAAGTTCCAGCTGCCCAGCCGTTTTTCTTCATTCGGCGTGCTGGCCAGAAACCGGATGGGATGTTCGGCATCAAAAGTACCGGGGGACCAGCCAAGCAGATACATGTCAAAGTTGTCCGCGCGCAGTTCAGGCCAGTAGTTCTGCACCGGCATCGCGTCCAGCGTGGCCCGCAGACCAACCTGCGCCAGCATGCCAGTGATCGCCTGACAGACCGCCTCATCATTGAGGTAGCGATCATTCGGGCATTTCATACCAAAAGAGAACCCGTCGGGATACCCAGCCTCTGCAAGCAGGGCGCGGGCGGTATCGGGCGAAAACGCGGGCCGCGCCGCAAGACCGGCGGAATAGCCGCGCATGGCCGGACTGACCAACTGGCTCGCCTCTGCCGCATTGCCGCGCATGATCGTCTGCAAAATAGCCGGCACATTGACCGCATGACCCACGGCTTGGCGCACGCGCGCATCCGCAAAGGGGTTCGCATCCGCTGCATCCTCCGAATACTTCAGCGCGTCCGCTTCATGGGGAAAGCCCAGCATGATTACGCGCGCCTCGATCCCTTGGATAACCTGCACCGAAGGGTCCGACGCCAGCCGCGCTGCATCCTGTATTGGCACCGGATTAATGAAATCCACGTCGCCGGACAACAAGGCGGCCACCGCGGTCGCGGAATTCTGGATCGGCGTGAATTCAGCGCGGGTAATGTTGTGTTCCACCTCGCCCCACCAGTCGCTGTGCGGCTCCAGCACCGTGCTGAGCCCCGGCGCGCGTGAGGTGACTTTGAAAGCGCCTGTGCCATTGGCATTCAACGTGGCAAAATTGCCCTGGTCCTTGTCAGGCAGGGCTGCGTCATTGGCGGTGGCCCAACCGCTGTCCATGATCATCCAGTTGGCGATACTGTCGGGAAAGATCGGGTTAGGCGCTGTGGTAAAGACATCAACCGTGTAGTCGTCTACCTGCGTGACCTCGCGTACCGGGGCAAACCAGCTTCGGGTGTCCGAGACCTCATCAGAGGCACGCTGATACGAAAAAATCACATCGCCCGCATCAAAAGGGCTGCCATCGTGGAAGGTCACGCCTTGCCGCAGGAAAAACCGCCAACCTTCACCATCGCCGATGGGTTCCCACCGGGTGGCCAGCGCAGGCTCGATCGTCATGTCCTTGCCACGCCGCACAAGCCCTTCATAGACGTTGTTGAGAAAGCCCAGAACCGGCGCAGAATTGACCGCATGCGGGTCCATGGTCTGCGGATCGGTTGTCCCGGCCCAGGTGAACTCCTCTGCCGCGAGCGTTGAGGCCGCACAGATCGCAATAAGCGATGTCATCAGGTTTTTCATCTGGTCTCTCCGTTTGTTGGTCGATGTGCAGGTATAGCGTGGCCTGTGCGATGCTAATGAGATTACCCTGCACGGCATAGTCGTGATTTCAGAGTTTCGCTCAAAAGCAAGGGCGCGCCACAAATGCAGCGCGCCCTGATGATGTGTCGGCCCACATGCGGCCTTAGTTAAAGGTGAAATACTTGAACTTTGCCGTGTCGTCCGGGGCCACGATGGTATCGACGTTTGCCGCCATGCCCCAGTTCAAGACCTGATGGTGGATCGGGATATACAGCTTTTCAGCCTGCACAACCTGCCAGATGTCGTTGATCATACCGTCACGTTTTTCGAGGTCCGTCTCGGAGGCCAGTGCAACGATCTGCGCGTTCAACCCATCGTTGTTGTAGCGCGTGGCATTCCATGAGCCGTATTTCTCACCCCGACCGTGGACAAGAAAGTTAAAGACATACTCACTGTCATAGGTCGGCACACCCCAGCCCAGCATGTAAAAGTCGGTCTCGAGGTTGGACAGCAGCGGAAAGTGCTGCGCCTTGGGTTTCGCGTCAAGGTTCACGGTGATGCCAATCTGCGCCAACATGCCGACAGAGGCCTGACAGATCGCCTCATCATTGATGTAGCGGTCGTTCGGGCAATCCAGCTGGATCGAGAAGCCATCGCCGTAGCCTGCCTCAGCCATCAACTCCTTGGCCCGGTCAAGATCAGTCACGGCAGAGCTGTCCATCTCCGCATTCCAGCCATTGACGAAAGGCGGTGCGATCATGCCCGCAGGCGAGGACTGGCCGCGCATGACCACTTGCTGGATGGCATCGCGGTTGATCGCAAGGTTCATCGCTTCGCGCACGCGTACATCGGCCAAGGGGTTGGCCCCCTCAACATCGTCATTGGCAAGGTCTGCGTCGCCTGCGTTCAGGCCAAAAAAGATCACACGGTTTTGTGGGGCTGTGCGCACGTCAAGACCGTCGGTGCTGGCCACACGCTCCAGATCCTGCACTGGTACATCCTGAATGAAATCCACCTCTCCCGACAGCAAGGCCGCAACGCGGGTCGCTGCGTTTTGGATGGGGGTATAGACAATCTCTGTCACTTCCAGCGGGAAGTCATCTTTGCCCCAGTAGCCTTCGTTGAGGCTCAGGACGGTGCGCACGTCTGGCTCCCGGCTGACCAGTTTGTAGGGGCCTGTACCGTTCGCGTTCTTCGCCGCAAAGGTGTCTTCGCCGCCTTCGTAGTCCTGCACTTTGGTGGCGTTGTTCGCCTCTGCCCAGCCCTTGTCCATGATGAACAGATTGGTCAGGTTGTTGGGCATGATCGGGTTGGGTCCGTTGGTGACAATCTCGACCGTCATCGCATCGGGCGCACGCACTTCTGCCACGGAGGCCAGCAGTTCCTTGTAGTCGGAATCTTCCGTCATCGCGCGTTCAAGGCTGAATTTCACGTCTTCACTGTCAAACGTGGCACCGTCATGAAAGGTCACCCCTTCGCGCAGCGTGAAAACCCAGACGTTCGGATCCGCCTCTGACGGGCCCCACTGCGTCGCGAGTGCCGGAACAATCGCACCGGTCATGTCGCGCATCACCAATGGTTCCATGATCTGGTGGGCCAGCGCGGATGTGGGACCTTCGTTTTGCGCATGGGGATCAAGCGTCAGAGCATCGCCCGCGCGCGCCCAGCGGAGCGTTTCGGCAGACGCCAGTGCCGTGGAGGCCAGCAGCGCGGCCACAGACAAGACAGCTGTTTTTCGTTTCATTTTCAAACTCCCGTTTCTTTTTCTGATCGCCAATCTTTGAGGTCTGCGGAAGGAATGCAAGTCAATAGCGACGCAAGCGGACCGGCACGCAGACCACAGCCCAAGGGATTGGCACCCCAAGCCTGCAAAAACATATCACGGATCAACGCAATCAACGCGTTAAAAGAGTTTGTCTTGCAACACTCCACGCTATGCGAGAACATTGCCCGCAGACAACGCAGCGGCTTATCTGATGCCGCACCGCTCTAACGCGCTGGAGTCGCTTGATGAAACACCTGACCATTCACACCCGTTTCACGCCCTTGCTGGTGGTTGCGGGGCTCGCCGTCGTCACACTGGGGACCGCGGTCTTTTGGAACGGGTGGATGCTCCTGCCCGCGGCCATCTTCGGATTTCTGGCGCTTCTTGGGGTGCATGACCTGCGACAAGAGCACCATTCGATTTTGCGCAACTACCCGGTGATCGGTCATATGCGCTTTCTGTTCGAAGGGATCAGGCCGGAAATTCGCCAGTATCTGATCGAATCCGATCAGGACGAAGAACCTTTTAGCCGCGATGCCCGCAGCCTTGTCTATCAGCGCGCCAAAGGGGCCGAGGACAAGCGGCCCTTTGGCACCCGCGCGCGTGTCTATGATGCGGGCTACGCATGGGTAACGCACTCTGTCGTGCCGGTGGAAATTAAGGACTGCGATTTTCGCGTGAAAGTCGGCGGGCCAAACTGCAAACAGCCCTACAACGCGTCCGTGTACAATATTTCTGCGATGAGCTTTGGGTCTTTGTCCGCGCAAGCGATTGAGGCGCTGAACACAGGGGCCAAAATCGGCGGCTTTGCCCATGACACCGGCGAAGGGTCGGTGAGCCGCTATCACAAGGCGGGCGGCGGCGATCTGATTTATCAGGTGGCGTCGGGGTATTTTGGCTGTCGCGCAGCGGATGGCACCTTTGACGGCGACAAATTTCGCGAAACCGCAAGTTCAGATCAGGTGAAAATGATCGAGCTCAAGCTCAGTCAGGGGGCCAAACCGGGGCACGGGGGCATGCTGCCCGCCTCCAAGATCACGCCGGAAATTGCGGAGGCGCGCGGCATCCCGATGGGTCAGGATTGCGTATCGCCCGCCGCCCATTCCGCCTTTTCGACGCCCCTGGAACTGATGGAGTTTTTGGGCCGTTTGCGAGAGTTGTCAGGCGGCAAACCTGTGGGGTTCAAGCTGTGTATCGGCCACCGCCGGGAATTCATGTGCATGGTCAAGGCCATGTTAGAGACGCAAATCATCCCCGATTTCATTGTCGTTGACGGGGCCGAAGGCGGCACAGGGGCGGCCCCTGTCGAATTTTCCAACCACATCGGCATGCCCTTGATCGAAGGGCTGCACTTTGTCCAGAACACGCTGCGCGGCGCGGGCATCCGCGATCAGGTCAAGCTGGGGGCCGCAGGCAAGATCGTGTCATCCTTTGACATCGCGCGGGCGCTGGCGCTGGGGGCGGATTGGTGCAATTCGGCGCGCGGCTTCATGTTCTCCATCGGATGTATTCAGGCACAGGCCTGTCACACCAATCACTGCCCCGTCGGTGTTGCCACGCAGGACCCGCTGCGCGCCCGCGCGCTCGATGTGCCTTCAAAAGCCGAACGGGTGGCCCGCTTTCACAAAAATACGCTGAAGGCCTTGGGGGAAATGACGGGGGCGGCAGGGTTGTCGCAGCCGGGCGAGTTTATGCCCTACCACCTCATGGTCCGGCTGGGGAACAAGAAGATGGTCGAAGCCTCGGACGCCTTCCCCTATCTGCCCGAAGGGTTTTTGATGGACAATCAAAGCGATGTAGGGCCGGAATATCGTAAACGCTGGGCGCGGGCGAATGCGGCAAGTTTCGACCCACCCAGCATCTGACACCGACGCGTCAAAGACGTCAGAAGTCCGGCTGCCCCTTTTCGCGAAAGGTGATCGGAAAGCTAAGTTCCAAGGAGTGCATACCGGCGTCATAGGACACAGACACCTGCCCGTTGAGCTGCCGTGCAAAAGCGTTGATGAGCTGCGAGCCAAGGCCTGTCCCATCAGACCCGTCCTGCGTGCCGGTGGTGTTGGCCACACGAAAGACAGCATGCGCACCATCCTGACGTTGAAAGCGCACGATAAGTCGCGCGGGTTCGTCTGATTTTGAGCCGATGTATTTCAACGCGTTGGTGACCGCCTCAGACGCCAGCAAGGTCAACGGGGCCGCATCATCGGAATCCATTTGCACGTCGTCATAGGACTGCTCAACCTTCACACCGGAGCCTGCGGGCAAGCCCATGACCAGCATTTGCCCCACGATCTCTTCGAGCAAAGCGCCCGCATCCACACGGTCCAGCGCGTCGTTCTGGTAGAGGTTTTTATGGACGGTCGCCAGGCTCAGCAGGCGTTCTTGCAGGCGTTTGAGCACAAAGCGCGCATCATCCGTCTGCGCCCGGCGAATTTGCATGCTCATGATCGACGATATCAGTTGCAGATTGTTTTTGACCCTGTGGTGGACTTCTTTCAGCAGAATATTCTTGTCGCGCAGCGTATCCTCAAGCGCGGCTTCGTCCCGGATAATGGATTCAGCCATACCGATGAACGCCTGCTGCATTTCCATCAACTCACGCGGGGCCGTCTCGCCCATTGTGGCGCGCGGCATCGAGCGGTTGAAGGCAAAGAAGCGCATTTGCCGCCCGAGTTTCCGGATGTGGCTGATCGCCAGTTTGTTCAGCGTCCAGAAGGCGACGATCAGCGTCGCCAGCCACATCAGAACCGGCAGATAAAGTCGGTATTTATCAACGCCCCCCATCAAGGCTGCCACATCCGCTTCGCGCCAGATACTCATGGAATAGACTACGTTGGGAATAATCGGCACAACGGCGTAAACCATATCGGCACCATCGGCACTGGTATCCCGAAACACCATCGGGTCGTCACCGACCTGCGCTGCAAGCGCGCGGGTGGCAGGCAGGTTCATCTGGCTGACCGCCCTGCCCCGGTGGGAGAACAGAACCGTACCGTCCACATTATAGGTAACCAGATCATGGGGATCGCGGGTCATGTCCGGCCGCGCCAACGCCCGCACCTGCGACACCGGAATAGAGAGGGTGATGTGGCCCGCGAAGGCGCCGCCTTGCTCAAACGGTTGCGTCACAATCAACGTAGGCTGTTCGGTGAACACATCGTCTGATTTCGCATAAACCCGCCGCTCTGGCGTTGCGGGGTTCACGTCAAACCCAAGAATGTGGTCAACATCCATGCTCTTGCCAGAAGAAGAACACGTCATGATGCCATCCGGTGGGACCACACCGACATGGCTGTATTGCGGCGCCTGCACGAGGTATTCCGACAGCACCTCATCACAGCCGTCCGCGCTATAAAGATAAAGCCCGATGACCGATCCCAAGGCAGACGCCGCCCCGAACGCCTCCTGAATAGAGGCGCGTTCATTGCCTGCGGCCTGTTCCGTCAGCCCCAGCAGAGAGGTTTCAGCGGTCTGGATCGCTTGCTGGGCCACTTCGCGCGTCTGGATGCCGGAAATGATCCCAAAGGGCAGGAACGCAAGCGACAAGAACAAAACCATCTTGAACGCGAGGCCCCGAAAGATATTCCCATCCAGAAAACCACCGGTCATCGCTAGAAAGACGCAACCTTGGCCGATGTGATCACGGACATCGTGGCGTCATCGGTCATTTCCAGCCCCTCGTCATCGTTCAGCGCCATCAGCTTTGCCAAACGCTGCCGGGCGCGGTTTGTCCGGCTTTTGATCGTGCCGACGGCGACCCCGCACATGTCTGCTGCCTCGTCATAGGAAAACCCCAACGCGCCAACCAGCAACAAAACCTCGCGTTGCTCATCGTTCAACCGGGCAAAGGCATCCCGAAAGTCCGTCATTTGCAAGCGCCCGTCATGCGAGGGTTTTTCGGCCAGAGCCTCCGTCAGAACGTTGTCCACATCCGCGATCTCGCGCGCCGCTTTGCGCCGCTGGGAGTAATAGGTGTTGCGCAGTATCGTGAACAACCACGCCCGCAGGTTTGTGCCGGTTTCAAACTTATCGAAATTGGTCCATGCTTTGACCACCGCATCCTGCACCATATCGTCTGCCAGCGTGGCGTTTCTGGTCAAACTGACGGCAAAGGCGCGCATTGCGGGCAGATGTGCGATCAGCGCGTCCCGAGGGTCATCTGCAGTCATTCACGTTTCCCTTGCGCCTGCTCCTGTTCTTTGAGGGCGGCCAGCAAATCGTGAAACCGGTCAGGCACACCTTCGTGCAGGGCGTCGTCATAAACGCGCTTCAGGTTGTCATCGATGATGCGTTCGACTTTTTTGGCCGGACCAGACTGCGACATGACCTTGAACTTTCCTACTTGGATACGAACTTATGCACTGACATACGGAACTCAACGCATTGTACCGCGTTAAGTTCCAATTATTCGTAAAAAAGGACAGGCTGACATGACCGAGCCAACACAGACGGAAGATATCACCGCTGAATTGGGCAAGGCGCTGCCTTATCTGCGCCGGTTTGCGCGCGCCATTACCGGCAGCCAGAGCAGTGGCGACACCTTCGCTGCCGCCACGCTTGAGGCGATTTTGGCCGACCGTTCGGTGCTGGACGGTACTAGCGTAAAGACCGGGTTGTTCAAAGTGCTCTATAGCATCTGGTCAAGCGCCGGTGCCCCGGTTGAAGATGACGCAAACGGGCTTGAGGCGCGGGCGCAGCGGCATCTGTCAAAACTCACTGAAGGCAGCCGGGAGGCGCTGCTTTTGCACACGCTGGAAGGGTTCAGCTTTTCGGATGTGGCGATCATTCTGGATGCAGATCAGGCAGAGGCCGAAGGGTTGGTGCGCATTGCGCGTCAGGAAATGGCGGATGCGGTCGCGGGTTCGGTGATGATTATCGAAGATGAGGCGATCATCGCCATGGATCTGGAAAGCATCGTCTCTGAGATGGGGCACCGGGTAACCGGCGTGGCCCGCACGCGGGACGAGGCAAATGCCCTTGCCGCCGCCGACAAGCCCGATCTGATCCTTGCGGACATCCAGCTTGCCGATCAGTCGTCGGGCATTGATGCGGTCAATGACCTGATGGAAAGCATTGGTGAAAGACCCGTTATTTTCATCACGGCCTTCCCTGAACGGTTGCTGACCGGTGAAAAGCACGAACCTGCGTTCCTGATCTCAAAACCCTATGCCGAAGATCAGGTGGTGTCTGCTGTCAGTCAGGCAATGTTCTTTTCATCCACCGAAACGCTCAAGGGCTAGGCGGTCTGCGCCAGATGTGGCGCCAGCAGGCTGCGCACCGGCACCCGGGCGCGCAGCCGTGCACCCAGCAGAAAGATACCTGCAAATTTGCGTTGCAGGTACAAAACGTCCATCGGCACAGGCGGCGGAATAAACCCGCTTTCGGCGAGGGCCATGCCCCGTTCCTGCATCTGAGCGGGCACTTGCGTCTCACCAAAGGCGATCACCTCTGCGCCGCCCAATTCACCAAAGGCCAGCGACATCATGCCAAGGATCTGGTCCCGGTGATGGTCTGCAATATCGTCGCTCAAAAACCCGATATCACGGGCTGCACGGGCCATTGCGGGCCCGTCCCCGGCGATGCCTGCGGCCAGCAGATGGCGGTAGTGCGTCACCAGCTGCGGCGCGATCTCGCGGGTGGCACCAAAATCCAGCAGGATGATGCGCCCCGAAGTAGGATCAAACCGGTAGTTGGCGAAATTCGGGTCGGTTTGCATGACCCCGAACTCGAACAATTCGCGCAGCAACAGATCAATCAGGTCTCTGGCGATCTTGTCCCGGACATCCTGCGGCTGCGCCTCTGCTGCCTCAATCGGCTGCCCGTCCAGATAGGACATGGTCAGAATGCTGCCGGTGCTCCAGTCCTGAATGAACTCAGGCACCAGAAAGTCCTGCTCCCCGGCCAGCAAGGTATTGAAACGGCTCAGGTGTTCGGCCTCAAGCGCGTAGTCGGTTTCTTCGTGAAGCTGCTTGCGCGCCTCTTCCAGATAGGGGGCAAGATCAAACCCTTTGGGCAACAGACCAGACATGCGGATCAGCGCGCCTACGTTGGCCACATCGCTGTCGATACTGCGCGCAACACCGGGATACTGCACCTTGATCGCCACGTCCCGCCCGTCTTTAAGCCGCGCGCGGTGAACCTGCCCGATGGAGGCCGCTGCAATGGGGCGCGTGTCAAACCGCGCGAAAGAGCGTTGCCAGTCCGCAGGCCAGTTTTCCGCCAGCACGGTCTTGAGCTGTTTGGGCGGCATGAAATGCGCATCGTCGCGCAACCGCGCCATGATCTCTGCCAGTTCGGGGGGCAGCATCTCACCTGTGTCCATCGACACCAACTGCCCGATTTTCATTGCAGCCCCGCGCATTTGCGCCAGCTTTTCCGTGATCCGGGTCACGTTTTGCGGGGTCAGCAGAAGGCTGCGCATAGACGGGCGCTCGCCGCGGCTCAGGCGCACGGCGCCTTCGGCCACCATGTTGCCAGCAACGCCGCTGGTCATCGCCCCCAGACGCGCAAGACGGGATAATCTGCCGGACGGAACCGCGACCGGTTTGCCGCGGCTTGGCCTGATCGGGGGTCTGCTTTCATCATTCATGCACAGGCAAGTAGGGGCGCGGGGCCTCTTTGCAACAGCACCTCAGTCCACAAAACCGATCTGTGCGATGGCAATATCCACCTCAAACTCCCGCCCGTAGGCCAGAACGCCGATACGCCGCAGCCCTGCCGGATCAAAGGACGCGTCTGTTTTATTGGGCTCAAACGCCTCGAACGGCACCACAACCCTGTGCCATTCCGCGCGGGCCTGAATCCTTGCGCGAAAAGACTGCCACGGCCGCGAGAGCGCATCTGTGCGCAGGCGCACTTCGTATTCCGCGTCATTGCCAAACACGTCCATGGCGATGCCCCGATAGGCGCTGGCATCAAACACAGCACCGCCCGCCAGATCAAAAGCCATCTGCAGAAAGCCACCGTTGTTATCCAAGGATACCGTGCCTGTCAGCCGCGCGGCCCGGCGGCCTGCCACATCTTCAACCGACAGCGCGCCGCGCGAGACACCGCCCATCACACCGTCGCTTACATATTCCCAGTCAGGCTGCAAATTCAAAAATATCTCTCCAAATGACACGGCTGGCGGCTGAAAGGATCAATCGCTGATCACATCCTGCACCCCAACGGGGTTGGTGCTGTCAGTGTCTGTTGTCTGATCGGCATTGCTGGTCCGGGCTGCAGCTGTGGCCAACTGGTCTTCAAGCTCTGCATTCAGTGATGCACCGATCAAAACGACAAAGCTGCTGATCCAAAGCCACATCAGCATGGCCATCACAGCCCCGATGGACCCGTACACCTCATTGTAATTGCCAAACTGCGCGACGTAGTAGGAAAACGCCACGGACACGACCACCCATGCCACGCCGGAGAACAGCGCGCCGGGCGTGAGCCATCCTATCGAAATCCCGCTGCGGTTTGGGCCAAAACGATAAAGCAGGCCAATCCCGCCAAAGATAACCGCCACCCCAATCACCCAGCGCAGCGCATCGAGCAAAAAACTGACCAGATTGCCGAACGGCAGCAAGGCCAGCGCAATCGGAGCCACCACAACAGTCAGCAAGGCCACAATCCCGACCGCAACAAGCGCCGCCGTCAGCATCAGCGCGCGCAGGTAGTGGCGCCAGCTGGCACGGCTTTGCAGCCCGTAGACCACATTCAGGCCGTGCATCATCGCCCCCACCCCGGCCCGCGCCGACCACCACGCCAGCAGAATGGACAACAGCCCGGCCCAGCCCAACCGGTTGCTGCTGGTGCTGACAAGAGCAACGATCTGGGCATTCAAAATCTCATAGACATCTTCCGGCATGAGTGTGCGCAACTCTTCGAGTTGCAAGACAACCACATCCGGGTCCGCAATCAGGCTGAGAATGGCGATCAGAGCCGCCAGCGCCGGAAACAGCGACAGCATGCCGAAAAATGCAACGCCTGCGGCTGTCAGGCTGATATAGTTGGCCCCGATTTTCTTGAAAGCCCCAAAGGATGCAGAAGCGTAAAGGCGCATCGGCAGGCGCAGCGGAACAGCCATCAAAACCCCGCCTTGCGGCCACGCGGACCAAACAGCAGCCACAGAATGAACCCCACCACCGGCATGATCAGCACAAGCAAGACCCAAATCACCTTGCCCCCTGTGCCAGCCCCTGACCCCACAATGGACACTATGGCCCAGATGTTCAGGACCAGCAGAATAAAGCCGCCAACGCTTGCAATTTCAACCATAGTTGATCCTGTCACAGGCCGCACGATGATTCAACAGGTACGGCAAAGGGTTAAAGGTTTCCAGTCTTTGCGCATGTGCCTTTCCTTCAATTAGCCCCATCATCCGGGTGCTACGCCCGCAGGATGACAGAAAACGCAGATCAACCGCGCGATCTGCTTGACTAAACCTCCGGCGACAGGGATCAGTTCCCCATCCCAATTTGCAAAGCGATACCCATGACTGCTTTTGATCCTTCCCTTCTGGACCAGGTGCGCGCCCGTTTCGCACATGTCGCCACCTGCCCGTTTCAGGGCGAGCGGGTGTTTTTTGAAAACGCGGGCGGCGCACTGACGCTGAATGCGGTGGTGGACACCTCCGCCCGCTTTGCAGCGATCCCCGACAATCAGGGGCGCGACAATCCGGCCGCCCACGCGTTGGTCGAGATCATCACCAAAGCCAAACAGGACATGGCCGTGTTCTTCAACGCGCCGAAGGGGCAGTTCTTTGTGGGCGAAAGCGGGACGGAGCTTTTGTTTCGCCTGATCCGCACCGCAGTTGTGGGCGCGGGCAAAGGGGCGGTGATCGGCTCCACCGTTGAGCATCCGGCCTCGCGCTCTGCGGCCCAGCACTGGGCCACGCAGCAGGGGCTTCGCTACATCAGTGTGGCCCATGACGATGAAACCGGCGCTGTCTCCGCCGCGGCTTATGCTGCGGCCATGACCGATGACATTGCGGTGGCCACGATCCTGCACACCTCTCCCGTGACCGGCATTGCCAATGACATCGCCGCCATCTCAGCCGCCATCCGTGCCAAGGCCCCGGAGGCATTTATCATCGTGGACGGTATCCAGCACGCCAGCCACGGGCGGATCGACATTGAGGCCGCAGACATCGACGGCTATGTGGTCTCGCCCTACAAGGTGTTCTCGCGGCATGGCTACGGGGTGGCGTGGGTGTCTGATCGCATGACCGCGCTGCCGCTGGAGCAGCTTATCGACGGCCCCCGCACCAATTGGGAAATGGGCACCAGAGACACCGGGGCCTACGCTACCTTTTCAGATGTCACGCAGTATTTCCAATGGCTGGGCCAACAGCACAGCGACAGCGACGACCCGCGCACCCTGATCGAAGCAGCCGGCCGCGCGATCCACGACCACGAAAAATCGCTGACCGATGCGATGCTGTTTGGCGCAGGCAACCTGCCCGGCCTCACTGATCTGGCCGGGGTCACGATCATCGGCGGCCAGCACAACCCCAATCGCGAAGGGCTGGTATGCTTTGCGCTGGATCATGTGCCTGCGGCGGATATTGTGGCGCGGTTGAATGCACAGAACATCCGCACCCATATCCGCAAGGCCGATCACTATTCCGGCAATATCCTCACGCCGCTGGGCCTGACGTCTGCGGTGCGCGTTTCGATGTGCCACTACAACAGCCTTGATGAGGTGCGCGCCTTTCTTGCCGCGATGAAAGACATCGCGCAGTCCTGACAGCGGTCGGCCATTGCAAAGCGTCTGCCAACGGTCAAAGGTACGGTATGTTGGATGACATCTTTGCCCGGACCCATGACAAGACCGACGATCTGATTGCGCTGACGCAGGCCCTGATCCGAATACCGACGCTGAACCCGCCGGGCGACTGCTATCTTGAGATTTGCGAGTTTCTGGATCAGCGGCTGAAAACAAGTGGCTTTACCACCGAATTGATCCGCGCGCAGGATTGCCCCGGCGACAGCGACCGCTACCCGCGCTGGAACATCGTCGCGCGCCGTGAAGGGGTGGCACCGGGTGAGTGCGTGCATTTCAACAGTCACACCGATGTGGTGGAGGTTGGACGCGGCTGGACCAAAGACCCCTTTGGCGGCGCGCTCGAAGACGGTAAAATCTACGGACGCGGTGCCTGTGACATGAAAGGCGGGCTGGCGGCATCCATCATCGCCGTCGAGGCCTTTATCGAGGCCTGCCCCAACTACCACGGGGCCATCGAAATCTCCGGCACGGCAGACGAGGAATCAGGCGGCTACGGCGGCGTCGCCTATCTGGCGGAAAAAGGGTATTTTGATCCCGCCCGCGTGCAGCACGTGATTATCCCCGAACCGCTGAACAAGGACCGCATCTGCCTTGGCCATCGCGGCGGCTGGTGGGCAGAGATTGAAACACATGGTGAGATCGCCCACGGCTCCATGCCGTTTCTGGGGGATTGCGCGGTGCGCCACATGGGCGCTGTGCTCAACGCCTTTGAGACCGACCTCTATCCGTCGATGGCGCAGCGGCACACACGCATGCCCGTTGTGCCCGAAGGCGCGCGGCACCCCACCCTGAACATCAACACAATCCATGGCGGTCAGCCCGAATTTGCCAAAGGCGACACCAGCCTGCCCGCCCATTGCGTGCCGGACAGTTGCCGCATCCAGATCGACAGGCGGTTTTTGCTGGAAGAACCGCTTGATACCGTGCGGGGTGAGATCGTCGCCTTGCTGGAAAACCTTAAATCGAACCGGCCTCGCTTTGACTACACGCTTCGCGAACTCAACACCGTGTTGCCGTCAATGACCGACGAACACGCCCCCGTGGTAGAGACTGTATATGCGGCCATCGAAGAGGTTCTGGGGCAGGCACCCACCTTTGTGGCCTCCCCCGGCTCATACGATCAAAAGCACATTGACCGCATCGGGAAACTAAAAAACTGCATCGCCTACGGGCCGGGTATTCTGGAACTGGCCCATAAGCCTGACGAATACATTGGCGTGGATGATATGCTGGACAGCGCGAAAGTGATGGCCGCCAGCCTTGCGCGGTTGCTGGCACCTGCCCTGTGACCCGCGAAATCGGGCGTGTCCCTTAAATCGCTCTGGGGTGTGTCCTGCAAACGGTGTAGAGTTTCGCCAAGTTTCAACGGGAGATCACAATGAACCTGAAATTGACCAGTGCGCTCGGGTCCCTCTTCTTGGCAGCCAGCCTGCAAGCTGCTTTGGCACAAACCGACATCACCGTGGGCCTGCAGCTTGAACCCCCGCACCTTGACCCCACCTCCGCCGCGGCCGGGGCCATTGATCAGGTGCTTTATGCAAATGTTTTTGAAGGGCTGACCCGGTTCACAGCCGATGGCGCCGTTGTGCCCGCGCTGGCTGAAAGCTGGGAAATCAGCGATGACGGTCTGACCTACACCTTTACGCTGCACGCGGGCGTCACCTTTCACGATGGTACCACGATGGACGCCGAAGACGTGAAATTCACCTTTGACCGCATCCTTGCCGAAGACAGCACCAACGCACAAAAGGCGCTTTATGCCGCGATTGCCTCTGTTGACGTGATCGACCCCACAACCGTGCAATTCACCCTGTCTGAGCAAAACGGCAGCATGCTGTTCAATCTGGCCTGGGGGGATGCGGTGATCGTGGCCCCCGAAAGCATCGAGACGATCAAGCAACAACCCGTCGGAACCGGCCCGTTCAAATTTGAGGAATGGGTGCAGTCTGACCGGATTGAACTGGTGCGCAACGACGCCTACTGGGGCACACCCGCCCCTCTTGAGGCCGCAACCTTCAAGTTTATTTCAGACCCTACAGCGGCGTTTGCCTCCGTGATGTCGGAGGATGTGGACTACTTCAACGGCTTCCCGGCCCCCGAAAACCTTGTGCAATTCGAAGCAGACCCGCGCTTTCAGGTGCTCATCGGCTCCACCGAGGGGGAGACGATCCTGTCCACCAACAACAAGATGCCCCCCTTTGACAATCCGCTGGTGCGTCAGGCGGTGGCCCATGCCATCGACCGCTCCGCCATCATCGACGGGGCAATGTTCGGCTACGGCACGCCCATCGGCACGCATTTCGCACCGCACAATCCCGCCTATGTCGATCTGACGGGACAATCCGCCTACGAACCTGAGAAATCCAAGGCCCTGCTGTCAGAGGCTGGGCTTGCAGACGGGTTTGAGACGACACTCTATCTGCCCCCGCCATCTTACGCACGGCGCGGCGGCGAGATTGTCGCGGCACAACTAGCGCAAGTCGGCATCCGCGCGCAGATTATCAATGTTGAATGGGCGCAGTGGTTGGAATCGGTCTTTCGGGGCAAGGATTTTGGCCTGACCATCGTCAGCCACACGGAACCCTTTGACATCGGCATCTACGCCAACCCCGAGTATTATTTTCAGTATGACAACCCTGCCTTTCAGGACCTGATTGCCACGCTCAACACCACAACCGACCCGGAGGCGCGCAGGGCTCTGATGGGCGATGCGCAGCGCATGATCGCAGATGATTACGTCAACGGCTATCTTTTCCAGCTTGCCGCACTCGGGGTGGCGAGCGCAAATCTGGAAGGTCTGTGGGAAAATTCACCGACGCAAGCCACGGACCTGACCGCCGTCCGCTGGGCAAACTGACCTTGCAGCACATGATCCCAAAAGGCCTCGTTTCATGCGGGGCCTTTTTCTGTTTTAGCCTTCTGCCCGCGCCCCGCCCATAATTCCTGTCAGCCCTTGGCCGCTTTTTCACGCTTTTCTGCGAAAAAATGCACTTTTTTCGAGCAAGCTTGTCACAAATCAATGCAGGGCCTCGCACAATTTCGAAAATAATTATCACTAGTAACCTGATACCTTAGGTTGTAGGCACAAAGCGCTTGTATGGGAGTGCAAGCATGTCTCGGGAGGACGCCATGGAAGACTTCGAAGAGCACGCACTCAAGTTACAAAAAGAATTCGACACGTTCGGCGCACAAAAGGCGGCAAGTCTGCGCCCGCAGGTGGATCGTCTGATGGCTACGCTCAAGCAAAGGGGCCTGCCGGTCCCAAAAAGCCTACGCCGGGTAGATGCGGCCCTCCGCCTCGATGCCGAAGACGATTTTTTCGACAATATGCCGGTGTAAGCACCAGCCCCCTCATGACCAAACATTACGGGCGCAGCAAATAGGCGACCCTGTCTTTGATGGACACACGCACAGGGCCGGGTCGCGGCGCATCGCGAAGCGTTGTAAACCAATGCTCGGGTGGGTTCCGGCCCCGTCGCGTGTTTTCCCATCGTAGCGCGCGCAGCACGGCTTCGGCCTCTGGCGGCAGATATTCCGGGATTGCATGCCCGTTGAGCGTGGCCCAGACACCCGTCCAAAGCCTGCCCACAGTCCACGGGTTATACCCGCCTCCCCCCAGAACCAGCAACCGGGGGGCCAGCCCCATCAACGCGTCAAGAATAGCCCAATGCGCGTTGTTAGAGAGGCCAAGATGCGCCAACGGGTCCTCTTCGACACCGTCCGCACCGCACAACAACACAATCGCGTCTGGCTTAAACGCCGCAAGTTTGGGCAGGATCAGCGCGTCCCTGACAAAGGCCATTTCACTGTCGTTGAACCCACGCGGCACCGGCAGATTGATGCCAGACCCCTCCGCATCATCCTCCAACAGCCCAGTGCGCGGCCACAGCCCTTCTTCATGGATTGAGATCATCAGACAATCGGCATCCCCGGCAAATCCAGCCGCGACCCCATCGCAATGGTGCGCATCAATGTCGATATAAGCGATCCGGCGGACACCGTTGCGCCGCAGGCTGAGCATCGCAAGCACCGGATCGTTGAGATAGCAAAACCCGTTTGCCCGGTCCGGCATGCCGTGATGCGTCCCGCCGGGCGGGTTGTAAATGACACCGCCCTCGCGCAACAGCTCGCCCGCCAGCAAAGACCCCCCCGCCGCCGTTGCGGGCCGCCGAAAGATTTCTGGATAGACCGGGTTGGTCACGGACCCGATGTGGTGCCTGTCCCGGTCCACGGGCGTGGCCTCTTGGGTGGCTTCCACCCGCTGCAGTGCGGCCAGATAGTCGGGCGTGTGCCAGACCTCCAGCGCCTTGGGCTTTGCGCGCGGTGCGGTGATAAACTGCTCTTTTGGCAACCAGCCCATGGCGCGCGACAGGTCCATGACCGTTGAGACACGCGGCACCCGCAAGGGATGCCACCGCCCATAGCTGGAGTGCCTAAAAATCTCCGCCCCGATGAACATTGGGTGTTTCATGCCACTGGTCGTAAGGCACAGACACGCGGGGGCAACCCCTCTGGACCACAACGCCGCACCCCCATAGTCTGCCGCCATGTTGCGGTATTCCCTAAAACGCCTTCTTTCGCTTGTGATCAGTCTTGCCGTGGCCTCTGCCGTTATTTTTACGGTGATCGAGATTGTGCCGGGTGACCCCGCGGCCTTCATGCTGGGCGTCAACGCGCAAGAAGACACGCTGGCCGCACTGCGCAGCGAACTGGGGCTGGATCAGTCGAAACTGCAACGCTACCTCGACTGGACCGGTGGCATGCTCGCAGGCGATTTCGGCACCTCCTATACCTACCGCACGCCGGTGTCGCAGATTATTGCGGACCGCATCGGCGTGTCGGGCCCGCTGGCGCTTTATGCCTTGGTGCTGTCCATCGCAATCGCCATTCCCGCAGGGCTATACGCTGCCGCACGGCAGGGCAGGATCGGCGATATTGGCGTCATGGGGGCCACCCAGCTTGGGGTCGCCGTGCCGAATTTCTGGTTCGCGATGATGCTGGTGCTGATGCTGGCGATCCAGTACCGCATCTTTCCCTCGGGCGGCTTTCCCGGCTGGGATGAAGGCTTTGCGACGGGCATGGTAGCCCTCACCCTGCCCGCCGTGGCACTGGCCTTGCCGCAGGCCGCGATCCTGACCCGGGTCATGCGCTCTGCCCTGCTGGATGTGCTGGAGGAAGACTTCATGCGCACCGCCCGCGCCAAAGGCCTGAGCCGCAGCCAGACGATCTGGCGGCATGGGTTGCGCAACGCCTTCATCCCGGTGCTGACCGTCATCGGGTTGCAGCTGTCATTTCTCATCGCGGGCGCGATTATCATCGAACAGGTCTTTTACCTGCCCGGGCTGGGGCGGTTGCTGTTCCAGTCCATTTCGGCGCGCGATCTGATTGTTGTGGAATCCGTGGTGATGCTGATCGTCTTTGCTGTGATCGTGATCAACTTTCTGGTGGATCTGGCCTATGCCGCCATCGACCCAAGACTGAGGGCGCGCACATGAACCGCAACCTGCTGGCCGGCGGGGTCCTGACCGTTTGTCTGACAGGGCTGGCGCTGCTGTCGCTGATCTGGACGCCCTTTGACCACACGCTGCTGGATATTCCGAACAAGCTGCAAAGCCCCGGGGGCGCGCATCTTTTTGGCACGGATCATCTGGGGCGCGACATCTTCAGCATGGTGATGGTGGGCGCGCGCACCTCCATTGGCGTGGCAGCCGTATCGCTGGCCATCGGGCTGGCCATCGGCGTGCCTCTCGGCCTGCTCGCCGCGACCCGGCAAGGCAGTTGGCTGGACGAGGTCATCATGCGCGGCAATGACATCATCTTTGCCTTTCCCCTGCTGGTCATGGCTATCCTAATCACAGCCGTCTTTGGCCCCTCCGCCGTGAATGCCATCATCGCGTTCGGCATCTTCAACATCCCCGTCTTTGCCCGCGTCACCCGTGGCGGCGCGCTGCCCTTGTGGGAACGTGAATTCATCATGGCCGCCCGCGTCGCAGGCAAGTCGCCTGCCCATATCTCGGTCGAGCATATTCTGCCCAATGTGACCAACCTGCTCATCGTGCAGGGTACTATTCAGTTTGCCCTCGGCATTCAGGTTGAGGCAGCACTCAGCTTTGTGGGCCTTGGCGTGCAGCCCCCCACACCGTCGCTGGGGCGGATGCTGGCCGACGCTCAAACCCTCGTCACTCTCGCCCCCCATCTGGCGATTGTGCCCGGCTGCACCATCATCCTCATCGTTCTGGGGTTGAACCTGCTGGGCGATGGGTTGCGCGACCGGCTCGACCCCCGTTTGGCGAGACGCCGCCCATGAGCTTGCTGAAGATCGAAAACCTGTCGGTGCGCATCGACGCAAAGCCTGTGCTGCGCGACGTGTCGCTGACGCTTGCGCCGAGGGAAATCCTCGCCATCACGGGCGAAAGCGGATCTGGCAAATCACTGACCGCCTTCAGCATTCTGCAGCTTTTGCCCAAGGGGGCGGACATCAGCGGCACAATCCACTTTGGCGAAACGGCCCTGACCAGCTTGGATGAGCCCCAGATGTGCCGCCTGCGCGGGCAAAAGATCGGCATGGTGTTTCAGGAACCCATGACCGCCCTGAACCCGGTGCAACCCATCGGCGCACAGGTCGCGGAAGCGCTACGGCTTCATGGGCGATTGTCACGGCGCGATGCGTTGGACCGTGCCGCAGACGCCCTTGCGCGCGTGGGCCTTCCCCCCGCGCAACTCCCGCTCAGCCGCTTTCCGCATCAGCTTTCGGGCGGGCAACGCCAGCGCGTGGTCATCGCCATCGCCATCGCACAAAAACCTGACCTGCTGATCGCGGATGAACCCACAACGGCACTGGACGTCACGACGCAGGCCCAGATTATCAAGCTGCTGCAGAAACTGGCCCGCGAGGATGGCATGGGCCTGATCCTGATCACGCATGATCTTGCCGTGGTCGCAGGCACCGCAGACCGGATCGCGATCATGCAGCACGGGCGCATTGTCGAAGAAGGCAAAACAGATCACCTGATGCGCACCCGCGCACATCCCTATACCGAAAAGCTGTTTGCAGCCACGTCGCACAAAGTGTCGCTGCCCGCTGTGCGCGCCGATCAGCCCTTGCTGACAGCCCGCAATGTCACGCGCCGCTATACCCTGCCCCGGCGCAAATTGTTCCAGTCTCTCGGTCAGTTCGAGGCGGTCAAAAACGTCAGCTTCACCTTGCACCGTGGCGAAAGACTGGGCCTTGTCGGGGAAAGCGGATGCGGAAAATCGACCCTGACACGGGCTCTTTTGGGCCTCGAGCCTATTCAGGGCGGGCAAATCACCCTTGGCACGCGCGACTTGCATCCCGGTGACAAGGCGGATGCAGACTATCACCGGCGGCTTCAGGTTGTGTTTCAGGCCCCCTTTGGCAGCTTTAACCCCCGGCACAAAGTCGCGCGCCTGATCACCGAACCTTTTCATCTGGTAGCCACCGCGCCCACAGGACCAGACCGGGCCGCGACCATTGCAAAAGCACTTGAGGCCGTCGGGTTACAGGCCCAAGACCAGCATCGCTACATCCACGAATTTTCCGGCGGGCAACGCCAGCGCATCGCCATCGCGCGCGCGCTGATCACCAGACCCGAGGCGATTGTGCTGGACGAGGCGGTCTCTGCCCTTGATGTCTCTGTCCGGGCGCAGATCCTCGACCTGCTGGCCGATCTGTGCCGCACAACCGGCCTGACATACTTGTTCATCTCCCATGATCTGAGCGTCGTGCGCAGCGTCACTGACCGTGTGCTGGTCATGAAATCAGGGGAAATCGTCGAAGAGGGCGCAACAGAGCAGGTCTTCACCAATCCTCAACACCCTTATACGAAAATGTTGGTCGCTGCAGCGCCACGCTTGCCACAGTATAACCGTTAACCAGTTTCGCACCCGTTTGCAGAAAGATACCGGCACAATGGCCCGGATCAGACTCGATCCCATCAAGGAAAAAACCCATAGCGATGACGTCTTTGACCTCGCGGAACGGGCGTCTGACTACGTTGTGCTTGAAATCGGGCACGCGCCAGACCGGGCTTTTGTGCAGAATTTTTTCAACGCCCTCCCACCCGATGTGCCAAAAACGGGTCTGCACACCTTTGGGCTCATGCAAGACAGCGCGATGGTTGGCATCATTGCCATTGCAGCAGGATACGAATTTCATGATGATTGGTGGATCGGCCTTTTGCTGCTGGACAAACACTTCAGAGGGCAGGGACTGGGCGCGGCAGCGGTCGATGCGATCAAGGCGCGCGCCAAAGCACAAGACATCGCCATGCTGAAACTGTCCGTGCTCGACGCAAATCCAAGAGCCGCTGCCTTCTGGAGGCGGGAAGGCTTCGTCCCCCACAGGCATGCACCCGCCACACCCGGCAGTGACGGACACGACAGGACCGTGTTTAAATTCATCTTTCACGTGCCATCAGACCGCCCGTTTTAATCTGCGCACCACTGGACAAGACCGGGCAAAAAGCGTGCTATCGACCCAATTGAGGAGCATCGCATGAAACCCGTGAACACCGCTGAAAAACTCGCCATGATCTCAACGCATTGGGACCCGCATGTCATTGCCGACTACAACGACAACGATGTGATGGTGGTCAAGTTTCAAGGCGCATTTCCCTACCATCTGCATGACGACACCGATGATTTCTTTCTGGTGCTCAACGGAGAAATGACGATGGACTATGAAGACAGCTCCGAGACGGTCGGGCCTGGTGAGGTTATCGTGGTGCCCAAAGGTGTCACGCACCGCCCCCGTGCCGAGGCGGAATGCGAGGTCCTGCTGATCGAACCAAAAGGCGTGCCAAACACCGGTGATCCGGCGACCGCTGCCGCCAAACCACGGCTTTGATCCGCGCCATGATCCCCGGCCCGCGCAATCTGATCACCGATGTCCCCGGCGTGCTGGTGGGCAATGCACAGGATCTGTCGCTCAAGACAGGCAGCACGGTCCTGACCGCAGACAGACCTTTTGTGGCCTCCG
The DNA here is from genome assembly GCA_045106135.1 of Roseobacter sp. GTDB lineage: Bacteria > Pseudomonadota > Alphaproteobacteria > Rhodobacterales > Rhodobacteraceae > Roseobacter. Next base: position 78,087 of record JBGCEG010000036.1, on the reverse strand, counting down.
CCCACGTGATGGGGGGCGCGCCCGGAACACGCGAAACCGACCTGCTGCATCCCGATAAAACCGTTTCTGCCATCGACGCGCTGGTCTTGTCCGGCGGCTCAGCCTTCGGGTTGGATGCCTGTTCGGGTGTTGTCGAACAGCTGCGCCGGCAAGGTCGCGGCTATCCCGCAACACAGGCACGCGTGCCCATCGTGCCAGGTGCGATCATCTTTGATCTTTATGCAGGGCAGGAAAAACACTGGGCACAAAACCCTTATCCGGCCCTTGGGGCTGCAGCCTTCGACGCCGCCACCCGCGATTTTGATCTGGGCACGGCAGGGGCCGGTACCGGTGCCCTGAGCGCCATGCTGAAAGGCGGGCTCGGCTCTGCGTCTTTGCAGATTGAAGGCGGGGCCACCGTCGGCGCGCTCGTTGCCGCAAACCCCATTGGCAGTGCGACAACGCCGGGAGACCGGCATTTCTACGCAGCCCCGTTTGAAATAGATGCCGAATTCGGCGGGCTTGGCCCTGATCCGCGCAGTGGTCTTGGCCGTGCCCTCGAAAGCCGCAAGCGCGATGCTTTCAAACCTGCTGGCAATACCGTCATCGCCATCGTCGCAACGGACGCCATACTGTCAAAATCAGAATGTCACCGCGTCGCAACCGCAGCACATGACGGCATTGCAAGAGCCTGCGTGCCCGCGCACACCCCTGCCGACGGGGATATTGTCTTTGCCCTCTCGCACGGCGAAAAAGCGGCTGACCCCCTGCTCATCGGACATGCCGCAGCCCTCTGCCTTAGCCGCGCCATCGCCCGCGCCATCTACCTTGCGCGGCCAGACCCGACAGACCGTGTCCCGGCATGGGCCACCCAAAACCTGTAAGGCTTTCTTTTGGCCAGAAATACTGCTGCGCGCAGCGCGGAACGACGCGCTACCGCTTAAGCGCAACGATCTTGGCATCGCGCCCGGTCACGGCACAGACCTGCTCCACGATGCCCATGGCATCCAAACCAGCCGCGCGGTACATCTGCGCCGGGCCATCCTGATCAATGAACACATCCGGCAGACACATGGTCCGCACCTTGCACCCCAGATCAAGCAGACCCGCCTGCGCCATCGCCTGCAGGACCATCGCCCCGAAACCGCCCATCGCCCCCTGTTCAACCGTCACAAGGGCTTCGTGGGTTTGCGCCAGACGCGCGATCAACTCCATATCCAGTGGCTTGGCAAAGCGCGCATCGGCAATGGTCACATCAATGCCTTGTGCGGCCAGCATCGTCGCAGCTGCCTCACATTCGGTCAGATGCGTTCCCAAAGACAGCAACGCCACATCGCCCGACCCTTCGCGGATCATCCGGCCTTTGCCAATCTCCAGCACGCTGCCGTGCTCTGGCATCTCAACGCCCGTGCCATTGCCGCGCGGATAGCGAAACGCGATGGGCCCGGTGTCATGGGCCGCCGCTGTGGTGACCATGTGCTTAAGCTCTGCCTCGTCTGCGGCCGCCATGATCACCATGTCCGGCAAGGCCCCGAGAAAGCCAATATCAAACGCGCCCGCATGGGTGGCCCCATCGGCGCCGACCAACCCTGCCCGGTCAATGGCAAAACGCACCGGCAAGCCCTGCAGGGCCACATCGTGCACAACCTGATCATAGCCCCGCTGCAAGAACGTCGAATAGATCGCGCAAAAAGGTTTCAACCCGGCGGCGGCCATCCCGGCGGCAAAGGTCACACCATGCTGTTCGGCGATGCCCACATCAAAGACACGCCCCGGAAAGCGTTTGGCCATCCGGTCCACGCCCGTCCCTGACGGCATCGCGGCGGTAATCGCCACAATCCTGGGATCCCGCGCCGCTTCATCCGCCAATGCATCCCCGAAAACACCCGTATAGGACGGCGCGTTTGCAGTAGCCTTGGCCTGCACGCCCGTGCCCACATCAAATTTGGACACCCCGTGATACTTGTCTGCCGATCCTTCAGCAGGCGCATAGCCCTTGCCCTTGACCGTGCAGCAATGGATCAGCACCGGGCCGGTTGACCGCGCCCGCGCGCCGCGCAGAACGCTCAACAACTGGTCCATGTCATGGCCGTCGATCGGGCCGATGTAGTCAAAACCCAACTCTTCAAAGAAGGTACCTTTGCTTTCGATGCCCGTGACCAGTTCGCGCGCCCGGCGCGCGCCTTCGCGGACCGGCTTGGGGGCAAATGTCTCCATCCCTTCGGCCATCGCGACCAGACCGCCAAAGGGGCCTTTGCGCGTCAGATCAGACAGGCTGGACAGGTAGTTCGACATGGCCCCCACCGGGGGCGCGATGCTCATCTCATTGTCGTTGAGGATCACAAAAAGCCTGCGCCCCTCAGAGCCTGCGTTGTTCAGCGCTTCATAGGCCATCCCGGCACTGATGGACCCGTCGCCAATGACGGCAACCGCATCCCCGGTGGGCAGGCCCATGTCACGCCCGATGGTAAACCCAAGGGCTGCAGAAATAGAGGTCGAGGAATGCGCCGCCCCAAAGGGGTCGTAGTCCGATTCCGACCGTTTGGTGAAGCCGCTGATGCCGCCACCCTGACGCAAACTGTGCATGCGGTCGCGCCTGCCGGTCAGGATTTTATGCGGATAGCACTGGTGCCCCACGTCCCAGATCAGCTTGTCGCGCGGGGTGTCGAAAACCGCGTGCAAGGCCACGCTCAGCTCAACCACACCCAGCGAGGACCCCAGATGCCCGCCTGTCTGGCTGACCGCCCCAACCACCTCAGAGCGCAGTTCATGCGCCAGCGTGGCCAGTTCAGCATCGGACATGGCGCGCAGGTCTGCAGGGCCTGCAACACGGTCGAGAGTGGGAGTCTTGGAATGGGTCATAGCGCACCTCTTTGTCTTTGAGACCGGTGGCAGGCGCTCTTGCCAAAGCGTCTTCCCCTGCACCCGGGGGAAAAGGCGTCACACCCACTTGGTGCAGATGTGACGCCAGATTTCCTGTAGCCAACAGGAAGGGAACCGGGGTGTTGAGACCCCGCGCCCGAACCCAGGAAGCCACGGGTTCGTGCCAGGCTGTGCCAAAGGGCGGGATCACCCCGCCCAAAGGCTCATTCGTATACCGGTGCCTCAGTCGTGGCGAGTTCCGGCCAGTCTGCGATGACATTCATGCCTTGCAGGGGTTGTTGATACCCTTTGTGGCAGGTCTTGCAGGCCGCTTTGGGCGCGTCACCATCGACCGGGCCAAGCCGGTTTTCCGGATACACATCCTGCAGCGGAATAAGGTACTCTTGGTTCATCTCGATCACCATCTGGCGACCCAGAAGCGCTGTGCCCCACTGCGGCGTCACCTGACCGGGGTCATAGAAGGCGCGGGAGTTGTGACAGAACACACAGTTCACCCCAAGAGAGTTGGAGAAGTAGTTCATCAGCGAATAGGTCATCTCGGTCTTCTGGATCGAGGCGACTTCTTCGTCGTTGGGCACACCGGCCACACGGCTCTCAAGATCGTGCACATTCACAGCCGTATAATCCGTGAGATACACCTCAAGCGCGTTCGAGGGCAGAGAGGTCGACTGGCTGACAGATGTCGCCCGGTTCTGGATCGCAGCCCAACCGTCTGACGCCTCGTTGACCGGGCTCACGTTGAACCAGATCTCTGACGGCACGTTCTCTCCACGGTGGCAGGAATAACAGTTCACCCCCACCTCCTGATTGGCATTCACGTGGCCATCCCAGTTCTCGTTGATGTTCTGGGTCATCTGGATCATCCGGCGGCTGACGACTTTGGTATAAAGATCGTCTGACGCATAGTTGCCATCGTCGGCACCGGCATGGCAGTAGTTGCAGCCCTGATCCGGCGCGACCCAGAGGGTCATGGCCGTCATGACCCGGTTGAAGTTGGCCTCTGTCAGATCACCCAAAACCTGCACGTTTTCGTAGATATCGCCTGCAATAGGCTCACCTTCTTCGGGCAGATAGGGTGCTTCGGTGTAGTAGTCCTCGATCGTGGGGTCCGGCGTGAGACGATCAAAGTCGAACTCATGCACATGCATGCCCGTACCCCGTGGACCTGTCTGCATCGACGTGCCCTGTGCCGGGTTGCCCCATGTCACGATCAGAGCGGCTGCGAAGATGGCACTGCCCACAGCGCCGACGAGGATGGCGGGCCCAAAAATATCGGTCGGGTTGTCCGCGTTCCATTTGTCAAACCATTTGGGAAACATCGGTTAGTCCTCCTTCCCAATAAAGGCTTCGTAAGAACCGTAGTCTGCGTAGCCGTAGGATCCGTCGTAGATGGGAGCAAAGTTGTGCTCTTGCGCCCAGATGAACCAGTTGTCCACGACCGTGCCGGTCAGCAGGATACCAATCCCGCCAGTGATCGGCGTCAGCACAGCGAACCACCACGCCCAGCGGTGAATACCTTCCATCGTGGCGTTAAAGCCCATGGTCCAGCGCCAGAAGAGAGCGGCGCGTTCCGTGGCCGTGCCCCGGTCGTAGATCTGCTCCAGTTCGCGGTCGCCACCGTAGCGGGTGACAGCCAGAATGGTGCCGCCGTGCATACAAAAGAGCAGGACAGAGCCATAGAGGAACACAATAGAAAGACAGTGGAACGGGTTGTAGTACAAGTTGCCATAGCGAATGGAAAAGGCAGTCGTCCAGTCAAGGTGCGGGAAGATGCCGTAAGGCACAGCCTCGCTCCATGATCCCATCAGGATCGGACGGAACAGACCCAGCACAAGGAACAACCACACAGCGGCGGCAAAGCCCCAGAAGATATGCTTGCCCATCTTGTGCTGTTGCGCCAGCAGATAGGCCCGCAGCAACCAAGTCATCACCGACACCAGCAGAAAGAAACTGGCGATGATGTACCAGCCACCCTCATCAAGCGGTGGAATTGACAGACCGTATTGCGGTCCGGGAGGCTCAAGCGCCAGCCAAAAGAGCTGCCGCAGGAATTCCGGGATCGAATAGCCGACCTGCGCCAGCATGTTCATCCCAACGATCACAAACCAGGCGGCACCAGACCCGAAGGCCACGATGGTGGTCCAGCCCAGATAGTAGGGACCGATTTGGGCGTTGCCAAAGAGACCGACAAAAGTGCTGAACCATGGGGCGCCCACACGTTCTTCGTTCATGCGGTTGCCCTGGTCGTCCATGCCCCATTCGGGTTTTCCCTGGACCTGCACCTGGGTGAAGATGTTTTGATACTCGGGCATAATTACATCCCTCCCATTGTGATCGGGTCGCCCCAGATGGGCATGTTCAGCCACCAGTTCCACCACTCAGGCCAGCCAGCCGTCCAGACCGGGCCAGAGATGATGATGCAGACCGCGGACCACAGACCCGCATTGATCGCGAGCAGGTAGCCCACACGGTGAATGCCAAGGGTGCCGACCGAATAGCCGATGAAATCCCGAAAGAAGGTGTCTTCATGGTCCGGTGTCTTGACCTCTTCGCCCTCTTCAGGGTTACAGGCCGAAAGGATCAGGCCGCCATGCAGCGCCAGTGCCAGTGTGGTGGTGAAGAACAGTGTCACCGCCAGCATGTGCGCCGGGTTGTAATGGAAGTGCAGATAGGCGTAGCCCACATTGCTCACCCAATCGAGGTGGCTGAAAATTCCGTAGGGAAAGCCGTGCCCCCATGCGCCCATCAACAGTGGGCGAAAGATCACCAGTGTCATGTAAGCGACGATGGCGGCAGCAAAGCCGAAGGGTACGTGATAGCCCATCCCCAGCTTGCGGCAAATCTCGACCTCGCGCAGCGCCCAGCTGATGAAGGCACCGGTGGCACAGAACGTGATGATCTGCCACAGCCCCCCTTCAAGCAAAGGGGCCATCCCAAGCCCGTAACTAAGATCGGGCGGGGCAATATTGATCAGCCACGGGTTGAACGTGCCTTGCTGGCTCGCCCCCCAGAAGATCAAAACCGTGCCTAACAAGGCAAAAAAGGCGGTCGTGACCCCGAAGAAGCCCACATAAAAGGGCCCTACCCAGAAGTCGAACAGATCGCCTCCGACCAGCGTCCCTCCGCGGACGCGATATTTTCTTTCGAAGCTGAGCAGCGCCATCTTCTATTCTCCGCGTGTCTGCGGCACGCCCGGAGCACGACCCGACCTTTGTCACAAAGGCAGCGGTCGGCTTCAAAAGGCGGAGGCCGTCAATTCATGTAACGTTGTGTTTGCTACGGGCGATCGGCGCACTTTATGCCGCCCGCAGCTGATCTTGGGTCCTCAGACCGGTTCGGATAGGCCCTTGCCAGGCCACCCGTTACTGGGCGCTTTGAGCGGCCAGTTCGAACCAGTTGAAGTGCTCGGTGCTGAGCAGGACGAGGTGAATCATCGCCGCCAGCAAGAAGAGGAACACGCCTTGTGCAACAAACACACGGCGAGGGTCGAAAACGAGCCAGATCTTGTAGAACTTTTCCATTCTCTATTTCCTCTTCAGAACCACGGGCGCCAGATGAACACTGCCAAGTGAGCAACGACTGCAACTGCTGAAAACAGATACAGACCGCTCAGATAGACAGAGTGCAATTCTTGCGCCTGTTCGTCGGTGAGCCCTGTGAAAGACAGGGTTGAATTATCAGCCATAAATATTCCTCCGGAATGTTATGCTGACGCCGCGCACCCCGCGGCCGGGTCCTTTGGGGGCAAGCCCCCTCGGGTGTGCTGAGATCCTTAGCTAAGGTCCCCAGTTCGTCGACTTGGCAGGCGCACGACAGCCAAGAATTCGGGACGCCCGGGCAACCCGCCCAAGCGTAAAGTTCATGCAGAGAAAATCATCGGCGTGATGATATGCGCTTGTGTCCAGGCGCGGGCCATCGGGCCTTTCTCGGTAAAGCTGCGGGTCTTGATCGCCTGCATCGCCCATGTGAGCGTGGCGAGCGGCAAAGTTGCGATAAAGATAATCGCAAAATACACCATGAATTCTGCCCGGACGTTTGGCCGCGTCTCGTCGCGCGGCACATCCATTACATCTTCATGGCTCAGGTCGGATGTCATGTCACTCATGAGAGGTCTCCTCCAGATCATCGGTTTTCAGCCCGGTATCGAGGCTGCGCACGGTATCGAGCACAACGCGTTCCGCGCCTGCCGCCAAAGCGGCTTTCTCTGCTGCGTCCCGCAAGGACTTGGCAGCTGAAATACGTGTCAGAATGGGATGCTGTGCCACGATCTTGTCGAGCATGCTTTGCGCATCCGCATCCCATGGAAAATCGCGCCGCAAGGGCGTCAGCGTGGCGTCCGTGGCGTCCATCTCCGTGCCCAGCGGCAGAATATGAAACAGCGCATCAAAAAGCCCGTTGCAGATTTCCTGCAACAAATACGTCGCCCCCGCATAGCCCATGAAAGGCGTGCCCGTGTGACGGCGGATCGCCGCTCCGGGAAAGCTCGCCGGGATGAACGAAGGCTGCGGCCCATGCCCGCCTTTCAGCTCGGCAAGGTACATTTTCTCGTTGATAGACCCCAGGACGATCAAAGGACGCTTTTGCCCCATCATCGCGCGGACTTCTTCGTTGTTGGTCTTTTTGCCAGCCACCCGCGCCACCGAAAAGGCGCAGGGCAGGCCCAGATCGTCTTCCAGAAACAACCGGATGCCACGCGCATAGGTCTCATTGGCGACAATGGCAAAGCTCGCCGTCGCAAAGAAATCCTGCGTGACCGACCGCCACAGATCCCACACTGGTTTCAGCGTGGAGTGTTTCTCCTGCTGGATAAAAGGTTCGGGGTCGAGGCCCACCAAATTCCCCAGTGCGCGCAGGAACTTGGTGGTACTCTCGACCCCTATCGGGGCTTGTAGATACGGCTTGGCAAGAAGCTCGCTCAACCCGCGCCCGAACTCGCGGTACATGCAGATGTTTACATCCGCATTTACCAGATCTCTCATTTCAGCCACATGCGCGCCCAAAGGCAGCACCATGTTGACCTCACATCCAATGCCTTCAACCAACCGCCGGATTTCAGCGAGGTCAGAGGGCATGTTGAAGGTGCCGTACATCGGCCCGAGGATATTCACCCGCGGCTTTGCACCTTCTTCGCGTTTCTTCTCGGGCGGCATGCGCCCTTTGGTCATCCCGAATTCCGTGAAAATCCAGGTCATCGCGCGGTCTGCTGCTTCCCACTGATCTTCATCAATGGTGCGCGGCAAAAAGCGCTGAATGTTCGTGCCTTGCGGCGTGACACCGCCGCCGATCATCTCGGCAATCGAGCCTGTAACAACAACAGCTGGCAAGGCGGGATCAAGCGTATCCCACGCCCGTTTCATGGATTCTTCCGTGCCCGCGCCCATCTCGCCTTCGCCCAAGCCCGTCACCACGATCGGCAACTCATGGGGCGGCAACGCATCAGTGTAATGCAGCACAGATGTCACCGGCAGGTTCTCGCAGCCCACAGGACCGTCGATCACCACCTGCAATCCTTTGACAGCGCAGAAAGCGTAAACCGCCCCCCAATAGCCGCCCGCGCGATCATGATCAGTCACTAACATGCCCGCGCTCCTTTTCTTTTGGCCGCAAATGCTCCGGGGGAGCGCGCAGCACAGGGGCTGAGCCCCAATGAACGATATGCAACAAACACCGGCACTAGATCATTTGCGCGGCTTTCGCCGCCCTCGCCGCTTTGTCGAGCTTCTTTTGATGCTGCGCACGGTAATCAGGCCGCAGGTTCGGGCTGCCTTCCCAGATGCCCGCAGTATCGCCTGCGCCCACATCCTCAAAGAAGCCCTTCATCCGGTCCATGCGGTCCTTGTTGGCAATCGCCGCATTGATCACTTCGGCCAGCGATCCCGCACCCGCAACACCCATCAGGGGCCGCGCAGAAATCAGATTGGTAAAGTACAGCGCCGGCACGCCAAGCTCTTTGGCCTTCTGCACAACCGGTGTGGTGCCAATGGCGAGGTCCGGCTTGATAGCCTCCATCGCCGCACAATCATCTTCCAGCGACGCGCGGTATTTCACAGTCACGCCACGGTCTTCAAGCCAGGCCGCATCGGTCGCGGACCATTCGGATTTTGCGCAAGCCGTGCCAACATATGGCACCTGAGCACCACTTTCGATCAACAACCGCGCGACCAGCAACTCGGAGCCCTCGTAGCCAGACAAGGTAATCGTGCCCTTGATCGGACTGGCAGACAGCGCCCCGGTGATGGCATGCATCACAGCATTCTGTGCGTTGGCAATCTGCTCTTCACCGACACCGTAGGTTTCGCCAATGGCACGCAACCAATCGATGGTCCCATCAAGCCCCACAGGCGCCGACCCCACAACAGGACGACCAGCGCCCCGGAAGGCCCGTACCGTATCGGTATAAAACGGATGGATTGCGGCCACGACCGAACAATCAAGGGCGGCGTAAAGCTCGCGCCATTCACGGCAAGGCAACACCGGTCCGGCGGCCAGACCCATAGGCTCCAGCATACGTCCAATCATCATTGGATCCGCCGGGAACATCTCTCCCAGCAGCGCCACGGTTGGACGATCAGATTTGCCCCCCACTGGTGCCGCCACCGGCCCCGCCTCCACTTCGGCGCGGGCATAGTTCAGCATGGCACCGGCCAGAACATCTTTGGCCTCGGCATGGGTGGGCACGCCAAAACCGGGCACGTCAATGCCGACGATCCTGACGCCGTTTATCTCTTTTGGCAAAAGCTGCAGCGGCACACCACTTGCAGTGGGCACGCACAGGTTGGTCACCACGATAGCATCCAACCGGTCCGGGTCTGCCATCTCGTGCACGCTTTCGCGAATGTCCTCGAAGAGCTTGCCAGTCACCAGCGTTTCTGAATTGAAAGGCACATAGCCCACAGACCGCCGCGCCCCATAAAAATGCGACACAAAGGTCAGCCCGTAAACGCAGCAGGCAGACCCCGACAGCAGCGTGGCCACGCGCTTCATCCGCAGGCCGACGCGCAAACTGCCAAAAGCAGGGCACATGGATTGTGGCTTGTCGTGCGGACCCATCGGATAATCCGCACGGAATTTCTGCATCAGCTCGGTCTGCTCCACCTCAGCGGCAGCCCCGGCCAATGTGCCACCCGCGTGACATCCGCCCCCGCCATCAGACACAGCGCGCTCAACGGGTCCGTGTGGGTGACCTTCGATCACCTCGACCTCCGCGCTGGCATCATATGTGACTTCTGATTTCAAGACTTTGGCCCCGTGAAGGTAGGTTTGGGATTAGTGCTCGCCGCGATGGTCTCGCGCGATTTCCGGATCATCTCTTCGCTGGATTCTGCAATCCGCAAGCTCTGGCGGTTCAGCCACTGCCCACGCTCCAGCGCGTATTTGGTTTTCTCGAACGCCTCACGCATCGTCATAGACAACCTCCAGCGATGCTTTGGGGGCTGCGTTCTTGCCGCGCATGTCTTTGTCGGTCGCAGGCTCCAGCACTACATCGCCACCGGTCTGGGATGCATCAAAAAGGGCCAGAAGCCCGTCCTGATCGAGCGGCGTGGGCCGCATGGGGGGCGCCACGGCCACATTGTCGCCCAGAGCCGCAAAGAGCGATCCCCACTGCGATTCAGCCGTGCCAACAATCTGGTAGTTGGCGGATTTCTTACGCAGGTCGTCATCCTGTGGAATGGCCGCAAGGATCGGAATGTCGACCGCTTCGGCAAAGGCCGCGGCCTCACCCGTGCCGTCATCCTTGTTGATCACCAGCCCCGCGACGCCGACGTTACCGCCCAGCTTGCGGAAATACTCCACCGCCGAACACACGTTGTTTGCCACATACAGAGACTGCAAATCGTTCGATGCGACCAGGATCACCTTCTGCGCCATATCCCGCGCGATGGGCAGGCCAAAGCCGCCGCAGACCACGTCACCGAGAAAATCCAACAGCACGTAGTCAAAGTCCCAGTCATGAAAGCCCAGCTTTTCGAGCAGCACAAACCCGTGAATGATCCCGCGACCGCCACAGCCGCGACCCACTTCTGGCCCGCCAAGCTCCATCGCAAAAACACCGCCGCGCTTAAAGCACACGTCACCGATCTTCACTTCTTCGCCTGCAAGCTTCTTGCGGGTCGAGGTTTCAATGATCGTGGGGCAAGCCTTGCCGCCAAACAGCAAAGAGGTCGTATCGGATTTCGGGTCACACACGATCAGCAGCACGCGCTTGCCCTGTTCGGCCATCATGTGGCTAAGGTTGGCCAGCGTAAAGGATTTGCCGATACCGCCTTTGCCATAGATCGCGATGATCTGGCACTTGGACGTGGGCTCAGCCTGCGGCACTTCCAGTGTCGCCTCCTGCGCTTCGTCCTTGAGACGCGAGTCGTAATCCTTGAGGTTTGGAACTTCGTCTTTCACGCCGCGTCCTTCCAGTTCAAAATCATTTTCAGGCAGGCAGGATCCGTGAAGGCCTGCTTGTAGGCCTCCGGCGCATCCGCTGCCGCCGCCTCATGGGTGATCAGATCACCAAGGCTCAGCATGTCCGCTTCGACCAGCGCGCGCGTGGCGGCCAGATCATCGCGGGTCCATTCCGCCGCCACCCGGAACCGCGCCTCTTTCATAAAGGCGGGCGGAAAGGCAAAGCGGATATCCGTTGAGTAGAACCCGGCCAGTACGATCTCACCGCCCTTGCCAAGGGCACCGATCAGATCGCTCAACACCTCAACCGATCCGGAGGCGTCGTAGACCGACATGTAATCGCGGCGGGTGTCTTCGCTGGGGTCGATGACGGTGTAGCCCTGCGCACCACTGCGGCGGCTGGCGTTGATCTCCCAGACCATCGGCGCAGGCGCACCCGCAGCAATCGTCAGCCGCGCCAGAAGGCGGCCCAACACACCGTGACCTACAATCAGGTCCGGCACAGATTTGTTCAAACCCGCCATGGCATGGCGCGCTGTTGCGGCCAAAGCCAGCAAGGCACCACTGGCCCCCATGCCCGCGTCGATTCGCGTGACACGATCGGGGGAGGTCACCACACGGCTTGCCGCACCACCAAAAAGACCAAAGGCCCCTTCGTAGCAATTCGCACCCGGCACAAAGACGTTCTCGCCGACCTTGAAGCCAGAGCCAACCGGCGCCTGAACAATCTCGCCCACCGCCTCGTAGCCCGGAACCAAAGGATAGCCCATGCCCGGAAAGGGTGGCATCTCGCCGGTCCAAAAGAGTTTTTCCGTTCCTGTGGAAATACCCGAATGGGCAATCTCGACCACAAGATCGTTCGCGCCCGGCTCACACAGCTCAAGCACGTCGACATCAAGATCACGGGGACCTTTCAGTAAAACGGCGCTGGTTTCCAAGGGGCTTCTCCTTTTGTTTGATCCGGGGCATCCGACTTTGCGGGACTCACCGGATCACGGCTTCATGTGTGTCAGTTTAAACTTACAGTTCGATGTGTCAATCTAAATTGACAGTTTCTTTCACGACAATTTCGGCTTCCTTGCGGTGAGGGTCCTGGTCACGAAAGACCGCGACGGGCGCGGGCTGCGAATCCGCTCGAACCCGGCCTCTGCGCACAAGGCGCTGATCTCTTCAGCAGAGCGCGCGCGCCCGGTTTGCATAGCCATCGTATAAAAGGCGAAATAGACATCGCCCGCCCGGTCCGGACGCACGCCACCGCCCATAGGCTCTGAAACTACTAGCGTGCCGCCGGGGGGCAGCGCCGCGTAGACAGAGGCCAGAAGCTGGCGCACCGTGGCGTCGTTATGATCATAGAGCACACGAATCAGCGAAATTGCATCCGCCCCCTCGGGCAGCGCATCATCGCGGAAAGACCCCGGTGACAGCTTTACGCGGTCCGTCATGCCTGCCTGCGCAAAGCGCGCGGTCGCGGCAGGCGTAACCTGCGGCAAATCAAACAGCACCATCATCAGATCAGGGTTCTTTGCGCCGACAGCTTCGAGGAAAGCACCGGACCCGCCGCCCACATCCAGAAGCGTCCGGCAGTCTTTGAAAGAGACCTGCCGCAGGGTGTCTTCAGCCACAAGCTGCTGGCTTTGCGCCATCAGGTCGGAATAGGTTGCCGCCACTTCCGGGTCGATCTCACCGCGCGCGCCAAAGACGTATGGCCAGAAGTGCGACAGTTCAGTATCTGTCTCCCCGCGCAGCAACGCCACCGGATCAGCCAGATCATTGTAGAACGCGCGGTGGTGGCGGATCATCGCCTCCAGACCCGGCACGCCCATCAGGGCGGCACCCTTTCGCGCCAAACCGTAACGCCCACCGCGTGTCCGCTTGAGCAGGTCAAGCGCTGCGGCCGATTGCAACAGGACCTGCATCCGGTCGGGGGCAACATCCGTGGCCCGCGCCAGATCATCCGCAGACATCGGCCCACCCCGCAACCTGCGAAAGATGTCCAGTTCCACCAGCGCCATCAGCGCCTGCGCCTGCACAAAGCCCTGCACGATATCAAACAGCGCCGCCCCATCCCGCCGCGCGCGTCCGCGCGTCAAGGGAAAGCCAGCCGCCCAGCGTTGGAACCCCGGCTTGGCCACCAACCGGTTCAGCCAGCCGCCCCGCCACCCCGGCAGGTCACTGCTCAGGTCAGACATTGCTGCGGCTCGCGGCCATCGCAGGCGTCACCGGTGTCAGCTTTTCGGCATAGGCGCGCACCATCGCGGCCAGTTGCGCCTCGCCCGGGCACGACGGGATCGAGGCAATCGCCCCGCCCAGAATATCCTTGAGCCGGGAGATCGCACCCTGCACGCCCAGTTGCGTCACTGCATTGGGCCGCCCGTGCAAATCATCCTGACCCGCAGGCTTGCCCAAAGTACTTTCGTCATAGAGCGCATCGCGCAGATCATCCGCGACCTGAAACGCCTCGCCAATGCGCGCGCCCAGTTCCATCCATGGCTCGGCTTCCTGCCCGGCAGAAACCGCGCCCATCTGCGTCGCCGCAATAAACAAGGCACCGGTCTTGGCCTGATGATAAGCCGACAGATCCACCTGCGCCTCACTCTCCCAGCCCTGCCCCGCGCAGATGCCACCGGGCATGCCCGTGCGCTGCGCCAGCGTCAGCACAAGCTGTGCGACCCGGTCGGGCGCGTGATGCGACTGCCGCGCCAATGTCTCAAAGCCCAGCACGATCAGACTGTCCCCGGCCAGCACCGCCAGCGGCTCTGAAAAAGCGCGATGCACCGACGGCTTGCCGCGTCTGATCTCCGCATCGTCAAAACACGGCAGATCATCATGTACGAGGCTGGCGCAGTGAATAAGCTCAAGCGCTGCCGCCGCCGCGTCCGTAATCTGGGGTCTGTCATCGCCGCAGGCCATCGCCACCGAAGTCAGGATCGTGGGCCTGATCCGCGCACCGCCCGGGGCCGTCGCATAGCCAAGCGCCTGCGCCAGTTTGCCGGGCACCGGGCCTTTGCCCTGCCCCACACTCACCGCGTTGGAAATTGCCGATTCTATTCGGGATGTCATGGGCATTGATCGTCCTTTCCAAGGCGAAATGTCATTCACGATTGACAGTAAAGTGTAAATCATACTGGACACTTTAAAAATAAGAGTCAACAATCGGGTTATGAACTTTGCGCTCCCGTCCCTGCAAAAAGTCAGGCCGCGCGCCATCGTGATTGGTGGCGGCGTGGCAGGTCTTGCCTGCACACTACGCCTGCAAACGGCAGGATATGCCGTGTCCTTGCTGGAACGGCACGCGCATCTGGGCGGCAAAATCCGCACGCTAGAGACGATTAACGGCCCCGCAGACGCAGGCCCCACGGTTTTGACCATGCGCAAAGTGTTCGACGATCTGTTCGCCTGCGCCGGCGAAAAACTCGATGCCCATGTCACGCTGATCAAACAGGACGTACTGGCGCGCCACTTCTGGCCCGATGGCAGCCAGCTTGACCTCTTTTCGGATCCCGAACACTCCGCCGTCGCGATAGACACCTTCGCAGGCACACGCGCAGCCGATGAATTTCGCGCGTTTCACCGCCGCACGCGCAAGCTCTTTGACGCCTTTGACGCGCCGATGATGCAACGGGCCGAACCCAGCCTGACAGAACTCATTCCGCTGGTCATGGCCGACCCTTCGCTGCTGCGCGCCATGGCCCCGCTCAGCACGCTTGCGGCGAGCCTGCAAAAGCAATTCAGCGACCCGCGTCTTGCGCAACTCTTTGGCCGCTACGCCACCTATGTGGGCGGCGCGCCGCAGCTCAGCCCCGCGCTTTTGTCACTGATCTGGCAGGCAGAGGCGGCAGGCGTCTGGGTGGTCGAGGGCGGCATGCACAAACTGACGCAGGCCATGACACAACTCTGCGCGCAGCACGGGGCCGACATACACCTCAACACCCATGTGGACAGGCTTGATGTTGTGAATGGCCGCGCGCGCGGCGTCACCCTTGCCTCCGGCGCCAGGCTAAGCGCGGACGCAATCGTGTTTGCTGGCGACCCCCGCGCTCTGGCCAGCGGCCAACTTGGACCGGGGGCGGCCAGTGTCGCCCGCCAGACCCTCACCGCGCCCCGCTCTTTTTCAGCGCGCGTGCACAGTTTTGCGGCAGAAGTCACCGGCAAGGATCTTGCCCACCACAATGTTTTCTTCAACGCGGACCCGTCAGAGGAATTTGACGCGCTCGCCAAAGGCCGCATTCCCAAATCACCCTCCCTTTATCTCTGCGCGCTGGATCGTGCGCAAAACCGGGCACCGCCCCTGCAGGAACGCTTCGAGATGATCTCGAACGCCCCCGCCACGCAGGCCCCTACAGACTCCAAGGAGCTTGACCAATGGCACCTTCAGATCATGCAGATGATGAAAACGTTCGACGTGAGGTTCACACCACAGCCGACGACGCATTCGATCACGACACCACAGACCTTCTCCCGCCTGTTTCCGGCCTCGGAAGGCGCGCTTTACGGACAGAGCCCGCACGGGATGACAGCCGCCCTGAAACGGCCCCGCGCGCGGACATCGATATCGGGTCTGTGGCTCTGCGGGGGCGGCACGCACCCGGGTGCCGGTGTTCCGATGGCGACCATCTCCGCCCGGCACGCGGCAGAGGCGATCTTGCACGACCAAACTTCGGCATCGACGTCGGCCCCAATGGCTACGCCTGGTGGTATGTCGACGGGATAAGCGACTGCGGCACGCGCGCGGTTTCCGTTATTGGCTTTATAGGCTCTGTTTTTTCGCCATGGTACCGCTGGTCGGGCCGGCACGATCCACAAAACAACGTCTGCATCAACGTGGCAACCTACGGCCCCGGCGGACGCTTCACCATGACAGACCGGGGCCGGTCCGCCCTGCGCCAGACCGGCTCCCGGCTGGAGGTTGGCCCCTCCATGATGCGCTGGACTGACAACGGTCTGGTAATCGACATCAACGAAATCTCAAGCCCGCCGCTGATCAGCCGCATCCGGGGGCAAATCCGCATCATCCCAGAGGCCGTCACCTCGGTCGAACTGGCCCTGACACCTGATGGCGCGCATGTCTGGCGCCCCTTCGCGCCCTGCGCCCGGATCGAGGTCGATATCGACCGCAAGGGCTGGCAATGGAACGGCGAAGGCTACTTTGACGCCAATTTCGGCACCCGCGCTTTGGAAGAAGACTTCAGCTACTGGACATGGGGCCGCTATCCAACGCGGGATGGCGCTGCATGTTTCTATGACGCCACGCGGCTTGATGGCTCGGAACTGGCCGCAGGCTTCAGCTTTGGCAAGAACGGCACGGCGGTCGAGATGCCCCTGCCGCCCAAGAAAAGAATGCGCCGCAGTCTCTGGGCCGTCAAACGCGAGACCCGGGGCGATGCCAACGCACGCCCCCGGCAGGTGCTGGGCATGCTGGACGCGCCTTTTTACTCGCGCTCAGCCGTCGAGACCCAGATCGACGGAGAACGCACCGTCGGCGTGCACGAAGCGCTCGACCTGCGCCGCTTTCGCAGCCCCCTGCTCAAGCCCATGCTCGCCGTCCGCGTCCCGCGCCGCAAAGGCTGGACCTGGGCCTGACCTGTCGGCCAAGCGCTTCGCTCAGCGGTGATTCTCTGCGGCGGCCCCTGTTTCACACAGCAGCGGGCCTGCTATGGCTGTCTGTTTGCACACAACGTATGCGTGCAAGCCTTTGTTAAAACGTACGTCTGACCCATCGCAGTCAGTCAAAAGCATTTTACAGTGTAAGTTTGGTTTGACACAGACGGCAAAATTCCAGACCATAGACGGTAAGCGAACCCTCAAAAATCAAAAGATTTTGTGCTCGGCAAGGAGGACAAATGACCACCTCAACACCACGACAGCTAAGCCATGCGCTGGATTTTTACCAAAAATCCGACGAAAACGTGCGGCTTATGAAAGCCAAACTGGCGCGGATGGATGTTGAACACATCGTCAAAGAAGTGCTGACCCGCGTGCAGGCCGATGCGCTGCGCAACGAGACGTCGATTGACACCCCCTCCCGCAAGAAAGTCGAGCGGCTGTGCTATTCCTTGATCTCCGAGGACAGCACCGAAGGTCAGCGCTTTATCGAAGATGTCTACAACGACGGTGCAAGCCTTGGCGCGATCTACCTGAACTACCTTGCCGAAGCCGCTGTCGTGCTGGGCGAATGGTGGGAAGAAGACGAAGTGTCCTTCTCCGAAGTCGCCATCGGCACCAGCCGCATTTACGCTGTGACCCGCGGGCTGAGCCATCTTTTTGTCCCGACGCATCCGGTTGAAGTCAGATCAGCGGTCTTTGTCTCCACCCCCGGAGAGACGCACAATCTGGGGGTGCGCATGGCGGCGGACCTGTTCGGACAGGAAGGCTGGGACGTGGATCTGCTCATCGGCAAACCGCACGAAGAGCTAGTTGCTGAAATCACCGCCGCACGGTACCCGATTGTCGGCCTGTCGGCGGCGGGCGTGCATTCCTGTGCGCCGCTCGCCCGTCTGATCATCGCCCTCCGCCTAAGCCACCCGACGGCAGCCCTTGTCCTAAGCGGTCAGATTACCCAGGAAGCACCGGATTTCGTCGCACATCTCGACCTTGACGGGGTCGCATCCGATGTCCCCTCCGCGCTGGACCTGTTCGATCGGTTGTCAAAGCGCGCGGCAATTGAATAGCCAATTTGCCTGAATGCAAAGGCGCATCGGTCTTGATGACTGTTGAACCCGACAGAAAAAACAGGTTTCCACGACCAAAGGCCCTCTGTCGCGGCTGCAATTCGTTTCAATTGATTGCGCCCTGTGACCGGCTATACTGCTGGCAGTTCTCTACGAAAGGCTCTCTATGCTCCGCGCGCTTTTTCTGTCGATCTGGCTGGTCCCCACGGTGGCCAGCGCCGATCCAAACAACCAGATCCGCTATGTCAAAAGCGTTGAGCTCAACGTCGGACAATCCATGGTGGTCTATGGGTTCCGGGGCGACTGTGGGGAGCGGCCCAAAAACGTCGACCCCAACCGCACCCGCGCCACAAAACTGGGCGTGCTGAGCAATGGAAAATGGGGCGTGACCAAAAGCAAAACCTGTGGCGGATGGACGCCCGCGGTCGAGATTATCTTCACTGCCAGTAAAAAAGGTCGAGAGACCATCAAAGTGGGCGGTGACACCATCAAGGTTCGGGTACGCTAACGCCCCCTCCGGTCAGGTCGCGACCTCTGGCGGGTTGCGGGCCACGTCGGGGTTCAGCCGCCAGACGCCTGCGTTCAGCGCCGCCGCCGTTGTTACCCACGCAAGGTAGGGCACAAACAGCAGCGCGGAGACCTGATCAACCGGCCACATCACAATGATGCCCCCCAGCACAACCAGCCACAAAACAGACACCACCACCATGCCGAGCCTGATATTCCTGATTCCGAAAAACACCGGAGTCCAAAGCCCGTTGAACGCAAGCTGCAAAGCCCAGAACGCCATGGCCACGCTGTTGTTCTCTGCCAGCGCAATCCGCGCGCCTGCCAAGGCGATGCAGACATAAAGAACGCTCCACGTGACCGGAAATACCCAGTTGGGCGGCGTAAACCACGGCTTTTGCAGACTGCGATACCACGGACCGGGCGGGAAAAGCCCACCGGTCAACCCGGCACCCACACAGGCCACCAGAAAGAGACTGAACAATAACCAGAACATCATTGTGAGGTAGCCGCGCGGGCTACACCGTCAAGCACGCGCGCGCGTCCGGCTCGTCTGCTCCAGAGTGGTCAGCACAGAAATCAGCGCGTCAGAGCGCCCGCCAAGCCGGTTGGTCCGCGCCGCCGCATCCACCAGAAACTGCACTTCTTCCAAGGGACGCGCATACAGCACCGCAGAGCGTGGCATGACCACGCTTGACGCGCTCAACAGCATGGATTTTCCCAACCACCCGATCTTTTGCGCCTTGTTCGTCCGCGCCCGGGCCGAAATCGAATCAAAATCCATCTGCCGCAACTGACTGCCAATGCCCGCATAGATGAAACGCGCCGCATAAATACCCGGACGGCAGGACACGGGCAGACCGCCCACACCCGCCTCAGACCGCATGTAGAGCCTGTTTGCCTCCATCACCAGACGCTTGGCCATCATCCGGATGGCCTTGGTCGGGCGGGGGTTGGCAATAAAGGCCTCGGGCGAAATCCCAGCCTCTTCGAGCCACTCCAGCGGCAGGTAAATCCGCCCTTCCAGCGCATCCTCACCGATGTCGCGCGCAATGTTGGTCAATTGCATCGCCACGCCCAGATCACAGGCCCGCGCCAGCGCATTGGTTTCGCGCACGCCCATCAGCACACACATCATGACGCCCACCGCAGAGGCCACCCGCGCCGAATAGTCCACAAGGCCAGACAGCGTGTCATAGCGCCGGCCCTCCGCATCCCATGCCAACCCTTCCAGCAGGGCATCCGGCAAAGCGCGCGGCATCTGAAAATCCTCGACAATCGCGGCAAAGGCCCGGTCCGCCGCCGCCTCCCGTGGACGGCCCGCATAGACCGCATCCAACCGGTCGCGCAGCCGCAAAACCGCTTCGGCCTTTTCCGCCTTCAGATCAACCTCATCATCCGCCAACCGACAAAACGCATACAGCGCCAGCGCCGGGTCCCGCACCTTTGCAGGCAGCAGTTTCGAGGCCGCATGAAACGACAGCGACCCATGTCGGATCGCCTCTTCGCAGTGGGCCATATCGCGTGGATCAATCATTCTGCCGCCTCCATCATGGGCATTTTGACAGGCGTTGCATCCGGCACCAGCTTGCCCAGCACCTCCGCCGTTGAGACAACCCCCGGCACACCCGCGCCGGGATGGGTGCCTGCGCCCACCAGATACAGCCCTTTCGCCTCTTCAGAGACGTTATGCGGGCGGAACCACGCGCTTTGCAGGATGCGCGGCTCAATCGAAAACCCTGCCCCCATGGGGCTCAGGTAGCGGTCGCGGAAGGTCTCGGGCGTAAAGACCACTTCCGGCCCCAGATGCTCCGACAGGCCGGGCAGCAACTGCTCTTCCAGCATCGCCAGCATCTTGGCCTTGTACTTGGGTTCTTCCTCCGCCCAGTCCACGCCGTTGTCATGTCCCAGATGCGGCACGGGGCTGAGCACATAAAAGCTGTCATCGCCCTCAGGCGCCACGCTGGGGTCGGTCACAGAGGGGCGGTGCACATAAAGGCTCATGTCGTCACACAGCTTGCCCTTGATGAAAATATCCTTGAGCAGACCAGTATATCGCGGCCCATTGAGGATAGTGTGGTGGCCCACATCGGGCCATTTGTCCCGCGTGCCTTTGGTGCCAAAATACCATACAAACAGGCTCATGGAATAGCGCGTCCGTTTCAGCCGCGCAGGCGTCCAGCGCCGCTTTTTATAGTTGCGTAACAACCGGGTGTAGGTGTGGCCCGAATCCGCATTCGACACGACAACATCCGCCGCCATCTCAAGGCCAGAGGCAAGCTTGACCCCCGCTGCGCGTCCGTCCTGCAGCAAAATCTCGTCCACTTCACTCTGCATCAACAGCGCGCCGCCCTGGTCTTCGATTACCCGCGCCATGGCCTTGGCCACAGCTGCCAAACCGCCCATGGCGTAATGCACCCCGAATTCCTTCTCAAGGTAGGCCACGAGGATATACATCGACGTCACGTTCAGCGGATCACCGCCAATGAAAAGCGGATGGAAACTCAACGCCATGCGCAGCTTTTCGTTCTTCACCCGCATCGCGGCATGCCCATAAACGCTCCGGTCGGCGCGCAGCCGCACAAACGTCGGCAGCACTTTGATCAACTCCCAAAGCTCATGCATCGACCGGCGGCCCAGATCTTCGAACCCGAACCAGTAGCGCGCCGCACTGTCCTTGAGGAATTTGTCGAACCCCTTCAAGTCACCGGGGCTCAGCTTGGCCACTTCGGCGCGCAGCTTGTCGGTGTCCTGCTGCGCCACAAACTTGGTGCCATCGTCCCAGCGAATCTCATAGAACGGATCAAGCGCCTTGAGCGTGACATCCGCATCAAAATCGCGCCCGCAAGCGTTCCAAAGATCCCGGTAAAGCTGCGGCACTGTCACGATCGTCGGCCCCAGATCAAACCGGTGCCCATCCTTCCAGATGGCAGAGCCGCGCCCACCGGGCACGTCCAGCTTGTCAATCACCGTGACCCTGTAGCCCTTGGCCCCAAGGCGCATGGCAGCTGCCAGCCCTCCCAGTCCAGCCCCGATCACAATGGCCTGTTGGCGCGCATCCGGCGCAGATTCGATTGGATCAACACGTGTCATCATGGGAGTACACTAGATGTGTCTAGCCAACTTGACAATTCCCATCTTTCCTTTCAATCAGAAAACTGTCAGACTAAGTTGACACTTTGGACGATCCGCGCGCAATGACACCTACTCCTATCGTTTCCATCAGCTTATTTCGCTTTGACCGCCTGCCCGCCCGCCTGTGGGCCTTTGGCATGATGGGCGCGGCCCGGTTTGCCATGCCCCGCGTGCCCGACATTGGCTTTTGGAAGCTCTGCGGCTCTGGCACCGGCGAAGGGTTCACGCCCATCCCCAACACCGCCGTCTACGCGATCCTCGCAAGCTGGCCGGACATCGAAACAGCCCGCGAACGCATCACAACGGCACCCCTGTGGAACCGCTACCGCGCCCACGCCAATGAGGACTGGACCGTGTTCATGGAAACTGCCTCCGCGCGCGGCGAATGGTCGGGCAAAAGCCCGTTTCACCCCACCGGCCGCGATACCGCAGGCCCCCTCGCCGCCCTAACCCGCGCCACGGTCAAACCCCGCAATGCGCTGAAATTCTGGCGCAGAGTGCCCAACATCAGCCGCGTGATCGGCGCAGACCCCAACGTGGCCTTCAAAATTGGCATCGGCGAGGTGCCGCTTCTGCATCAAATCACCTTCTCCATCTGGCCCGACACCTCCAGCATGGCCAATTTCGCCCGCCACGACGGCCCCCACGCCGCCGCCATCCGCGCCGTGCGCGACGAAGGCTGGTTCTCCGAAGAACTCTATGCCCGCTTTGCCATTCTGGGCGATGACGGCTCATGGGAGGGTGCAAGCCCGCTCAGCAAACTGGAAAGACCTGCATGAAGACCCCCTTCCCTTTCTCCGCCATCGTAGGCCAGGACGCCATGAAACAAGCTATGGTGCTCACCGCCGTGGACCCCGGCATCGGGGGCGTTCTGGTCTTTGGGGATCGCGGCACGGGCAAATCAACTGCCGTGCGCGCGCTGGCCGCCCTCTTGCCGCCCATCCGCGCCGTCGAAAGCTGCCCTGTCAACTCAGCCAAAGCCGCAGATTGCCCGGAATGGGCTGAATTAGGCTCTAAAAAACTGGTCTCGCGCCCCACCCCCGTGATCGACCTGCCCCTTGGCGCTACCGAAGACCGTGTGGTCGGCGCGCTCGACATTGAACGCGCCCTCACCCGCGGTGAAAAGGCGTTTGAGCCGGGTCTCTTGGCCCGCGCCAATCGCGGCTATCTCTACATCGACGAGGTCAACCTGCTGGAGGATCACATCGTTGATCTGCTGCTCGACGTGGCGCAATCCGGCGAGAACGTGGTCGAACGCGAAGGGCTATCCATCCGCCACCCCGCCCGCTTTGTGTTGGTCGGCTCCGGCAATCCCGAAGAGGGTGAATTACGCCCGCAGCTTCTTGACCGTTTTGGCCTGTCCGTCGAGGTCAAATCCCCCAACAGCGTCGATGAACGGGTCGAGGTGATCCGCCGCCGCGACGCCTTCGAGAGCGATTTTGACACCTTCATGGAATGCTACGGTGCCGCTGACGCGCAGATCCGCGAAGACATCCTGAAAGCCCGCAAGCGTCTGCCCAAGATCAAGACCGCAGACAGCGTGCTCGAAGACTGCGCGGCCCTTTGCATCGCGCTGGGGTCCGACGGTCTGCGGGGGGAATTGACGTTGCTGCGCACCGCCCGCGCACTGGCCGCCTTTAAAGGCAAACGCGCGGTCACCCGCGACCACCTCAAGGCCGTGGCCCCCTCCGCCCTGTCGCACCGCTTGCGCCGCGATCCGCTGGACGAGGCAGGCTCCGGCACCCGTGTCAGCCGCGCCGCAGCGGACCTGCTGGGATGAACACCGAGGCAGAGAGCTGGCAGCGTGCCGCCCTCGCTCTCCGGCTGCTTCTCACGGGCGCACCGGGCCTTGGCGGCGCCTCTATCCGACTGCGGGCAGGACCGGCGCGCGATGCTGTGCTGGCCGCCCTGCGCCCGCTCGACGCGCGTAAAATCCACCCCAGTATTTCACAAGAACAACTGATGGGCGGGCTCGACCTTGCCGCAACGCTTGAAAGCGGTCATCTTATTGAAACAAAAGGGTTATTACGCACCTGTACAAGCCTAATGGTAACTATGGCAGAGCGCACGTCCCCGCAGCTTGCAGCCCTTCTGGCGCAACGGCTCGATCAGGACATCCCGCCCACCCTCATTGCCCTCGACGAAGGCGCTGAAGCGGATGAAATGACACCCCCTGCCCTTCTCGACAGGCTTGCGTTTCTGATCGCCCCCGAAGGCCGGATGCCCGAAAACTGGTCGGTTGTCCCCGCGGGGACAGGGCCCAACGCCCGCGACGTGACCGCGCGCAAGACCGACATCGCGGCGCTCACAGCGCTTGCCGCACGCTGCGGGATCGACAGCCTGCGCGCACCGCTTCTGGCCCTCAGCACCGCCAAGGCCCATGCCGCCCTGAACGGCCGCACAACCCTTGAAGACAACGACATTGCCGCCGCTGCGGCCCTCGTCTATGGCCACCGCGCCACGCAGCTTCCCGAAGAAGACACCCCACCGCCCGAAGACGACGACAGCGCGCAGGACCCGCCCCCCGAAAACGACGACGGCCCCGGCGACACCGACCAATCGAGCCTGCCCGACGGCGACATCATGGTGGAGGCCGTGCGCGCAGCACTACCCGAAGGAATGCTCGCCTCCCTTGTCCCCGCGGGGACAGGGCGCGGATCAGGCAGCGGTGCAGGGGCCAAACGCAAAGGCAACCGCAAAGGCCGCCCCCTGCCCTCCCGCCCCGGCAGGTTGGACGGGCAACACCGGATTGATCTGGTCGCGACCTTACGCGCCGCAGCCCCCTGGCAACCGCTCAGGCGCAAAGCTGTCCCCGCGGGGACAGGGCTGGCCATCCGCCCCTCCGACATCCGCGTCAGGCGGTACGAAGAAAAATCCGACCGGTTGCTGATCTTTACCGTAGATGCCTCGGGCTCGGCCGCGTTGTCACGGCTCAATGAAGCCAAAGGCGCGGTTGAGACACTGCTCGCACAAGCCTATGCCGCGCGCGACAACGTGGCCCTGATCGCCTTTCGCGGCACCGATGCAGAACTACTGCTGCCCCCGACCCGGTCGCTGGTGCAGACCAAACGGCGTCTGGCCTCGCTGCCCGGCGGCGGCGGCACGCCACTGGCCGCAGGGCTGCAACAAGCGCTGTTGCTGGCCCAGCAAAGCCGGGCGCGCGGCCTGACCCCAACAGTTGTTTTGCTCACCGACGGGCGCAGCAACATCGCGCTGGACGGCAGCGCCAACCGCGCGCAAGCCGCAGAGGACGCACAGGCCATGGCGCGCGCCTTGCGGGCTGATGGCATCGCCGGGCTGGTCATCGACGTCTCTGCCCGCCCGCAAGAGGCCCTGCGGGTCCTGTCCACGCATCTGGACGCGCCCTATCTGGCTTTGCCCCGCGCCGACGCGCAACGGCTCTCTAGCGCCGTAAATGCAGCTTTGGACGCGTAAGTCATGCGCTGGCCTCC
The DNA here is from genome assembly GCA_045106135.1 of Roseobacter sp. Lineage (GTDB taxonomy): Bacteria > Pseudomonadota > Alphaproteobacteria > Rhodobacterales > Rhodobacteraceae > Roseobacter. The sequence goes on along the minus strand of JBGCEG010000036.1, from coordinate 53,069 downwards.
CCCCAAGAACTGGCCACATGTAGACCACTCACGGCAGATTTACAGCGCACCGCATCGCTGGCACGTGCAGGAAATGGGTGAGGGCAACACGCTGCTTTTGCTCCATGGGGCAGGCGGCAGCACCCACAGCTTTCGCGACCTGATGCCGCTGCTTGCGCAAAAATACCACGTGGTGGCGCTGGACTTGCCCGGACAAGGGTTTACTCAACTCGGCGCGCGACATCGATGCGGACTGGCGGCAACAGCGGAAGACATCGCCGCCCTCTGCCGCGCGGAAGGGTGGATGCCTGCCGGGTACGTCGGGCACTCAGCGGGCTGCGCAGTTGCTTTGAGCCTTGCGCAGATGGATCTGTCCCCGCGGGGACAGGTGCCGCGCGTGGTCGGAATAAATGCAGCGCTGGAAAACTTCGACGGGCTGGCCGGTGCGCTTTTTCCAGCCCTTGCCAAGGTGCTGGCAGCCATGCCTTTCACCGCTCAGGTGTTCTCGGCCTCAAGCGCCAAACCTGCCCGAATTCAGGCTCTAATCAGCAGTACAGGCTCTGATATTGGCCCTGAAGGTGTCGCACTTTACAGGACGCTCGTTCAACAGCGCGACCACGTGGACGCCGCCTTATTGATGATGGCGCAATGGTCCCTCGATGATCTCAACAAACAACTGCCGCAGATCACCGCCAGAACGCTCTTCCTGACAGGTGATGGTGACAAAACGGTGCCGCCGCGTGTCTCGGAAAAAGCGGCAGCCGAAATGCCCAACGCCCAAACCATGATGCTGACAGGTGCGGGCCACCTTGCACATGAAGAGTACCCCGAAAAGGTTTCAAGCCTCATTCTGGACTGGATGGCGTCTAATCCGTCAGACGGTTGAGAAAGGCACGCAGCGCCACCTCAAGCCTGCGCGGATCAACCGCCCCCACGTCATAATCCAGCGCCACCTCGAACCGGTTGCCGGAAGCTGTGCATTTGGCGCCGCCCTCGGGGCGGTTCATGCGGATCGTGGTTTTGGCAGAGGATTTGACCGGCGCAGGTTTCGGCTTGGCGGGGCGGGCAACCCCACCGCTGACCGCGCCGCGCAACAGGCACAGCTCAGTCGCGGCATCCCGGTCCGGGTGACTGTTGAGCACGGCACGGACCTGCGCCCCGAACCGTGGATTGGCCTCAAGCAGTTTCACAAGGCTCAGCCCCATCGCGCGCGGGACCGTTTCGGGGCATTTCAGATCATCACCAAGGGCCGCGAGCAGCGTCCCGAAATGACGAATGTAGCTGCGCTTTTGTCGCCCCGCAGAGGCAAAAAGCTTGTCGACGCACAGATCAACATTCTCGCCCGTCCGCTCGGCATAAGACAGCGCAAGCTGCGCCATTTCCGCAAACGAAATATCGCGCCGCACAAGGTTTTCATCGACCATCCGGCGATACAGCGCCTCCAGCGCGTCGCCCTTGGCCTGCAGGTTGGCGGGGATCGTGGCGTAGGTGTCATCGCCGGTTTCCGCCAGCAACTCCCGATAGGCGCTGAGCCTGCGAAAGCCCTGAATCAACTCATAGCCGCCTGCGACTTCTTCAACGTGAATGGGGTTGGACAGGCCCACATCGCGGATCGACGCCTTGAGCTCTGCCAGCTCCGGGTCGCGTGTGGCCTTGCGGTCACGAATCAACTTGCTGGCCTTGATCTCGGACAGGGGGATGCGCCCGACAATCTGACCGTTCTTGCGCAGGGCCACATATTCATGAGCCAGCTTGTCGTTTTCCGCCCTGATCTGCGCCTCAGCAGCGGCCCGCGCCGACAGGGCATCTGCGTTCTCGGAGATGGCGGCCGCCATCGGACCACGCCGCGCTTCGGGCGCCTCTGTCCCCGCGGGGACAGGGTCGGTTTGAGTGGCTTCAAAGTCGATGTCGAATACGCGCCGCTTGCTCATGCTGCGTCCTCCAGCTCATCCCAGGCGGTCACGAGATGACCGCGAAATTCCTCGTAAGCCTGATCAAAACTCGCCCGCGCACGCCGCCAGGTTTCGCGCGTCATGTCGCGGTAATCGATCTCGTAGATCGACGACAAAAAGCGGCCAGATTGCTCCACCGCGCGGGTCATCTCGATCGGGTGGGTTGTAACCCTATCCCCAAAGACCTTCATAAAGGCCTGCTGCATCGCGCGGTGCAGGTCGTTGTTCGGCTCAAAGCGGGTGAGCAGGAACCGCATGTCAACAAATGCCTTGGGCAGGTTGCTTGTCCCCGCGGGGACAAGGCCGTTGAAGCGGCTCAGATCTTCGAGCGCCTCGGCCAGCTGCCCGATGAAAGAGGTGGTGGAATCGTACTCCCAATAGCCGGGGCCGGACGGGATGTAGAGCACATCAGCAGCAAAAACGGCGTTCATCGACTGGTAGCCAATGGCAGGCGGGCAGTCGAAGATCACCAGATCATAGGCGTCGTCCGGCAACTGGTCGAGAAACCGTGCGACGGCCGCAAAGAACGACCATTCGGGGTTCATGTGGCGGTACTGCGCAGAGGCGAATTCCACAAAGGCCGCATTGGCGCAGGAGGGAACGATGTCGATTGTGGGCCAGTTCGTGGGCTTGATGAAATCAGCGGCGCGCAGATCGGCGAGACCCATCTCTGCGATGGAGGAGGGCAGGCGGCGCTGAGGCAGGGCGGTCCCGCTTTCCGCGCCGCGGGCTGCGCTGTTCATCCGCTCCGTTTCATTGGCCAGATCGCGCGCCATGATCCCCCAGACGGTGTATTCCTCCGGCACATCGGACAGACCCATGGAGTGGCTGAGCGTGGCTTGAGGGTCAAAATCAACCGTCAGCACCCGGTAGCCGTCGAGCGCTGCGGCATGCGCGAAATGCAGCGCCACGGTGGATTTCCCGGCCCCGCCTTTGAAGTTCGCGATGGCTGCACGAATGGCGCGCTTGCCCACGGGACGCGCCGGCATCAGGGACCGACGATTGACCCGTAACCTGCGCCGCAATTCGTTGATCTCGTCCAGACTGTACCAATGCTGCCGCCCGTCGACTTCCACAAGACCCTGTGGCAGGGATGGATCAGCAGCCAGACGGCCCCGCAGCGTGGACTGGTTGACCTTAAGGATCAGCTCCGCCACCTCCCAACTGGAGAACCGTCGCAGCGTCTTTTCATTCTGCGGGCTGTAGGTCTGCTGACGAATGTACCCCTGCATTTTCAAGGACTGCGCCTGAAGCTGTGCGAGGTCTTTGTGCGTGAACATCTGATGCCTGCTCTTTTCCTGTCCCCGCAGGGACGCTAATTATTGCTTATTTCAGATTTACGCGGATTTGGAGAAAAATGCAAAAGAGAATATAGTGCTAAGATGAATCTTGATAGTCCTCTAACCACGGCACAATGCACAGGGTCTGTTGAGGCAAAGAGACATGGGCGGAAGTGAGTGCATAAAACCCGCCGCGTTGATCTGCACGCGATATATTGGGGGACATTATCCAGACCGCCACAGCCTATTGGGGGACAAAACGAAACAATTGGGGGTCATACATACTGTCCCCCAATACCTTATAACCTATAAATCTATTTGAATTTTGAGTTGGGATTGCGGCATTTGAGAAAGAAGACTTGACAGAATCGCCGTTGAGGACGCAAATCAAGACAGGCGACCGAAAAGCGACCGATCAAAAGGGCGCCAGCAAGAGACTGACCAATCAGTCCGATCAGAGGCAATGCGGTATCTGACCGCTCTATCATACATCGAGGGCAGACTATGCTTTCCGCGAAACCTGTGGGTCGTGGCGCGGCAGCGCGCAAGTACGACATCCTCACAGCCTTGGGCGCGTATGCGCTTGCACAAGACAAACACGAACAGCGGCGGGTTCTGCGGCTGATCACATTGGTGACCGCCAGATACAATTGGCCGCGCAATGAACTGGCCGTAGGTCAGCGCGAAATCGCGCGGCTGTGGTCTGTTGATACGCGCACGGTCAAACGCGAAATGGCAATGTTGCGGGCGCGTGGCTGGCTCGTGGTGAAACGGCAGGGCGCGCGGGGACATGTCACCGAATATGGCATTGATTTTGATGTGGTGCTGCAAGGCACGCGGGCGGAATGGCCAAACGTGGGGCCGGATTTCGAGATTAGGATGGGGCAGGGGCCGGAGACCACCAAAGTGGTGGCCATGCCATCGCGCGCACAAACGCCCGCGCCTGAGGTGACCAGTGGGACAGAATGGGCGCTGGCCGCGGCCTTGCTGCATGCGGAGGACGCGGGCAGCTATGCCTCCTGGCTCGCGGCGTTGCAGCGGGTGGAGCGGGCAGGGGGTCGTCTGACTTTGCGCGCGCCCTCACGCTTTCACGCAGCTTACGTCCAGACTCACCTGAGCACGCGGGTGCTGGCGGCCTGCCGGGATGTGGACGGTTCGGTGGCTGAAATCGTCATTACCATTTAGCCGTGTGTGCACGCCGAAGAATCTCCTAAAAAAGAGTTAAATCAATTACTTATGCGCTGAATTTTAACGTACTAGGGTGATGCTGCGTATTTAAGTGGAGATATATTGTGAGACTAGTTTCAGCGACGGCCCTTGCTCTTGTGTTGGCAACAGGCGCACAGGCCACAACCATTACAGCGGACACTGTAATTGAGTTTTTTGAGCCAGACGACGGTGGTACAGATGCGGTACGGGACGGCACGCCCAACGGATTGTCTCTGGGCGGCACTCAGTACGAAGAGGTTGATTTGAAGATCGGGCAGGTCGGTGCCTTTACGGTTGCGACGGATGGCCGCGACGACACCTATGTGTCCTTGCCGATCGATACCTTTATCGTTCTGGGCTTTTCAACGGGGTTCATCTTTGACGGGACAGGCGACGATTTGTTCGTTGATGAACTGGGCAGCGCAAGCGAGTCGGCTTCTGTTTCTATCTCGTCGGATTTCGGGAAGACCTTTACCTTTCTGGATATCGCAGACGGGTCCAACGTCACGAATGCCTTTGACTTCGGGGACTATGCTTTTTTGCCGAGCGACCTGAAGGTGAACGCCGTGAAAATTGAAGGCTTGAGCGATGGCGGATCGTCGCCGGGTTTTGATTTGACCTTCGTGCGCGGGCTTGAAGGCAGTGTTGTCGAAGAGCCGCAGATTGTTGTGCCGGTGCCTGCGAGCATTCCGCTGCTGCTGAGCGGGCTTGGACTTTTGGGCGTGCTGCGGGCGCGTCGCAACAGGTAACACACGGATCAAAGCCGCCGCTGGAACAGGTGGCGGCCGCTGATCGAACGGCAGGCGTTTCCTTTGGGTGTGGGGCGCGCTCACCAAACACCCGTTCGCCCTGGAAGTGATGGCTTAAAATGCTGCGGTTTCGCTGCTAGCGTGCCTAAGACATGACCAAAGCGGCTCCCACATCTTTTTCCACCGTATCAAGCCAGTTCATCGAGGATTGGTTGGGAGCGTTGAGGGTGCTGTGCGATCAGGGCCACTACGCGTCTTTGCTGGCGCGCGCAGATTTGCCCGGCGAGGTGGCTGCGCCGCAAGGGCGTGTGACGCTGAACCAGATCGTGCGCCTTTACCATCTTGCGGCGGTTGAAACCGGGGACGAGATGATGGGGCTTTGGTCCCGCACAATCCGGCCCCGTGCACTGCAACACCTGCTGACGTCGGTACGCGAATCGCGGTCGTTGTCCTCCGCGCTGTATCGGTACTCGACGTTCTGGAACCTTTTGCTGGATGACCATCAGTTTGAGCTGATCGAGACGGCAGACACGCTTGTCCTGTCCCTGAGGGCGCAGAGCAACACTGCGCCGCAGCGGTTTGGACATATGCTGATCCTGAAGCTTGCCCATGGTATCCTGTCGTGGCTTGCCCGGCAGGAAGTTGCTGTAAAGGCAGTGGAATTTTCCTTTGCCCGCCCCCCGTTCCACGAGGACTACGCGCTGATCTTTCCGGCTCCGGTTCGCTTTGCGGCGGCGGCCACCGCGCTTCACTTTGAGACGGCAACGCTTGGGCCTGCTCAGATCCGCAGCACAGGCGATTTAGGGCAGTTTCTGGAAAATGCGCCACGGGACTGGATTTTCACGCAATCTCAGGAACATACGCAGGCCTTGCGGGTGCGGGCCTATCTGGCGCAATCGCCGTGGGAAAAAGCGCATCTGGTCGCTGCCGCAGATGCGCTCCACATGACGCCGCGCACGCTGCTTCGCAGGCTGGAAACAGAGAGGACCTCTTTTCAGGCGATCAAGGACGGGTTGCGCCGGGATATTGCCATTCGTCGCCTGCAGGTGGGCGATGCAAGCATCGAAGCTATTGCGCAGGACGTGGGGTTTTCGTCGGCTGCAAGCTTTCACAAAGCCTTTCAAAGGTGGACAGGGGGCACGCCAAGCGCTTACCGGCGTGGTCATGTGTTTGGCGTGTGAGTTTGTCACTTTTGGACAATGCGCTGTCACTGCGCGAGATGGAGCTGATGCTTTGAATCGCGCTAGACGTAAAAAAACGCTATCTGCTACGCTCTTTGATACTGCTTTGACAGCATCATATGGCGTGATCGGATATGTCTCTACATCTTGAAGGACACCGCCCATGACCGATAAACTAGAAACGATCCTCGCCGCCGCCCATGATCACGCCCGCGATGTGATCACCCCGAACGTGAACAGGTGGAATGCGGACAAGGTCTGGCCGCGCGGCGCTTCTGACACAGCGGGTGCGTTGGGTCTGACGGGTCTTTACGCGCCTGAAGAATGGGGCGGGCAAGGCTTGCCCCTGTCCGAGGGCATTCAGGTCTATGAACAGCTGGGCCTTGGCGATGGGGCCTATGCCTTTGCCTTGTCGATGCACAACATCTGCACCTTTGCGGGCTGTGGCTATGGCACCGACGCTTTCAAAGAGACATGGGCGCTGGCGCTGACCTCTGGCCGCAAGCTGGCAAATTTTGCCCTGACAGAGCCGCAGTCCGGGTCGGACCCGATGAAGATGTATACGCGGGCTACCATCAACGGGGATGGCACATGGACAATCAACGGGTCCAAGGCGTGGGTCAGCCTTGCCACGGAGGCTGACATCTACTTCACCGTTGTGAAAACAAGCGATGCCCCCGGTCACAAGGACATGGCGATGATCGCGATTCCGGCGGATGCGCCGGGGATCAGCTTTGGCCCACGCTACGAGACACCGTCGTATCACTTCCTGCCCATGTCCGAGATGTATCTTGAGGGGGTGGTGGTCAGTGAAGACAACATTATTCTGCCCATCGGGCAGGGTTTTCAGGGGTCCCTGATGGCGATTGATATCGCGCGGGTCTCGATAGCGGCGGGTTGTTGTGGTCTGATGCAAGCAGCGCTTGATACGGCGTTGTCCTATTCCAAAAACCGCAAGATGTTCGGCGGGAAAAACCTTGATCTGGACGGTATTCAGTGGATGCTGGGCGAGGTTGCGACTGATCTTGAAGCGTCGAAACTGCTTTACCGCAAGGCGGCCGAGGCGCTTGGCACGCCCGAGGGTCCGTTAATGGCGGCGCATGCCAAACGCTTTGTGCCTGACGCAGCAGTTAGGGCGACAAACACCTGCACGCAGGTGCTGGGCGGCATGGGCCTGCTGCAACCCTACGGGCTGGACCGGCTGTCGCGGCTGGCGCAGATGTTGCGCATTGTGGACGGCACCACAGAAATCAGCCGTGTGATTATTGGCCGCGCCTTGCAGAAACGCGCGGCATCCCTGCCTGATCTGCCGGTGCCACAGGGTTACGGTGAAACCAAGGCGCAAAGCGGCACGCTCGCCGCAGAGTGACGCGCCGGGCCCTTACAGGGCCTTGGCCATCACCACCCCCAAACGGCGCACAAATTCGGCGGCATCAGTCGGATCTTCGCCTTCGACGATGCGCGCCTGATCCAGCAACAGATGGGCTGCGTCCTTGAGCAGATCATCGCTCTGCGCGCCATCGCCCTTTGCCCGCTCCGCCAGCTTGAGGATGACCGGGTGGGCCGGGTTCATTTCCAGCACGCGGGGCATGCCGTGTTGCAACTGCCCGTGCCGCTTGAGCAACCGTTCCAGATTAACGTCCATATCGCCGTCATCCGCGATCAGACAGACCGGGCTGTCGGTCAGGCGTTTGGAGGGGCGGATGTCTTTGACGGTCTCGCCCAGTTCGGCTTTGAACGCCGCAATCAGGTCGGCCAGATCGGCTGTTTCTTCTGTGGGTTTTTCATCGGCATCGTCGCCAGCAATGGTGTCGAGGTCCGCGGCACCGCGGGTGATGGATTTGAGCGCTTTGCCGTCGAATTCCGTGACATGCTGCAGCCAGAATTCATCCACGTGGTCCGACAGCAGCAGAACCTCCACACCTTTTGCCTTGAACCCTTCAAGATGCGGGGACTGGGCAACTTTGGCCGCATCCTCACCGGTGATGTAAAAGATCGCCTCCTGACCCTCTTTCATCCGCGCGACATAGTCGGGCAGGCTGACAAGGGCGCTGCCGTCGGTGGAGGTGAAGCGGCAGACCTCAAGAATACGGTCGCGCAGGGCGGGGTCCTCGACCAGCCCCTCCTTGAGAACGGCGCCGAAGTTTGCCCAGAAGGCGGCATAGTCGTCGGGCTTTTTGGTGGCCTTTTTCTTGAGTTCGCTCAGCACCTTTTTGGTGATCGACGTTTTGATCTTGGCCAGCGTCGGATTGGTTTGCAGCATTTCGCGCGACACGTTTAGCGACAGATCCTGCGAATCCACCACCCCGCGCAGAAACCGCATATAGGTGGGGATCAGGTCCTTGGTTGTTTCGGAAATAAACACGCGGTTCACATAAAGCTTCACGTGGCTTTTGCGCTCAGCGTCAAAGAGATCAAAGGGTTGGGTAGAGGGCACAAACAACAGGCTCGTGTGGTTCACGGTGCCTTCAACGCGGTTGTGCATCACGTGCCAGGGCTCATCAAAAGCGTGCGAGGTGTGGCGGTAGAACTCTGCGTATTGCTCGGCACTGATGTCTTTTGCGGGTCGTGTCCACAGGGCCGAGGCTGCGTTGAGCGTGTCGCCGTCGAGGGTGACGGGAAAGCTGATGTGTTCGGAATAGGTCTTGATGATGTGGCGCACCCGGGCGTCCTCGGCAAATTCCTTGGCGTCCTTTTTCAGATGCAGGGTGACGGTGGTGCCGCAGCCCTCGCGGGTGGCGGGTTCGATCGAAAATTCGCCCTTGCCGTCGGAAGACCACAACCATGCCTCTGTCTCACCGGCCTTTTGGGTCAGAACATCGACCCGTTTCGCCACCATGAAGGCGGAGTAGAACCCGACGCCAAACTGTCCAATCAGCCCCACGGTGTCTTTCTTGTCGGCCTTGAGCGCTTCGATGAAGGCGCCGGTTCCGGATTTGGCGATTGTGCCGAGCGTCTCGAGCAGGTCGGGGTGGTTCATCCCGATCCCGTTGTCCGAGACGGTCAGCGTCTTAGCCCTGGCGTCAACCTCAAGCGTGATCGCCAGCGCGTCTGCGGCCTGCGCGAGGGCGGTGTCGGTAAGCGCTGCATACCGCAGCTTGTCGCAGGCGTCGGAGGCGTTGGAGACCAGTTCGCGCAAGAACACCTCGCGGTTGGAGTAGAGCGACCCTGCCACGATATCGAGCAGTTGCCCAACCTCGGTTTGAAAGGAAAATGTCTCCTTGGTGCTGGTATCGCTCATTGCTCAGATCTCCATTTTGACGGCTACGCGTTTGTGGCGGAAGATAAGAAACATGCGCCAAGTTGCAACCGGCAAGTTCCCTTGTGGGTGCTGGCATGCGCCGAGGGCGAAATCATGCTTTACCGCACCTTCCAACAAAAAAGCCGCGTCCATAAGGGCGCGGCTTTCTGGTCTGGTTTTGGCAGATGATCAGCTTTCCGCTGGGGCCACCGAAAAGAGGTAGGCTGCAACATCTTCGGCGTTGCGGCGCATCTTGTAGGCCATGCGCGACTTTGCCTTGCTGTCATCGAGGTATGTTTTGAGGAAGGCTGCAGGGTCTGTGATGTACTCTGCGAGGTTTTCCTGATCCCAGACGAGGCCTGCGGCTCCGGCAGAGACAAGGCTGTCACCGTATTTGAAGTCTGCTGTGCCGGCTGTGCGACCCATCACACCATAAAGGTTCGGGCCGGTTTTGCCGCCCTTAACGATGTCTGTGCCGTCATCAGACTGGATCATGTGGCAGGCTTTGCATTTGTTGAACTGCTTCTCACCCTCTGCGACATCACCGATCAGGTGACCGTCGGCAAAAGCGGGGGCGGCGAAACCAAGTGCGAGAATGGCTGCTAATGTGCGTGTCATCGTAATCTCCCTGACGTTGCTTGCTTTAGAAATTAGCAGATCAGCGCGAGAGTCAACAGCGAGACGGGCCAATCCGCAATAATCCCGGTAAGATTTGATATCATTGTGATCTTGTGTCGCGGGGCAGGGGCATGAGGCCGCGCCGCTTGTGAGGATGCGCGCCCCCGCATGGCTCCGGTTTTCCAGAGCCAGCGCAGCAGACCTTTCGCGGAATGCCCCTAACGTTGGGGTGTTTAGTGGCTGCCAGAGCGCCAATCAGTGTTTGCGCCTGCGGGCAGACCAGATTGGCTATTGTGCTGGCGTCACGGTCGAAGGCCGGGGTATCTGGCGGTTGCAGGCACCCCGGCGTTTGATCAGGCCACCGCGTGGCTGATGGCGCATTGCTTCCACAGCTCTTTGAGCGCCAGTACCAGATGTTCGATGTCGTCAATCGAATGCAGCGGTCCGGGGGTAAAGCGCAGCCGTTCGGTACCTTTTGGAACCGTGGGGTAGTTGATGGGCTGCACGTAGATGCCGTATTGCTGCATCAGGTAGTCCGCGATCATGCGACATTTTACCGGGTCCTTGATCATCACCGGAATGATGTGGCTGGGGTTGTCGATGTGCGGGATGCCTTCCTGATCGAGCCTTTTGCGCAGATAAGCCACGCGGTCGGCCTGCATCTGGCGCTCGGTGCTGCTTTCCTTGAGGTGGCGGATCGAGGCCTGAGCGGCGGCTGCCACAGCCGGGGGCAGGGCGGTCGTGAAGATAAAGCCAGAGGCAAAGGACCGGATGAAGTCGCACAGCGCCTCAGAGCCTGTGATGTAGCCGCCGACGACGCCGTAAGCCTTGCCCAGCGTGCCTTCGATCAGGGTGATGCGGTCCATCAGCCCTTCACGCTCGGCCACACCGCCGCCACGCGGCCCGTACATGCCGACCGCGTGTACTTCGTCGATGTAGCTCATCGCGCCGTGCTTTTCGCAGACGTCGAGGATTTCCGCGATGGGGGCAATATCGCCGTCCATGGAATAGACGGACTCGAACGCCACGATCTTGGGGGCATTGGCGGGCAGGGCGCTCAGCTTGCGGTCAAGATCTTCGGGGTCATTGTGCCGCCACAGCACTTTGTTGGCGCGCGAATGGCGGATGCCTTCGATCATGGAGGCGTGGTTCAGCTCGTCGCTGAGGATCACACAATCGGGGATGCGTGCGCCCAAAGTGCTCAACGCGGCCCAGTTAGAGACATATCCAGAGGTAAAGAGCAGCGCGCTTTCCTTGCCGTGCAGGTCCGCAAGCTCGTCTTCAAGGCGTTTGTGGTAGTAGTTGGTGCCCGAGATATTGCGCGTGCCGCCCGCCCCTGCGCCACAGGCGTCGATGGTGTCTTTCATGGTCTGGATGACGTCTGCATGCTGACCCATGCCAAGGTAGTCGTTTGAACACCAGACAGTGACTTCATCCGGCGCTTCGTCGTCGTGGCACAGCGCAGTCGGGAAGGTTCCCACCCGGCGTTCCAGTTCAGCGAAGATGCGGTAGTTGCCATCTTCTTTCAGCATGTCGAGTTGGTTTTGGAACAGGGCGTCAAAGTCCATGGTGTCCCCCCTTTATTTTTGTCGTTTGAAGAGTTTCGTGAGGTACGGACGGCGCGCGGGGTATCATCCAGCGCCACAGTTTTTCGTCCGGGATCGGCAGAACCATCATCCAATGTTCAAAAAGCGCCAGTGCTGTGATGGCCGTCAGCAAGGCAAAACCAGTAAGAGCGCCCGGTGCCGTGGTGGCGTGGACACGTTCCAGCCAGCACGCCACGGCAAAGGTGAGCGCGGTAATCGAAATCGGGAAAAGCCAGTTCAACGCGCGAAAGCGGAAATGGCTGGGCAGGTGGGCAAGGGCCGCGGGCAGAAAATCAATGTTGATCTTGGGCACGCCTAGAAAGAGGTTCAGCTTGGCAGAGACCCGCGCGAAAAAGAGCACGCCAAAGGTCCACATACCAAAGGTGTTCACACCGTCCCATGCAAACAGGAAGATGGCGATGCAGGCGGTGGCCAGCAGCATCTCATGATAGGCAATCGTGCCCCAGGCGCGCAGGAAACGCTCCCATTCGGGCCGGCCCGTGGGGCAGGGGTGGGTGTTTGGTCCGGTGATGATACCAGCCAGAAACGCCAGCTCGATCCAGCCCCAAACGGCCAAAGCGGCAAAGAACGCCGCATAGACGGACCAGGAGGCATTGGTGTCCTTGGTGGCCCAGATCACAAGGATGCCGCCAAAGAGCAAAGGCAGGCTCAGCCAGACGCTGCGCTGCCGGGCTTTGGGGCCGCCGCGCTCGGTTGTTTTGACCACCCACAGGATCGCGCCGGTGGAAAACCACCAGGCAAAAAGCGCAACCAAGACAGGTGTCCAAAAGCTCATCAGCTGCGCGCCCCAACGGTCGAAACTCGGCACGCCAATTCGTACAACGCGGCACAGGACATCGATTGCCTGCAATCGACGGTCCCGCATCCGTCGGGCCTCGTATGGCCCGAGGATGCGTGGCTACGCCTGCCGGGCTGGACGGTGTCCGCGCGAGCGGATGCCGTCCCCTTTGCCGCGCTTATGCCAAAGGCTGGTGTCAATAAACCGGCTCCATTCGGGTGTTTTCAGGCACTTTGTGGCTCTTTGACGGAATGAGCAGCAGCGAGAAGAACGCCCGCGCACAGCGCGCCTGAGCGCTCAGTTTCCCGAAAAAGCTCTTGTTCTTCGTTGCGTGGTCCAGATCGATATTTGCTTTTTGAAGCGCCTCCAACTCCCGCTGCCAGCGCGGGTGTTCAATATCCAGCGTGATTGGGAAAATCTGCTCCGTGAGCTTCGATGTCTTGGTAAAGACCTCATGCGCATACCAGTCCGGGTCCACGCCAAGCGCTTTGTGGAAGGCGGGCCGCTGGTGGTCGCGCACATACATCGTGGCATAAACCGCTGTGAGGAAGAACTTGATCCAGTAGACATTTTTGCCGGATGTCAGCTTGGGGTCGGTCTTCATCAGCAGCGCAAAAGCTTCGCCATGGCTGAACTCGTCATTGCACCACTCGCGGAACCACTCGAAGATCGGGTGGAACCGATGCTCAGGATGCGCCTCAAGATGGCGGAAGATCGTAATGTACCGCGCATACCCGATCTTTTCGGACAGATAGGTCGCGTAGTAGATGAACTTGGGCCGGAAGTAGGTGTATTTCTTCTTTTGCGTCAGAAAGCCAAGGTTCACCCGCAAGCCCGCTTCGCGCAGCGCGTCATTGATAAAGCCCGCGTGGCGTGCCTCGTCCCGGGCCATCAGTTGGAAAAGCTGCGTGATGTCCTTGTTGTTGCCGCGACGCTTCATCTCTTTGTAAAGCACACAGCCCGAAAACTCTGCCGTGCAGCTTGAGATCAGGAAGTCGATGAATTCCTTCTTCAGCTGCGGCTCCATGTTGTCCCAATCCACATGGTCCCAGTCTTCATTTTTCTTGAAGTGGCCCTTGTTCGGGTCGGCTTCCATCTGGTCGATCAGCTTGTCCCAGTCCTCGCGCACCGGCTCCACGTTGATCGCGTCGAGCTCGTCAAAGTCCGTGGTGTAAAAGCGTGGCGTCAGCAGCGTGTTGGCCATCGCGGTCTCGGTGGCCATCTCGTTGGTGTAGATGTCGTCCTGCGCCTGAGCGATGGCAAGGCCTTCTTCGACCGATGTGGCGTCGGCGGTGTGCTTTTCGTGCAATGGGGTCTGCAAGTTCATAGCGTGACCTCCTCAGAAAATGAAAATTCGCAAAGTTCCATGACTTCGAAATCGCCCGTAAGCTTGGTCCAGAGCCGTTCAAGCTTGCTGGCGCGGATGATCGTGGCGTCGCGGTCCTCGGACACAACTTCACCAAACGGGGCCATGATCTCGGGCCCGTGCACCTGCACTTCGTCGCCGGGGTAAATCACGGCGCCATTGTTGAACCGCACATGCGCGTGCAGGCTTTCGAATTTGTGGCTGATTTCAACGGTGCAGGGCGCACGTTCAAAATCTTTCGTCAGTAATCCCATGGTGGCTTCCTCCTTGGGGTCAGGGTTTGACCAGCAACCTGGCGAAGGTGCGGGTGTTGTCGGCGCCAAAGCCCATAAGCTCAGCAGACCAACCGGTGGATGGATCGTACAGCGACAGGCGATTGCCCTCGCGAAGGCGCAGCAGCAGCGGGCCTGCGGGATCAACCCCGGCGGCCGTGCGCTTGCGTAGTATAACGCGTTCTATGCCCGCCACAAAGCCACCTTTGTCGGAGGCGAAACTTGCGATCAGTGCACCGTTTTCATCCAGAACGCGCGCAGCCCCCGAGGCGTCACCGGAAATATGGATCGCGCGTTCTGCGATCACCGGTGTGACAGGGGGTGTGCTTTCCAGCGGGCGGCCTGTGAAGACGGCGATGCTCACCAGAACAAGGATGACGGCGACAAGGCCGAACATCAGATTGACGAAAATCCGGGGCACAAGCTCTTCGGGCTTGGCGTGGATACGGGGGGTGGTCTGTGTCGTTGTGTTCATCAGATCACTCCGCCGCAACAGGGTGGGCAGGGGCACGACGCTGCACCTGTGGCACGGAAATCCGCGCTTCTGCGGCGTCCCCCAAAAGCTGTGCCACTTTCTCGGCGTCCTTGATCGCGCGTAGCGCAGGCTGCGAGGGGTTGAACTGCCAGGGCCGGGCATGGGGCCAGACCACAAAGTAGCTCAGACGCGTCTCGCCCATGGTTTCAAGTGCGATGGTGCCCGTGCCGTCACGCTGCAAATCCAGCATGGCGTTGGCGACCTGCCGGAAGGGCAGGTTCAGCGTCAGCGTCAGGGCCGCCCCGATGCGCATGACAACACGCGCATCGGTAATCGTGTACATCGTGGCGCGGGCCTGCACAAAGGCCATCAGCCACAGCAAACCGCAGGCCACAAGGCCAAGCATCAGGAAGGGAACGGTTGAGCCAAGCGCATGACCCAGTGGCAGTTGGTCAACCATTGTCGCAAAACGCCACACCATGATCAGCACGAAATAACTGGCCACCCATTTGATCTTGAAGGCGGCCACCGCCAGCGCCCAGGTATCCGGGCGCCCTTGCCAGAGGATATGTTCCCCCTCGGGCGGTGCTTCGGGGGGCCCCTCAACGGGCTCTATTTCGAAGTCGTCATGCCCGTGAGCATGTACTTTTTTGATCTGAATGTGAGACATGGCGAGTATCTCCCTTTTGCGTTGTTGCGTGACGGCTTAAACCACGGGTTCCTGACGGGTACCGGCATAAAGCTTGCCCCCGCCGTAGTAGCCGGACACCTTGTCTTCCTCGAGATTGGTGATCTGGCTGGCGCTGGCGATGGTGGGAATGGTGGCGAAATGCTTGCCGTAAAGCGCGCGGATCTTCACCTGATTGGATTTGATCTGACAGAAAGTCATCGGCACCATGCGTGTGCCCGATCCCCATTTGCTGTCCAGTTCGAACTCCAGATAGCGGACCATCTGTTCGGGTTCATCAATCCACATATCGGTGATCTTGCCAACGATCTCATCATCGCCGGACATAACCGGCAAACCACGTGGATCACGACCGGCAGCAACCCGGAAGCTTTCGTTGCCAGACATCGGAACGATTTTGGGATGGCCGTGGCCGTCAAGCTCTGGCGCGTCCATGCGCGGGGCCCATGAGGCAGGTCCGACACCGTCGATCATCGGATCGCCTGTAGGTTCCAGCGGGTAGCCGTTGCCCGGTCCTGTCCGCTTGAGCGGCAGATCAGCGCGTTCCGGTGCCTGCCCGGAGGGTACGGTCACCTCACCGCGTCCGTGTGGCAGTTTGAAGGTCTTGTCTTCGGGCAGGGGCCACATCGACGGGTTGGACGACTTATTGCCTTCGTCGTCTTCCAGCGGGTAGCCTTCGCGCATGTTCTCGCGCTGGATCCAGATCACCAGCCCGGCGAAGAAAAAGTAGAACAGCCACAGCACGAGGCTGGCCAGATCGAATTCGCCAAAAAATGTTTGTGTCATTTCGTTTCCTCCAGAAACGGGGTCATGTTGGGAAATCGGCAAGGCCCATCGGGCGTCTGCTGATCTCGGTCGGGGAAAGGGAGCCGCTTTGGCGCACGAGCGGTCCCAGGATCACGAGAGTGACGAAAAGCAGGCCAATCTCAGTGTGGTAAACAAATGAATAGCCGGTGGCAGGCGAATTCAGCGCCTCGCCCAGAGCGCCCGAGGTGGCCGCGGTGCCGACCCAGTCGCGCAAGCCGCCGCCCAAAGCGATCGACAGGCCCGCAGCCGTTGCCTGTGCCGCCCCCCATGCGCCAAGCGCCAGGCCGCGCCCGGCAACGCCGGTGGCCGGCATGGTCATGGCCGCCGTGAGGGTCGCGACAGCGAACAAGCCGCCGCCAAAGCCGATGCAGGTCGCCCCCAGATAGAACAGGCCGGGCGAATTCATCGGTGCGGCAAAAATCACCAGCGAAAAGGCCCAGACCCCCGCAAGAAGTCCCGCGCCCGCCAGTCTGTAGGCGTTGGAGCCTTTGGCCAGTCGCGCACCGGCCATGGCAAAACCTGTCAGCGCACCTACAGCCCAAAGCGCCGTCAAAAGCGTGGTGGCCGAGACCGACAGGCCCAGCACTTCACCGCCGTAGGGTTCCAGCAGCACGTCTTGCATGTTGAACGCCATGGTGCCCACAAAAACGCAGGCCAAAAGACGTCCGGCATAGCCACCCGAAGCAAAATCGCGCCAGGCATCGCGGAAAAGCGGGCGCGGGGCCTCGCGTTCGGCGCGGCTCATGGGGCGCACGGCCTCTTGTTTCCACAAGGCAATCAGGTTGAGCGCAATACCAACGACAGCAGCCCCCTGAATGACCCGGATCAGCTTGATCGAGGCGAAATCGCGCAGCAAAAAGCCGATAATCACGGCAGAAACGCCCATCCCCACAAGGAACATCACGTAAAGCAATGCGACGACACGGGGGCAGGTTTCATCGGTGGCGCGGTCAGAGGCCAGCGCAAGGCCCGCCGTCTGCGTCATGTGCAGCCCAAGACCCGTCATCAGGAAGGCAAGTGCGGCAAGCACCTCACCGGCAAAGGGGATGTCGTGCACCACATCGCCGCCCAGCACCAAGAGGGCGAAGGGCATGACGGCCAATCCGCCGAACTGCCAGAGCGACCCGAACCACAGATAAGGGATGCGTTTCCAGCCAATCGAAGAGCGATAAGTATCTGATTTAAAACCGAGAAGGGCGCGGAAAGGCGCAATCAGAACCGGCAGTGCGATCATGCAGGCCACGATCATCGCGGGCACCGAAAGCTCCACGATCATCACACGGTTGAGCGTGCCCAGCAGCAGCACCGACGCCATGCCCACCGAGACCTGAAACAGCGAGAGCCGCAACAACTGGCCCATCGGCAGGTCGTCGCTCGCCGCATCGGCAAAGGGCATCGCCTTGAAAGACAGGGTCTTGAGGCGGGCCGCGTTCATGGTCGCACCTCCATCGCCTGACTGATGTAGAACCCTTTGGAAATCCGTTTGACCGCGCCCAACTCGCCGCGCAGGCCCTGCGCCTTGGCGGTGATCGACAGGCCGGAGGGCGCATGCGGCACCATCACCGGGCTGCGGTCCGAGCGTGGGAAAAGCTTGCCTGCGTACCACATCGTCATCAGGGCGCGGGTGCGCGGCGCCACGGTAAAGACCATGTTGCCTGAGGTGCGTTTTTCAAGCTGCACCAGAGCGGTCCCGATGTCTTGTGCGGTGTAGTAAATCAGGCTGTCCATCGCGATCACATGATCAAAGCTGCCAAGCGAGGGGCGCAGCATATCGCCCGAGGTAAAGCTGACCTGCCCGCGATAGGCATCGGGCAGGCGTTTGCTGGCCACCTCGATCAACGCAGGCGAAATATCGACACCAACGACTTCGGCGCCGCGCTTGGCCAGCTCAAGGCTCATCTGTCCGGCCCCGCAACCCGCGTCAAGAACCCGACGCCCTGTCAGATCTTTGGGCAGACACCCCAGCAGCACATCGCGCATCTGATCGCGCCCTTCGCGCACGGTCTGGCGAATGCGGCTCACGGGCGCGTCCGAGGTCAGCCGCTCCCATGTCTTGGTCGCGGTCCGGTCAAAATACGTCTCGACGCGGGCGCGCGTGGCGTCATAGCCCGCGCGCGTGCCCTCGTCTGGGTGAGAAAGGATCACCTCGTCGCGCATCAATCAAACCCCAAAAGCTCAAAGATTTCACGATCGGGCAGGGGGGCCGGGGCCAAAGGCTCGGTCCCGTTCCACAGCGTCTCGGCCAACCGCACGTATTCCTTGCGCACTTGCACGATTTCTTCATCGTCGGGCATCTCGAACAGGGTCTTTTTCTTCAGACGCGACCGGCGGATGGCATCAAGGTCGGGCATATGCGCAATCCGGTTGAAACCCACGGTCTTGCAATAGCGGTCCACCTCGTCGGTTTCGCGCGACCGGTTGGCAACACAGCCCGCAAGCCGCACCTTGTAGTTGGCGGATTTGGCCTGCACCGCCGCAATGATCCGGTTCATGGCATAAATGCTGTCAAAATCATTGGCCGTCACGATCAGCGCGCGGTCCGCATGCTGCAATGGGGCCGCAAAACCGCCACAGACCACATCGCCCAGCACGTCAAAGATCACCACATCGGTATCTTCCAGCAAATGGTGCTGCTTGAGCAACTTCACCGTCTGGCCAACCACATAGCCGCCGCAGCCGGTGCCCGCAGGCGGGCCACCCGCCTCCACGCATTTCACGCCGCCAAAGCCTTCAAACACGAAATCTTCAGGCCGCAACTCCTCAGGGTGGAAATCCACGTCCTTAAGGATGTCGATAACCGTAGGCACCAGCGTGCCCGTCAATGTGAATGTGCTGTCGTGCTTGGGGTCGCAGCCAATCTGCAACACCCGCTTGCCCAGCGTGGAAAACGCCGCCGACAGGTTCGACGAGGTGGTGGATTTGCCGATCCCGCCCTTGCCATAGACGGAAAAGACCTTGGCCCCTTCAATCTTGGCAGTCTCATCCTGATGGACCTGCACAGAGCCTTCGCCGTCAAGGCCCCGCAGGGTCGGGGGTGTTCTGTCGAGTGGGCTCATGTTGGTGTCCTTTCGAGCGCGCGCGCATGCGCTGTGACGTCTGTGAATAGGTGAGTGAAGCCGGTCATTCTGCCGCGACCCCCTCAAGCTGGTCTTCAAGAGCGTCGGCGGCATCCTGCAAGGCTGCAAGCGTGTCCGCATCCGGGCTCCAGTAGTTTCGGTCGTGTGCTTCGAGCAGACGGTTGGCCATCCGGCTCGACGCTTTGGGGTTCAGATCCGCCAAACGCTGCCGCATCTCGGCATCCAGCACGAAGGTCTCTGAAATGCGCTGATAGACCCATGGGTCCACCTGACCCGTGGTGGCTGACCAGCCCATGGTGTTTGTTACGGTCGCTTCGATCTGGCGCACACCTTCTGCGCCGTGTTTCAGCAGGCCTTCAAAGAATTTGGGGTTGAGACTGCGCGCGCGGGTCTCCAGCGCCACCTGATCCCTGAGCGTGCGTACTTTGCCCGCACCGCGTGTCTGATCCCCGATGTAGACCGCCGCCTCAGACCCTTTTGCACGTTTGACCGCGCGGGCAATGCCCCCCAGCGTGTCAAAATAATGATCCACCGTGGTCACGCCCAGCTCAACGGATTCAAGGTTCTGATAGGCCACGTCCACCTCGGCCAGTGTGGCCTGCAACAGCGCCGAATTTGCAGCGGCCTTCCCGTCGGTGCCATAAGCATAGCTTTTGCGCGCCTCGTAGGCGTCGGCCAACTCGTCCTCATCGCCAAAGGCGGAGCTGTCGACCAGTTGATTGACGTTCGAACCATAGGCCCCTTCGGCGTTGGAAAACACGCGCAAGGCGGCTTCTTCCATGTCGCAGCCGGTTTTCTCGATGTAGGCAAGCGCATGACCGCGCACATAATTCATCGCCAGCGGCTCATCGGCCTGGGCACATTTCAACGCGGCTTCGGCCAGCATGCGGGTCTGCAAGGGCAAAAGATCGCGGAAAATGCCCGAAAGCGTCATCACCACATCAATGCGCGGGCGGCCCAATTCCTCCAGCGGGATCAAATCTGCGCCGCACAGACGCCCGAAACTGTCGAACCGGGGGACACAGCCCATCAGGGCCAGCGCCTGCGCAATCGGGCCACCGTCAGATTTGATGTTATCGCTGCCCCAGAGCACAAGGGCGATTGTGCGCGGCAGTGCGTCATGGGTCTCAAGCAGCAGTTTGGCCTGTGCCGCCCCATCGCGACAGGCAAAGGCCGTGGGCATCCGGAACGGGTCAAAGGCGTGAATATTGCGGCCCGTAGGCAAGATGTCTGTGGACCGGATCAGGTCACCGCCCGGCACGGGTTCAATGAACCGCGCAGACAAGGCGCGGCAGATCGCGGTCAGTTCCGTTTCCTGTTGCAGCATCAGATCAACGGCGTCGCGGGTTGCGTCATCTGCATGTCCCATGACCCGCAGATATTCAGCGCGCGCCGCATCGCTGAGCGGCTGGCCCACGATATGCAGACCGTCGGGGATCAGCGCGTCTTCTGTCTCAAGCAGTTTCAGCCAAAGCGCTCCGGCGTCGTGCCCGCCCATGTCGACGGCCTCTGCCTGCTCTTTGATCAAAAGCTCCAATTCGTCCCGTTCGATGGCATCCCCGGCCATGCCACGCCAGCGGGTCAGGCTTTCCTTCAGCTCCAAAAGCCCTTTGTAGAGACCGGAGGCCGCCAGCGGAGGTGTCAGATGCGTGATCGTGACCGCACCAGAGCGCCGCTTGGCAAGGCTCGCCTCAGACGGGTTGTTGGCGGCATAAAGATAGACATTTGGCATCTCGCCAATCAGACGGTCCGGCCAGTCATGTGCGCCCAGACCGGTCTGTTTGCCCGGCATGAATTCCAACGCGCCGTGCATGCCGAAATGCAGGATGACATCTGCCTCCAGCGTGTTCTTGAGCCACAGGTAGAAGGTGGCAAAAGCATGCGTGGGCGCAAACCCTTTCTCGAACAAAAGGCGCATCGGGTCGCCTTCGTAGCCAAAGGCAGGTTGCAGCCCCACAAAGACGTTGCCGAAATGCTGCCCCAGCACGAAAACACCGCGCCCGTCCGACTGTACGCGTCCGGGGGCGGGGCCCCAAACGGCCTCGATCGCGGCCAACGGCGGTGTTTGCGCCACGATGGTGTCGGCGCTGACGTGGGCTGCCACATTGGCGTCCTGCCCGTATTGACCGGAATTACCCCCCAGCACAGCCGCGCGCAGGTCATCGACAGTTTCCGGCACCTCAACACTGTAGCCATCCGATTTCAGGCGATGCAATGTGTTGAAAAGGCTCTCAAAAACGCTCAGATAGGCGGCTGTTCCAGCGGCCCCGGCATTAGGTGGGAAGCCAAAGAGGACGATCCCAACCTTCTTGTCCACATTTGTTTTGCGGCGCAGGCGTGCAAGGCGCGCGGTCTTTTCCACGAGGCTGTCTATCCGCTCAAGGCAAGGCGACATGGCTTTGGAGGCGCTGGTCGACGCGCAGTGATGCGCGCAGCCTTCGCAGGCTACGTCCCCGTGACGCCCGGCAAACACCGTGGGGTTGGTGGCACCGTCAAGCTCCGGCAAGGCGATCAGCATTGTTGTTTCAATTGGCCCCAGCCCCTGCCCGGATTGTGACCACTGCGCCAGTGTCTGAAACTCCAGCGGATGCGCCGCGATATAGGGCACATCAAGCTTCTTGAGCACCTCAATTGCCGCGACATTGTCGTTATAGGCAGGCCCGCCCACAAGGCTGAACCCGGTCATCGACACCATGGCGTCGATTTTCACCTCGCCATCCACATTGAAATAGCCTTCAATCGCAGGCCGCCCGTCCAGACCGCCCGCAAAGGCCGCAAGAACCCGCGCGCCACGTGCCTCAAAGGCCCGGATGACCGCATCGTAATGGGCGGTATCGCTGGACAGCACGTAAGACCGCATCATTAAAAGACCCACCGTGAAAGCAGGATCCTTCGGCGCGGGCAAAGCCGCCGCATCGGTGGTGATGCGACCGGGCAGATCAGGATGGTAGAGGCCCGTGTCAGGATATTCGATGGGCGCGGGCGCATCGGCCGTTTTGCTCCACCCTTCGTGCTGGGCGTATTTGCCAAGCAAAAAGCGGATCAGCGCCTCGACATTGTCGTCAGAGCCGCCCAGCCAATACTGCATGGTCATGAACCACGCGCGCAGGTCTTGCGATTTCCCGGGAATAAAGCGCAATATTTTAGGCAACCGACGCAGCAGCGCCATTTTGTCCGCACCGGATGAACTGGACGGTTTCGAAGACCCGCGCAGCTTTTTCATCAGCTTCATGGCCCCCGATTTCGGGGCCTGCATATCAAGCGCACCCATCCGGGTCAGCTTGACGATCGAAGCATCCGCAATCACGCCAATCATCGCATCGCAGTGATCGCGGCGTGCCTCAAGGGTGGGCAGGATGCGCGAAATATGCTCTTCAAGAAACAACAGATTGGCGATGATGATATCGCCGTTCTCGACCGCCTCGCGGGCCGCTTCAAAGGCGCCGGGGGTCTCGCCCCACTCGGCGGCGGCATGCACGGACAGGCTCAGCCCCGGATAGTCATCCGCCAGCTTGTCCATCGCGCGCAAAGCAGGCCCTGCCGCGTGGCTGTCCAGCGTCACAATGACGACGCGGTATCCGGGCAGACGCCCGCCTATGCCGTGATCATCGCGCATAGTGAGCTTTGGCCTCGTAAAGCGTGTCGACACTGATTTCGTTAACCCCTTGCAGGGACGCAAATTTTTCGGTGTTGCGCCGTGCCTTGCCGCGCACGAAGAACGGGATTTTCTTTAACTCGCGTTCCGCATCCGCCAGCCAGACTACCGCATCCATGCCACCCGCTTGTTCAGGCTCAACTTGGGTGGCGGGGGCTTTTGGTGTCTCTGAAGGCGCACCGCTTGCGTTCTCAGGTTTTGGCGCGTGGCCGCCATGGTGCGACGGGCCTGCGGCGTCGTGGAATTCAAAATCCTCGCGGAACATGTGCAGAAGGTGTTCTTCCAGACCCATGACCAGCGGGTGCACCCATGTATCAAACAGCACATTCGCGCCTTCGATCCCCATTTGCGGGCTGTAGCGGGCGGGGAAATCCTGAACATGCACGGGTGCAGAGATCACGGCACAGGGAATACCCAGACGTTTGCCAATGTGACGCTCCATCTGCGTGCCGAGGATCATCTCGGGCTGCAGATCTTCGATGATCCGCTCCACCTCAAGATAATCGTCGGTGATCAGCGCCTCAACGCCGTAGTCTTTGGCCAGCGCCCGCAACGGACGCGCCATTTCGCGGTTGTAGCAGCCAAGGCCAACAACCTCGAACCCCATTTCGTCCCGCGCAACCCGTGCGGCTGCGGCCACATGCGTGCCATCGCCAAACAGAAAGACGCGTTTGCCGGTCAGATAGGTGCTGTCCACGGATTTTGAGTACCACGGCAGCCGCAGCCGGCTTTCATCGAGGTAGGGTGCAACACCGGTGATGCCGGCCACTTCTTTTACAAAGTCGCGCGTGGCACCAATGCCGATGGGCACGGTCTTGGTGAATGGCTGGCCCAGTTCCCGTTCCATCCAGCGCGCTGCGGTTTCTGCGGTTTCGGGGTACATCAGCACGTTGAAATGCGCAGCCCCCAGACGTTCGATATCGGCAGGGCTTGAGCCCATGGGCGCCACAGCATTCACAGAAATGCCCATGTCGCTGAGCAGGGACGTGATTTCAGTGATATCGTCCCGGTGGCGGAACCCAAGAGCGGTTGGCCCGATCAGGTTGCAACTGATCTGGGCGGTACGGTCCATGGGTTTGGCCAGTTTCCGCACGATCTGAAAGAACGTCTCATCCGCGCCGAAGTTTTCCTTGCGTTGATAGCTGGGCAACTCAAGCGGGATCACCGGAACGGGCAGGCCCATCGTTTCTGACATGCCGCCGGGATCGTCCTGAATGAGCTCGGCGGTGCACGAAGCCCCGACGATCAGCGCCGCTGGTTTGAAACGGTCATAGGCGTCTTGCAGCGCAGTTTTGAACAGGTGTGCGGTGTCCGATCCCAGATCGCGGGCCTGAAAGGTCGTAAAGCTGACGGGCGGGCGGTGATCGCGGCGTTCGATCATCGTAAACAGCAGATCGGCATAGGTATCGCCCTGCGGCGCGTGCAGCACAAAATGCAGGTCTGTCATGCCGGTGGCGACGCGCATCGCGCCAACATGGGGCGGGCCTTCATATGTCCAGACGGTCAGTTTCATGTGGAAGCCTCCAGTTTCAGGAGGCCGCGACGACGGACGGGACGAGAGAAGAGCCCGGCCAGATCGCCTGCCTGTTCGTAGAAATGCACCGGTGTGAAGACCAGTTCGATGGCCCATTTGGTGGTCAGGCCTTCGGCTTCGAGCGGATTGGCCAGCCCCAGACCACAGACGGTCAGATCGGGGCGGGCGGCGCGGCAGCGGTCCAGCTGGCGTTCCACATCCTGACCTTCCGACAGGGTCGGGCCTGCGCTGAGCAGGTCGAGATCGGGGCCAACCAGGCCTTTATGAATGAAGGGTGCACCGACTTCGATGGCTTCCATGCCACATTCGCGGGTCAGGAAGCGCGCCAGCGGAATCTCCAGCTGGCTGTCGGGAAAGAAGAAGATCGTTTTGCCGCGCAGGGCCTCGGCAGTTTGCGCAATTGCTTTGCGGGCGCGGGCGCGGGGGCCTGCCGTGACCTTTTCAAAGAGGTCCTGATCGACGCCAAACTGCTCTGCGATGGCGGCAAGCCATGCGGTTGTGCCTTCTTCGCCAAAGGGGAAGGGGGCTGCGATGTGATGTGCGCCGCGTCGTTCCAAGGCGGCATGCGTGTCGCCCAGAAACGGTTGGGTCAGGGCAAAATGCGTGTTGGGGCCAAGGCCCAGATCGCTGTCTGCGCGGGGGGCTGGCAGGACTTTGACACCGTTGATGCCCATCCCTTTCAGCAGGGACAGAGCCTGTTCTTCGACCACATCGGGCAGCGCTCCGACGATGACCAGTTGCTTCTGATCCGTCTCGGGCAGGACAGGCACCATTGCGGCGAGGCAGGCGTCTTCACCCTGGGTAAAGGTTGTTTCAATGCCGGAGCCGGAGTAGTTCAGCACCCGCACCGAGGGCGCATAGCGTTCGGTCATCCGCTCTGCCGCGCGGGCCAGATCAAGCTTGATCACCTCCGACGGGCAGGAGCCTACCAGAAAAAGCTGTTTGATGTCGGTCCGGCGGGCGAGCAACTGGTCCACCACGCGGTCAAGCTCTTCCTGGGCGTCGGCCAGCCCGGCAAGGTCGGTTTCTTCAAGGATGGCGGTGCCAAACCGGGGTTCGGCAAAAATCATCACGCCAGCGGCGGATTGCAAAAGGTGCGCACAGGTGCGGCTGCCGATCACCAGAAAGAAGGCATCCTGCATCTTGCGGTGCAGCCAGATGATTCCCGTCAGCCCGCAAAACACCTCGCGCTGGCCGCGTTCTTTTAGAATCGGCGTGTTGCGGCAGCCTTGACCTTCGTTGAGAGGGGCGAGATCGTTCATGCGGCGGCCTCCATGGCGTCTGGTTCGGCTTGCTCGGCCTGTAGTCTGGCAGCCCGGAGTTTGAGTATAAATTGCACCGCGTTGATGACGTAGGCCGCATAGGCCGCGAGGGCTAAAATCATCTGCGTTTCAGCGCTCCATGTGTTTGTCAGAACGGCCCAGAGATAGACGGTATGCAGCGCGATCACGGCAAAGGAAAAGACGTCTTCCCAAAAGAATGCAGGGGCGAAAAGGTATTGACCAAAAACGACTTTTTCCCAAATGGCACCGGTGACCATGATGAGGTAAAGCACCATGGTTTTTCCCACCACAGACAGGGTTGCAATCCAGTAGCCGTCGCCCGTCAGCAAGAAGCGGAGGACCAGTGCCAGTGACACCAGAAACACGACGAATTGGAACGGGGCCAGCATGCCCTGCACCAGCGTCCAGCGGGTCGCGTCGCGCCGGGCGCGTTCTTCGGGGGTGTATAGTCCCGATCCGGACGATTTCTGGATCGTGTGGTTGCGCATCTGTTGGTTCTTTCAGTTTCTGTTCCTAGAAGGTATCGGCGAGTCATGAAAAGTGTCAACTAAAACTTACACTCTCCCGTGCAAAAGTTTACATCACTCTTTTTTGCAGAAATATTCGATTTTGCCCTATCCTGCTGAAAATATGTGATGTTGATTGAGCAGCGAAGGCCGCGGAGCGCCCTGATTCCGGCGAAACTGTCAATTTTATTTGACATTCTGTCTACTAAGGCAGACATTTGCCCCTACAACTGACTCCCCCGCCTTGCCATATCTGAAAGCGCGCGGGGGCAAGCCCGGGTGTTGCTATGTCAATGGATCAAAGACCAGACAACCAGCGTGACTTAGAGCGCAACAGACCGGAACGCATAGGGGCGCTGGCCACTGAAGTGTTGACTGTCTTGCGGGACCGGCAAGGGGTAACGGTCGGGGGCGCGCGCCCGTTTGTGTCTGAACATCTCTATCGTGCGATTCTGACGAAAGGTCATTTTGATGCCGGTGGTCTGCTGGCGCAGCTGCGCGGTCATCGGGTTACTCTTGATACGATTGTCGATCTTTATATACCGCAGGCTGCGGGCCGGCTTGGCACCGACTGGGTGGATGACGGGCTGACGTTTGCTGATGTGACCATTGGGGCGCTGCGGTTGCAGGCGCTTCTGGGCGAGACGACCATGCAGGTCCGCATGGATTCGTTTCATCATAATGCGCACATGGTCGCGATGGTGATTGTGCCGCGTGGCGAACAGCATTTTCTGGGCGCTCAGGTTGTTGCCGCGCAGTTGCGCAGGCTCGGATGCGAGGTTGTCATGTCATATGATGAGAGCCTTGGCATGTTGGGCGCTCGCCTGATGGCCGAGAACCCTGATCTGCTTTTGATTACCTGTTGCAGTGAAGAGACTGTCAAATCGGTGTCGCAGACTGTGCAAGCCGTGCGCAAAGCGCTACATAACCCGCCACCAATCTTCCTCGGGGGCGGAATGGTAAACGATAAAAAGAATTTGATTGAACGGACAGGTGTGGACAAATTATCAAACAGCGCCGTTGAGGCCGTTACGTATGTAACAGAACAACGCAGTTCAGCACTGAGCCCATGACAACCGGCGGCACCTCCTTCTGGAGCAGCGGTTCGGTTCCCTTGATCGAGCCTGAGTTTCTCAGCAGCATCATCGCTGCGGCCTCTGACATTGCGCTTGTTGTCTCTGCCGAGGGAAACATCCTGTCGGTGGTTTTAAACTCACACAGTGATTCCTTTGGCAACCTGCGGCATTGGGAAGGGCGTCCCGTCACGGAATTTCTGACGGCGGATTCTGCGCCCAAGTTCGACAAGGCCCATGCCGCCTACATGATGGGCGAGGTGCCGAAAAAGCCGCTTGAGCTGAACCATTCGGACAATGCGGTCTGGCAGTATCCTGTGCGCTACACCTTTCACCGGTTTGGTCACGAGAATGCCGCGCTGCTCTTGGGGCGTGACCTCAGACCCATCGCAGAGACGCAGCAGCAATTGGTGCAGGCGCAGATCGCGCTTGAGCAAGGCTACGAGGCGCGGCGCGAATTCGATGCGCGCTACCGTGTTTTGCTGTCGAATGCACGCCAGCCTATTGTGTTTGTCGCGGCCCAAAGCGGACGGATTGATGATGCCAACGAAGCGGCGGCCAGTTTGCTGGGGGTGACCGTGGATGCGCTGCGCGGCAGTGCGTTCAGCCAGCACTTCACCGACCGCTCCAACGTTGAGCTGATCGAGGGTTTGATGAACGCAACCCTGTCTGACGAAGATGGGCGCGTGACCTTGAAATCCTCAAGGACCGGTCAAAGCGTTGTGGTGGACCCGACGGTTTTCCGAGCGGGTGGTCAGCGGATTCTGATGTGCCGGATGGCGCAGGACGGGGCTGCCTTTACCACCGCCGAAGGGGAGGCCAAGCAGGCGCTTGATCTGTTCCGTCTGGGTATTGACGCCATGATCTTCATGTCCGGCAAAGGACAGATTACGGCGGTCAACGAGAGTTTCCTTGATCTGGTTGGGGCAGCACATCTGTCGGACGTTGTGGGGCGGTCCTTTGGTGAGTTTCTGGGCCGGGGTCAGATTGATCTGGCGGTCTTGTGTGATCCGCCCAAGACCGGCGGTCAGGTCCGGATTTATGCCACGCGTCTGATCAGTGATCTGGATGCGCGCATCGCCGTCGAGATTTCAGCGACACAACTGGGAGACGAAGATCATCAGGTCGTGGGCTGCATCATCCGTGATGTCAGCCGCGTAGAGGCGGGACGCGGCGCGGTGCCGCAGCGCGGCGCGCATATGCCTGCTGAATCCACGCGCAGTGTGATGGACCTTGTGGGGTCAACCTCGCTCAAGGATATTGTTGCTGAGACCACGGATGTCGTTGAAAAGATGTGCATTGAGACCGCCGTGGAATTGACAAACAACAACCGCGTGGCGGCGTCTGAAATGCTGGGTCTGTCCCGGCAAAGCCTCTACGTGAAGTTGCGTAAATACGGGTTGCTCAGCAAAGACAGTTAAACGCGCGAAGGTCTTGCGCCGACTCAAAGTGTCAGCCATAGTTGACACATGACTGTCAGCAATACGATACATATCCGACGTTTTCCCGAGCCGGCTGCAGCCCTTCGGCTGATCAAGCCGATCACGTGGTTTCCGCCGATGTGGGCCTATCTGTGTGGCATCGTCTCTTCGGGCGTGTCCCCGCAGGGACAGTGGAACATCATCATCCTCGGCGTTCTGCTGGCGGGCCCGATTGTCTGCGGCATGAGCCAGGCGGCCAATGACTGGTGCGACCGCCATGTGGACGCGATCAACGAACCCATGCGCCCCATCCCATCAGGCCGCATCCCCGGCCGCTGGGGCTTGTGGATCGCTCTGGCCATGTCTGCCCTGTCGCTTCTCGTGGGCTGGCAGCTTGGCATTTGGGGGTTTGTGGCCACGGTCGTCGGGGTTGCCGCCGCCTGGGCCTATTCGGCAGAACCTGTGCGGCTGAAGCGGTCAGGCTGGTGGGGTCCGGGGCTTGTCGGTCTGAGCTATGAGACACTGCCGTGGATTACCGGCGTTGCGGTGCTGAGTGCGGGCGCGCCCCGCATCGAAGTCGTGCTGATCGCCGTGCTTTACGGCTTGGGCACGCATGGCATCATGACGTTAAATGATTTCAAGGCACTGGAGGGCGACAGCAAGATGGGCGTGAATTCCCTGCCTGTCGTCCTTGGGCCTGTGGGGGCTGCCCGCGTGGCCTGCGCAGTGATGGCCGTGCCGCAAATCGTGGTCATCGCGCTTTTGGCATTCTGGGGGCAGGGCTATCACGCGCTTGCCGTCACCGGCGTGCTGGTTTTGCAAGGCTGGGCGATGACGATCATGTTCAAGGACCCCAAAGCCAAGGCGCCCTGGTACAACGGAACCGGCGTTCTTCTTTATGTCAGCGGCATGATGATCGCCGCATTTGCCTTGCGGGGGGTTGGGCTATGATCGGTTGGACGGGTGTTGCCCGACTGGGGCTTGTGCAAATGGCGTTGGGGTCGGTGGTTGTTCTGACGACGGCGACGATGAACCGGGTCATGGTGGTCGAACTGGCGTTGCCTGCGATCCTGCCGGGGCTTTTGGTGTCGCTTTACTATGGCACGCAGTTTTTGCGCCCGCGTTTTGGCCATGGGGCGGATCAGGGCGGACGGCGGACACCGTGGATACTGGGCGGCATTGCCTTGCTGTGTCTGGGCGCAATTGGCGCGGCGCTGTCGGTCGGGTTGATGGCGCAGAACACGACCTTGGGGATTGCCGCCGCGATCCCGTCTTTCCTGTTGATCGGGCTGGGCATCGGGGCTGCGGGCACCAACCTTCTGGCCTTGCTCGCTGTGCTGGTAGAGCAAGACCGTCAGGCGGCCGCCGGCAGCCTTGTCTGGATCATGATGATCTTTGGTCTGGCAACAACCGGTATAACTGCAGGCCTGCTGCTGGATCCCTACACCCATGCGCGTCTGGTAATGGTGACGGTGGGCGTCAGTGCCGTGGCCTGCACGCTGACCTTTCTGGGCGTCTGGGGGCAGGAGGGGCCTGCCCGTGCCGCCCCGCAGCGCAGAGAAGCGCGCTTTGCCGAGGTTATCGCAGAACTTTGGGAAGACCCGCGCGTAAGACTTTTCACCGCGTTCGTCTTTGCCTCGATGCTGGCGTATAACCTGCAGGACCTGATCCTTGAGCCCTTCGCCGGGCATGTCTTTGGCATGTCTGTCGGCGAGAGCACCCAACTGGGCGGGATGCATCACGCCGGTGCCCTTGTAGGCATGATTCTGGTGTTGCTGTCGGGGACTGCGCTGCGCCGTGTGGTGCATGTGCCAATCCGGCTTTGGGTTGTGGGCGGATGTCTTTTGTCGGGCGTGGCCCTGTTGGGGCTGGCCTACGGCGGGACAGAACCTGCCACCTGGCCGCTGGGACCAAACATCTTTTTGCTGGGGCTGGCCAACGGGACCTTCGCCGTGGCGGCCATTGGCGCGATGATGCGCCTTGCGCGCGAAGGCGATGAGGCGCGCGAAGGCCTGCGCATGGGGCTCTTTGGGGCTGCACAGGCAATTGCCTTTGGGCTGGGGTCGTTCTTTGGGACAGCCCTTGTGGACATCACGCGAGGCATCTTTTCGCAAGACGCCTACGCCTACGGATTTGTGTTCACGCTGGAGGGCGGCGTTTTCCTTGTCGCTGCTGCTTTGGCCATGAAATTGACTTCACCAACGGCGGGGGCGGGTGCGCGCTCTGCCATGATGCCGGGAGAATAGATGATGTATGATGTAGTTGTTGTGGGGGGTGGTCCCTCAGGGTCCACAGCTGCCGAAGATCTGGTGCGGTCGGGCCATAAGGTCGCATTGCGGGACCGCGAAGGCCGGATCAAACCCTGCGGTGGGGCGATCCCGCCGCGCCTGATGCAGGATTTCCACATCACCGAAGACCAGCTGCTGGCCAAAGTGCAGACCGCGCGCATGATCTCTCCGACGGGGCGCACGGTCGATATCCCGATCGAGAATGGCTATGTGGGCATGGTGGATCGCAAGGATTTTGACCCGTTTCTGCGCGCCCGCGCGGCAGAGGCCGGGGCCGAATATTTCACCGGGACATTCGTGCGGATTGAACGGCCAAACGGCACGCCGGTTGTGATCTACCGCGACAAGGCCACACAGGAAGAGCGCGAACTGCCCTGCAAGCTGGTCATTGGCGCTGATGGCGCGAAATCCCGCGTGGGGCTGGCAGAGGTTAAGGACGCCGATAAGATCCCGCTGGTCTTTGCCTACCACGAGATCATCAAAGCCCCGCCAAAGTCTGAACACTACGACCCGATGCGCTGTGACGTGATTTATGACGGGGCCATTTCGCCAGATTTCTACGGCTGGGTTTTCCCGCACGGCAACAGTGCCAGCGTCGGCATGGGCACGGAGATTTCGTCTGTGAACCTCAAGGAGGCGACAGCGGCCCTGCGCGAGGCCTCTGGTCTGGCGGACTGTGAAACGCTGCGAAAAGAGGGCGCGCCCATTCCGCTGCGTCCGCTGGACCGTTGGGAAAACGGCAAGGACGTTCTGCTGGCAGGCGATGCGGCTGGGGTTGTGGCGCCGTCGTCGGGTGAAGGCATCTATTATGCGATGGTTGGGGGGCGCGTGGCTGCCACGGCCTGTGCCGCGACACTGGCCTCTGGCCGGGTCAAAGATCTGCGGCTGGCGCGTCAGCTGTTCATGAAGGAACACAAGATGGTGTTCCGCGTGCTGGGGTCGATGCAGAACGCTTACTACCGTTCGGACGACCGGCGCGAACGCTTTGTGTCGCTGTGTCACGATATCGACGTGCAGCGCCTGACCTTTGAGGCTTACATGAACAAGAAACTGGTGCGGGCGCATCCTTTGGCGCATTTGCGTATCGGTCTGAAGAACCTTGCGCATCTGACCGGGCTTGTGGCACCTACGCGCACATGACGATCATGATCCCGGCCTGGGTCAATGGCACGCTCACACCGGTTGAAAAGCTCGAGGCGCATGTGAAAGGCCTGCGCCACAAGGCTGTGTCGGTCTTTGTGCTGCGTGGCGACGAGGTGCTGATGCAGCAGCGTGCCATGGGCAAATACCATACGCCGGGGCTCTGGACGAACACCTGTTGCACCCATCCCGAATGGAACGAAACATCCGCGGCCTGTGCGGATCGCAGGCTGTTTGAAGAACTTGGCATCCGCGGCCTGAATTGCGACTTTCGCCATCATTTAGAGTATCGCGCCGATGTAGGTGGTAGCCTGATAGAGCATGAAGTCGTCGATGTGTTTGTGGCTGAGGCCACTGCCGCCATGCCGCTTGATCCCAACCCGGATGAAGTCATGGCGGTGAAGTGGGTGCGGTTCCGGACGCTGCTGGATCAGATCGACGCCACGCCGGAGCAATTCACGCCATGGGTGCGCATTTACATGCATGAGCACGCCGCGCGCATCTTTGGGATGCTCGCAGAATAACCATAGATTTCAGTACGATTCGCGGCCAATGCACTTTTTGTGCCGTGGCGCAATAGTTTATTAACTACAGTCGTACACACTCTGATCAACACGAAAACGTGGGAATAACAGGGAGGCCGCATCGAAGGAGACGGCCTGTGAAAGAAATTCTCAAGTACTCTGCGGCGGCACTCGCCTTGTGCCTTGCCACCTTTGCACCTGTACAGGTGCAGACCGAGATTATGCGCGTCTATGGCTCAAACGCCAATGATGCCACCCATCCCGACGCGGTTGATGTTGCCATTGTTCTGGCGGTTGATGTCTCGTCGTCGGTCAAGCGACATGAACGGCGTTTTCAGCGCGAGGCCTATGCAGCAGCGCTCTCTGATCCTGCGGTGCAACGCATGGCTCTTGGAGGCAGGACTGGCAGGGTTGCACTGGCCTATCTGGAGTGGAGCGGCGCAAACAGTCAGCGTCTGCACTTGCCGATGGAGATTCTATCCACACCCGAGGACATGGCCTATTTCGCCCAGCGGATCAAAGCGATCGAAGACACGCCGGGCGATGCGCTCTATGTGGGCTCAACGGCGATTGGGGACGCGCTGATCGCGGCGGAACACGCCATGCGCGGGCTGGACGTGCCTGCGCGGGAGTTCGTGATTGATATATCTGGCGATGGTATTGTGAATAGCGGCACGAACGTGCCTGCCGTGCGCGACCATCTGGTGAGTATTGGTTTGACCGTAAACGGGCTGCCCATTCGTATTTCAGATGAAGCATGGGACGGTGAAGATAATTTGCCGGACCGCGTGGCGCATTTCTACGAGACCTGCGTGATTGGTGGAAATGGATCCTTCCATCTGGTGGCGGATGGGTTTGCAGCCGTTCGCGAGACCTTGATCATGAAACTGATGCTTGAAATGGCCGACCTTGACGGGACCGACCGACGCCGCATTGCGGCAAACTGGAATGGGCAGGAGGCGTTGCCTTTGGAACGGGTCATTCCCGCTCTTGTGCTGCAGATGCCCAACCAGCGGGATGCGCGCCCGGAAGCGCCAAAATGTGCGCATTACGAACGGCAGGCGTCGAAGCCTTTCGTATATCCCTAGAGTCGGGTCTTCTGCAGAAATCACTGATTGAAAAATGCGCCTTTGCGGGCGCATTTTTTGTTGGGGCACCTTTCGCAATCCCTACAAAAGTCTAGCCGGGCGGGAATTGACAGCGCAGCCAGACCCGATGAAGGTTGTCTGCGATATATAAAGGGGTGCCGTAAAATCTGCACTCTGACGTTGGGAGGAAATATGAAACGTTTGTGTCTGGCAGCCGTTGCTGCTTGTCTTGTTTCACCGGTTGCTGCAGCACCTTTGTGTGATGATCTTGGGTTTGCCGGGTTGCTTGCGAAATGCAACCGGGGCGAAACAATCCCCGTTACGCTGTCGGCTGGGGAACCGCTTGGTGAAGACGTGGTTTTGCAATCCGGCGCTTATTACAAGCTGGAGATTACCGCCGACGGCTCTGCCGAACTGGCGATTGAGGGGCCTGACTTCTTTCGCTCGATCTGGATGAACGAGATTGTCATCAATGACATCGAAATCCGTCCGCTCGCGATTGAAAGCCTTGAATTCGACGCGGCGGGCACAGCGGAGCTTTCCTTTGTGGCGATCAAACCGGGCCGGCATGTCATTCGCATCCCCAACACCACCGGGGAGACGCAATCCATGACTATTTCTATTCAATAGAGAACAGGCTGATAACAATGAAATCTTTGTACTTGTCTGCAGCCGCCGCCGCCTTGCTTTGCGCGCCTGCTTTCGCATCAAACACCGTTGACCCTGCCACCGTCGCGAAGATCGAGGCGTTTCTCGCTTCCATCGAATGTCAGATGGATCCGGACGACATCGAAGTGGAGGAAAATGGCTACGAGTTGGACGATGTGATTTGCAAAGGTGGTGATCAGTTTGACATAGCCCTCGATAAGGACCTGAATGAAGTTGGCCGACGTGCTGAGTAATTCTGTGATGTGGCCAAAATAATTACATAATTCAGATTATAGCCTATAAGCATGGTGCCGGGTGCGGTCTGAACGGGTAAGCGCCATTTCCTCTATCCCGCTGGGAGGTCTAGAGAACAGTTTGTGAAACGCACCGAGCTAGATTCATCGGAACGCCTTACAATCGAAGATTTGTTGGATCGCAAGGTGCGCATGACTGCAAGTACGCGAAGCATCTGTCGTCATCATGCGACCGTTTGAGTTGAGATCAAGCGCAACTCTCTTGGGAACGATGCGCTGCCTCAACCGCAGGGTTGCTTCGATATGCTTGCCCGGAAGTTAGCAGGTGATCGAGGGGCGCGCCGCCGCAAGCTGGTTCGCATTCCTAAGTCCCGCAATGCTGTGATTGATCACTAAGAAGGTTAGCTACCCGAACAGATTGCACGCCCTATGAAGTTTGAAGGCTATGCATCTTGGGCCAGTCATGTCGAGGTTTGTGCGTATGTCTATAGTCGAAATGGTCAGTCAGAGGCTTTGGCACGGTATCTGCTGGATCACCGTAAAAAAGAAAACCATGATACGCTCGGACATTATATGGCCTGATGTTCCCGCTTGAACATCTCAAAGATGGCCCCTCATTTGGTGGCGAGGAAGACGATTTGATGATCTTCAGGCGCGCGCGGAGATATCTGCCGTGCGCACGCTCCCTCGTTGTAGCATGAACGTTTAAACAGAGACCCTAGGAAGTGCCTGGGGTGACAAATCCCGCAGAACTTGGAAAACTTGGATAGAGAAATGCCGCAACCAAATTTGGGTTCACACAAAGGAAATGGATACACCACATGACATCTGGCCTGCAGGTCGACGGTCTGAGCTTTTCGTATGGTGCAAAAACCGCGCTGAATGATGTGTCGTTTGATGTGAGTGCAGGCCAGTTTTGCGCGTTGCTGGGGCCCAATGGCGCGGGAAAATCCACGCTGATCGCGCTGTTGACAAGGCTTCTTGTAGCGCCGGGCGGAGATATCTCGATCGCGGGTCACGATGTGCGCAGCGCGCCACGGCGCGCGCTGGCAGAGTTGGGCGTCGTTTTTCAGCAACCAACGCTCGATCTGAGCCTGACAGTTCGGCAAAACATGGCATATTTTGCGGCCTTGCACGGGATGCCCCGAAAGGCCGCCGTCCGCAGGATCGACGATATGCTGGAGCGTCTGGACATGCGCGAGCGCAGTGCTGAGAAAGTTGCAACGCTCAATGGCGGGCATCGCCGCCGGATGGAACTGGCGCGCGCGCTGTTGCATGAGCCCAAGGTGCTTTTGCTCGACGAGCCGACCGTCGGGCTGGATGCCGCCGCCCGCGCAGCCATCACGGCCCATGTGCATGATCTGGCGGCGGATGGCCTGTGCGTGCTGTGGACCACCCACCTGCCCGATGAAGTGCGCGATACCGACCAGCTTTTGGTGTTGCATCAGGGGCAGATCATCGCTGCAGGCAAGACCGGAGCGTTGCGCCAGAACATGAGCCTGAAAGACTGGTTTTTGCACAAAACCGCGACAGGTGCTCTATGACTGGTTGGGGAAGCGTGGCTGCCGCGATCATCGGGCGCGAATTTCTGCGATACGTGCACCAGCGCGAACGGTTTATCGCGGCCCTCGTGCGCCCCTTGGTGTGGCTTTTGGTTTTTGCCGCCGGGTTCCGGGCGGCCTTGGGGCTGTCAATCATCCCGCCTTATCAAACCTACATCACCTATGAGACCTACATCGTGCCGGGCCTTTGCGCGATGGTACTGTTGTTCAATGGCATGCAAAGCTCCCTTAGCCTTGTGTATGAGCGCGAAATGGGGTCGATGCGTTTGCTGCTCACCTCGCCGTTTCCGCGGTGGTATCTGCTGCTGTGTCGGTTGCTGGGGGCGGCGGTTATTTCGATCTTTCAGGTCTATGCGTTTCTTGGGGTTGCCGCTCTCTTTGGGATCAAAATGCCTGCTTTGGGGTATATCGCCGTCTTTCCCGGACTGTTGCTGGGCGGTCTGATGCTTGGGGCCTTGGGTCTTTTGCTGTCCAGTTTCATCCGGCAGCTTGAGAACTTTGCAGGCGTGATGAACTTTGTTATTTTCCCGATGTTCTTTTTGTCATCTGCGCTTTATCCGCTTTGGAAAATGGCGGAAAGCTCGCGGCTTTTGCACAATATCTGCGCTGCGAATCCCTTCACGCATGTGGTCGAACTCATCCGGTTTTTGCTTTACTTACAGTTTAATCTGCCTGCGTTGGGCTGGGTTTTGCTCAGCACATGCGTGTTTTCTGGCATCGCGCTTTGGGCGTACGATCCTGCGCGGGGACTGATGAAGCGAAAAACATAGGCTTTGGTTGCATTGATCAGACCAAAGTCGGTGCAAAAGGAAAAAATTAGTACTCGCGCGTGACATTATTCTATGACAGGCTATATTCAGCTTACGATTGAAAGGGAGGAAAAGACTATGGCATGGACCAAACCAACACTTCGCGAGATTGAGTGCGGCATGGAAATCAACATGTACGGACCAGAGCACGACGAAGAACGTGAAACCCTGATCTGATCTGAATTCGCGCGGGATTATTTATGATGTTTCGCGCGCAGATTTTGGGCGCTGCGGCAGGTGGAGGCTTGCCGCAGTGGAATTGTGGTTGTGAAAACTGCAATCTTGCCCGCCGGGGCGACATACCGGCGCAGACCCAGTCGTCACTTGCTGTCACAGCAGATGGTGAACACTGGGCAATCTTGAACGCTTCCCCTGACATTCGGCTCCAATTGGCCCAGACCGCTGCACTGCATCCGACAGATTTGCGCCGGCTGCCGTTGTCGTCTGTGCTTGTGACCAATGGCGATATCGACCACGTAGCGGGCCTGCTTACTTTGCGCGAAATGCAGCCTTTCACGCTGTTTGCGACCCAAGGCATCCATGACGTGCTGCGGGAAAACCCGATGTTCGATGCGCTGAATGCTGAGGTCGTGACCCGCGAACCCATTGCGCTGGATCAACCCTTTGAGCTGGCGCGCGGGCTGCAGGCCACGCTGTTTGCGGTGCCGGGTAAGGTGCCGCTGTACCTTGAGGGCGAAACGGTCGAGACTGAATTGCTGGGGGAACAGACCGTTGGCGTGTTGCTCGAAAGTGATGCCAAGCGCGTCTACTACATTCCCGGCTGTGCGGTGCTGAACGATGATATGCGGCAGCGTCTTCAAGGGGCAGATGCGCTGTTTTTTGACGGTACGCTCTGGCAGGACGATGAGATGGTGCGGGCGGGTCTGAGCCACAAGACTGGGAAACGCATGGGCCATATGTCCATCAGTGGTGACGATGGATCGCTTGCGGCTTTCGTCGATCTGGACATCCGGCGCAAGATATTCGTTCATATGAACAACACCAATCCCGTCCTGCGGCCAGCCTCTGAAGAGAAGCGCATCGCCAAACAAGCAGGATGGGACATTGGGTTTGATGGGATGGAGGTGACCCTATGACGCAAAGCAGGGCAGATTTCGAGGCGCGCTTGCGCCAGATCGGCGCGGAGCGTTATCACGATTTGCACCCTTTCCACGACCTGTTGCATGGCGGAGGCTGCACGCCGGATCAGGTGCGCGCTTGGGTGATCAACCGCTATTATTACCAGCACTCCATCCCGATGAAGGACGCGGCCTTCATGTCACGCGTGGGCGATCCTGATCTGCGGCGCGAGTGGCGGTCCCGGATCGAGGACCACGACGGTACCGCCGAAAACGAAGGCGGCATCAAGCGCTGGTTGCGGCTGGCAGAGGCGGTCGGTCTGGATCGCGATTATGTGGCCACCACCGATGGGGTGTTGCCGGGCACCAAATTCGCGGTCGATGCCTATGTGCGTTTCGTTCGGGAAAAATCCTTGCTGGAGGCGGTTGCCTCGTCCCTGACAGAGCTTTTCGCCCCGAAGATTCACGCCAACCGCATTCAGGGCTTGCTGAAGAATTATGACTTCGCGGATGACAGTTCGCTCAGCTATTTTCAGAACCGTCTGAAAGAGGCGCCCAAGGATGTGGCCTTTGGGCTTGCCTGGGTGCTGGATCACGCGGATACAGCGGAAAAACAAGAGGCGGCCGCGCAGGCGCTGATCTTCAAGACGAATGTTCTGTGGTCGCAGCTTGATGCGCTTTGGGGGGCTTATGTTGAGCCTGCGCGCATTCCGCCCGGCGCGTGGCAACCGGGTCAGGGCATGGCGCTGAAGCAGGCATCGTGATGGAAGACGGCGATATCCCTGCCCTGCCGCGCGGCGTGCGGCTGCATTTCGACAAGGTGCGGGACATGTGGGTTTTGCTGGCCCCGGAACGGGCGGTCACGCTGGATGCGGTGGGGCATGCGATCCTGTCAGAGGTCGATGGCGCGCGCAGCTTCGGTGAGATCACGCGCGGTCTGGCTGCCAAATACGATGCCCCCGTGGCGCAGATTGTTGAGGATAGTGCGGGCTTTCTGGATGCGTTGCGCAACCGTCGGTTTCTGGATGTAACGCCATGAAGGTCCCGCCGCCCATTGCCATGTTGGCCGAGTTGACGCACCGCTGTCCGTTGTCGTGCCCCTATTGTTCCAACCCGGTTGAGATGGCCAGGCAGGATCAGGAGTTGGACACGCAGACGTGGGCGCAGGTCTTTCAGGAGGCCGCCGCACTGGGCGTTTTGCAGTTGCATCTGTCTGGTGGGGAGCCTGCCTCGCGGCGCGATCTGGAGGCTTTGGTCACCGCGGCGCGGGATGCCGGGCTCTATACCAACCTGATCACATCCGGCATCGGTTTGACCCAACGCCGCCTGCAGGCTTTGGACGATGCGGGGCTGGATCATGTCCAACTGTCCTTGCAAGGCACCAACCCCGAAATGGCGGATGAGATTGGTGGCTACAACGGCGGGTTCAAACGCAAGATGCAGGTGGCGGAATGGATCGGTCAGATCGGGTTTCCTCTGACACTGAACGCTGTGCTGCACCGGCGCAACCTGCACCAGTTGCCCCGCGCGCTGGAAATGGCGCAAGAGATGGGCGCGCGCCGCATCGAGGTCGCAACCGTGCAGTTCCACGGCTGGGCGCTCAAGAACCGGGACGCCCTGATGCCGACCCGCGAACAGGCCGCCGAGGCCACCAGGATTGTGCAAGAGGCGCGCAAGTCCCTCAAGGGCAAGCTGGTCATTGACTATGTGCCTGCGGATTATCACGACGACTACCCAAAGCGTTGCATGGGCGGTTGGGGCACCTCAGGTCTGAATGTCGCCCCGGACGGGCAGGTGTTGCCCTGTCATGCCGCGCAATCCATCCCGCATCTGACGTTTGATCGCGTGCCGGATCGCGCTTTGGCGGATATCTGGTACAAGGGGGCGGCGTTCAATGCCTATCGGGGCACCGATTGGATGCCGGAGCCCTGCAGCAGTTGCGAGCGCAAGACCATTGATTTTGGCGGTTGCCGCTGTCAGGCGATGGCGATTGTCGGTTATGCGTCGGCCACGGATCCTGTGTGCATAAAATCGCCGCATCACGGTGCCTTGCAGGCGCAGGCCGATGCGCATGCAGCCTCTCAAGAGGCTGATCTGACCTACCGCGTCTCTCCGGGAAAGGCCTCAGAACCCGCTGAGTAGGTTGCTTTTGTTCGAATTGAGCACGGCGCGTCGGTTTCGGACATGATCTTCGTCGGTTTCGATCTTGCTGTTTGTCATGCGCTGTTAGAACGTGGCGCAAAGGGGACGTTTGCGCATGCGGTATTCCGGGTTTCGGGTCATCAAGGAAGCATTGACCGGCCACAAGGGCTGGACGCCTGCGTGGCGCGATCCGGACCCGCAACCGGCCTATGATATTGTCATCATCGGCGGCGGCGGTCATGGGCTTGCGACGGCCTACTATCTGGCAAAGATCTTTGGTCAGAAACGGATCGCGGTGCTTGAAAAAGGCTGGATCGGCGGCGGGAATGTCGGGCGCAATACCACGATTGTGCGGTCCAACTACCTGCTGGATGGGAACATCCCGTTCTATGAATTTTCGCTGAAGCTGTGGGAAGGGCTGGAGCAGGATCTCAACTACAATGCCATGGTCAGCCAGCGCGGCGTGCTGAACCTGTTTCACAGCGATGCGCAGCGCGATCACTTTGTGCGGCGCGGCAATGCGATGATGCTGAACGGGGTGGATGCCCAATTGCTGGACGTTGATGATCTGCGGGCGCGCTATCCTTTCTTCAATTATGACAACGCCCGGTTTCCGATTCTTGGGGGCTTGTCGCAGCCCCGTGGCGGCACGGTGCGGCACGATGCGGTGGCCTGGGGCTATGCGCGCGGGGCGGACCAGCTTGGCGTTGATATCATTCAGAATTGTGAGGTCACAGGCTTCCGGATCGAGGATGGCGTTGTCAAAGGGGTCGAGACCTCGCGCGGCTATATCGGGGCAGGCAAGGTGGGCTGCGCTGTTGCGGGGGCCTCCAGCAAGGTGATGGCGCAGGCCGGCATGCGGCTGCCCATCGAAAGCCACGTGTTGCAGGCCTTCGTCTCTGAAGGGCTGAAGCCTGTGCTGCCCGGTGTGACAACCTTTGGCGCGGGCCATTTCTATGTCAGCCAGTCCGACAAGGGCGGGCTTGTGTTCGGTGGCGATCTGGATGGCTACAATTCCTACGCGCAGCGCGGCAATCTGCCCGTGGTCGAAGACGTCTGCGAGGGCGGCGTGGCCTTGATGCCAATGATTGGTCGCGCGCGGCTTTTGCGCATGTGGGGCGGTGTCATGGACATGTCGATGGACGGCTCGCCGATCATCGACCGCACGCCTGTGGACGGGCTCTACTTCAACGGCGGCTGGTGCTACGGCGGGTTCAAGGCAACCCCAGCCTCTGGCTATTGCTTTGCGCATCTGCTGGCGCGGGATGCGCCGCATGAGGTCGCAACCGCCTTCGGGCTGGACCGGTTCGCGCGCGGGGCGGTGGTTGACGAAAAAGGTGTGGGCGCGCAGCCCAACCTGCATTGACGGGGATCAGGAGAACAGCGGCATGATCATCAATCACCCTCTTCTTGGCCCGCGCGATGCTGCCGAATTCACCTATCTTGGCGACGCTCGTCTCCTGGACCGTCCTGACGGCATGGCGACGGGCGCGGCGGAGGCGTTTTTTGACTACCAGTACATCCGCGACAACCCCGCAGGCGAACACCGGGAGCTTTGGTATCACGAGGCGGGGGACAGGTCCTGGCTGGTGGTCACGCGAAACACCGTGACGCACGAGATTTCCAAGGTTGAGTTTGCCCGCGATGTGGCACGGGCACAGGAGCGCCGGACATGACGCAGCAAAACCGCCTGCCCTGTGGCCAGATTGATCGGACCAGAACGCTGACCTTCAACTTTGACGGGCGCGCCTACAAAGGGCATCCGGGCGATACGCTGGCGTCGGCGCTCTTGGCCAACGGTGTGCAACTGATGGGGCGGTCTTTCAAATATCACCGCCCGCGCGGTGTTTTGACCGCCGGGTCGGATGAGCCCAACGCGCTTGTCACGCTGCGCGCGGGCGGGCGGCAGGAGCCCAACACCCGCGCCACCACAGCGGAGCTTTACAACGGGCTTTGGGCGCGCAGTCAGAACAAGGTGGGCAGCCTGAATTTCGATCTGATGGGGGTGAATGACCTGCTGTCAGACTTCTTTACGGCAGGGTTTTACTACAAGACCTTCATGTGGCCTGCGGCGTTTTGGGAAAAGGTTTATGAGCCGATTATCCGGCAGGCGGCGGGTCTGGGGGCATTATCCGGGCGCGCGGATGCGGATGTCTATGACAAAGGGTTCCTGCACTGCGATCTGCTGATCATTGGGGCAGGTCCCGCAGGTCTGATGGCGGCGTTGACGGCGGGGCGTGCGGGCGCGGACGTCATTCTGGCGGATGAGGATTTCCGCATGGGCGGGCGGCTCAATTCGGAAACCCACGCCATAGACGATGGGCCTTGCGCGGATTGGGCGGCCGCCGCTGTGGCGGAGCTTGCCAGCCTGCCCAACGTGCGTCTGATGACGCGCACTACGGTGATAGGGGCGTTTGATCACGGGGTCTACGGCGCGTTGGAGCGGATCAGCGACCATTTGTACACCCCGGCCAAGGGCCAGCCCCGGCAGGTCCTGTGGCGCATCTACACGGGTAAAACACTGCTGTGTGCCGGTGCAGCAGAGCGGCATATTGCCTTTGAAAACAATGACCGCCCGGGGATCATGTTGGGCTCTGCCATGCGCAGCTATGTCAATCGCTTCGGGGCGGCCCCGGCGCGGCGGGTCGCGGTTTTTGTGAATTCTGACGAAGGGCATCAGACAGCGCGCGACTTGCACGCACAAGGCATCCAGATTGCCGCCGTGCTGGACGTGCGCGAGGATGCCCCCCGAAGCCCTGATTTCGAGGTGCTGCGCGGGGCGCAAGTGGCCAACACGCGCGGGCGTCTGGGTCTCAAATTTGTCGAAGCGACCCTGCCGGGCGGTGAGACGCGCATGATCGAATGTG
This sequence comes from Roseobacter sp., assembly GCA_045106135.1. GTDB lineage: Bacteria > Pseudomonadota > Alphaproteobacteria > Rhodobacterales > Rhodobacteraceae > Roseobacter. The sequence goes on along the minus strand of JBGCEG010000036.1, from coordinate 9,917 downwards.
CAGCGCTGGCGGTTTCCGGCGGCTGGAACCCGAATGTGCATCTGACCTGCCACCAACGCGGGCGTCCGCAATGGCGTGAGGATATTGCCGCCTTCATGCCGGGCGGCGCATTGCCCATGGGCATGATGGTTGCGGGCGCTGCACTGGGCGAGTTTTCAACCGCTGGCGCGTTGAAATCGGGGGCGGAGGCTGCGCGCACAGCGCTTGAGTTGAAAGGGCGTCGCGCAAAACTGCCCGCTGCTGAAGATGCGCCCGTGACGTTGAAACCCTTCTGGTATGTGGAGGGGTGCAAACGCGGCTGGCTCGATTTCCAGAACGATGTGACCGTGAAAGATGTGAAACTGGCGCATCAGGAAGGGTTCCGGTCGGTCGAACACCTCAAGCGCTACACCACGCTGGGGATGGCGACGGATCAGGGCAAGACGTCAAACATTCAGGGGCTGGCGATCATGGCCGAAGTGGCGGGCAAGGCGATCCCGGAGGTTGGCACCACAATGTTCCGCCCGCCCTACACGCCCACGGCGATTGGCGCTTTCGCGGGTCGTGCTGTGGGGGCCGATTTCCACCCGGTGCGCAAGACACCCAGCCACAAATGGGCCGAAGAACAAGGCGCTGTCTTTGTCGAGGTTGGCAACTGGCTGCGGGCGCAGTGGTTCCCACAGGCTGGCGAAAACCATTGGCGCGAGAGTGTCGACCGCGAAGTGCTGGCAACCCGCAAAGGCGTGGGTGTCTGCGACGTGACCACGCTGGGCAAGATTGACGTACAGGGCGCAGATGCGGCGGCCTTTCTGAACAAGGTCTATTGCAACGGGTTTGCCAAACTGTCCGTTGGGCGTGTGCGCTATGGCCTGATGCTGCGCGAGGACGGTTTTGCCATGGACGATGGCACCGCTGCGCGGCTGGCCGAGGATCATTTTGTGGTCACGACCACCACGGCCAATGCGGTCAGCGTCTACCGGCATATGGAGTTTGTGCGCCAATGTCTGGTGCCGGATATGGATGTGCAACTGATCTCCACGACCGAGGCGTGGGCGCAATTTGCGGTGGCGGGGCCAAAATCGCGCGCGTTGCTGCAAAAAATCGTCGATCCCGCGTTTGATCTGTCAAACGACGGCTTCCCCTTCATGGCCTGTGGCAACATCACGGTTTGCGGCGGCTTGCGGGCGCGGTTGTTCCGCATCTCTTTCAGCGGAGAGCTGGCCTATGAGATCGCGGTGCCAACCCGCTATGGGGATGCTTTGATGCGGCGCTTGATGGCAGAGGGTGCAGAATTTGATGTGACACCCTACGGCACCGAAGCCTTGGGCGTGATGCGCATTGAAAAAGGGCATTGCACCGGCAACGAACTGGCGGGTCAGACTACGGCGCTGAACCTTGGGTTGGGGCGCATGGTCAGCGACAAGAAAGACAGCATCGGCGCGGTGCTGTCCCGCCGCGAAGTGATGAGCGCGCCTGAGGGGTACCGGCTTGTGGGTCTCAAACCTGCCGCAGAGGATACCGCCCTGACGCCCGGGTCGCACCTGATGGCGGCGACCGGCCCTGTCGATGCGGCACATGGGTTGGGATATGTGACCTCTGCCTGCTATTCGCCAAATCTGGAACAGCACATCGCCTTGGCGCTGGTGCGGCAGGGCGACACGCGCCAAGGTGAGATCTTGCGGCTGGTCAGTCCTGTGACAAAGCTGGAAACTGAGGTGACGGTGGTCAGCCCGCATTTCCTTGACCCGGAAGGAGAACGGCTCCGTGCATGATCTGGCCCCTTTGAATGCCCTTGGCGGTGATGCTGTTAAATCCGAAGTCATCGGGCATGTGACCTTGACCGAAGTCGCCGATTTAGCGCTGGCTTCTGTGGCAGCGCGTCTGGGATCAGAGCAAAGCTGCGCGGAGGGGTTGGCCGCCTTACTGGGGACGGCGGTGCCTGGCCCCAACGCGGCTGTACTTGGCACGCACTACGCAGCCGTATGGATGGCGCAGGATCAGTGGATGCTTGGCGCATCCTTTGAAAGCCACGAGGACATTGCCGCAGGCCTCAAATCACACTTTGGACCAACCGCATCCATCACGGAACAAACCGACGCTTGGGTGACAATTGATCTGACCGGGGAAAATGTCGTCGATCTGCTGGAGCGGTTGTGTGCCGCCCCTGCCCGGCGCATGAAAGCCCAAGGCGCCCAACGGACGGTTATCCACCAGATGGGCTGTTTTCTGGTCTGCGGGTCGGATGATGGCACGTTTTTCCGGGTAATTGGCCCCCGGTCCTCTGCGGGGTCGCTGTGGCATGCGCTGACACAGGCGGCGCTGTCGGTGCGCCCTTTGTAATCAGTCGCCCATCGCAAGCGTTGCCCACAGCTTGTCAGGTGACGCCTTTCGCGCTCCGGTATTCAGGCGCATCCCAGAGGCGGTTGTCCAGCACATCCTGAAGGATCGTGGCGGCGGCGATCACGTCAGCCTCATCGATGTAGAGCGGGGTAAAGCCGAACCGCATGACGTTTGGCGCGCGAAAATCGCCAATCACGCCGCGCGCAATCAGCGCCTGCATCGCGGCATACCCCTCTTCAAACCCAAAAGATACCTGACTGCCACGTTGGGCAGCATCGCGGGGGCTGTGAAGCTCAAGCTGCGGGCAGCGGCGTTCGACCTCCGCGATAAAGCATTCGCAAAGCGCGATGGAGGCCGCGCGTACCTCTGCCATGCTGGTGACGTCCCAAACTTTTAACGACTCTTCCAGTGCGGCCATTTGCAACACCGGCGGCGTGCCAACCCGCATCCGGTCGACATCGCGCGCGGGCCGGTAGCTGAGGTCAAAGGCAAAAGGCGCGTCATGGCCCAACCACCCTGTAAGATACGCCTGCGCATGGTCGCTCAGGTCGGGGCGCACGTAGATAAAGGCAGGCGCACCCGGCCCGCCGTTGAGGTATTTGTAGGTGCAGCCCACGGCAAATTCGCAGCCGGCCCCCGCAAGGTCTACTTCGATCGCGCCGGCGCTATGGGCCAGATCCCACAGCATGACGGCCCCTGAGGCATGCGCCAGTTCAGTGATGGTTTTCATGTCGTGACGCCGCCCGGTGCGGTAATCTACTTCCGTCAGCATGACGACGGCGACGTCTTCGCTTATGGCCTCTACCACATCTTCGGGGGCGACAGTGCGCAACGTATATCCTGCATCCTTGAGGGCGATGAGACCTTCAGCCATGTAAAGATCAGAAGGAAAGTTCCCGGTGTCCGACAGGATCACCCGACGATCCGGACGCATGGACAGGCCCGCTGCCAAAGCCTGAAAGACCTTGATCGACAGGGTATCGCCCATCACAACAGACCCCGGAGCAGCACCGATCAGCTGGCCCACCATATCGCCCACGCGGCGCGGCTGGGCCATCCAGCCACAGTCGTTCCAGCCCCGGATCAGGGCCTGACCCCATTCGGCCTCAACCGTTTTGTGCACCTGCGCCGCCACGCCGTTTGGCAAGGGGCCAAGCGAATTGCCATCCAGATAGATCACACCGTCAGGTAGGGTGAACAGGTCCTTGCGGGGCAGCGTCATTTCATAATCCTCCTCGGACATGCCAAAGTTCTGGGAACAGTTCGACCTCAAGCATCTTGCGCAGGTATTGCACCCCGCTGGTGCCGCCCGTGCCGCGTTTGAAACCGATCACCCGTTCCACGGTTGTGACGTGGTTGAAACGCCAGCGGCGAAAGTAATCCTCAAGGTCCACCAGCTTTTCCGCCAGTTCATAGAGTGTCCAGTATTGCGCAGGATCGCGGTAGATAATCGCCCAGCTTTCGGTCACCGCGTCATCGGCCTGATGGGGCGTTGTCATCCGGTAGGTGGCGGGGTCGAATTGCCGGTCCAACCGGTGCTCCAGCAGCCGCAAAGCCTCGTGATAGAGACTGGGACGCGCCAGTTCAGCCGTGAGCCGCGCGTGCAGGTCGGGGCGGTGTTCATGGACCTTCATCATCGCGGGGTTGCGGTTGCCGAGGGCAAATTCGATCAGGCGGTATTGATGGGACTGAAACCCCGAGGAGGCCCCCAAAGCGTCGCGAAAGGTGGTGTAATCCGATGGCGTCATCGTGCGCAGCACGTCCCAAGCGTTATTGAGTTGTTCAAAGATGCGCGCAACGCGGGTCAGCAATTTGAAAACCTGATCGTGCTGCCCCTGCCCCATCAAGCGGCGGGCGGCATCCAGTTCGTGCAGGATCAGCCGCATCCAAAGCTCTGAGGTCTGGTGCTGGATGATAAACAGCATCTCGTCATGGGCCGAGGACAGCGGTTTTTGCGCGGCCAGCAGTTCGGGGATGTCCAGATAGTCGCCATAGCTCATGTCTGCGGCGAACGACATCTTGGCCCCCTCTGCGGCGGGGTCGTAGGCGTCAGACATGGGGCGAACTCTCCGGGCAGCGGGGGGCGGACCCTTTAAAAGTAGCGGTGAGAGGGGTGGTGGGCAAGGGTTTGCCCCGTCAGATGCAACGCCCGCCGTCAACCTCCATGCAGACCCCGGTGATCATGCTGGCCTCGTCCGAGCACAGGTAACAGGCGGCGTTGCCCATATCCTCTGGGGTGGAGAAACGCCCCAAAGGGATGGTGGACAGGAATTTGGCGCGCATTTCCGGCGTGTCCTCGCCCATGAAGCTTTTCAGCAGCGGCGTTTCCCCGGCCACCGGGTTCAGCGCGTTCACGCGGATACCGTCCGGGGCCAGTTCAACCGCCATGGCTTTGGTGGCGGTGTTCATCCAGCCCTTTGAGGCGTTGTACCAGTTCAGCCGGGGCCGGGGCGACACCCCGGCGGTCGAGGCCACGTTGAGGATTACGCCTGCGCCGCGCGCTTTCATCTGCGGAACCAGCGCGCGCGCAAACAGATAGACAGATTTGCAGTTTACCGCAAAAACCCGGTCAAAATCGTCCTCTGCGACCTCTTCCATGGGGGCTGGCAGATGCGTGACCCCGGCATTGTTCACAAGGATATCGACCTGCCCAAATGCCTCCAGCGTGGTCTGGCACAGGGTGGCGACGCTCTGTGCGTTCGAGACATCGCAATGATGCGCGCGGGTACTGGCCCCAAGGGAGGCCGCGACCTCACTTGCCTGCTTGTCGTTCACATCCGCCAGCATGACCGTGGCCCCTTCGGCCACGAATTTGCGCGCAATCCCCGCCCCGAAACCAGAGGCCCCGCCGGTCACAATGGCCGTTTTTCCCGAAAGTCGCATCTGTCCTCCTAGCCGTGTCGTGCCGCTACGGTTTTCACTGTGGTGAAGCCGTAGAGCGCCTCAAACCCTTTTTCGCGCCCGTGACCTGACAGGCCGGTACCGCCAAAGGGCAGTTCCACGCCGCCACCTGCGCCGTAGTTGTTGATAAAGACCTGACCTGCACGCAGTACATTGGCAAGCCGCATCTGGCGTGCGCCGTCCCTTGTCCAGATCGATGCGACAAGTCCGTAGCCTGTGCCATTGGCGATGCGCGCGGCCTCTGCTTCATTGGCAAAGGACAGGACCACCTGAACAGGGCCAAAGATTTCTTCTTGTGCAAGCACGTGGTCGGGGCGCGCGCCCGTCAACAGCACGGGCGCCAGATAGGCCCCGTTTGGCGGCGCGTGCTCAACGATGCGGCCTTGGGCTGCAATTTCCAGATCAGACGCTTTCGCCAGATACCCTTCGACAATCTCTTTTTGACGGGGGGATACCATCGGCCCAAGGTTCAGATCCTCAAGCGCGGGGCCTGCCCGCAACGCGCGATATGCGTCGGCCATGCGCGTCACGACTTCGTCATAGCGGCTGTGATGGACCAGAATGCGGGAGGCCGCCGAACAGGTTTGGCCTGCGTTTTGCAGACCTGCGTTGACGAGAAACGGCAGGGCCGTGTCCAGATCGGCGTCTTCAAACACAAGCTGGGGCGATTTCCCGCCCAATTCAAGCGTCACAGGCACGATGGATTTTGCAGCCGTTTCCTGAATGATCCGCCCGGTGCTGACTGACCCGGTGAAAGAGATATGGTGGACGCCCGGATGTCCGGCCAGCGCGGCCCCAGCCTCCCGGCCCAGACCCGGCACCACGTTCAAAGCACCCTCCGGCAGCCCTGCGCGGCGGGCCAGTTCTGCGAAGGCCAGCGCGGTCAGGCAGGCTTCTTCAGCGGGTTTCAGCACGGCGGCATTGCCGGTGGCCAGGGCCGCGCCCACCGACCGGCCAATGATCTGCATCGGGTAATTCCACGGGATGATGTGCCCCGTAACCCCATGTGCCTCGCGGCGGGTATAGACCGTGTAGCCCTCAAGATAGGGGATGGTTTCGCCGGTCAGTTTATCTGCGGCACCTGCGTAGAATTCCATGTAGCGCGCAAGGGCCGTCACATCCGCACGCGCCTGCGTGAGCGGTTTGCCCACATCCAGCGCCTCTATGCGGGCCAGATCTTCGGCATATTCTGTGACCAGAGCGCTGATGCGGTGCAGGATGCGCCCCCGTTCGAACGCGGGCAGCTTGCCCCAAAGACCATCACGCGCGGCAGTGGCTGCTGCAACAGCGGCGTCGATATCGGCCGCACTGCCCCGGGCAATATCGCACAGCACTGTACCATCTGAAGGGTTCAAAAGCGCAAGCGTCTCGCCCGATTGCCCGGCCTGCCACTGGCCGTTGATGAAAACATGGGACGGGTTTAACTTTAGCGCCTGCAGAACCATATTGCTTTCCAGAGTGTTAAGGCATTAGCAAAACACAGCGAATAATGACTGTCCAGCAGGCGCTGCAGAGCCTACCTTACACCAAGACTTGCAGATGCCGCGTAGCTGAGGCAGTGACATCACACCCGCGACGGAGAAACCCCAATGACGGCGGAACAGCCACAGCCGCGTGATGACCTGATTGTTTGCCCCCAATGTGATGCGATCTATCAGGTGCACAAGCTGGAAAAAGGCGAAAAGGCGATCTGCAGCCGCTGCGACACGGTGCTTGCCACGCCGCGCCGCAAGGCGGGTGCGCAAATCATTGCGGTCTCTGTTGCGATTGTCATTCTGACGGCGGCGGTTGCGGTATTTCCTTTTCTGACGATTTATGCGGCGGGGGCCGTCAATTCAGTGTCGATCATTGATGCAGCACTGGCCTTTCAGGGCGGGCCGATGATTGTGCTGGCGGTTCTGACCGCGGGGTTCATCCTTGTGATCCCCTTGGCCCGCGTGTTGCTCTGTCTTTATGTCTTGCTGCCTTTGGTGCTGGACCGCCCGCCTGCACCAAAGGCTGCCCGGGCGTTTCGGCTGGCAGAAATGCTGCGGCCCTGGGCGATGGCGGAGATCTTTGCCATTGGATGCGCCGTGTCGCTTGTCAAAATCAACCAGTTGGCGGATGTGACCTTTGGCCCGGCGTTCTGGATGTTCACAGGTCTGGTTGTCCTTGTCCTTGTTCAGGATAACTTTTTGTGCAGATGGTCAGTATGGAACGCGTTGAGCAAAAACCAGAAATCCTGAACGCAGCCGATCTGGGTCTGGTGGGCTGCCGCCGGTGTAGCCGCGCCTTGCCGGAGGGCACAAAGCACTGCACGCGCTGCGGGCAACGCGTCACCCGGCGGGATACCTACAGCCTGCAAAAAGTCTGGGCGTTTTGGCTTTTTGGTCTGATGGCGTATATCCCGGCCAACCTGTATCCGATGCTGCACACCCGCACCCTGTTCTATGTGGAGGAAAGCACCATTATCGGCGGTGCGGTGGACCTTATGCACTATGGCAGCGTGGGCATCGCCATCATCATTCTGGTGGCAAGCGTGGCGATTCCGGTCGCAAAGTTTCTTGCGATTGCCTTTCTGGCCATCTCTGTGTCGCGCCGGTCTGTCGTGTCAAAAGAACAACGGCAAATCCTGTTTGAAGTGGTTGAATATATTGGCAGGTGGTCAATGATCGATATATTCGTGGTTGCCATCATGTCGTCGCTCGTCCAATTGAACATTCTCGTATCCATCAGCCCGGGGCCTGCCAGCTTCTTTTTCGCGGTTTCCGTGATCGCGACCATGTTGTCCGCGCAGGCCTTTGACAGTCGGCTGATTTGGGATGCACAACGCGACGCCGCGCAGAAAGACGCAGAATGAGCATGGAACCGACAGGCGTGAAGGTCGAAAAAGCGGACACAAAGGCGTTTCATCGCGTCTCCATGGTCTGGCTCATTCCGCTGTTTGCGCTTGGGGTTGCGATCTTTGTGGCATGGCAGTCCTATTCGGCCCGTGGCCCGGTCATCACGCTGGAATTTGAAAGTGGCGCAGGCATCGCGGCAAGCGAGACGGAATTGCGGTTTCGCGATGTGGCCGTCGGCATTGTCGAAGACGTGCAATTCTCGGATGATTTGTCGGGTGTTCTGGTGACCATTCGTTTGAACAGTGAGGTCGCCCCTTTTGTGGATGCGGGCGCGCGCTTTTGGGTGGTCAGGCCCGAATTGACGCCGCAAGGGGTCACCGGGTTGGATACCGTCCTGAGCGGCGTGTTTATCGAAGGGTCATGGGACAGCACGCCCGGCCCGTCGCGCGACAGATTTCGCGGCCTGAGCGAGACGCCGCTTTTCAAACCCGGACAGGAGGGGTTACAGATTGCCTTGCGCACCGTGCCAGGCGGGGTCATCACCGAACGCGTGCCCATCCTTTTTCGCGGCCTTGAGGTTGGCGAGGTGGGGCCGGGCCGTATTTCGCAGTTTGGCGACTTTGCGATTGCCGAGGCGATCATCAACGCGCCCTACAATTCACTTATCACCAGCAACACGCGGTTTTGGGACACATCCGGCTTCACCGTGTCGATTGGTCCCGGCGGGGCGGAGGTCGATTTTTCCTCACTCGCCTCTTTGGTGGCGGGTGGTGTGACGTTTGACACCTTCGTGTCCGGCGGCATTCCGGCCATGGATGGCACCGTGTTCGAGATTTTCTCGGAAGAGGCGGTGGCGCGCAACAGTGTCTTCAATGCCTCCGAAGTCGCCTTGCTTGAACTGCGCGTGGTCTTTGAGGAAAACATTTCAGGTCTCGTGCTCGGGGCGCCTGTTGAATTGAGCGGCCTGCCCATCGGCACCGTGCAAAACCTGTCGGGCATCGTTGATCGTGCGCGGTTTGGCGACAGCCGCGTGCGTCTGAATGTTGTGATCGGTATTCAACCTGCCCGCCTTGGATTGCCGGATGAGACAACGCCCGAAGCCGCTTTGAGCTTTTTGACGGAGCAGGTGGCAAATGGGCTGCGCGCACGCCTTGCCTCTGCCAGCCTGCTGACCGGCGGCCTGAAGGTTGAATTGGTGCAGTCGCCCGAGGCGCCGCCGGATCGTCTGGTTATCGTCGAAGGCGATCTGCCGACGTTGCCCACGACAAACAGCGAGATTTCCGACGCAAGTGCCACGGTTGAAGGCGTGTTCACGCGGATCAACAAACTGCCGATTGAGGACCTGTTGCAGAGCGCCATCAAATTCATGGACAACGCCGCAGCCTTTGCCGCCAGTGATGATCTGCGCGAGACCCCGCAGGAGGTACGGGCCTTGGTCGAAGATGTGCGCGGTCTGATCACCTCTGAAGACGTGCGCGCCATTCCGCAGACGTTGAACGCGGCTTTGCTGCGGGTGGATGCGCTGCTGGCGCAGCTTGAAGAACAGCAAGCCATCGGCCTTGTTACCCGGGCGATCGAAACTGCGACGCAAGCCGCCGGGCAGATCGTGTCGTCGGTTGAGGGTGTGCCGGAGTTGATTGCCTCCTTGCAGGAAGTGGCCAACCGCGCCGCCGACCTCCCTTTGGAGGAGCTGACAAACGAGGTCACTGAACTGGTAGCCTCCGGCGAGGCGTTGCTGGCCTCCCCAGACATGGCCGCTCTGCCGGGTTCATTTGCCACCGCACTGGATGAATTGAGCGCGACACTCGCAGAACTGCGCGCGGGTGGGGCTGTCCAGAACGTTAACGCCACATTGTCGTCAGCACGCGAAGCCGC
>JBGCEG010000035.1:0-136388 GCA_045106135.1 Roseobacter sp. | reverse complement strand
CTTCCAGCTTGCGCGAAGTTAGACCGCGAAAAACAACAAAACAACATTTTATTTTTACCATTTGCGCCATTTGCCCCAAAACAAGGACTGAAAGGCGCATGAAAAAAGCACAATGGTGGCTGACGCAGTCAGAGTAATGTTGCTTTGTTGTTTTTTCTTTAGCTTTTGGAATTTTGCGTTAAGGTGTCCCCCAAGCGAGCGATCAGAAAACGAAGTGGGGACGCATGCTGACAACGCAGTCAATTTTTGATCGTTATCAGGAAGTGCGCGCACGGTTTCCCGAGGTGAGCGCCCGCGACGCGTCACTTGGTATTTCGTCATTGCTTGACATCACCGATCAAGTCGATGCGTTTGTGTTTGACGCATTTGGCGTGCTGAACGTGGGCGAAACCATGATCCCCGGTGCAGATACAAGGCTGGACCAGCTACGCGAGCGTGGCTGCGCCATCCGCATCCTCACCAATGCCGCCAGCTACGACCGCAAGGGGGCGATCGCAAAGTTCAAACGCCTTGGATTGCGGGTTGAAGATGACGAAATCATCACCAGCCGTGAAGCGGCCCTTCGACATGTTGGTCAGGGGCATTGGGGCGTCATTGCCGCGAACCTTGACGCATTGAGCGACCTGCCTGACACTGTTACGCGGCTTGAAGATAAGGCTGACGAATATGACAAGGTCGATCAGTTCCTGTTTCTGTCAACTGCTGACTGGACCACCTCGCGTCAAGACCTGTTGGTATCTGCGATGCAGCACCGGCCGCGAAAAGTGCTGATCGGAAACGCGGATCTGGCCGCGCCCCGCGACGATGGATTTTCAATTGAACCCGGACATTATGGCCATCAGATTGCCGACCAATTCCCGGACTACGTCCATTTCTTTGGCAAGCCTTTCCCCGAAGTCTATGACCTGATCGAGTCGTCCTTGCCGACGCTGCGTCCTGACCGGATCGCCATGTGCGGTGATACATTGCACACAGATATTCTGGGGGCTGCAGCCCGTGGATGGCGTACGGTGCTTGTGACACAAGATGGCTTGTTTGCGGGCTTTGATACGCAACCTTTCTCGAAACAATCTCGCCTTTTTGCGGATTGGCGGCTTGCCCGGATTTGACCGTCTCTGGACGAGACGCGGACGGCAAGGGTTCATCTTGGCTTGGTTGAAACTCGCCCGAACGCTCAAGACTGCTTTTTTGAATGAGGGAACCGCAAGCGCATGTGGGAAGGTCGTTTGTTGCGAAACAAACCTTCACCGGTCATTGTTGCGCCTTGAAGCTGAGAAACTGACTTTGCCAAGTCGACACCTATCACGGTATTGATAAATTGCCCTCCTGTATTTTTGCGGCTCTACGATCCACATCTTGGCAGATTGCGATGCCGGTCCGGGACGGCGGCAACCATTCCATCTCCCCTGCTTGGCGTCGCGTGTCGCAGGCGAGAACGTCCCTTTGGTCCGTCGCGCAGTCGGCCATGCGGCCCTACCGCAGCGTCGCACTCAGGCCCCCGTTTTGCCACCTCGCGCGCAGGTCCCTCTCCAGTCGCTCCATCCCTCTATTGAGCCTCGGCCTTTGAAGTGGTCCGCCCCTATGTTTAGGAAATGGAGGACCCTCAATGGCAAACAAGCGACCCACGCCCGAGGAGAATGTTGCGAAGTTTCAACAAGTTGAGGTGCTGACAGGACAAGGCATGCCGCGTCTGGATGCGATCCCGCAGATCTGCGGGACTGAACAAACTTACTACCGCCGGAAGAACAAGTACGGTGGAATGGGCGCAGAGCAACTCAAGGAACTGGAGCGGCTACAAAAAGAGAACGCGCGCCAGCGTCGTGCAGTTTCTGATCTGACACTGGACAGGTTGACCCTGATGGAAGCCGCATCAGGAATCTTCTGAACCCTTCGCGTCGACAGGCGTGAATTGATCAACGCAGCGACGGATATCGTGTGGGCGTGCTGACGAAGAACGCGTAGTCGCGGACCACTTCAAAGGGGGAGGCTCAGTTCTTGCCAAGGCTCTTCGTTGTCTTTCTTATCATACACGCCTCAGTGTGGGTAAGGTGAGCGGCAAACACTCTCTCAGCAGATCACCGTATTTGAAACAATAGGTGCTGACGTCGGGCGCAACACACAACAATTTTGGAGGACAGTTCACAAATTTCCGAGACCGGGTAAATCAGTCAGATTGAGCAGGACGTCCCGCAAGCGTGTCGAGGATCGGACAATCTGGTCGATCATCGCCCTGACACCGGGTCACCAAAGTCTCCAACGTGGCTTTGAGCGACTGGAGTTCGCCAATTTTCTCTGCGATCCGATCCAAATGCTCTGCTGCAACAGCTTTGACATCTGCACTGGCGCGCGCCGTGTCACCGTAGAGAGACAAAAGCGTCCTGCACTCCTCAATCGAGAAACCAAGCGATCTGGACCGGCCCAGGAACGCGAGTTTATGGGCGTCTTGCTCACTGTAGTCACGATATCCGTTGCGCCCCCGTGCAGGTTTCACAAGACCGATTTCGTCATAATACCTAATCGTCTTTGTCGGCAGCCCGCTGGCCTGCGACACATCGCCGATGTTCATTTTCGAGCGCCTCACGCATGGATGGTCGGAGTTTATCCGCGTGGTAGAGCATACCAGATCGGGGCTTGACCTTCCAGTAACTGGAAGCCCTATGTCCATATCACCTAACACTCTTGGGCAATCTCCTATGACCGCTTCACAGACGTTGACCCTCACGATCACAGGGATGCACTGCGCCTCCTGCACGGGGCGGGTGGAGCGTGCGCTGCTCGCCGTGCCAGGCGTGAACCGCGCGAGTGTGAACCTCGCCTCCGAGCGGGCAACGGTTGGTACAGACAATCATGTCACCTTCCTTGCACTTGCAGAATCTGTTGAGGCTTTGGGCTACAGCGTACCGATGCAGACCACCAAACTTGCCATCGGTGGGATGAAATGTGCCGGATGCGTTGGCCGGATCGAACAGGCCCTGAGAGGCGTTCCGGGCGTGTCGCAGGCAAGTGTCAATCTGGCGACGGAGCGCGCGACAGTCACGGGCACAGTGCCGCCAGAGGTCTTGATCGCCGCCGTTTCCGAGACTGGCAAAATCGCCACTGAAGTCGCGGACACCAGTGCGATATCCGACCAGACCACCCAAAAGCGAGAGGCGGAAACGCTGCACCTGAAAAGGCCGGTGATGCTGGCGGCGCTGCTGACGTTGCCGGTCTTCGTGCTCGAGATGGGCAGTCATATGATCCCGGCGATGCATCATCTGATCATGTCCACGATTGGGATTCAGACAAACTGGGTCATTCAGTTCGTTTTGACGTCTGCAGTGCTGGCAGGCCCCGGACGGGCCTTTTACCGCCACGGGTTCCCGGCTTTGGTCAAAGGAGCGCCCGACATGAACAGCCTTGTGGCTGTCGGCACGGCGGCGGCTTATCTGTTTTCGGTGGTTGCTCTGTTTGCACCGGGCGCGTTGCCACAGGGCACGATCAATGTTTACTTTGAAGCAGCGGCGGTGATCGTCACGCTGATCCTGATGGGCCGCTGGCTGGAAGCGCGCGCCAAAGGCCGCACCTCAGAGGCCATCCAAAAGCTGATGGGTCTCGCCCCCAAGACCGCGCGTGTCCGCCGGAATGGCCAAACAACCGAAATTGATCTGGCCGATGTGAGGCTGGGCGATACCGTTGAAATCCGCCCCGGTGAACGATTGCCAGTGGACGGGGACGTCCTGCAAGGGGCGAGCTACGTGGACGAAAGCATGATCACCGGCGAACCCGTCCCGGTGGCCAAAGAGGTCGGCGCACATGTGGTAGGGGGCACGGTCAATCAAACGGGCCATCTGACACTGCGCGCAACGGCTGTGGGGCGCGATACGCTGCTGGCGCAGATCATCCGCATGGTCGAAGAGGCACAGGGCGGAAAGCTGCCCATTCAGGCGATGGTTGACCGGGTGACGATGTATTTCGTGCCAGCGGTCGTCGCTTTGGCCGTTTTGACGTTTGGCACGTGGTGGGCTTTGGGCCCTGCGCCTGCCCTGACCTTTGCGCTGGTCAATGCGGTGGCCGTCCTGATCATTGCCTGCCCTTGTGCCATGGGTCTGGCGACGCCAACGTCCATTATGGTTGGCACCGGGCGCGGCGCGCAAATGGGCGTTCTGTTTCGCAAGGGCGAAGCCATGCAGCGCCTCACCCAAACCCGTGTGGTGGCCTTTGACAAAACCGGGACGCTGACCAAAGGCGCGCCTGCGCTCACCGATCTTGAGCTTACGGAGGGTTTTGATCGCTCTGATGTGCTTGGGCAGATCGCTGCGGTTGAGGCACAGTCAGAGCATCCCATTGCGCGCGCGCTGGTAACAGCGGCCAAAGCGCAGGGCTTGATCCTAACAGCGGTCAAAGATTTCGACAGTGTGACCGGGATGGGGGTGGCGGCCCATGTCGAGGGGCGCGCCGTCGCAATTGGCGCGGACCGCTATATGGCGGCGCTGGGCTTGGACGTTGCGCGTTTTGCGGGCACCGCGCAGCGCCTTGCTTCAGAGGGTAAATCACCTTTCTACGCGTCCATCGACGGCCAGCTTGCGGCTATTGTCGCCGTGGCGGATCCGATCAAGGACACAACACCCGAGGCGATCCGGGCGCTGCACGCGCTTGGCCTCAAAGTGGCGATGATCACCGGCGACAACCAGCGGACTGCACAGGCCATTGCAGGCAAGCTTGGCATTGACGAAGTTGTGGCTGAGGTGCTGCCGGATGGTAAAGTGGACGCGGTTCTGAAGCTCCGTGCGCAGTACGGGCCGGTTGCCTTTGTGGGCGATGGGATAAACGACGCCCCGGCTCTGGCTGAGGCGGACACAGGCCTTGCCATCGGCACGGGCACGGATATCGCGATTGAAGCGGCAGATGTTGTGCTGATGTCCGGCTCGCTCAATACTGTGCCAACCGCCTTGTCACTGTCCAAAGCGACGATCGGAAATATCAGGCAAAACCTGTTCTGGGCCTTCGTCTACAACACCGCGCTTTTGCCGGTTGCCGCAGGCGCGTTGTATCCGTTGTATGGTATTTTGCTTTCGCCTGTGTTTGCCGCCAGCGCGATGGCTCTAAGCTCTGTGTTTGTGCTGGGGAACGCGCTGCGGCTGCGCAGATGGCAACCGGCGCGTCCAAGCATACGACCGGCACCACCTGCGTCACCCAAAATGGCCCCTGCCGAATAGTCACAGCCGCGATAAAAGCAACCTTAGTCTGAGGTGGGCTGCTTTTGTCACGCCCACAGCGTGCCAGCGTTACGGCCTGTGGTGTCAACACTTGCAAGGCGCATGAGGTCCCACGCCAGCACCTGATTGCTTGTCAGTACGGGCTTTTGAATGGCCGCTTCAAGCGTATCGATCGTCTCAAGCGTGCGCAGGTTGGTGCAGGAGATAAACACCGCTTCAACATCAGAGGCCGCCTCAAGCTTTACCACCGCGTCAATGATCGAAGCAGGAGCGATCCGAACCACCTTTTCTTCGACGCTTTCGTTGAAACTGGCAAAGGCGCTTACAGTGATCCCGGCCTCCTCAAGCACCGCGCAGAGCTTGGCCGAGACGCTTTGAATATAGGGGCTGAGCAGGGCAATGCGGGTCACGCCCAGATGTCTGCACGCGTTGATCAAAGCCGAGACAGGTTGCGTGATATGATCAGTGTCCACCTCTGCTTTGACAGCGTCTGCCACGCGGTCCACCCCGATCTGCGCCGATCCTGACGTGCAGCCGTATCCGACCGCTGCAAAGGCCGCACTTTGGGGAAACAGATGCGCTGCGTTCTTAAGCTCCGCTTCCATGGCACCAAGGCTTTCTAGCGTTACATGCGTCCCCGAGGGGACCCGCGAGACCAGCAATTCCACCTCGTCGGGTAAAAGACGCTTCATATCGCGTTCAATCGTTTCGTCCGTTTGCAGGACGATCAACCCGATTTGAGGGGCCATGTCGGCATCAAGGTCGTAAGGCACATTCATCATAGCGACGGTATCTTCGGGGTGGCGGGTCTGCTCAGATATTCTGCACTGGTCTCACAGATGACAATGTTTTCTTCATGGACCATGATTTTACCGTCTCCCATCGCAACATAGGGTTCAATCGTGAGCACCATGCCGGGGCGCAACACGGTCTGATCATCGGGCAGGACAGAGGGCCATTCCGTCAGTTGCATCCCAAGCCCGTGCCCCAATCGCCCGGCATTTCTGCCTAGTTTCAGGTGCGCATCCATGGCGTGGTAAAGCTCTGAGATGCGGCGACCGGGATGTGCGACGGCAAGGGCCGCCTCGGTTGCAGTGATCAGTTTTTCATGCGCCGCCTCGACGTGTTGGCTGGGCATCCCGATGGAAAAATTACGGTCGAAATCGCAAAAGTAGCCGTCCCAGACCACCCCTGTGTCCAGCATCAGAACGTCGCCTGCAGCAACCGGGGCATCCGTGGCAGGTGAGATGACATCCGCGTAACCCCCCTGTGATGCAGCGCCTGCCAGATAAGGCACCCAATCCGCCCCCTCGTCCAGACACAGCATCTGGAAATGCCGAAAAATAGCGGACAAGGCTTCACCGGTACGTGCAATGTCAGGGACGCGTTCAAAAGCGCGATTTGCGATATCTGCAGCATAGCGGATTTTCGCAATTTCAGTGTCAGACTTGATCATTCGCAAGCGGCGCGTGATCTCATGATCGGAGGTGATCTGCCTTTTGCCAATCTGGCGGCGGACCCCTTCCAAACTGCCCAGCGGCAGGCGCGCATGGCTTTCCATGGCATGCGCCAGTCCGATCCTTGCGTGTTCGTCGGTCACGTTGCACAGGGTGCCAGCCAGTTGGCCAATACCGTCGTCTGTATAATTTGGTGCATCCCACGTGCGGATGTCTTTGATCCATGTCTGAGACATCAAATGTACCCCGATGGCCGGAATGACGGCGATGGGGTCGCCCTCGCTTGGCACCACCACAAACCAAGGGCGCGTCGGGCTTTCCCAAAAGCGGGTCAGAAATCCGGTGTAGTATCGCACCTCCGGTTCGGTGGTCAGCAAAAGCGCAGACAGACCGGCGGCGCGCATCATGTCTTGCGCTCGCTGGGTGCGTCCCTTGAACTCCCCTATGGGGAACCCGCGCGCGGGCGGTGTCACGCGGCGGCCTCTTCGCTCAGGATCACAAGGACACAACTGTCTTCATCCAGTCCCAGTGGCGCATGACCTTGGACAGCAGCCAGCAGCCCTGCCACGCCTGCCGCCCCCGATGGCGTTGACGCCACACCCGCCGCTTGGCAGGTGTTGCAGCCGGTTTGCCCCTCTGCTTCGGTGATGGTCATGAAACCAGTTGCATCGCGTGCCAGTCCTTTCAGCGCAATCAGCGACGGTTTCTTGCAATCCAGCCGCCCCATGTCAGAAACCGGCCCTTCGGTGACTTGCGGTGATCCCGCCTGCACCGATGCAAACAAGGCCGGGGCTGCTTGCGGTTCAACAACCACGATTTTTGGCTCTGGCCCCCACGCGTGACGGGCGTGCGCCGCGCAGGCCGCTGCTAACCCGCCAACGCCTGCTTGCAGGAAGATATGAGTTGGTGGGCGCGGCATTTGCTCAACCGCTTCGCGCATCAAGACCAGATATCCTTCCATCAAGACGTAGGGGCGGTCCATGTATCCGGGCCACGAGCTGTCGGACAACAACACCCAATCGTTTTCCGCTGCGGCAGATGCGGCGGCGGCCATGCTTTCTTCATAGACTTTCCCGGCGCGCCGGACTTCGGCCCCTTGTGCGCTAAGACGATTGGCAAAAGCTTCCGGAACAGTCTCAGCAATAAACACGACTGAATGTGCGCCGAAAGCCGCAGCCCCTGCGGCGACGGAAAGCCCATGGTTGCCTGCGCTTGCGGTGACATAGGTTTGCCTGCTGGCGCGCCCCAGTTCAGCGTCCCGGGCAATGACATATGCGGCCCCCAGCGCCTTGAAACTGCCTAAACCCATCCGCGCGCGTTCATCCTTGGCGTAGACCGCGCCCACACCTGCGGCTTGTGCAAGGCTGTCCACCTTGATCAGCGGGGATTGCGCCGCTTTGGGGCATCGCGTCAACAGCGCCGTGGGCCGCATAGCGTCGTTGCTTGGATACGGCACGTCCCCAAGAACCTCCTGAAGTGCAGTGGATATTTCGGATCGGGTGCTAAAATACTCCATCCCTAAGGCTTATCAGGTTCGTACATCCGTCCAAGGAAAATCTGCTCGACGGCCGGTGCTCTGGTAGCTGACTTTTAGTGTCGTGCAGAGCGCTGGAACCTAAGCGGTCTCTTCAACGCTGGCAGGGCCCGGTCATCAAAAAGCTTGATCCAATGCCAAAATTGCGGCTCACTCACGCTGGGACAGGCCGCCTGAAGCGCATCGGTATGTCTGGTCGGGGGAAGGAGAATGTACCAGCGATCTGCTCAGCCTGATGATGTGTCAGAACGCTGACAATACGGCATGGTACTTTCTTTGACCATCCAGAAAGGATGTGGACATGGAGACAGAAGTCGACGACAGCACCGAAGCGGGCCCACCGCTGAAAGAGGGCCTGCCCAAAGCGCACAAACAGGTGCTGATCACTGTGCACGGAACCAGTTCGGGCGACGAGGAGATCGAAGGCGAACGGTGGTGGCAGCATGGCAGTCGTTTCCAGAGTGCGCTGATGCAACGCCTGCATTTGCATCCGAACGAGGTCGAGATTGTCCCGTTTCAATGGGCTGAGGGGCGCAACAGCGAAGTCCAGCGCCGGGTGGCCGGACGGGAGCTTTTCAGCTATCTGACCGACCTCGAAGACAACAATTGCGACTACTACCTGATTGGCCATAGCCACGGTGGGTCCGTCATTTACAACACATTGCTGCTGTCTTTGCGCAAGGAACGCCCGCTCAAGCGGTTGAAGCACTGGTGCACTGTCGGCACGCCTTTCCTCGACTACCGCAAGAACCGCTGGATTTGGCAGCGCCTGAGCGGGATGGGGCTGACGGCTCTGACGACGATCCTGCTCATTTTGATTACTGTTGGCAGTTTCTACCTGCGGGATTGGTACGTCCCCTATACCGGTGAGCATATCGACCTTGTGCGCACCTACGCCAAGATCATCGGCGTGTTAGCCGTGCTCGCCTTGCTGTTTACGTGGATGATCGCGCATCCGCTTGGTCTTGATGTGGGCGATGATGGAGAAATCGAAGTCTGTTTTGACGATGATGAAAAGAGGCAGGTTGAAACGCACTATGGTGCCGTCTGGTCAGGGTTCTGGCACAAAGAAGACGAGGCGATCAGCGCCCTGTCGAATGTCAGAAACGTCTCCATGCCTTTTATCATGCCAGAATACCTGCAACGCGGGTTTTCCACGTTTCCTTTGGGCGTGGTCCTCTTTCTTGGCGTTTGGTTGGCCTACAACACGGTGAGCGGTGGGGACTGGCTCGCCCAGATCATCATTTTCTGGTCTGCTGACACTCAGGAAGAAGGCATTGACCCGGACTTCTGGGTCGAACTGATCTTTTCGCTGATCATGTTCTTTCTTCTCGCCATCTTTTACTGGTTCGCCAAATCTGTCTTCAGGTATCCGTTCAAACTGGTCTATTGGGTCATCAACGTATTCTGTAGGATACTGGCCTATCGGACGAATGCACTGATCCGCGACAGCATCCGCCACAGCGCCTGGGGCGACGATCTTGTCCCAGAAGATGTGTTTGATATTAACGCGCACCCCCCACAATTTTCGCGATCCTTTATGCCCTTGCCGGGGGTCATTTCTGAAGAATTGAGCAAGCACAGCGAAAAGAATGCGATCAAGACGTTGCGCAAGGTCCGGCAGGTTCTGGGTACTTCTGATCCGGAGGGTGCCTCCAGGGATCTGAGGGCGCATCTGTCGGATTCGCTAAGCTGGCAAGAATTGATACACACCTCCTATTTTGATGTGCCTGAATTCGTCGATCTTATGGCGATCTCTCTGAATCGTGCCGGACTTGGCCGTCTTTGGCATGACGGTTTTGCGACCCACGGCCCGGATCGCGCAGCACTTGCAGATTGGTTCGAGGGACAAAAAGCGGCAACCGCGCGCGATGTGTCAGAGGAGACCGCGCTTGCGCCCGCCACGACTTAGCGGCCTGTCACACTGCAAGGCGGGGCGGGATTGCACGGACCCGAGCGTACACCGCCGTACCTGTCTGGCGGGGGCATAGACACACCCAAGCGCAGTTGTCGAACGTCGTTAGCCGGTTGTGCCGCTTGCTAGGAAACAATCAGGGCGCCTTGACGTTG
The DNA here is from genome assembly GCA_045106135.1 of Roseobacter sp. Lineage (GTDB taxonomy): Bacteria > Pseudomonadota > Alphaproteobacteria > Rhodobacterales > Rhodobacteraceae > Roseobacter. The sequence continues at coordinate 126,132 of JBGCEG010000035.1, read as the reverse complement.
CAGTGCGTCGATCTGATCAGATGCATAGCCGTATTCGGCCAGAATTTCCGGACCATGTTGGCCGAGTACGGGGGCAGGCCGGGTGATGCCGCCGGGTGTTTTGCTGAATTTCACGGGCAGACCGATGGCTTTAACGGGACCGGCCTGCGGGTGATCTGTTTCAACGATCATCTCGCGCGCCAGTGTTTGCGGGTCCTGATGCATTTCGCAGATGTCCATGACGGGACCGGCGGGCAGGTTTGCAGCCTCCATGCGGGTCAGCCAATCGCTTGTGTCCCGCTGTTCCAGATGCTGTTCGAGGATCGGGACAAGGTGTTTCAGGTTTTCAATGCGGTCGCGGTTGGTGGTAAACCGGGGGTCCTCTTCAAGTTCTGGCGCGTCGATGACCTCAAGCAGCCTGTGCCAGTTCCGCTGGTTCGCGGCCCCGATGTTGATCCAGCCGTCGCGGGTCCGGAACGATTGATAAGGGGCATTGAGCGGATGCGCAGAGCCAAGCGCTTCGGGCGCTTGCCCGGTGGCAAACGCAATGGCCGACTGCCAATAGGTCAGGGAAATGCCCGCCTCAAAGAGCGAAGTATCGACAATTTGCCCTTCGCCGGTTTTTTGCGCGTGCGAATACGCCGCAATGCACCCCATCGTCGCCAGAAACCCGGCGGTGATGTCTGATATCGGCGCACCGGGCTTGACGGGCGGGCGGCCCGGCCCCTCACCGGTGATCGACATGAGACCCGACATGCCTTGTGCGATGAGGTCAAAGCCGCCTCTGGTGGCGTATGGGCCACTCCGGCCAAACCCCGAGATCGCGCAGTACACCAGTTTGGGATTGCGTTTGGACAGGGTTTCATAGCTCAGGCCAAGGCGTTCCATCGTATCGTGGCGATAGTTTTCGACAACCACATCTGCCGTCTCCAGCAGATTGCGCAAAACCTCGATTGCATCCGGGTCCTTGAGGTTCAGCGCAATGCCGCGTTTGTTGCGGTTCATCATCATGTACGCCGCACTTTCGCCGTTAATGTCCGGCGGTAAAAAGCGTCGGCTGTCATCGCCGTCGGGCTTTTCCACCTTGATGACGTCTGCGCCCATATCTGCCAGCATCATTCCGCAGGCAGGCCCGGCCATGATGTGCGCAAGCTCAATGACTTTCATGCCGGTCAAGGGGCCCTTTGATCCGTCAGGCTTGCTCATGTGCCGCTCCATTCCGGTTTGCGCTTGGCCAGAAAGGCCTCCATGCCGTGCTTGAAATCCGCACTCATGTAGCAAAGCTCGATCAGGTCATCATCTTCGACGGCCAGAGCCTCGCGGTTGCGCCGCATGGCTTCTTTTGTCGCGCGCAAGGTCAAGGGGGCCATCCCTGCCAAGAGGTCCGCAAGTTCCGTGGCACGGGCGTGCAGGGCTTCCTCATCCGGGAGGACCTCGGTCACGAGACCCACATGCAACGCTTCATCGGCGGTCAGCAATCTGGCGGTAAAGATCATTTCCCGCACGCGACCGGCCCCCAGCAGCTCGCTCAGACGCGCCAGATTGGCCGCACTCAGGCAGTTGCCCAAGGTGCGCGCAATCGGAAAGCCAAATTTCATTTGCGCACTGGTGATGCGAATATCACACGCCGTCGCGATCGAGGCGCCCCCGCCGGTACAGGCCCCATGGATCGCGGCAATTGTGGGCACAGGACACTGATCAACAGCCTTTAGCACGCGGGCAATATCTGCCTCATAGTCCAGCGCGTCTTGCGTTTTCTCAAACGCGCGGAACTGTGTCATGTCCGTGCCCGCAGCAAAGGCTTTGCCGCCCGCGCCCGAAACAACCACTGCCCGGACAGACCCATCCGTTGGGATCGTGCTGCACAGGCGCGCCAGTTCTTCGTACATGGCAAAGGTCAACGCATTGCGCGCTTCTGGCCTGTTGAAGGTAATCCACAGCGTTTGACCGCGCGTTTCAGAAATAACTTCGGGGGACATTATCAGGAATTCTCCGGTTTACGTGACAAGGGGTGTTGTGTCCTCAGCGGGACCTGTCGCATGCGTAAGGATGGGGCGTCTGAAAGCGTTAGTGTTGCGATGTGTCAGCATCGGCCTCCAGCGCTTTGATGTGGGCCAAATGCTTGTTCGTCATGTGCTGTTTCATGATCTGACCAAGCCCTGACACATCCCGCTTTCGCAGCTTTTCCATCATTATTTCATGCTCTTCGATGGCTTGCGCCCAGCGTTCTTCCGACAGATTGGCCATAAAGCGCGCGCGGCGCACACGAGAGGCCAGCAGTCTGTGGTGAGAGGCCAAAATTTCGTTCCCGGCCCCTTCAATCAAAGCGCTGTGAATGTCCTGATTGGCCTGAAAATAGCTCTGTCTGTCGCGCACAGAAAAGGCTTTGATCATGTCCGCATGCCGTTTTTCGATCTGAACGACCCCTGCTTCGTCCAGATTTTCGCAGGCAAGCTCTCCGGCCAGTTGTTCCAGCACGGCCAGCACGGGAAAGGTATTCTCGATCTCCTCGCGCGTGACCTCTGCCACACGGGCACCGCGGTTGGCCTGCAACACAACAAGCCCTTCGGACGCCAGCACCTTCAGCGCCTCGCGCAGCGGCGTTCGTGACACGCCAAAGGACAGGCAAAGCTCTTTTTCGGGGACTTTCTCGCCGGGTTTGAGCGTGTCATCGACCACAAGATCGCGCAACCGTTCGACCAGTTCTTCGTGAAGGGTCGGGCGTTTGATGGTCTGTGAGAGGTTCATGTTCATCTGTGCATCCTACTCAGCAATGAGCCGGTCCAGCAAGCGGACCACGTGTTGCGCCCGCCGTGGTGTGCCATCTGCAATCTGATGGCGGCAGGACGTGCCGTCCGCCAGAATGATCGCGTCATCCGGGGCCGCCTTAAGCGCCGGAAACAGATCCAGCCCGGCCATTTTCAACGATACGTCAATGGTGTCTGGCGCGTATCCAAACGCGCCCGCCATCCCGCAACAACTGCTTTCAATCATGTTGACCTGCGCACCGGGAATGCGTTTGAGCAAATCAAGCATGGGCGTCACAGCGTCATGCGCCTTTTGGTGGCAATGCCCGTGCACATAAATTGGCTGCGCGAGCGGTTTCAGAGGCAAATCTGCGCGATCCTGCAGAAATTCCTCAAGCGTGCGCGACCCTTTGGCCAAGGCCTCTGCATCGGGGCCGGGGCAAAGTCCCAGAAATTCATCGCGGAACGTCAGGATCGACGAGGGCTCTAACCCGACGACAGGAACACCCTTTGCGACGGCACCCTTCGTGGCGTCGATCACCCGCTGGGCCTCAACACGAGCCTCCTCTACGCAACCCACGGCGAGCAGGGTGCGACCACATTCCAGCGCCTTGCCCGTCTTATCTCTGGCAACAGCCACCCGCAGGCCAGACGCGCGCAGCACCCGGACCGCCGCGCGCAGGTTCTCCGGCTCGAAATAGCGGTTGAATACGTCCGCAAACAGCAACACGTCCGGGTTTTGATCCTGCGCTTCGTTGTCTTTGAACGGTTTGGCGGACCACACGGGCAAATCGCGTCGGTGCGAGACCCCGGTGAGCCCTTCGGCCCATTTCCGCACAGGGCCGATCTTGTTGCGCAGGTTCATCAGCCACCATATTTTCGACGCGATGGGCGCGTAGCGTGGTAAGTACCCCACCAGCTTATCAGAAAATGACAGACCGCTTTCCTTGCGTTGCGCGGCAAGAACCTCGATTTTCATGCGCGCCATATCCACGCCTGTCGGGCATTCGCGGCGGCAGGCTTTGCACGACACACAATACTTCATCGTGTCTTTCATGGCGTCTGACGCCAGACCGCCGGGCATCTGACCGCTGATCGCAAACCGCAGTGTATTGGCCCGGCCACGTGTGGCATCGCGTTCGTTCCGGGTGGCCCGGAAAGACGGGCACATGACGCCGCCTTTCAGTTTGCGGCAGGCCCCGTTGTTGTTGCACATCTCGACAGCGCCCTGAAAACCGCCCGCCGCACCGGGCCATGCGGACCAGTCCAGTGCTGTGTCGAATTCGGGTACGGTATAGTCCGGGCCGTAGCGGAACACCCGCCGGTCATCCATTGCGGGCGCATGTACAATCTTGCCCGGGTTCATCAGGCCGGTCGGGTCAAAACGTGCCTTTACCTCCTCAAAGGCTGTTACGATGCGTTTGCCGAACATCTTTTCGTGAAATTCTGACCGGACGATCCCGTCGCCGTGCTCGCCCGAGTGCGAGCCTTTGTAGTGCTTGACCAGATCAAATGCTTCCTCGGCCATGGCGCGCATGGTTTTCACGTCTTTGTCCTGTCGCATGTTCAGGACCGGGCGCACATGCAGACAACCCACCGAGGCATGCGCATACCATGTGCCTTTTGTGCCATGGCGCGTGAAAATGTCCGTCAGCCCTTGGGTGTATTCCGCAAGGTCCGGCAGTGCGACGGCACAGTCCTCGACAAAGGAGATGGGTTTGCCCGCCTCCTTCATCGACATCATGACGTTGAGGCCGGACTTGCGATACTCAGCAATCGCATTTTGCAGGGCGTTGTCGGTCACCGGAACCACGCCACCCCATGAGGTGCCTGCGCCGGAAAACGCAAAGCCCAGATCACCCATGAGCTGCGACAGCTCAATCATCTTTGCCGCGTTGCCCTCGGCGCTGCCTTCGGCAAACTCGACCAGTAGCAGGGCGGCGGGGTCGCCTTCGACGAAGGCTTCGATGGTGCTGCGGAACAGCGGAATGTCCCGGCCCAGGGCGATCATCGTGTGGTCGATCAATTCTACCGCCTGTGGGTTCAGCTTTACCAGATGTTGCGCGGCATCCATGGCAGCGTAGAAGGTCGGAAAATGACATACGCCGGTGACCTTCTCCCCCGGCAAATGCGCAAGGCTCAACTCAAGTTCGGTAAAATAGGCAAGCGTCCCCTCAGAGCCCACCAAAAGGTGCGCCATATTCACGTCATTACCCACAAGTGCATCAATGTTGTAACCGCCCACGCGGCGCTGGACTTTCGGAAAGCGCGCATCGATCTCATCTGCTTCGCGTTGCCCCAGGAGGCGCATGTCGCGCACAAGATCGGCATAGGTGCCGGCGGCAGGATCAGTGCCGTTGAACCGGGCCTTTGTGCCATCCGGCAGGATCGCATTGATGGCCCTGACGTTGTCGCGCATGATGCCATAGCGCAGAGATTTCCCGCCAGACGAGTTGTTCGCGGCCATCCCGCCAAGGGTGCAGCGGGACGCGGTCGATGGGTCAACCGGAAACCAAAGCCCATGCGGTTTGAGGGCGCGGTTCAACTCATCCAGCACCAGCCCCGGTTCGACCCGCGCGGTCATGGCGTCGGGGTCAATATCGATGATCTTGTTCAGGTGCCGCGTGTTATCGAGCACGACGGCGCGGTTGACGGTTTGACCACATTGCGAGGTGCCGCCCCCGCGCGGCAGCACGGGTGTTTCTTCGTCTCTGGCGATGGTCATCGCCGCCTCAATATCGGCAACGGAGCGTGGCGTGACCACCGCCTCCGGAATCATCTGATAGATGGATGCGTCAGTCGCGTAGCGGCCACGAGACGCGGGGTCGCTTAGGACCTCACCTTCGATGTTCTCGCTCAAGCGGCTGAAAAGACGGGTATTTTCACGCATAGACTTTGATTTCTCTCTTGAGCCGGGGTGGCTGCACCAGATTGAATTTTGAGGGTTGACTGAATTATGAATTCATAATTACGTTTTAGCAACATTTAATCGCGACACGCCACGCGGTGTGTGAAGGGGACAGACAAGATGCGGCAAGCAGGCAGACATTTTTTGCAAATTCCGGGTCCGAGCGCGGTGCCAGATCGTATTCTCAAGGCCATCGGCCAGCAAACAATAGACCATCGTGGCCCTGACTTTGCCGAAGTCGGAAAGAAAGCGCTCGACGGGATGAAGAGCATCTTCAAGACCGAGCAGAGTGTTTTTATTTTTCCATCGTCGGGCACCGGCGCATGGGAGGCCGCACTGGTCAATACGCTGTCACAGGGTGACAAGGTGCTGATGTTCGAGACCGGACATTTCGCCGCCATGTGGAGCAAGATGGCCCGCAAGATCGGGCTTGAGCCTGAGATCATCGAAGGCGACTGGCGCGGCGGTGCAGAGCCTGACCGGATCGAAGACCACCTGCGCGCAGACACAAATCACCGGATCAAAGCGGTCTGTGTTGTGCATAATGAGACCTCGACCGGGTCGGTCTCTCCGATCGCTGACGTGCGCAAGGCAATCGACGCGGCAGGGCATCCGGCGCTCTTGATGGTGGATTCGATTTCTGGCCTTGCGTCGATCGATTTCCGCTTTGACGCATGGGGCGTGGACGTTTGTATCTCAGGCTCGCAAAAGGGGCTGATGCTGCCGCCGGGCCTGAGCTTTAATGCTGTGAGCGCCCGCGCGATGGAGCATGCAAAGAGCGTCACAATGCCCCGCAGCTACTGGGACTGGCACGACATGGTTGGCCCCAATGAGACAGGGTACTTCCCCTACACGCCAGGCACGAACCTGCTCTATGGCCTGAATGAAGCGGTTGATATGCTGCACGAGGAAGGGCTCGACAATGTGTTTGCGCGGCATGCCCGTCATGGGGCTGCGACCCGCGCGGCGGTGCGCACATGGGGGCTGGAGGTTCTGTGTGCGCGGCAGGGTGAGGAATCTGGCGTGCTGACCGCCGCGATTGTGCCAGAGGGCCATTCTGCCGACGCGTTCCGGGCAACCACGCTGAAACACTACGACATCTCGCTGGGGAACGGGTTGTCCAAAGTGGCAGACAAGGTTTTCCGCATCGGCCATTTGGGTGATTTCAACGATCTGATGCTGATGGCGACCCTGTCGGGCGTCGAAATGGGGCTGGCGAAAGCTGGCATTCCACATCAGGCGGGTGGAGCACAGGCGGCAATGGACTACCTGAAAGAAACGACAGACGAGCGGCTCGCAGCTGAGTAACGTTCGAAAAAACACTAAGGGAGGAAGAAAATGAAACTGACATCAACAATTCTCGCCACGGTGGCGGCGATTTCCATGCCAATTGCAGCAACGGCCGCTGACCTGACGCTTCGCTTTGGGCACGTGGGCAACCCGGGATCGCTTTTTGAGGCATCCGCAGACGCCTTCGCAGAATGTGCCAACGGCAGACTGGGCGACAAGGCAGAGGTGCAAACCTTCGGCGCAAGCCAGTTGGGCAAAGACCGGGAGCTTTTGCAAAAGCTCAAGCTGGGTCAGGTGGATTTTTCCCTGCCGTCGTCTGTGATGTCCTCTGTTGCGCCGGAATTCGGCGTGTTCGAGATGCCCTATATCGTGCAGGACCGTGACCACATGCGCCGTATTCAAGCGGAACTGGGGGATGTTTTTCAGAAAGCAGCGCTGCGCGAAGGCTACCGGATCATCGGATACTTCGAGAACGGGTTCCGCCACATCACAAACAACACCCGTCCGATCAACACCCCTGAGGACTTGCAAGGCGTAAAGCTGCGCACGCCCAACGGCGAATGGCGCGTGAAAATGTTCCAGACTTACGGGGCCAACCCAACCCCAATGGCGTTCTCCGAGGTGTTTACAGCCCTGCAGACCAAAGTTATCGACGGCCAGGAAAACCCCTACGCGCAGATTGCGTCGGCAAAGTTCCAGGAAGTCCAGAAGTATCTGTCGATCACAGGCCATGTCTATACGCCGGGGTATGTTCTGGTTGCAGACAGTCAGTGGCAGCGTCTGCCTGAAGATGTGCGTGCGGAGCTTTTTGCTTGCGGTGCCGAAACTCAGGATTTCGTCTATGAGCACGCCGCACAGCTTGAAACCGATCTGCTGCAGGTCATCAAGGATGCAGGTGTTGAGGTGAACGAGGCCGACAAACAGGCGTTTATCGACGCCTCTGCTGCGATCTACAGCGAATTCGCCAGCTCGGTCGATGGTGGCGCAGAGCTTGTCGAGCGTATCCAGAGCCTCGCCTCCGGATCATAAAGACCAACCGGCAGGGCGCGTCATGTTGCGTCCTGCCGGTTCAGCGCCCCCCTGAAATCTGCACAAGGTCAGCGGTAGCTTCAGCCGCCGGGAATCACTCATGCTCAATTCAATACAGAAGTTCTTTGAGGTCGTGCTCGAATACTTCGTCATATTCCTGATGGTCATGCTGACGGTCATTGTCGTGGTGGCCGTAATCTACCGCCTTCTGGGGTCCAGTCTTGCCTGGTACGATGAAGTCGCGGCGATCTTGCTGGCGTGGATCACCTATTACGGATCCGCACTGGCGGTGCTGCGCAGACGGCACATCGGATTTGACAGTGTGCTTTTGTCCATAAAAATGCCCTGGCGGATGTGGGCCGTGGCCCTCGCCGAGGGGATTACCGCCGGGTTCTTTATCCTACTGGCATGGGCGGGGTTCACTGTCATGTCGATCCTTGGCGGTATGTCACTTGTGTCGCTGACATGGGTGCCTGTCAGCTTTACGCAATCGGTCATTCCGGTAGGGGCTTTTCTGTTCCTCATTTGTCAGGCGCTGAGCCTGCCTGCGTACTGGCGCGATACGGCGCGCGGCATATCGCTTGAGCACGCAGAGATCGAAGAAGAAGTCGAGACCGAGATGAAAAAAGCGGGGAACGCCTGATGTTGATGCTGGGAATTTTCATCGCGATGGTGGCGATGATTTGTCTGAACGTGCCCATTGGCGTTGCCTTGGCTGTTTCTGCAATCGGTGGGCTTTTAGTTCTTGAGGGGACCGGCTCGCTCGTGAATGTGGCCTTGGATATGTACGGCGGGGCTACAAAATTCTCGCTGATCGCGATCCCGATGTTCGTGCTAGCAGGAGCCATCATGAACGCGGGCGGCATCACTGACAGGCTGATCAATTTTGTGGCGGCGCTGATCGGCTTTATTCGCGGCGGTCTTGCGCATGTGAACATCGGTGTGTCTTTGTTCTTTGCAGAGATTTCGGGATCTGCCGTGGCCGACGTGGCCGCCATGGGGTCTGTCATGATCCCGCAGATGAAGAAGCGTGGATATTCCGGCGCGTTTGCGGCGGCGGTCACCTCGTCTTCGGCATCGCTCGCGATCATCATCCCACCCTCCATTCCCATGATCCTCTACGCGACATCTGCAAACGTCTCTGTTGAGCAGCTTTTTGTGGCGGGCATCGTGCCGGGCCTGCTTGGGGCTGCAGGATTGATGGGGGTCGCCTACGTCTTTGCGCGCAAGTACGACCTGCCGCGCGAGGAAGCCTTTTCTGGCCGCCGTCTGTGGGAGACGTTTGTCGACGCGCTGCCCACTTTTGCGCTGCCGGTCATCATTCTGGGCGGTATCTTCGGGGGCTATGTGACTGCAACCGAAGCCGCAGGGCTGGCCGTTCTGGCCGCCATCGTGATCAGCCTGTGGTACCGTCAGGTGGATCTCAAGCATCTGCAACGCTCCATGCTGGACGGCGGCATGCAAACCGCCGTTGTCATGCTGCTGGTTGCGGCCTCTGTTGTGATGGGCGGGTTCCTGACGCGCGCGCAATACCCTCAGGAACTGGCGGCGGGCATTCTGAGCATCACGGAAAACAAATGGCTGATCCTGCTGATCCTCAATTTCTTTTTCCTGATCATTGGCTTCTTTCTGCACTCGGCTGCTGCGATCATTCTGGTTGTGCCGATCGTGATCCCGTTGATTGATGCGGTGGGGATTAACCCCATTCACTTCGGTCTGGTGGTAACGCTTAATTTGGCGATTGGGCAACAGACACCGCCCGTGGCCAGTGTGCTAATCACCGCCTGCGCGGTGGCGCGCGCGAACATCTGGGATGTGACGAAGGTTAATATTTACTTCATTGCGGTTCTGATGACGGTGCTGTTGATGTGTACCTACATCCCATCTATCCCGCTGTTCTTGGTCGATTACTTCTACAATTGACCAGTGCATGACCCCTCTGCTTCTCTACACGAGCAGGGGGGTTAGCTTTTGGGGCAGCGGCGATGATCCTTGCGCCGCTTATGTGGCAAAACGGGTCGGCCCCCGGCGCCGGATGTCCACCGGTTCGTTCAGGATCATCGCATTATGTGCCCGTTGATCGCATTTGGCACGCGGGCAAATCCTACAATTGATGCCGACATCGGTAATCTTTGGATTGGTGTGCTGAAAGTCTTCGGCGTAGCCAATGGCGTCCACATGCTCCATGCCGCAGCCCATGGCAATCGCCAGACGTTTGTCCTGCGTATGCCGTGTAAAGCGGGGCCGGTTCACGGTGCGGGCAAAGACAAAGAACCGGCGTCCATCCGGCATTTCAACGAACTGACGGATGATCGAACCCGGCGCGCGAAACGACGTGTGGACGTCGAGGCGCGGGCAGGCGCCGCCGTATTCAGCCAGATGAAACCCGGTTGAGTTAAAGCGTTTGGTCACATTCCCGGCCTTGTCGATGCGCAGAAAGAAGAAAGGCACACCTTTGGCTGTATCGCGCTGCAGGGTTGTGGCGCGGTGGCAGGCCTGCTCAAAGCTCACCCCAAAGCGCAAAGACAGATGCGCAAAGTCGTATTTACTGGCAAGGGCTTCTTCCAGAAAGACGTCGTAGGGCATCAGCACGGCAGCGGCAAAATAGTTGGCCAGTTCGACGCGACATCGGTTCAGCCCGGAATCTTCCGTCAGATTCAGGCTCTGGAGTATGGAATCGATCAGCGCACTGTGTTCGATCAGGGCGGCGGTATGGACCAGTTGAAACGTGCGGTTGGGATGGTCCAGCCCTTCGGAAAGGCGCAAATATCCGGTGTTTTCGTCATACTCGCGCAGCGTGTCGGGCATTTGCGACACAGGCACCAGTTCCGTCTTGATGCCCGATTTCCGGTAGAGGCGTTCTTTCAGCGCGGCGTAGACGTCATCGCTTTTGACGCGCTTGCCCTCCCAGAAGTCTGTCGCGGCTTGCTCAAGGTCCGGGAAGTGGTTTTTGTTGTTGCGAAAGAAATCATGCACGACCGCTTCGGGTGAGGCGCGCAGGATGCCCAGATCGGATTCACTTGCATTGGCCAGACCCAGCAGCTGTTCTGTGTTCGCCGAATATGACTTGTGCAACTGCATAAAGCTATGCGCAACATCCGGGCAGTGCGCCAGCAACGCGCGCAGCTGTGGCAGGTCGGGGCGATTGTTTTCGAACAGCGGGTCCTGAAAGACCGTTCGCAGATCTCCCAGCAGGGCGGTGTCGTCTTCGTCTGCGATGTCGCGCCAGTCGACACCATAGGCCTCAAAAAGCCGCAGCAGGACCGGCACAGAAACGCTGCGTTCGTTCTTTTCGAGCATGTTGACGTAGGATGTGCTGATGCCCAGCACCTTGGCCATTTCGGCCTGCGTTTGCTTTGCATCGCTCCTGAGGCGTCTTAATCGGGGACCAAGGAATGTTTTCATGCGATGTGTATAACATAAAGTTCACAAATTCACAATTTGTTTGAGTTGTGAACATTCGCATTCACAGCAGGACCCGGTTGCCTTTGCAGCATCGCCATTTCGCAGACTACGGTCACTCAACCTACGGAGGATTCGTCATGCGAACTGGTCAAACTCATCTTTTCATTCCCGGCCCTACAAACATTCCTGAACCTGTAAGACGGGCGATGAATGTGCCCATGCAGGACATGCGGGCATCTGATTTTGGCGACCTCACCTTGGGGCTGTTCGATGACATGAAATCAGTGTTGCGGACCGAAACTGGCACAGTGATGTTCTTTCCCGGCTCTGGCACAGGCGCATGGGAAGCCGCCATCACCAACACGCTCAATCCCGGCGACAAGGTTCTGATGTCGCGCCAGGGCCAGTTTTCTTCGCTTTGGGTTGAAATGGCGGAACGGCTTGGGCTGGATGTTCACGTTGTGGACGTACCGTGGGGGGCTGGCACACCGGTCAAGGAATTCTCGCGTCTGCTTGGGAAAGACAGTGAAGACAAAATCAAGGCTGTGTTTGTCACTCACAACGAGACAGCAACGGGCGTGACGTCAGACGTGGCCGCCGTCCGCCGCGCTTTGGATGATAACTTTCACGACGCTTTGCTGTTTGTCGATGGCGTGTCGTCCATCGCCTCACTGGAATTCCAGATGGATGCATGGGAGGTCGATCTTGTGGTTTCCGGCAGCCAGAAAGGCCTGATGTTGCCTGCTGGTTTGGGAATACTTGGCATCAGTGCAAAAGCGCTCGACGCCTCCAAGACGTCTACGATGCGTCGTGCGTATTTCGAATTTACCGACATGCTGAAGATGAATGCTGACGGCTACTTTCCGTACACACCCCCAACCCAGTTGTTTCATGGCCTGCGGCAGTCGCTGGACCTGATCAAGGCAGAAGGGCTGGACAATGTAGTCGCGCGGCACCACCGCCTTGCGGAAGGGGTGCGCCGGGGTATCTCCGCCTGGGGTCTGTCGTTGGTGGCAGAACATCACACGCTCTACTCAGACACCGTATCCGCCATTCGCGTGCCTGCAAATGTGGATGCGCGCGAGGTTTTGCGCATCGCCTATGACGAATTCAACACGTCTTTCGGAAGTGGGCTGGGGCCATTGGCAGGCAAGGTTTTCCGCATCGGGCATCTGGGTGATTTGAACGAGGGGATGTGTCTGACGGCCCTGTCGATTGCAGAAATGTCCCTGTACCGGGCGGGTGTTCCGATCCAGTTGGGGTCGGGCGTTGGGGCCGCTCAGGCATGGTTTGCGACACAGCCGGGTGCCCAGTCCATGTTGCACGTGGCCGCCGAATAACCGACGCCATCGCGCCCCCCTTTTATTTTTTAACGTCAGGAGTGTGTCATGTCACACACATTGCATCCTTTGCGCAGTCAGCGCCTTCAACGTTCTGAACTGGCTGTTCCAGCGTCAAACACAACCATGATCGACAAAGCCGCGGAGTGCGATGCGGATTTTGTGTTCCTTGATCTCGAAGATGCGGTTGCCCCGTCCGAGAAAGTGCAGGCGCGCAAGAATGCAGTTCAGGCGTTGAACGACATCGACTGGGCGGCAAAAGGTAAGACGATCTCTGTCAGGATCAACGGGTTGGACACGCAATACATGTACCGCGATGTCGTCGACATCATGGAACAGGCAGGCGACCGCGTGAATACGCTGTTGGTGCCGAAAGTGGGCGTGCCGGCAGACCTCTACATGGTGGAGGCAATGGTTAATCAAGCAGAACAAGCCAGTGGTTTGACGTCTCGGGTCGGGATCGAGGCTTTGATCGAAACGGCTTTGGGGATGGCGAATGTCGAGGCGATTGCCCAGTTCGGGGGCCGGTTGGAGGCGTTGCACTTTGGCGTTGCAGACTATGCTGCCAGTATGCGGGCGCGTACGGTAAACATCGGCGGTCTCAACCCGGACTATCCGGGTGATCAATGGCATGCCCCCATCAGTCGAATGGTCATCGCCTGCCGCGCCTACGGCCTGCGCGCCATCGACGGCCCGTTTGGGGATTTTGCTGATCCTGACGGTTACATGGCGGGCGCGCGCAGGGCTGCAGCCCTTGGGTGTGAGGGCAAATGGGCCATCCACCCGTCACAGATTGCCATGGCAAACGACGTGTTCAGCCCACCAGAGGCAGAGATCGCCAAAGCACAGCGCATTATCGAAGAGCTGAAGACAGCCGAGGCGGCAGGCAAGGGTGCGGCAAGTCTTGATGGCAAGATGATAGATGCAGCCAGCGAAAAAATGGCGCGTAACCTGATCGACACCGCGACGGCAATCGCGGCCAAACCCATCGCCGCAGAATAAGACGCAGAATAAGACGCAAAACAGGAGGCCTCTCATGGACATTCACGAATACCAAGCCAAGGAAATCCTTTCCAATTTTGGTGTGCCTGTTCCGCGGGGCGGCATTGCCTTTACCCCCGAACAAGCGGCGTTTCGCTTGCGCGAGCTGGGCTCTGAAAAATGTGTCGTCAAGGCGCAGATTCACTCGGGCGGGCGTGGTGAGGTTGGCGGCGTTAATCTGTGCAGCGGCGACGAAGAAGTCCGCAGCTTCACACAAGGCCTGCTGGGCACGTCTCTTGTGACAAAACAAACGGATGCGAATGGAAAGCGTGTTGACCGGGTCTGGGTCGAAGAAGTCTCGGATATTCAAAGAGAGCTTTACCTCGGCTTTGTGCTGGACCGCTCTTCTGAGCGGATCATGATTGTGGCCTCTGGGCACGGCGGTATGGAAATCGAAGATCTGGCCGAAGAAGATCCCGACAGCCTGATCCGCCTTGTGCTTGATCCTGCTGTGGGGCTTGTCGATTATCAGGCCAGAGACCTTGCCTTTCGGCTCGGTCTTGAAGGTGCCCAGATTGCACAGATGACAACGGTTTTGCACGCCTGCTACCGCGCTTACCTTGATCTGGACGCGATGATGGTTGAAATCAATCCGCTAGTTGTGTCCGGGGATGGCACGCTGGTCGCCCTCGACGCCAAGATGTCATTTGACACCAACGCCTTGTTCCGGCGCGAAAATGTGGCTGGTCTGCGTGATCCGGGGCAAGAGGACAAACGCGAGAGCTTTGCTGCTGATCATGACCTTGCCTATGTCGGTCTTGACGGTGACATCGGGTGCATCATCAATGGGGCGGGCCTCGCCATGGCCTCCATGGACATGATCCAGCTTGCGGGCGGTGAGCCTGCGAACTTCCTTGATATCGGTGGCGGCGCCAGTCCGGAACGTGTTTGTCAGGCCTTTCGGACCGTCCTGTCCGACCCCAATGTCAGCGTCATTCTGGTCAACATCTTTGCCGGGATAAACCGCTGTGACTGGATCGCGAACGGCGTGATCAAGGCGTATCAAGACATCGGGATCGAACTGCCGGTTGTGGTGCGCCTGTCGGGCACAAACGTCGAAGCAGGGCGCAAATTGATCCGCGAAAGTGGCCTGCCCATCATCAGCGCCGACACTCTGGCCGAGGCTGCAACAGTCGCTGTTGCCGCCCGTCCGCACCCAATCGCCGCCGAATAAAGGAGCCAACCCATGGCCATTGTCATCAATGAAAATACACGCGTTGTCGTGCAGGGCCTGTCAGGCCGCATCGGCCAATTTCACGCCCAGGAGATGATCGAATACGGCACCAGCGTTGTCGCAGGTGTCACGCCGGGCAAAGGGGGCACAACGGTTCTGAACCGGCCCGTGTTCAACACTGTGCGTGAAGCTGTTGAGGCGACAGGTGCCGAAGCCAGCCTGATATTCGTGCCGCCGTTTGCTGCCGCAGATGCGATGATGGAGGCCGCAGAGGCAGGCATTCAGACCGCCGTCTGCGTGACGGACGGCATTCCGGTACAAGACATGATGCGGGTCAAACGCTTTCTGCGCCGGTTCCCGCGCGACCGCAAAATGCGCCTGATCGGCCCTAATTGCGCAGGGATCATCAGCCCCGGAAAAGGCTTCATGGGGATCATGCCGCCGCATATCTACACCCCCGGTCGGGTTGGCATTGTAGGGCGGTCCGGCACGCTGGGCTACGAGGCCGCATCGCAGATGCAGGCGCTGGGCATTGGCGTCTCTTCCTCCATCGGGATTGGGGGCGATCCGATCAACGGCTCTTCGTTCCGCGATATTCTGGAGCTGTTCGAGGCAGACTCTGAAACCGACGCCGTCATCATGATCGGCGAGATCGGCGGCCCGCAAGAAGCCGAAGCGGCGGCATACGTACGCGACCAGATGACCAAACCGGTTGCGGCTTATATCGCAGGTCTTTCAGCACCCAAAGGTCGTCAGATGGGGCATGCAGGCGCGATCATTTCAGCGTTTGGCGAAAGCGCGCAGGAAAAGGTGGCTTTGCTGGGGGCTTGCGGGATCGAACTTGCGCCAAACCCGTCCGATATGGGGGCAACCGTGGCGCGTATCCTGTCGCCTGAGCAATGCGCGGCTTGATGAACGCGCTGGACAATACAGTCTTGCACAATAGTTCATCTGAGGTGAAGACCGCAGATGCCAAAAATGCGCCTCTGACCGATTGGGTCGGGCGCACACAAACTGTAACCGGGTGTTTGTCGCCCGATGTTGCAGCCACCGTTCATGCAACACTGGCCCCCTCGGATACAGCGTGCCCTCAGGATGGTGAACCGATGCCTGCCCTGTGGCATTGGTACGCCTTTCCGCCCATTGTGGGCACCGAAGCACTAGGATTTGACGGGCACCCGAAGCTGGGCGGCTTTATGCCCCCTGTGCCCTTTGAACGCCGCATGTGGGCCAGCGGGCGGTTGACGTTTTTCAACGATCTGCGGATCGGTGAGCCGATCAGAAAGACCTCTACAATTGTCTCGGTTGATGAAAAGTCAGGGTCCACCGGTGGTATGGTTTTTGTGGAGTTGGATATTGAACTCAGCGGCGCGGATGGTCTGGCGGTGCGGGAAACACAAACGATCGTCTACCTGCCGATTGCGCCGGAATTCACGCCGCCCCCGAAGAAACCCGCGCCCGGCGAAGACATGGTTTTCAACAAGCTTCACCCGGTGTCGACCGTGCTGTTGTTTCGCTACTCTGCGATTACCTTCAATGCGCACAGAATTCACTACGATTTGCCCTACGCGCAAGAGATCGAACACTACCCCGGCCTCGTCGTGCATGGTCCGCTTCAGGCCAATTTGTTGATGGCTGAGGCCACGCGCTGGAAAGACCGCAGGCCGGACCGGTTCAGCTTCCGTGGCGTGCATCCGATGTTCCACGATTGTGACATGCACCTGCGCGCGACGGCTGGGGCAGAGGGCGCGTTAAATATGTGCACAGTCGCGCCGGGGGGACACATGTGCATGACAGCGAAAGCAGTTTGGGAGGACTAAATGGCTGGAGTTTTAGCCGGATTACGCGTTGTTGAGGGCTCTGCCTTTGTAGCGGTGCCTTTGGCAGGGATGACACTTGCGCAGATGGGCGCGGATGTGATCCGCTTTGATCGCTTGCAAGGGGGGCTTGACGCTGGCCGCTGGCCGTTGGCCCCGTCTGGCCGCAGCCTGTTCTGGGCCGGGTTGAACAAGGGCAAGCGGTCAATTGCCGTCGACATGCGCCACCCCGAAGGACGCGAGCTGATCACCAGAACCATCACCGCTCCGGGGGAGGATGCTGGCATCTTTCTGACCAATCTGCGGGTGCGCGGCTGGATGGACTATGAAACCCTCAGCAAACGGCGCGAAGACTTGATCATGGTGACGCTGCTGGGCGACAGGCATGGCCGCCCGCAGGTTGATTATACGGTCAACCCGGCCTTGGGCATTCCTGATATCACTGGGCCGGAAGACCACACCGCGCCCGTGGCCAACGCCTTGCCTGCGTGGGACCTTGTTGCGGGGCATATGTGCGTGGCTTCTGTTTTGGCGGCTGAGCGGCACAGATTGCGCAAAGGTGTCGGACAAGAGGCGGTGCTGAGCCTCAAGGATGTGGCCGCTGCCACTATGGGTCATCTGGGGCTGATTGGGGACGCAGTCCTGAACAAGACCGAGCGGACGAAGTCCGGCAATGCGCTTTATGGGGCCTACGGGCAGGATTTTGTCTGCTCAGATGGTCGGCGGGTGATGGTGATCGGCCTGACCGCGCGCCAATGGTCGGGTCTTGTTCAGGTGACCGGCACTGAGGAACAGATGGCGCAGCTTGCACGTCGTGAAAGCTGCGATCTGATGGATGAAGGCGCGCGCTGGGATTTGCGGCACGACATTACAGCCATCCTCAAACCTTGGTTTGCAGCCCGACCATCTCACATTGTCGCCAAGCTTTTTGATGAGGCGAAACTGACATGGTCCGAATTCCGGACCGTGAAGGAGGCCGTGCAGCAAGACGATGACCTGAGCCTCGATAACCCGATGTTCACCGAATTGACGCAGTCAGGGCTTGGGCGGTTCCCGGTGCCGGGGCATGCAGCCGCGTTTTCAGAGCTTGAGCGCTTACCGCCTCGCGCCGCACCGCTTCTGGGGGAGCACACCGAAGAGGTGTTGAGCGAGGTAACAGGCCTTGATGACACGGAGATCGCCAAGCTGTTCGATGCCGGTGTGGTCGCGAGCGGTCTGCGCGGCAAGCTCTACACAGCCGCTTGAAAAAACGCCTGTTTGGGTGTCCCGGCTTTGGGGCTTTTGAACGTCTTTGTGTATCTTTGGGGGTGTTGGTCTGGCAAAACCGGCATCCCTGATCTGTAGGCTTTGGCGCAAGGGTCGCGCCTTGTGGGTGGATCGTCTGGCTGTCCGTAGCAGCGTGGCTATCGCCTGCCAGTCTGGTCCTCTGTTGAGGAAAAAACACCACCGATCAGTTCCTTTTTTCTGTGGAATCCTATCCGGTCGCCTTGCAAAAGCTGCTTGACGCGTGGCTGGTTGAGCGGCCTCTATGGCAAGGTAACGGGGCGCGATTGGGGATGTGTGGGTGGTGCATGCAACCAGAACACAGGTTTGCATTGTTGGATCAGGTCCAAGTGGCCTGTTGCTGTCGCAACTGCTGGCCAATGCGGGCGTCGATACCATCGTGATCGACCGCAGGGACCGCACCTATATTGAAGGGCGCATCCGCGCAGGCGTGTTGGAACAGGGGACGGTTGACGCGCTGGAAGAGGCAGGCGTCGCAAACCGGTTACAGGCTGAGGGTCTGGTGCATGAAGGTTGTGCGTTTGCATTTGATGGTGACACGCACCGGATCGATCTCAAGGCGCTCACTGGGAAATCCGTGACGGTCTATGGCCAGACCGAGGTTACCAAAGACCTGTTTGATCGCAGGTTTGCCGCGGGGCAACAGTTCTTTTTCAACGTGAATGATGTGGGGCTGGCCGACCTGAAAAGTCAGCGCCCCACCGTCAGCTTCATGCAGGATGGCGCGCAGGTCACCATCGCCTGTGACTATATTGCCGGGTGCGACGGTTACCACGGTGTCTCGCGTCGGGCGATCCCGCAGGATGTTCTCAAGACATTCGAGCGGGTGTATCCCTTTGGCTGGCTTGGGGTCATGGTGGAAAAACCACCCGTCAGTCATGAATTGATCTATGCCAACCACGCGCGTGGATTTGCCTTGGCGTCCATGCGGTCGGCCACGCGCAGCCGCTACTATGTGCAGTGTTCTTCCGTTGATACGGTGGACCAATGGCCAGACGCGCGATTCTGGCAAGAACTGGCCGACAGGCTGGGGGAAGACACCGCAAAGAGCTTGCAGACGGGTCCATCGTTCGAGAAATCAATTGCGCCCTTGCGCTCTTTTGTGGCCGAACCCATGCGGTATGGCAGGCTGTTTCTGGCTGGAGACGCCGCACACATCGTGCCACCTACGGGCGCCAAAGGGTTGAACCTTGCGGTCGCAGATGTGCGCCTTCTCGCGCGCGCTTTGACGGAACACTATGTCAGTGGGCAGGATCGTTTCATCGATACCTATTCGCAGGCGGCCCTGTCACGCGTCTGGAAGGTTGAACGTTTTTCATGGCAGTTGTCGACGCTCATGCACCAGTTTCCAGATGACTCCCCGTTTGAAAAACGCATGCAGCGGGCCGAATTTGACTATCTGGCCTCATCGGAGGCCGCCTCTCGTTCTCTTGCAGAGAACTACGTCGGCCTGCCACTGGAGTAAGCTATGAAGATGCTGCACACCAATGGGCAAACGGTTGCCTTTCGTCACCGGACGGGTCGCGGAGGTCCCTGCGTGGTTTTTGTCAATCCTCTGGGCGCGGAACAGTGCATTTGGGATGAGGTCATTGCGGCCTTGCCAAGCGGGTTCGACACGCTGACGTATGATTTGCGCGGGCATGGATTGAGCGGTTCTGGTTCGGTGTCGTCGCTTGCTGATCTCTCGCGGGATGTGACCTGCCTTGTCGAGGCGCTGAACCTGACAGACGTCATTCTGTGCGGGACGGGGATGGGCGGCATGGTCGCCCAAGTGCTGGGATCGTCCCGACCCGACTGGCTGACAGGTCTGGTGCTCATGGGCACTGCAACAACACTTGGCAACCAAACGCTCTGGACGGACCGCATCGCTGCCGTCAAAGAAGGCGGGATACAACAGGTCGCGGAGAGTGTCTTTGCAGAGGGCGTAGCGTCTCAGCCAAACGCTCAGCTGCAGAAAAACATGCTGTTGCGTGTGTCCCCTGCGACCTACACAGCAACGTGCGAAGCGATCCGAGACGCTGATTTGACCGAGGTGGCAGTGCGCATTCAGGTGCCGACCCTCTGTATCGCTAGCAATGACGATCCCCTTGTCCCGGTCGAAGCTGTTGCTGCGCTGACAAATGCCATTCAAGGCGCGCGTCTTGAGGTTTTGCCCAATGCCGGGCCCATGCCGATGCTTGAGGTGCCTGACAAACTGGCCGCACTGATCGGGCAAATGGCGCAGGGGCCAGCCATCCGGTCTGAGACGGGCATGACCGTCCGGCGCGAGGTCTTGGGGCAAGCGCATGTGAACCGGGCAGAGGCTGCAAAAACTGACTTTGATGAAGCGTTCCAGACGTTGATTACCGAAGGGGCATGGGGGACCGTTTGGGCCAGTCCGGGTATCTCGCGGCGCGACCGCTCCATGCTGACAGTCGCTTTGCTCGCCGCTTTGGGGAATTTTGATGAAATTCCCATGCACATCCGCGCGACCCGCCGCACAGGAGCCACGCCGCGTGATCTGCAAGAGGCGTTCCAGCATGTTGCCATTTATGCAGGCGTGCCCCGCGCAAATCATGCCTTGAAACTGGCGCGCCAAGCGCTCGCCGAGATGGAGGAGGAGCACCATTACTGAACGTGTGATTGCCCCCCGTGATCTGAGTTGGCACCCGCCAGCCCTTGCCCCGGATTACCGTAGCTCTGTTGCCCGGTCCCCGCGACAGGCCCCGCTGCACTACGCGCCAACCCAAACAGAGATGACGGGCCCGGCCTTCGGACAGGACATGTTGGGGCTGCTGGATGACGATCTGATCCTGAATTATGCCCAAACCGAGCAGTCCGCCTTGGGGCCTCGGATTATCGTGCATGGTCGGTTGCTGGATGAGGATGGGCGCGCTGTCCCCGGCAAATTGATCGAGGTCTGGCAAGCAAACGCAGGCGGACGCTACCGCCATAAAAACGACGGATACCTCGCCCCGCTCGACCCGAATTTTGGTGGCTGTGGGCGGTGCATCACCGGGTCTGATGGTCAGTTTCAGTTCAAGACGGTTCAACCGGGCCCTTACCCCTGGCCCAATGGCGGCAATGACTGGCGGCCTGCGCATATCCATTTTTCGGTGTTTGGCGATGGCTTTGCACAACGCCTGATCACGCAGATGTATTTCGAAGGGGATCCGCATATTGCCCTCTGCCCGATCGTTCAGGCCATTCCGGACAAGGCGGCAATCGACAGGCTGGTGGCGCGGCTCGATATGGACGCAACCGTTCCGATGGATAGCCGTGCCTACAGGTTTGACATTGTGCTGCGCGGTCGGACGCAAACGCTGTTCGAGAACCAGTTGGAGGGGCTTTGAATGGCAGGTCTGAAAGAAACACCGTCCCAAACCGCCGGGCCTTATGTGCACATCGGCTGCATGCCTTCCCGCGCGGGACTATCCGGGATCTACGCGGGGCGCGACCTCGGGGCCGAAATGATCAGCGGCAACCCGGTCGGTCAGCGCATCCGCTTGACGCTGTGCGTGCAGGACGCAGCAAAGGAGCCTGTCACGGATGCGCTGGTCGAGATTTGGCAGGCAGGTCCAGACGGGTCATTTGGTCCCAGCGATGGGTTTTGTCATTGGGGTCGTCAATCTGCATGCCCGGACACGGGACAAGTCGTTTTTGAGACCCTCAAGCCCGGTGCGCCCGCAGGGCAGGCCCCTCATATTCTGGTCTGGATTGCAGCCCGTGGCATCAATCTGGCCCTGACTACCCGCCTTTATTTCCCGGATGAAGACAATTCAAAAGACCCGGTGATGCGGCTGGCAGGCCCGCGCAAAGAAACGCTGATCGCCCGAAAAACCAAAGATGGCTACGCGCATCTGATCAACCTGCAAGGCGCGGATGAGACGGTCTTTTTCGACGTTTAGGCCGAAACAGGTGGCGCGCATCACCCGTTACTGCAGGCCTGCTGCGTCCACATAGCCGCCGCTACAGTTCACGCGCCGTGTCGGGGCCGCACGGATCAATGCGCCGACATCTGCGGTTGGTGTGATCTGACCCTTCAGACCAACCCGCATTTCCTGAATGAGCCGCCGGTTTTGATCATCGGTGCAGATCACCTCCACACGTGCGCCCGTGCCTGCGCCAAAACTGCGATCAAAGGCTTTGCGAAGGTCAGCCGCGTGCATGTAGCGACCCAGATGGGCTGCCATAGCCTCGCCGACGCGCGAGCGATTGATCGTATCCAGCACATAGAGGCTGTCGTCGTAGTATTCATCGCCCTGACCCGTGCCAAAAAAGCAGGTGCCGTGCTTGATCCATTCATGCCGGTCCAGAAAGCTCTCGGCCCCGGGCATCGCCGTGGTGAGCCGTGCGGCAGTATCGCTGTCGAGTTGTGGTGCGGGCAGCAGGTGCCACTGTCTTTCTTTGTCTTGACGCTGCACCTTTGGTGAGACGCCACAGTAAACCGCGGATCGCGGTTGCGGCCAAAGCCCATGAAGCGAGAAATACCGGCTCGCAACCGGCAATGCACCGTTGTTGAGCTTTTTGCACTCAGGCGCGTGCCGTCGTCTTTCGCAAAAGGCTGGCTGCCAGGTGAGGGCAAGTAACAGGTCCGTCGCCTCGGCAGAATTGCGCGGCGCCGCAGGTTGGACGGGCTTTGCGGGTGTTTGCGCCTCTGCCTGCGTGCGGACATAGTCGCCGCAGGTCGTCTCCACCCACCGCGCGCTCGATCCGGGCGCATCAGGGATGACAACCTGATACCAGTCCCTGCTGGGTGGATTTGTGCCGCGCATTTCATAGGCCGTGTCGGGCACGAGGGCGATGTTGCCCGGATTGGTGCGTTTGTTCTTTGACTGAAACGCGGGGCAGGCTTTCTGCGCGATCAACCACCCCTCCAGCGGTTCCATTGCGCGGGTGGCGGGGACTGGCCAAACCAAAAACGCGCTGCACAGCGCCAGTACTAAAACCTTGATCTGTCGCACCTGCTGCGCCTTTCCTGAATACCGTTTCAACGTCCGTGGGCCAACGGTACAGCAAAACAGGGCGCTGACGAAGCGAAAGACCGCGCAGGGCTGCACCGCGCTCTTTTTTGGCAAGAGCGGCGGTGACCAATGCGGTCTATCGGCTGATTTCCTCGCGGCGTGTCTGAAGGAAATCGCGCAGGTCCAGAACGTCTCTTTCCTCAATGGAGACATAGACAAACCCCATGTTTGTCCGGGCCGACACCATCTCACCGGGGAAGGGCAGATAGCTCAGGTCGCGCGATCCAAAAGAGGGGGAGGCCGTGCCGACCTGCCATTCTGTCTTCAGGTCCACATCGACCAGCTTGAGGGCCTTTTCACCGCCCTTGCCGGGGCGTTCAAACGGCACGCCTGCAAGGCGCAGGTAGGCCGTTTTATCCGCCGCCTGAATGAAGCCGTCGATGAATTGTGTGGCCAGAACCTGTAGCTCTGCGGCCTCGTCTTCGGGGGGCAGATGGCTATGCAGGTGGTCGGGATGGTCATGGTTGTGGCCGATATGGCCGTTCACAATGTCATGTGGCATTGGACCACCGCTTTCCTTCAAATTCGCCATGCGGAATGCTGACGGGCTTGTCGATGTGACGCTTGTGTTTGCCCAGATTGCCAGAGGCCACGAGACTGCCCAGCACATCGACAATCACACGGGTGCCCATCAGCGCGGTGATGTCAGAGGTGTCATAGGGCGGGGAAACCTCCACCAGTTCCATCCCGCAGATGCCTTCGGCCGCGACCTTGGAGGCCAGCGCCAGTGCTTCGCGTGGTAGGAAACCGCCGGGTTCCGGCCAGCCTGTCCCGGGCACAAAACCACAGTCGATGCTGTCGATGTCAAAGGACATATAGACCATATCGACGCCGTCCCATGCCATCTCAAGCGCCATTTCGGCGGTCTTGTCGATGCCCATCTTCTCCATGTCGCTCATGGTGATGATGTTGGTTTCCCGCTCGCGCGCGACTTTCACTGCCTCGCGCGGGACTTGCCAGCCGCCGATGCCCACCTGCACAAGGTTCTTGGCGGGCACATTCGGCAAGTTGGTCGAGTGGAACCACGGTGTGGTGTGCATCCTTTCGTCCAAGTCCTTTTCCTGAATGTCGGCGTGGCGGTCGAAATGCACGATGCCGATCTTTTTCGAGGTACATTCCGCGATGCCGCGCACACAGGGAAACCCGATGGAATGGTCGCCGCCGATCATGATCGGCAAAGAGCCGGAACTGAACACATGGCTCACGGCGCGGCTGATCTGGTCAAAGCTTTTTTCCAGATTGGCGGGAATGGTAAAGACATCGCCCGCATCGCACAGGGTCATTTGTTCGCGAAGATCGACTCCCATTTCGTAGTTATACGGCGTATAGAGCGCAGAGATTTTGCGCAGGCCCTGAGGGCCGAACCGGGTTCCAGGGCGATAGGTTGTGCCGCCGTCAAACGGGATGCCAAGAACAGTGGCGTCATAGTCTTTAACCTCCGTGACGTCCTCGGCGTAGGGTGCCTTGAGGAACGTGTTGATGCCCGCATAATGCGGCAACTCGCCCCGCGCGAATGTGGGGATGGATTTGTCTTCGATGCTCTCGGCACCTGTCAGGCCCATGCGCAGGGCCCAGCGGCGCTCTTCGTCCCAACGCCCTTCCGGGATGTCGGCTTCGGCCTGCATGGCTTTCCAGCCGCGCAGCTTGGTCAGATCCGGGTGATGCGGGTGATGATCGGTACGCGACCAGTCGGCAGGGTTGTGTGAGCGGGACCGCTCAGCTGGGCCGAAAAACATGGGTTTCCTCCTTGAGATGTTGAAAAGGGATGCCGCCGTCGCGGGCATCAAAATCGTACGTAATGGTCGCGCCGATGATATCTGGGTCCGTTGGGTCCCAGCGCGGTTTGTCAAACACGAGCACACGGTCGCCCAGTTTGAAGCCCTCTTCAAGATCGTGGGTGACCATGAAAACGGTCATGCCGGTCTCTGTGCGCAGCTCCGTGAGAAAGGCATGCATATTCAGGCGCGTACCGGGATCAAGCGCGCCGAAAGGCTCATCCAGCAACAGGATACGCGGCTTGGCTGTCAACGCCTGCCCGATCGCCAGCCGTTGCTGCATGCCGCCGGACAAGGTGGATGGATACTGATCCGCCACATGGTCCAGCCCGCAGCGCGCCAGCGTTTCATCCGCACGCGCCAGTGCTTCTTGCCGGGCGCTGCCAAACAAGCGACCCCAAGGGGTTCTGAACGCTTCACCGGCCACGATGTTGTCGCGGATGGTCATGTGCGGAAAGACGGAATACTTCTGAAAGACCACCCCCCGGTCAAGCCCCGGTTCTGCTGCGGGCGGTTGGCCTGCCACGCGGATCTCCCCGTGGCTTGGCTGTTCCTGTGCGAGCAACAGACGCAGGAACGTCGACTTCCCGCAGCCCGATGCGCCCACGATCGAGATAAACTCGCCTTCGCTCACCTCCAGATTGACCCGTTCGAGGATCGGGCGGCGTCCGTAGCTTTGAAAGACGTTCTGTGCAGTGACGAAGCTCATAACCCAGCCTCCGTCCATGGGAAGAACCTGCGCGACACCCAGCGCAACGCGAGGTCCATCAGAAATGCAAGAACGGTGATCCAGATGACATAGGTCAGGATCACATCCATCGCCAGATACCGGCGCACCAGAAAGATGCGGTAGCCCAGACCCTGATCCGATGCGATGGCCTCTGCTGCGATCAGAAACAGCCATGCAGGCCCAAGCGACAGCCGCAGGGCCTGAATAAGGCGCGGCATCAGTTGCGGCAGTGCCACGCGCAAGGCAATGACCCCTGTGCTCGCCCCAAGAGTTTCAGCCTTCACAATCATCTCGCGCGGAATTTCAAGCACGCGGCTCGACAGATCACGAATCATGAAGGGCAGAATGCCGAAAATGATCAACACGACTTTGGACAGTTCGCCTAGGCCAAAGACAATGAACAGGATCGGCAGCACCGCAAGGGGCGGGATCATCGAAAGCACCGCAACGAACCCGGCAAGCGACGCGCGCACATGCGGGAGCAGGCCAATGAGCAGGCCAAGGACCACCGCAAGGCTCGCGGAAATGCCAACGCCCAGGAACAGCCGCCTCAGGCTGGCCGCTGTATCATGCCACAGCAGAATCCTCTCTGACCGCCTGTCTGGTTCAAAAAACAAGCGCTGGGCGGTGTCAGAGATGTTGCTGAGCGATGGCAAAAGCTTGTCGGACGGGTTTGCCGCCAGCCTGATCTCTGACCCGATTACATAGGCGATCAGCATCAGAATGAACGGCACCGCCGCAAGGGCCGCGCCCAGCACGACACCGGGATATTTGTTGATCCACCGCATTGGGTTTCGCGGGCGCTAAGACCCCCGCGCCCTTTATCAAAGTTCGCCGTCTGCCGCCATTTGCATGTAGGTCACGTCATACCGGAATTTCACGTTGTTCGCGTCGCCCGTTATGCTGCCGTCAGGGTATTCGACGCCCACAAAATCAGCCGATGGTGCCCCTTCGCCCAAGATGCCTTTGTCGAACAGAAACTCGGCCACATTGACCATTGTGTTGGGCAGTTCGGCACTTTGCGTGAAGGCAACCGCATCTGCCGGGTCGTAGAACATTTCCGTGGATGCCAATTGGCCTTGATAGCCCGCCAGATCCGTGCCTGAGGCTTCGGCCATGGCGGTCAGCGCCTCGCGGTCGCCCGCGGCCATCAGCGTCATGACTTCGTACCACGCGCCCACCATGGCTTTGCCAAAGTTCGGGTTGGCCTCAAGGGTTTCGGTGTTGACCACCATCAGGTCGATGATCTCTCCGGGGATATCGGAGCTGTCGAACAGCTTGGTGGCGTTTGGATCATCAAGGATGCTCGACACAAGCGGGTTCCATGTCACCACGGCTTCGACGTCATTGGTCGCAAAGGCCGCGATCATGTCCGCGTCCGATGTGTTGATCACGCCCGCCAGATCAGCTTCGCGCAAGCCGACGCTGTCGAGCCCACGGGCGAGCAGATAGTGTGAGACGGACAACTCAACGAGGTTCACCGGCTTTCCCGCCAGTGAGGTCAGATCACCTTCGCCTTTGAGGATTACCGCGTCATTTCCGTCAGAAAAATCCCCGACGATCAGCGCGGTTGTGTCCACACCGCCGCCTGACGGGATCGACAGCGTGTCCATGTTCGTGGCGGAAACCCCGTCAAATGCGCCTGCCGTGTACTGGTTGATGGATTCCACATAGTCGTTGATCTGCACGATCTCGACGTCGATCCCGTATTTGTCGGCCCATTTATCCATGATGCCGCTTTCCTCAAGATAGCCCCAGGGCATCCAGCCCACATAGATCGACCATGCGACCCTGAAGTCTGTTTTCTCTTGTGCGAGCGCTGGTGTGGCGGCGGCTATTGCCATGACCGAAGCGGCGGCAATCAAGCGTTTCATCGTCATGTTTCTTCCCCTGTTCAGCCGTTCCGCCGGTTGTGAAAAAGGGGGGGAATGCCGGGCGGAACAGGGAGGTGCGACAAGACCCTTTTTGCAGTGTTCTCCCGGGATTTTGCCCCGCCGTGTACGCCGCCGGAATTTGCCGGGGCGCTCGCGTCTCTCGGACCAGACCCCATGGGAGGGTGGGCGGAACCCTAGACGCGCTGCACACTTGAGAATGAAGCGGCGTGGCCATATGAGAAGGTTTTTCCCGGATTGGCCGCTGCGATGGGCCGCCCGAGCGCAATTCTTGAGCGGTAAGCTCTCGCTGTGCCAGTAATTTGGGCAAATTCGAGTCATGCGCGCCAGAAGAAAGCGCCAAAATTCGCTCGACAGTAGAAGCGAGATTGCGCAGTTTGAACGCAACTGAGGCTTGGTCAGGATGAAATGGCGGCACTTCCTCCTATTGCGACACTCTGGATCGGCGGGCGGCTGTCTTGGCTTGAACAGCTTTGCCTTAAATCCTTCGCGGATGCGGGCCATGACATCACGCTCTATAGCTACGCGCCCATCGAAAACGTACCAAACCGGGTGAGAACTGCTGATGCAGCCAAGATCTTTCCCGGTGAGCCCCTGTTGCGACACGCGCGCACGGGCAGCCCGGCCATACACGCGGATATGTGGCGGCTGCACCTGCTCAAAAAGACCGATCAAATTTGGGTCGATGCGGATATGTATTGCTACCGTCCGTTCCTTTTTGATCAGCCCTTTGTCTACGGATGGGAAAAACCCGGCCTTGTGTGCAACGCGGTGCTGGGGTTGCCCCAGGACTCGCGAACGCTGGACGTTTTGTTGGAGTTCTTCACGGATGAATACGCAATCGCGCCGTGGCTGAAGCCGTGGCAGCAGGACGAGTTACGCGCAGAGCGGGACAAAGGCACCCCTGTGCATATGACGGAGCAGAACTGGGGCTTCACGGGGCCAGCATCAGTGACCTATTTCCTGCAACAGACCGGCGAGATCAATCTTGCACAGCCGGTCGAGACGTTTTATCCGGTATCATTCAAGGACCGAAACAAGATGATCGCCGCAAAGCACAACGATTGGGTGGCTGCGCATCTTACGGCTCAGACACGGGGCGTGCATTTCTGGGCGCGGCGCATGAAACCGCGCCTGCAAGAGCAAGAGAACAACCGCCCCCGGTCCGGCAGCTTTTTGCACTGGTTGATCGAAAAGCACGAAATTGACCCCGATGCCGCGGCGATTCCAGCCAAACAAAGCCCTGAGGATCACAGGCTGAGCGATCCTCAGTTTCAGGCAAAGATCGGTCTGGCTTTGTTACAGGACCCGACCGCTCTGGACCGACTATGCCGCGAGCATTTGCTGGACCGACAGTTTGTGAAGGCCTGCCGCAATACCATTCGTGACAACGCGCCCGGTCTTTTCCGCAAATCCTAAGACGCAGTCGCTGGGCCAAGGGCCGCCTTCGCGGTTACTCACGTTTTTCGAACACAAGCCCCATGGAATCTTTCAGGATAAGGGGGCCGCCAATGTAGTCGTCGCCGATGCCCGGCGTGCGCAGCACCAGCGACCAGCCGTCAGGCGCTACGCCCGCAGGCAAATGGTCCAGCGGGTCGATGGCGGCAGTTTCACCCCCTTCCATATGACACAGCGCAAAAAGCTGCTGTCCATCGGGGCCTGTCCGGTGCGCGGCAAACACGGTTCTGCCGTCGATCGGCTCAAGATACCGGAAGTCGTCTTTGTCGGTGAAATCCTGCCGCAGCCACGGGTTTTGTTGCCGAAACTCGCGCAACCGGCGCATGAAACCGGTCTGGTTCGGATCAAGGTGCGTGAAAGAATGGATCACATTGCAGTAGTCATGCATGTCGTCCATCCACGCCCGTGCGATGTCTTTCAGGCCCTGAACGGAAAAGTGTGAGGGGCCTGCAAGAGGCGGTTCGACCGCGTTCAAAAGGCCCGAGATCGTGTCCAGATCGTATTCGGTTACCTCGACCAGCGCGGGCAGAAACTCGAAAAACCGGGCCAGATCTTCGCGTGTCTCAAACCCCATCTCTTTTATTCTGCGAAAGTTCCCGGGCATCGAATAGCTGTATTCATCGACCAGCCATTTAAGGCTGATCGCTTCTTCTGCCACAACCTTGACGCCGTAGCGGTCATCCTGATTGCGGATAAAGCCCCAACTGGCCCGCGCGGTGGCGTTCAGAAAATCCATCGGCACGCCGGGAAAAACCGCATAGGTCAAGATCGATACAACCGGATTGTCATAGGCCTTATCAAGGATTTCCATACGCGTGTCGCCTAGCCGCGTGTTGATATTCAGCTTGGGGCTGACCTGCGTGCCGCGTCGCAAGGTGTCGTGGTTGGCGGTGCCTGATATCCAGTTTGAACCGTTGTACAGGATTTCCTTGATCCGCCAGTATTTGGACAGCCAGAACGTGTAGATAAACGGCGTGTTATGCGCGAAGGTCAGCGGCCCCCATTGAAACACATCTTTGTCCATGTGTTTCTGGTTTTCGATAACGGCCCGGTAGGTAGAGCTCAGCTCCCAGTCTTCTTCGGGCCACGGGCGACCGTCTTCAAACACGAACCATGGCTTGAAATCTGTGCCCGCCACGTTCTGCACAATCCCTGACATTTCCTCAAGGAAGGCATCGTCATGCGTCAGGGTTTGGGTGCCGCTGTCGTACCATTTAAAATCCTGTGCGCCGTCCACGCGGACACCGTCGGCACCAAAGTTTACCTTGCGGCGCTGCATCTCAAGCAGGATCGCGCGCACCATGGGGTTACGGTAGTCAAGGTTCTGGCCATACATGTTCGGCCCGGCAAAGTACTGGCCATCAAGCACGTTCAGGCCCTGATTGTCCGAATGCCCAAAGACCACATCAAGGATAAGCTTTTTGGGTGCACCGGGGAAGTTATGCAAGGCGGCAGCAAGATCAACCAGCTCATCAGGGCGGCCCGTTTCCAACAGCACCGGGTTGACCGTGCCCATGCCCGCGATCACCACATCATAGCCCCAGTTCGTGGTGTTGGGTCTGAGCAGATTGACCTGCACTGTGGTCTCGTCGGCCATCTCATCGGTGCCGGCCGGATGTTCCGTCCAGAAGGCAGGGCCTGCCTCATAGACGGTTGTCGGTTCCACGGGCAAGGGTTGGATCGCGTCATAGCCCATGAACAACTCGTCCTCAGGATCCAGCGGCAGCCCGCGATCACAGCGTTCAGCCAGACGTTCAATCTGCCGGGTCAGGCTGGCAAGGGTGCCGCCAGCGGTTGCCGTTGGAATATGGACCTGCAGGATACTGACCGGCGGGCCAAGCCTGTCAGGCCCGCCTTGTCTAAGCGCCTGAAAATAGGCTTTGTCCTGACGGGCATCCTGCATCTTTTGCACATCGTAGATTTCTGCGGGTGCAAAGGCACCATAAGGTAGGGACATGGCCAAAGGATCAAGCGTTCGGTTGAATTGCCCCTCCGCATCGCGCCATACAAGCGCGTAAAAATCACCCACGCTGTCTTTTGTGCCTGCGCGCAGGCCCGTGCAGACTGAAAAAAAGAACGCTTCGGCCCGTGCAACAGGCAGCAGTGTCCGGGTGAACGTGGTCTCTGATTGGGCGACAGTCAGGTCCAGATCAACTGGCGGGCGCAGGATTTCGATGAAAATGTCGGCGTCGGCGACGCGTTTTTCCACCAGTTCCGGCGCCCAGAAACCGAAGGTTACGGCCTCATCGGTCACCTGTGCGCCAAGTCGTGGTGCGATGGCTTGGGCCGCTTCCAGCCGGTCGCTGGCCCCGATCAGGACCTCGTTGCACCAGTCAACACGGCTTTGCGTGGCGGCCTCATCAATCGAAACGGGCGGTGTGTTTTGCGGCATCTTTGCTCTCTACGGTTCTTATCCATGGCGTAGTGAACTGCACCACAGGTCGCCATGGGTTTTTTGAATTTGCCTGCTGAGACGCTTGATTGTCCGACGCGTTTGGGCAGGGTGATTAAAATCCGACCGCACAGCCATCTTTGCGCGGGTCTGATCCGGCCACGTAGCCGCGCCCCTTCAGCTTGTGGATCAGTTGCGCGCCCCCAAAGCCAAATGCGTTGTCCGGCGCTTCCAGCGTGATGTCATGCCCCATCTCACGCAGACGCGCGATTGTTGCATCCGGCAGGGTTGTTTCCAACGCCAGTCCCAGACCTTCGGTCACCCGCCAGCGCGGGGCATCCACCGCCATTTGCGGATCCTGCCCCCAAAGCTGCGTTCTGAGCACCATTTGCATGTGCCCTTGTGCCTGCATTGGCCCGCCCATAACGCCAAAGCTCATCAAAGGACCCTCCGGCCCCATCAAAAAGCCCGGAATGATGGTGTGAAACGGTCTTTTGCGCGGCCCCACCCGGTTTTGGCTGGCGGGGTTCAGCGAAAACCCCGCCCCTCTGTTTTGGAGGGAGACGCCTGTGCCGGGCACCACAACGCCCGAGCCAAAGCCCGCGTAATTCGATTGGATAAAGCTGACCATCATGCCGGAGGCGTCAGCCGCAGTCAGATACACGGTGCCCCCGTTCTTTGGCGCACCTGCCCCGAAATTTTGCGCGCGGTTCGTATCCAGTTCCTTGGCCCGCAGCGCCAGATAATTTGGATCAAGCAAATGCTCGACGGTCGTGTCGTGCATGTGGTCAAGGTCTGCCACGTATTCTTCAACGTCGCGCAGCGCCAGTTTCATCGCCTCAATCTGCAGATGGAAGGCCAGCGGGTCGTCCGCATCAAGGTCGCGAATATTGGTGTGGGACAAAATGCCCAAGCCCATCAGGGCGGCAATGCCTTGCCCGTTGGGCGGAATTTCATGCAACCGCACATCATCAAACCCGGCAGAGATAGTCCCGCACCAGTCCGGCTTGTTGCTGGCCATATCCTCAACGGACAGGGCGGCGCCGTGTTTTGCCGCAAAGGCCGCGATCTCTTCCGCGATCTCGCCTTCATAAAAGGCTTTGCCCTTCGTTTCTGCAATCAGGCGGAGCGTTCGGGCATGTCCGGGGCTGGCAAAGAACTCGCCTGCGCGTGGCGCGCGGCCCTCTGGCATGAAGGTTTCGGCAAAGCCGGGCTGTTCCGACAAAATGCCTGCGGCCCGCGCCCAAAGGGTTGCAATCACGGGGGACACGGGAAAGCCGTTTTCCGCGTAGCCAACAGCAGGTTCAAACAGTTTCTCAAAAGGCAGTTTGCCAAACTTTTCAGACAGCTCGACCCATGCTGACACCGCACCGGGTACGGTCACGCTTTCCCATCCGTGGAACGGCATTTTGTCATGGTCTGCAAACCGCTCAGGCGTCCATCCGGCGGGCGAGCGGCCCGAGGCGTTCAGCCCGTGCAATTCCTTCCCGTCCCACAGGATCGCAAAAGCATCCGACCCCAACCCATTTCCCGAAGGCTCCACCAGCGTCAGGGTGATGGCCGCCGCCAAAGCCGCATCCACCGCGTTTCCGCCTTGTGCCAGCATCCGCAAACCGGCCTGAGACGCCAAGGGATGCGACGTCGACACAATGTTTTCAGCCGCAACAGCCGAACGGCGAGACGGGTAGTGATGATTGGCACGCAGGTCCATGAGATTTCCTTTTTGGTCTTCTTTTGGGGGCTTCAGGTCAGGTGGGTTGCGAAAGATTGAGAGACGATGCCGTCCCGTGCACGACGGGCTTCATCCTCTGCGATGGCTTTGTCGATTGGGCTGCGGTCCGTCATGCCGGAAAAGTTTTCTGTCGTCGAGAGGCCCATGGAAAAGAACTTCAGGCGCTCTTCGGTCACGGCATAAAGCCTGCGCAACTCCGTCAGCGGGTCCGCATGATCATCGACGCGCAGGTCCAGCGAGGGGTAGGGCTGGCCTTCGTGGACCAGCAGGCCGGCTGCTTGTTTGCCGCGTTTGTCGCCGCCCGCATCCTCGCCCGCCTGCATTGCCGCCAGCAGCCGTTCTGCGAAGGGCATATCGTCGTTTTGCAAGTAGCATTGTAGCGTATCTTCGACGACCGCTGGACCTGCCAGCATGTTGCCCGCAACCGATATGTCAGGGCCCTGCACGTGCCCGGCCCACGGCACACAATCCGCCCCTGTATGTTGCGCAATCTGTCCGTTGGCGGCCATCATGTGGGCTTGCCGAATGGACTGCCCGGCGTCGCGCGCGATGAAATCTTCCATGACGGCCTTGGCGGCCTCGCCTGCGTCAAGCCGTGTTACCCCTTCAATGCCCCACAGCGGGTTGACGAAGGCTTGCGATGCGACCGCGACATTTGCCGTGACATGCGGGACAAGCGACCCGCAGGCGAAAAACCGGCTTGCGACAGCTATCCCTATTGCGCCAGTTTTTACGTCAAGGGCAACGATTGAATAGGTCATGGATTGGGTTCCTCGCTTTATTCTGGTCACGCGATTGATCCCTGAAAGCCCACACTGGCTGGACACGATGGCGCGTTTTTCATGCATGTTTGGATTAACAATTAGTCGATTTTCTGGATTGTCCCGGTTTTTGTCCTAATTTTTGCACGTGCGCTGCTCGTGAACTGTCAAATTGCCCGTCAAAGCTCGTTATTGGAATGGATCGAGCCAAGTGACGGCATGCTTACCGTGTCCTGAGGGGGGTGCTTTGTCGTTACTTACCGTGGATAACCTGTCGATCGCCGTCCGCGAGGCAGGTGTGACGACACCGCTGCTGTCCGGCGTGAGCTATTGCATTGATACAGGCGAGACGCTGGCCATTGTGGGGGAATCCGGCTCTGGTAAATCACTGTCATCCCTCGCGGTGATGGGTCTGTTGTCGCCTAATCTGTCCGTCACCTCCGGTGAAATCACGCTGGAGGGGGAGAACCTGCTGGCGCTGGACGCTGAGGCGATGCGACACAAACGGGGGCGCGACATCGCAATGGTGTTTCAGGAACCGATGACATCTTTGAACCCGGTCCGGTCCATCGGTGCCCAGATCATGGAGAGCATTGAGGAAAATCTGGGTTTTGGGCGTCAGGCTGCGAAAGAACGCGCGATTGGCTTGCTTCACGAGGTGGGGATGGCCGATGCGGAAAAACGCCTGAAGCAATACCCCCACCATCTGTCCGGCGGCATGCGTCAACGGGTGATGATCGCCATTGCTTTGGCTGCGGACCCTAAGCTGATCATCGCAGATGAACCGACCACAGCGCTTGATGTGACCATTCAGGCGCAAATTCTCGACCTGATGGCCAGGCTGTGCCGCGAACATGGCACAGCTCTGGTGCTGATCACCCATAACCTCGGCATTGTTGCCCGCTACGCCCAGCGCGTGAACGTGATGTACAGCGGGCGCATTGTCGAAAGCGGAACCGCTGCAGAGATTTACCGAACGCCCCGCCACCCCTATAGCGCGGGTTTGCTGGCCTCCGTGCCGCGCCTGACGCAAGACCGCAGTGTGCCGTTGCGCCCGATCAAAGGCAGTCCGGCAGACCCGTTCACAACGATTAAAGGTTGTCGCTTTCATCCGCGATGTGACTACGCCGCGTCGATTTGCACAACACAAGCGCCTGCGTTTGACGGGCGATGCGCCTGCCACTTTCCGCTGAACGCGGGCCAGCGGGAGGCGTCATGATGAACGCGCCTCTGCTGAGGATCGAAGACGTCTCCGTGCACTTTCCGGTGCGAAAAGGCCTGCTGCAGCGACAGGTTGGTGCTGTGCGCGCGGTAGAGCAGGTCACCCTTAGTCTGGCGCGCGGCGAGGCCTTTGGGCTTGTTGGCGAATCCGGCTGTGGCAAGACCACGCTGGCGCG
Organism: Roseobacter sp.; assembly: GCA_045106135.1. Taxonomy (GTDB): domain Bacteria; phylum Pseudomonadota; class Alphaproteobacteria; order Rhodobacterales; family Rhodobacteraceae; genus Roseobacter. The sequence goes on along the minus strand of JBGCEG010000035.1, from coordinate 90,978 downwards.
CACCGTATTGCGGCTGGTCGATCCGACAACGGGCAGCATCTGGTTTGACGGGCAAAACATTACAAGCCAATCAGGCTCGTCTCTCTTGCCTTTCCGCAAGCGGGTTGCGGCTATTTTTCAGGACCCCTTTTCATCACTTAATCCGCGCATGAAGGCGGGCGCAATCCTTGCAGAGGTCTTGCGCGTGCATGCCTATCAAGGCGATATCGCGGCCCGCGTGACCGAATTGCTTGATATTTGCGGGCTGCCGCCACGCTTTGCAGAACTGTACCCGCACCAGATGTCGGGTGGGCAACGGCAGCGGGTGGGCATCGCGCGCGCATTGGCGCTGGAGCCTGAGCTTATCGTGTGTGATGAGGCTGTATCGGCCCTCGATGTGTCCATTCAGGCGCAGATCATCAATCTGCTGTCGGACCTGCGCAAACGTTTTGGGCTGAGCTATCTGTTTATCGGGCATGATCTGTCTGTCGTGCGCCATCTGTGTGACCGCGTGGCCGTCATGTATCTGGGCCGTGTGATGGAAATGGCGGATGCAGAGCAGCTTTTTGCCAACCCGCAGCATCCCTACACGCGCGCGCTGATTGATGCCGTGCCGGACCCTGATCCGTTGTCAGAACAGGTCCGGTCGGTCGAGGCGCTGCAAGGGGAAATCCCCAGCCCGATGAACCCGCCAGAGGGATGCGTTTTTCATACACGCTGCCCGCTGGCGCAGGCTGCCTGCAAAGAGGCGCCCCCCGCTTTAACACAAGTAGGTGCAGGCCATGTCGCGGCCTGCATCATGGTGGACCAACAAAGCGACAAAGACCGCACGTCCAACGAAGGAGAACGACATGGATGATACCCCAAAGAACCGCGATCTGATGAAACGCGCCGAGGCTGAACTGCGCGAGGCCCATGATTTTGACCCACGCGATCCGCTATTTGGCCTGAACCGCGATGATTTGCGCGGCAGCAAGATCAGCCGCCGCACGACGCTTCGTCTGCTGGCGGCAGGCGGCACACTGACGCTTGCGCAGATTTTACCGGGCTTGCGGGCCACACCCGCCGTTGCCGCAGCCCATGCGGGCGGTGAGTTGAATTGCGCGTGGTCTGGCGTGGGCGAGATCGTGACGCTCGACCCTGCGCAGATCAATCAGGTGTTGCAGTTCCAGATCGCCTCCAACGTGCTGTCGGGCCTGATGCATATTGACAACAATCTGGTGTCTCAGGGTGATCTGGCGGAAAGCTGGGAAGTGTCGGACGACGGGCTGAACTACACCATCAAGCTGCGTGAGGGCGTAACCTTCCACAATGGGGACGCGTTCAACGCGGACGATGTGCTGTTCACCTTCAACCGCTCCAGCGATCCGGAACAGTCGATCCACAGCCGCGTCATCGCCAATGTGGCGAACCTTGAAAAACTGAATGACTTTGAGGTGAAGTTCACGCTTAAACAGCCACAAGCGTCGTTCCTGACCAAGGCTTTGGAACGTGCATCCGGTCGCGCGATGACGATTGTCTCGCGCGGTGGGCTAGAGGCGCTGGGCAAGGCGCAATACGGCCTGACACCTGTCGGCACCGGCCCCTACCAGATCACATCGCACCAGCAGGGTCAGTCGGTCATTCTTGAGAAATTCGCAAACTACTACGACCCGGACCGTGCGAAGATCGACAAAATCACCATCACCCCGGTGGATGGCACTGAACCGCTTGCCGCAGCGCTAGAGGCTGGCGATATCCAGTATGTCGGTGGCAACCCGTTCCCTACGCAGCTTGTCGAGCGCGTCAGCAGCAACCCGGATTTGTCGGTCGACATCAAGCCTGCCCCCGGTTTCCAGTCGATCTGGATCAACCCATGGCGCGATTTCATGCGTGTTGACGACTTCAACAAGCCGCTGGACGCTTTGAAAGAAGAAAACGGGTTCAAGGTTCGGTTGGCGCTGGCAAAGGCATTGGATCGTGATCTGTTCATCACGCAAGGGTTGTTCGGATATGGGGCTGCGGCGCATGGCACCATTAACCCGGCGATGGGCTTTTACTTCGATGAAAGCCTTGCGGAAACGTCGGAACAGGCGTTCGATCCTGAAGGCGCACAGCAACTGCTTGCCGATGCAGGCTACCCCGGTGGCGATGGCTTCCCCACATTGAAACTGCAAACCACGCCCAACGGGCGGCGTGCCGGGCTTGTGGTCGCCAACATCTACAAGCAGGTGTTGGGCATCACGGTCGAAGTGGATGCCAAGGACTTCTCTGTTGGGATTGAAGAGTTCAACAAGATGGACTTTGATCTGCGTCTTGGCGGCTCGGGGGGCGACTATGACCCCGATGATGGGTTGGTGGACTGGATGCAGACCACGTCCAAGTTCAATGGTCCAACGCGCGACACTGAGCTTTATCCGTTTGGTTTCTTCTCTGAGGCAGAAGCGGACGCAGCAACAGATGAGCAGTCTGTAACGGCAGATCCCGAAGCGCGCCGCGCACTGGTGCAAAAGGCCAATGCGATCACCTCCAACAAGGTGGCGTGCGGCTTCCTCTATCACCCGGTGGACATTCTTGTGCATTCGACGGCCGTGATCGTGCCGGAGGATGCGCGCATCCCCGGTCTGCATGAGCTTGACCGCATTTCGCTCGCATAACTGACGAAAGGCAGGCGGGCGCCGGATGTGCCCGCCTGAACGCTGATGGCTTCATATATTTTCAGACGTCTGATCGGGGCGGTGCTCGTGATGCTCGCCGTGGCCACGCTGGTGTTTTTCATGCTGCGCTTGGTGCCGGGTGATCCGATTGCCGCGATGCTGGCTGACGCAGGCAGCCCTGAGGCGCGCGAAGCCATGGTCCGCAGGCTTGGCCTTGACCAGCCGCTTGTGGTGCAGTTCTGGCGGTGGTTTACTAACATGCTGCAAGGCGATCTGGGGGCCTCTATCTATGGCTCAAATCAGCCGGTGGCGACGATCCTGATGGAGGCGTTGCCGCGCACGCTGTCGCTGGCGTTTCTGTCCTTTGTGATCGCGCTGATCATCGCGGTGCCTGCGGGGATTATTTCGGCCACCCGCAAGAACACACCCGCCGACACGGCGGTGTCGCTTTTTGCCTTTGTGGGGCTGTCGATGCCGGATTTCTGGCTGGCGATCCTGTTAATCATCGTGTTCGCCGCCAACCTGCAATGGTTGCCCGCGATTGGCTATGCCCCCTTGTCTGAAGGGTTATGGGAGTGGCTTAGTCATCTGATCTTGCCCGCTATCGCAATCGGGACAGGGTTTTCCGCCATTATCGCGCGGATGATCCGATCGTCCATGCTGGAGGTGCTGCAAGCGGATTATATGCGCACGGCGGCGTCAAAAGGGTTGCCGCACCGTATCTTGCTGCTGCGGCATGCTTTCCCCAATGCGCTGATCCCGGTGATTACGGTGATCGGGATTGCCTTTGCGCTGTTGATTTCCGGCGCTGTGGTGGTTGAAAATGTTTTTGCCATCAAGGGGCTGGGCCGGGTGCTTATTCAGGGCATCCAGAACCGGGACTACCCCGTCGTGCAAGGGGCTGTGCTGATTGTTTCGGCGTTTTTTGTGCTCTCAAACCTGTTGGTTGATCTGCTTTATGCCGTGATCGACCCGCGCATTCGGTATTCATGATGACAGATGTGACCCAGGATATTGCCGAAGACACAGCCCCCGTGACGCCAAAACGGTCACGCTTTCGGGCAGTGTTTTCCAAGGACCGCAAAGCACAGTTCGGGATCATTATCCTTGCGCTCTTCACCATTGGTGCTGTTTTCGCGCCGCTGATCGCCCCCTATGATCCAAATGAGATGACGCTGAACATGATGGGTAATCCCAGCATGGACAACGTTCTGGGGACGGATGATCTGGGGCGCGATCTGTTCTCGCGCATCCTTTATGGCACGCAAATCTCGCTGTTCGTGGGGGTGTCCACGGTGGCGATATCCCTGTTCTTCGGGGTCTTGCTCGGGGTTGTCGCGGGCTACTATGGCGGCTGGATCGACGCGATCATCATGCGCTATATCGACCTGCAATGGGCCTTCCCGAACTTCATTATTGCGGTTTATCTGGTGGCTGTGTTTGGCACGGGCTTGTTGAACGTGATCGTGGCCATTGCGCTTGCGTTTCTGGACGACTTTGCGCGGATTGCCCGGTCGATGGTACTGACCCTGAAAGAAGAGCAGTTCGTGGATGCCGCCCGGGTAATGGGTTTTTCCGACCTGCGGATCATGATCCAGCATATCTTGCCGAATGCCATGGCCCCCATCATCGTGCAGGCCACCGTCTCGGTTTCCTACGCCATTCTGGGCGAGGCGTCACTGTCCTTTCTGGGTCTTGGGGTCGATGCCAACACGCCCACATGGGGGCTGATCCTTGCGGATGGCCGCAGCTTTATCTCAAGCGCGTGGTGGCTGGGCCTGTATCCGGGTCTTGCGATCATGTTGGTGGTGCTCTCCATCAACTTTATCGGCGATGCCTTGCGGGATGCCCTGGATGTGCGGGAGGCGGACCTCTAGGTCCCCAGCCGCACGATCACGACCCCAGCCATCGCGATATGCGCCAAGGTGATCAACACAGAGGCACCATGCAGCCATTTGAACCGCGTTTTGTTACCGTCGTCGGTGGCGCGGTTGATCGCGGGCATCAGCACCTGACGCGCATAAAGGGTCGTGGCGGCAACGACAGCCAGCAACCCGCCCGAAAGCGGATCAATCGCGGTGGCAGCCGCCCCGGCAACGACAGAAGTGCCCAGAACAAACAGATAGAAATGCGGAAAGGCGCTTCGGATCAGGGGGCGCGCGGTATCGGCGGGCAGGGCGTTCAGCACAAAGGCCGCAAAGCCAAACGAATACAGCGTCATCCCGCCAAAAAGCAGTGCGGTGAAAATCAGGGCAGCTTCGGTCATGTCAATCCTTTTGGTTTGCGCGCGATCCCCATGTAGAGGATTGCCGTGAGGGGGAGGCGGCCAAAGGTGATGTCGCCGCGCCGGTTGATCCCCCGGGGGCCAAGGCCGGTGAATGCGCCAGGCACCAGCCCTGCCGCGCTCAGGGTGTGCCGCAATTCCGACGGTTTGATGAACAGCGCCGGATCATGCGTCCCTTTTGGCAAAAGGCCCAGCACGTCTTCGGCGACCGTGATTGTCGCAAGCTTTGCCAGCGGGTTTCGGTTGATCGTGTCAAACAAAAACAGCCCGCCGGGGCGCAGAACCCGTTCAACCTCTGCAGCTACTTTGGCCAGATCCGCCACATGCTCCAGCACGTCAACACAGACCACAGCGTCAAAAGACTGGCTCTCGTAAGGCAAATCCTCGCCCACGCCCACGTCATAGCGGATGTCCAAGCCTTCCTGTTTGGCATGCGCGCGCGCGGCCTCAATCGCACCGGCGGCGGGGTCAATGCCGGTCACCTTGGCCCCTTTGGCCGCCAATGCCTCGGCCATGAAGCCGCCCGCACACCCAAGGTCGAGCACCTCTTTCCCGGCCCAGTCTATTTGACGGTCGAACCATGACAAGCGCCCCGGCACGAGGTTTTTCAGCGTTCTGACCCAACGAACCTCGTCAGACCACCATTCGGCGGCGACCTCGTCATAGATTTCAAGATTATTTCGTTTCGGCGCGGGCATCAGACCTCCGGGGGCTTAAACTTGGAACAATGTAGGGCGTTTCGGCGCGGTATTCGGCAAAGCGCTGCCCGTAGCGCCGGGCAAATCTGCGCTCTTTCAGGCGCGGCGCGGCAAGGCAGTATGCGGTCAGCAAGAGCGCCAACAGAAGTTGATCCGGCGTCCACACCGGCACCAGCCAAAGCGTCAGGGCAAATGCGACATAGATGGGTTGCCGGATGATCCGAAACAGCCCGGTTGTGGGCATATCCGGGAAGACGGGCTTTTTGTTGGCCATCAAAGACATCCACCCCAGCGCGCCGGACTGCACCTCAGCCCCTGCATCGTAGCTGGCCTTGATCAGCAAGAGCCACGCGGCTGCATAGGCCACTGTCAGAGCGGTCAGCCCGGTGCCTGTGGCCTGCCACCAGACGATCCCACTGGGGGTCCAGAGCAAAAACAGGCACGCCAGCTGCAGCGACGCGATGGCCGCATAGGTTGTAGTCGACAGGGTGCCGCCATGGGGGCCGGGGACCAGTTTCGCTACAACCTGTGTCCCGCGCTTGCTGAGCAGCGCGGAATGAAGCAGCGGAAATTGTAGGATCAACAGCGTATTGGCCAGCCAGACATACGGTGCGGCCACGGTTCCGAAACTGCGCTGCATCCCGAAATACATGGCCCAGATCATCGACAGCACAGCAACCGCAAAAACGCTGTGCACGAGCGCACCCGCGATTAAGGCCGCTGTGATACGCGCCATTCCGGGCTCTGGGGCTGCGGCGCTGCGGATCAAACGCAACAGGCTTTTGTAAGGTGCATCGCTCATGTGTGTGTTACGCGCAAAGGGCACTTTTGGACCTGAGGCAGCGTCAATCCGCCGCTATTATGACTTTGGCTCAGGCGCGCCAAGCGGCAGCGACAATTGCGCGGAAGGCACCTTTTTGCGCCCAGTCATCGGGATACCTCTGCGCCGGCTCCCATGTTTGTGCTGTATCGCATCCGCCGTGGAGCGGAATTTTGACGTGCCGCGCACCGCCCAGATCTTTTGGCGGGCCTCTTTCGCAGCCTCCAGATGGTCCACGATGGGGAACGGGTACACCTTGCCCAACACATCCCCCGCATTGTCCGCTTTCCAAGGTTCTTGCAGGGTGTCGGCAGGAATATCACGCAACTCTGGCACCCATTTGCGCACAAACGCCCCTTGCGGGTCCTGATCGTGACCCTGCTTGACCGGGTTATAGATACGTATGGTATTGATGCCGGTCGTGCCCGATTGCATCTGAACTTGCGGCCAGTGAATGCCTGGCTCGAAATCCGTGAAACGGCGCGCCAGATGAAGCCCTGTTGCGCGCCAGTCGAGCCACAGATGATAGCTCGCGACGGCCATGACCATCGACCGCATGCGGAAATTCAGCCACCCTGTCGCGGCCAGTGACCGCATGCAGGCGTCCACAAAGGGGAGGCCTGTTTCGCCGTTTTGCCAAGCTTCCAGCCTTGCCATATCTGGCTCTGACGGGCGCATCCCGTCGTATGCTCGGTGCAAGTTGCGAAACTCGAGGATCGGTTCATCCTCCAGCTTCTGAATAAAGTGACAATGCCAGTGCAGCCTGCCGGAGAACGAATTTAACGCGCCGCGCCACAGCTTTTGCTGCTTTTGCTTGGCATCACGCTGGTGCCTCCACGTGGCTTGCGCGGCCTCGCGCACAGACAGTGTGCCCCATGCCAAATGCGGTGAGAGCCGCGAACAGGCCGTGGCCCCGGCGATCGGAGACGACATGGCGGTCCGGTAAGTTTCGCCGCGAGCTGTCAGAAAACTGTCCAGCCGTTCCACCGCAGCCGCGCGCCCCCCTATCTGTCTTTCGGGGCAGGGATCATGGGCCATTCGCAAAGCGCTGTGCAGATCGACCTCACCAGACGGGACCTCCAGTGGCTCAAGAGACGGCGCTGCCGTGATCTGCTGCGCCATCATCGCGTCCCAGCGCTTGGCCCAGCCATTGCGCGAACTGTGCCCCCGTTCCACCCCGTGCTGGCGGTATTCGTGAAAAAGAATGCCCTTGGCCCGGCACCACGCGGCCACACGCTTGTCGCGTTTGTAGGTCCAGTCGTTGCCGGTTTCTTCATGGGCATGCACCCCAGCGATGCCAAAGCGTTGGGACAGGTCTTCAAACACATCCTCAACCGTGCCTTTGCGCAACACCAGCGGCTGCCCAAGCTTGCGAAGCTCCGCGTCAAGCTCCTGCAGGCTTTCGACGACAAACTGCCATTGCCGGGCAGAGGAATCCTCCAACCCCCAAAAGTCGGGTTCAACCACATACAGCGGGATCACAGGCCCCAGCGTTGCGGCCATGCTGAGCGGCGCGTGATCGGCAACACGCAGGTCGCGCTTGAACCAGACGATTTGAACGGGATCGCGCGTCACGATTTGGGTACACCCTTTTTTCTATGTGTCGCACACTTAGAACCCTGAGGCGTCCCGCCAACCGGCTGCGGCAACATGGCGATTGTGCAATTGTACCTATTCAGGCGGCATCTTTTGTCGCGTGAGGCCCGCCCCACGGCTTGACTTCCCGCGTCGGGGGCTGTGTATCTGCCCGAGATTTACCGACGCGCAAAGGAACGCCTCATGCACGCCTACAGAAGCCATACTTGTTCCGAACTGACCGCCGCAAACGTGGGAGAGACCGTTCGTCTGTCCGGATGGGTGCACCGGGTGCGCGATCATGGTGGCGTCTTGTTTGTTGATCTGCGCGACCACTACGGCATGACGCAGGTGCTGTGTGACCCTGACAGCGCCGCGTTCAGTCATGTGGAAAAACTGCGCGCGGAATGGTGCATTCGCATCGATGGATCGGTCAAGGCGCGCGATGCGTCCCTTGTGAACGCGAAAATCCCCACAGGCGAGATCGAGGTGTTCATCCGTGACATAGAAGTATTGGGGCCCGCAGGTGAATTGCCATTGCAGGTGTTCGGAGAACAGGAATACCCCGAAGAAACGCGCCTGCGGTATCGCTATCTCGATCTGCGCCGGGAAAAGATGCAGTCGAACATGAAGCTGCGCTCGGATGTGGTGGCATCTGTCCGGCGGCGCATGTGGGATCAGCAATTTCGCGAGCACCAGACCCCGATCATCACCGCATCGTCGCCCGAAGGCGCGCGCGACTTTTTGGTGCCGTCCCGCCTGCATCCCGGCAAATTCTACGCGTTGCCGCAGGCCCCGCAGCAGTTCAAGCAACTGCTCATGGTCTCCGGTTTTGACCGCTATTTCCAGATCGCACCGTGTTTTCGGGATGAAGACCCGCGCGCCGACCGCTCGCCCACGGATTTCTATCAGCTTGATATCGAGATGAGCTTTGTCGAACAGCAGGACGTCTTTGACTGCATCCAGCCTGTGCTGACAAACGTCTTTCAAGAGTTCGGCGGTGGCCAGAAAGTCGACACGGAGTGGCCGCAGATTTCATACAAGGATGCGGCGCTTTGGTATGGATCGGACAAGCCTGATTTGCGCAACCCGATCAAGATGCAGGTGGTGTCTGAACACTTTGCAGGGTCCGGCTTTGCGATCTTTGCGAAACTGCTTGAGCAGGAAGGCACTGAAATTCGGGCGATTCCGGCTCCGGGTGGCGGCAGCCGGAAATTCTGTGACCGGATGAACGCCTTTGCCCAGAAAGAGGGCCTGCCCGGCATGGGGTATATCTTCTGGCGCGAAGGCAGCGATGGGATGGAGGCGGCGGGGCCGCTGGCCAAGAACATCGGGCCTGAGCGAACAGAAGCCATTCGGGCGCAACTCGACCTTGGCGTTGGGGACGCGGCGTTCTTTTTAGGCGGCAAGCCCAAGAGCTTTGAGGCGGTGGCTGGAAAGGCGCGCAACGCAATCGGCGAAGAGTTGGGCCTGACGGACAAGGACCGCTTTGCCTTTGCCTGGATCGTGGATTTCCCGATTTATGAGCAAGACGAGGAAACCGGTAAGATCGACTTTGAGCACAACCCTTTCTCGATGCCGCAAGGCGGGATGGAGGCGCTGATGGGCGACCCGCTGAAGGTTTTGGGGTATCAGTATGACCTTGCCTGCAACGGATATGAACTGGTCTCGGGGGCGATCCGGAACCACAAGCCAGAGATCATGTTCAAAGCGTTCGAGATTGCAGGCTATGGCGAAGATGAAGTGCGCAAACGCTTTGGGGGGATGGTAAATGCGTTCCAATACGGCGCGCCGCCGCATGGTGGATGTGCTGCCGGGATTGACCGGATCGTGATGCTCTTGGCGGATGAGCAAAACATTCGGGAGGTGATGCCCTTCCCAATGAACCAACGCGCCGAAGATCTGATGATGGGCGCGCCCTCAGAGCCGCTGAGCGAGCAACTGATGGAACTGAATTTGCGGGTTATTCCGCAGGATTGAGACGCCCGGTGGCAAGCTGTGGCTCTTCGTTGAGAGGGCGATTCAATGAAGGATAAGGTGCTTTTTGGTGCATTGGTTCCGGATTGGTCGCCTGCACAGCGACCTGAGGCCACGGAAATTTGCGGACGCCACACGGTTTTGGAACCGCTTGAGGCCGCGCGTCACGCCGATGCGTTGTTTGATGCTTTTGACGGTCATGATGCGCTTTGGGGTTACTTGCCCTATGGCCCTTTCGCATCCTCCCGCGCATACGCCGCTTGGATAGACGAAACTGTCGCTAAGCCCGAGCATATGTTCTTTGCGATCAGGTCGCGGGCCTTGGGCCGCGTTTTAGGTGTTGCAAGCTATTTACGGATCGATCCGACCAATGGCTCAATTGAGGTTGGCAACCTTTGCTTTAGCCCGCTTCTGAAACAAAGCCGCATCGCCACAGAAGCGATGGCGCTAATGATGGAATATGCATTTTCGCTTGGCTATCGCCGCTATGAATGGAAGTGCAATGCGCTCAACATCCCCTCACGCAGGGCGGCGCAGCGCCTTGGTTTTAGTTTCGAAGGGGTCTTTCGGCAGGCAACGATCGTGAAAGGGCGCAACCGGGACACGTCATGGTTTTCGATCATCGACAGCGAATGGCCAGCACTTGACCTTATCTATCGCGATTGGCTGATCGACTGCAATTTCGACAGCACCGGCAAGCAGCGCACCAGTCTGAGCCAACTGACGTCGCCTTTGGTGGCGCAGCATGATCCTGTGTTAGGCGCAGCGTCCTGACCTCAGATCGCGCATTTACGTGTCAGACGCTCTTGAACCAGCCCGATCAACGTCGCGGTCTCTGTGGAGGAAGATTCGCCAGAGGCGCGTTTGCGTGCCAGATCAGCGGCGGCTTGTTCCAAAGGGCTATCCTTAGCCGAGCGTGCAACGCCGCCGACGAACTGAGTAACATAGTCCAGAGCGGTGCCATCGGCGTCATCTTCCAGAAAGTCGGCAACGTGGGCCATATCATCCTGAAACGCGATGAAGTCCGGGCTGATGATCTCGTCCGAAAGCTCCCTCAGGCCTGTTGGCTGCCTGTCTGCGGGCAATTTGGATAGGACCGCCTGCTGAAATACAGCCAGGGAGTCGAGTGGTTTTGATAAAAAGCCATCCGCGCCTGCCGCCAAGGCCAGCGCTTCGCCATCCGGGTCACCCGATGTGCCAAAAATTACATCAACACGCGGCTCTGTCGGGGTTAATTCGCGGATGAGGTCCGTTCCCCATCCATCGGGCAGGCCTAGATCAATCACCACGACCGAAGGCCGGTAGACCTGCAAATGCCGCCGTGCGGACCGGAGGCAATCGGCGCGCCTGATCCGCGCACCACTGCGCAGACACAATAGCCGCATCGCCTCGCAGGCAAAGCGGCTGTCTTCGATCACCAGCACCGTCAGCCCCAAAAGCGGGCGGGTCGCGGTCGGTGCCGGGAGCGTCGACGCAAAAGGATCCGTCTTGTCCATTATCCCCTCCTAGAGACTCGATTCGAGATGAGCATGCCGCATACTTGGCTAACAGCACGTTAATTTCCCCTGCGGCAGCGAGTCTCTTGCACCCTGCGCAGCACAATCGCATAACGGGCCGGTATTTACTGGAAGGGGTGTTTCGATGATAGGCAGGCTAAACCACGTGGCGATCGCCGTTCCCGATCTTGAGGCGGCGTCTGCGCAATACAGAACCGCGCTGGGGGCGAATGTGGGCGACCCGCAGGACGAACCGGACCATGGTGTCACGGTGGTTTTTATCGAACTGCCCAACACGAAAATCGAACTGCTCTACCCACTGGGAGAAGCGAGCCCGATCAATGGCTTCCTCGAAAAAAACCCGGCTGGGGGCATTCATCACGTATGCTATGAAGTCGATGATATTCTGGCCGCCCGCGACCACCTTGTAGAGACAGGCGCGCGTGTCCTGGGCACGGGAGAGCCTAAAATCGGTGCCCATGGCAAGCCAGTGCTGTTCTTGCATCCCAAGGATTTCAACGGATGTCTGGTCGAGCTTGAACAAGTCTGACGCATAAAGGATTTAGGAAATGGGTGTTACCTCAGCTCTTGTTTTATATGCCGTTATCTGGTCGCTGACCTTTTTGATCGCTTTGCCGATCCGTGTGAAAACGCAGGGTGATCTGGGTGAAATCGTTCCGGGAACCCATGCGGGTGCGCCCGAGGTTCATGACATTGGTAAGAAAGCCCGCTGGACCACGGTGATCAGCGCGGTGATCTGGGCGATTGTCGCCACGATTATCCTGACCGAGGCGATTACAGTGCGTGATCTGGACTGGTTTGGCCGGGGCGCTGCTGCAAGCGGTGAAACAAGTGAGTAAAGGTCGCGACACCCAAGATCGGAATGACCAGATTCAATAGCGGGACAGTGAGCGGAATTGCCATCAAAACTCCGGCCAGCCAGATGGTCGTGGCATGCCGCTTGCGCAGCACCTTTGCTTGCGCCCGCCCCACGCGTCGCATGGCCACTAGCGTGAAATATTCCCGCCCGAGCAGAAATCCGTTGAGCGCCCAGAAAATGAAAGGTGCCGCGGGGATAAAGATCAAGTAGAGGATCAGGGCGCACAGATTTGCAACGATCAGCACGCCCAGAAATCCCAATGAATCCACGATAGCGTCCAGGATCGGGACGGGCTGCCCGGGTCCAAGTGAGTGATAGTACTTGTCTTCGACAGCTTGCGCCACGGTTTCCAAAAACAGCGACGTAATTGCCGAAGCCACAGGCACCATCAAAAACACGGATAAAACGGCCAGTGCGACCCCTGCGCCCCAACTGGCAACAGTCTCTATCCATGCAACCTCGCCGATAAACGGCAGTGAGACACTTTCACCGATCATGGACCGTAAAAACCAGATCATTCCGACAGATGCACCGATCAGCAAAGCCAGCGTGATAAATATGCCGAGCCACAGAACCCGCCGGAATTTCGGGTCACCAATCTGGCCGAGGGCCGCGAAAAACGACGAGAGGATCATTCATGCATCCATTGGGTGATCTGTGACAGCTCAGGGCGCGGGCGTTCCGGCGGCGCAGATGTCTCTGTCCCGATGTGCACGATACCCGCGATGCGTTCGTGATCTGCAAGGCCCAGACCATCCGACATGAAACCGCGATCATGCGACGGCCACCCGCTGAGCCAATTGGCCCCCCAGCCGCTGGCAAGGGCTGCGTTCAGCAAGGCAAGGCAGACAGCACCGGCGGAATAGGTCTGCTCAAGTGCTGGTATTTTCTCGGATGGTTTCTGAACTTCGACAACCACCACAGCCAGATCACCCTGTTCAAACTGCACACGGCCTTTGGCAATCTGTTCTGCATCCAGATGCAAAGCACCGCCCCGGTCTGTCACAACACCTGCAAGCCGCGCCATCGCGGGTTTTGTCAGCACAATAAAGCGCCACGGCTCCAGCTTGCCGTGATCCGGCGTGCGCGCTGCTGCCTGCAGGATCGGCTCTAATGCGGCGGCGTCCGGTATCGGCAGGCCGAGCGTTTTGGCAGGCCGGGACCGCCGCGTCAGCAGGAAAGAGAAAGCGTCGTTGTTTCGGGGGGGCATGGCGGGTCCTGAGAGAGCTACAGTTTTTCAGCGAGGTAGTCGACCTCACCGCGAAGGAAAGCATCAAGGCGGGGGCCCGGCTGGCGGATCGACAGCGGCTCTGCCATCGGGTCGGGAACGGTAACCGCGCTGCCAGACAGCGCCTCAATCGTGGCGTGACCACAAAAGGGCACATAGACTTCGGAATAGCCCCCCTCGTGCACCAGAACCAGCCTGCCATCGCACAGACGCGCGGCTGCGTCTTTGACCTGCTGCGTCATCCGGCGAAAAGTGTCAGAGGTGGCCAGCATGCGCGCCAAGGGGTCTGTCGCCCCTGCATCAAAGCCACAGGCCACAATGATGAGGTCGGGTTCAAACACGTCAATCTGGGGCAGGACGATCTTTTCCATCGCGTAAAGGTAGGCGGTGTGACCGCTTCCGGCAGGCAGCGGCAGATTGAGGTTGTAGCCTTCGCCAGCCCCGTGCCCACGGTCTGCGATTGCGCCTGTATCCAGCGGGTAATTACCCTCCTGATGTAGCGAAATGGTCAGCACATCGTCCCGGTCGTAGTAGATCGCTTCTGTGCCGTTGCCATGATGCACGTCCCAATCCAGCACCACGACGCGTTTGGCATACCCCTTCGCCTGTGCGGACTCAATCGCGATGGCGATGTTGGCCAGCAAACAGAACCCATTGGGGAAATCCGGCAGGCAATGATGCCCCGGCGGGCGCGACAACGCATAGGCGTTGTCCAGTTTGCCCGTCACCACGTGGTCCACCGCCGCAACCGCAAGCCCTGCAGACTGCGCTGCAATCTCGTAGCCCCCCTGAGCAAAGGGCGTGCGACGTCCAAGCTCACCGCCGCCTGCGTCGGACAGGCGTTTGAATTCGTCCAGATAGCTTGCGGGATGTACGCGCAATAACTCCTCTCGGGTTGCGAGGGGCGCGCCTTGCACGACCAGATCATTGCTCAGGCCGGATACATCCATCAGGTTCTTGAGCCGCCTTTTTGCTTCTTGAGTTTCCGGCAAACCCGCCCCGTTCAACGGTTGCACAAATCCGCCAATGGGCAGGGTGAACGCGTAGTTCCCGCCTGCGTGCCAAAAGCACTTCTCATCCCAGAAAAAGCCTGTCGCCACGTGCCACCTCAATGCTGCCTGCGGGCCAAAGGTGGCGTATAGGATCGTGATTGTCCATGCCGCCTGCGCGCCTAATCCGCTTCGGCCACGATGGCGTCCACATCCAGACGGGTGTTGGTCATGGCCAGATTGCCAGCGGCATCGCGCGGCCAGTCTTCGGGCGCGCGGTCGCGGTAAAGCTCGACACCGTTTCCATCAGGATCATTCAGATAGACCGCCTCACTTACGCCGTGATCCGCCGCCCCCGTCAGCGCGTATCCCGCCGCGCGCACGCGTTTGATCACCGCCCCAAGGCGCTTGCGATCAGGGTACAGAAACGCCGCGTGATAAAGCCCGGTATGCCCGTTTGGCGGTGGGGAACCGCCCTTGCTGGCCCATGTATTCAGCCCCACGTGATGGTGATACCCACCGGCCCCAAGGAATGCGGCCTCATCGCCGAAACGCTGCATTTCCTCAAAGCCCAGAACGTCACGGTAAAACGCAATGGCGCGGTCAAGATCGGCCACACGCAAATGAACGTGACCAACAACGGCGTGAGCGGGATCAGACATGCAAATCTCCTGTCGCTACCCTTTTGGCAAAGCTAGTCGGGCGGGTCTGTTTGCACCAGTCATCAAGACGCACAGCATATGTGCGCGCGGTAGTTGCGTTGGGCTATCGCACCATCCCAAGGATATCGTAGGTTTTCTCCAGCACCGGTGTGGTGATCTCGCGGGCCTGCACAGCGCCGCGCGCCAACAGCCGGTCAATTTCGGCAGGATCATCCATAAGCCGCGCCATTTCCTGCGAGATCGGCGACAGCTTGGCAACAGCAAGCTCTGCCAACGCCGGTTTGAACGTGCCGAACTGTGCACCGCCAAAATCAGCAAGCACCGCGTCCACGTCCTGATCGTTCAGCGCTGCAAAGATGTTGACCAAGTTGCGCGCTTCGGGGCGGTCTTCAAGCCCAGCGGCCTCGGACGGCAGAGGCTCCGGGTCGGTTTTGGCTTTGCGGATTTTCTTGGCAATCGCATCGGCATCATCGGTCATGTTGATCCGGCTGGCGTCTGACGGATCGGACTTTGACATCTTCTTGGACCCGTCCCGCAAGGACATCACGCGGGTAGCCGCCCCTTCGATCACAGGCTCGGTGATCGGAAAGAAATCGACGCCGAAATCGTGATTGAACTTTGTGGCGATGTCGCGCGTAAGCTCCAGATGCTGCTTTTGATCCTCGCCCACGGGCACATGCGTTGCGTGATAGACCAGAATGTCAGCCGCCATCAGCGCCGGATAGCCAAAAAGCCCCAGCGACGCGTTTTGCGCGTTCTTGCCCGCCTTGTCTTTGAACTGCGTCATGCGTTGCATCCAACCCATCCGGGCCACGCAATTGAACACCCACCCCAATTGCGCGTGCTCTGGCACTTGGGACTGGTTGATCAGGATCGATTTGTCCGGGCTGATCCCCGAGGCAATGAAGCCCGCAGCCAGTTCGCGGGTGTTGCGGCGCAGGTCTGCAGGGTCCTGCCACACGGTGATGGCGTGCAGATCGACCATGCAGTAAATGGTTTCAAAGCTGCCTTCGTTCTGCATGTCCACGAAACGCTTTATCGCGCCAAGGTAATTTCCCAGCGTCAGGCCCCCCGACGGCTGAATTCCGGAGAAGACGCGCGGGGTAAAGGATGTCTCAGTCATCAAATAGTTCCGTTCGTGCTGGATTTGACCTGCGCTTCGCCTTACCCATGGGGCGCAGCATCGTCAAGGAAGCCCAATGTCTGATCCCCATGTCGCCCCGCCCGTCAATCCGCTTCCCACGGTGGTCTGGCTGCTGTTTCTGGCGCTGTTCATCCCCGAAGCCCTGTTTACCCTTGGCGAACAGGGCATCATCGGCGGGCCGGGTGCGATCGGGTGGCGCTTGGCGGCGATCGAACGCTACGGTTTCTCGGGCGAGGTTTTTGACTGGATGGGTGAGACCGGGCGCTGGATGCCCGAGCATCTGTTGCGCTTTCTCACCTATCCTTTTGTGCACAGCAGCTTCACGGGCACGTTGTTTGCGGGTGTCTTTGTGCTGGCGCTGGGCAAGATGGTGGGCGAGACACTGGGCCAGTTCGCCGTCGTGTTGCTGTTTGTCGGCGGTGGGGCCTTTGGGGCCTTGGCTTATGCGGTGCTGCTGAACGACCCGTCGTGGCTGATCGGGGGGTTCCCCTCCAGCTATGGGTTGATCGGCGGCTATTCCTTCGTGCTCTGGGTAAGCTTGGGCGCACGCGGGCAAGAGCAGTTGCGCGCGTTCAGCCTGATTGCGATGTTGATGGGCATCCAGTTGCTGTTTGGTGCCTTGTTCGGCGGAAACCTGACATGGATGGCGGATTTCTTTGGCTTCGCTTTTGGGTTTGTGGCGTCGATGATGTTGGTGCCGGGCAGCTTCAGCGCGATGCTGCAAAAACTGCGCAGAGACTGAGGTCAGCCGCGCCTGAAGGCTGATTTCAACTCTGACAGGCGGATGGCACCGAGTGCTTGGGCGGACGCGAAATAACTCAAGGCGCCGAGGCCGATCAACACCGCCAGCACCAAGACGCGCCACCACGGCAGGTTGAGAAACGGGTTCAGCAAGATCACCGCAAACCACAGCACAGCACCCATCACGAGGGCCGCCACGATCATGCGCCAGATGCGCTGCCGAAAACGGTCGTCGAACCGGACGACTTCCCCGAAACGCTTTGCGCCGAAATGCAGGGAAAACACCATCACCCATGCCGCGACCGTGGTCGCGATCGCAGGGGCGATCCAGCCGATGACGGGGGCAAGGCCAACAGCCAGAACCGCATTCACGATCATCGAATAGACCGCGTAGTGGAAGGGGCGTTTGGTATCCTCACGCGCAAAAAAGATCGGTTGCAGGATTTTTTGCAGCACAAACGCCGGCAGGCCCAGGCCGTAGATTGCGACGGCCAGCGCAATGGCTGCGCTGTCGTCCGAGGTGGCGGCCCCCCTCTCGAACAGGACAGAGACCAGCGGCAGGGGCATGATGACCAACGCCATGGCCGCAGGGATGGTCAAGGCCAGCGCAATCTCACCGGCGCGGCTCAGCGCATAGCGCGCGCCGTTGTCGTCTTTCGCCTGAAGCCTGCGCGACAAATCAGGCAGCAACACCACCCCGATGGCGATGCCCACAACCCCAAGCGGCAGTTGATACAGCCGGTCTGCTGCAAAAAGCCAGCCGACAGCGCGGTCAAAGTAGCTGGCGACCTGCTGGCCCACCAACAAGTTGATCTGCACCACCCCACCCGCAAGGGCCGCAGGCACGGCCACTTTGATCAGATGGCGCATGTCGGGGCTCATGCGTGGCCTGCGCAGCGTGATGTTGAAACCGGCCCGGCGCACCGCGATCCACAACAGGACAAACTGCGCCACACCGGCAAAGGGAATGGCCCATATGAGGGCGCGCGCCACGTCCCCGCCCGTTTGCACGGCAATCAGCATAACGGTGACCAGCAGGATATTCAGCAACACCGGGGCGGCAGCGGCAGCCGCAAACCGACCTGCCGCGTTCAGCATCCCGGACAACAGGGCCGCAAGCGAGATAAACAGGATGTAGGGAAAGGCAATGCGCCCGAATTCAACAGACAGGCCAAATTCTTCCTGTCCTGCAAAGCCGGAAGCCAACGCAAAGATCAGCCATGGCATGGTCGCCAGCGCCAGCAACGTCAGCGCAATAAGCACCGTGGCCAGCCCGTTGAACGCCTCAGAGGCGAAGCCATCCGCGTCCTCCCCGCCCTCCAACCGCTTGGAGAACATGGGCACAAACGCCATGTTGAACGCCCCTTCGGCGAAAAAGCGGCGAAACATATTGGGCAGACGGAACGCAACCACATAGGCTTGATAAAGCGGCCCCGTCCCCAGATAGGCGAGGATCATCGCGTCCCGCACAAATCCCAGAACCCGGCTGAGCAATGTCCAGCCGCCCACTGTGAAAAAGCCGGACATCAGGCGAATGGGCCTCAAACCTGCGCCCTTTCAACGCCTTCCTCGATCGCTTTGCGCAGACGTTTTTCAAGCATGCGCTGCTTTGATTCTGTGCGGTATTTCAGCCCAAACATGTCCTTGACGTAGAATGTATCCACCACCTGCTCGCCGTAGGTCGCGATGACTGCATTGGCCACGTAGACGTTGGCCTCTGCCAGTGTTTTGGCCAGATCATACAGCAGGCCCGGGCGGTCGCGGGTGTCCACCTCGATGATGGTGTAGATTTCCGTGCCTTCGTTGTCGAAGGTGATGTGTGTGGGTACTTTGAACGCGCGCTCGCGTTTTTTCATGCGGTCTTTGTCTTTGAAGGCATCCTGCGCCACCACCTGACCGTTCAGGGTGCGTTCGATCATGGTGCGCAGACGGGGCAAACGGCTGACGTCGTAGGGATTGCCCTCTGCATCCTGTATCCAGTAGGCGTCTGTGACCATGCCGTCTTTCGTGGTGTAGCTGCGCGCATCCACGACATTCGCCCCCACCAAGGCCAGCGCGCCGCAGATACGCGCGAAGATGCCGGGATGATCGGACATTACAAAGCACGCGCGCGTGGCATCGCGGTCTTCATCGGGGTGCAGGTCAATCTTGATTTCGTCGTCTTCCACATCCCGCAACAGTTCTGCAAAGACGGTGTGGGCGGTAACATGCAGACCCTGCCAATAAGGGTCGTAATGACGCCCTGTTTCGACCTTGAGGTCTTTTGCGGGCCATTCGTTCAGCGCCTCGCGCAGCGCCCGTTTCGCCTCTGCCCCCCGGTTTTCGCGGTTCAGGTCTTCAAGACCGGTTTCCAGCGCACGGCGTGTCTGGCGGTACAGCGCGCGCAGCAAGGCAGCTTTCCAGTTGTTCCACGTGGTTGGCCCCACACCGCGAATGTCGCAGGCGGTCAACACGCACAAAAGATCAAGCCGTTTGACCGTCTGCACCGCCTTTGCAAAGTCGCGCACGGTGCGCGGGTCCGCAATATCGCGTTTCTGCGCCATGTCCGACATCAGCAGATGATAGCGCACAAGCCATTCCACGGTTTCGCTGTCTGCCTTGCTCAGCCCCAAACGGGGGGCGATGCGCCGCGCGATCTGCGCCCCTAAAATGGAGTGATCTTCGCGGCGGCCTTTGCCAATATCGTGCAACAACAAAGCGGTATAAAGAACCTTGCGATCTACTCCCTCTTTGAGAATGGAAGAGGCCACGGGCAGGTCTTCTTTAAGCTCCCCGGCCTCGATCTCGCTGAGGTTCCAGACGCATTGAATAGTGTGTTCGTCCACCGTGTAGCTGTGATACATATTGAATTGCATCATGGCGACGATCGGTTCAAATTCCGGAATGAACGCCGACAGCACCCCAAGCTCGTTCATCCGCCGCAGCGCCCGTTCGGGGTTACCGTGCTTGAGCATCAGATCAAAGAAGATACGCCGCGCTTCGGGGTTCTTGCGCATGTCATTGTCGATGAGATGCAGATTGGATTTGACCAGTCGCATGGCATCGGGATGGATCAAGGTGCCAGTGCGCAGGGCTTCTTCAAACAGCCTCAGCAGATTGAGCTTATCGGCCAGAAAGGCCTCCTCATCCGCCACGGCGATGCGGTTGTGCACAAGCTCGTAGCCCTCTTTCATGCGCGGACCCCGGCGGAAAAACCGCGCCAGAAGCGGCTCTGCCTTGACGTGCATCGCTTCCAGCTTCGTCAGAAAGATCCGGGTCAGATCGCCAACTTCGGTGGCGTGCAGGAAATAGGCCTGCATGAACACTTCGACCGCCCGCCGCCCGCCAGTGTCCTTGTAGCCCATTGCCTCTGCGACCTGCACCTGCACATCAAAGGTCAGTTGTTCGGTGGGCCTGTTTGACAGTAAATGCAGGTGACCGCGGACCGCCCACAGAAAATCCTCCGCCGCGACAAAGGCGTCAAATTCGTCCGAGGTAAACACATCCAGCGCCACAAGATCAGCGGCGTCCTGTACGCCGTGAA
Organism: Roseobacter sp.; assembly: GCA_045106135.1. Lineage (GTDB taxonomy): Bacteria > Pseudomonadota > Alphaproteobacteria > Rhodobacterales > Rhodobacteraceae > Roseobacter. Next base: position 70,346 of record JBGCEG010000035.1, on the reverse strand, counting down.
TGTATTTTGCGATCCAGAAAAGCGATTGCAGGTCGCGCAGCCCGCCTTTTCCTTCCTTGACGTTTGGCTCCACCACGTAGCGTTGCCCGTATCTGCGGTGCCGCGTCTCGCGTTCGGCCAGCTTGGCCTCGATGAATTCCCGACCGGAGCCGGAAAACAGATCGTTGCGCAGCCGGACGGCAAGTTGCTCCGCCAGGGCTTGCTCACCGGCGATGAAGCGGTGCTCAAGCATGGACGTCCGGATCGTAAAATCTTCTGTGCCAAGGCGGATGCAGTCTTTGATCGTCCGGCTGGAATGGCCCACCTTGAGTTTGAGATCCCACAGGATGTAGAGCATGCTTTCGATCACGCTCTCTGCCCAGGCGGAGATCTTGTAAGGCGTCAAAAATAGCAGATCGACGTCTGAAAACGGGGCCATTTCACCCCGGCCATATCCGCCCACCGACAGCACAGCGAGGTGCTCACTTGTGGTTGGGTTTGGCTTGGGGTGCAGGACTTTTTGTGCCACCTCCAGCGCCGCGATGACCAGCATATCCGTCAGATAGGTATAGGCCCGCGTCATTGGGCGCGCGGCGAAGGGGCTTGCTTTGAACGCCTCTGCAATCTGTGCGCGGCCGTTTTTCTGCGTCTCCGACAGGTGGGCGACCACATGTTTGCGGATGTCGGCGGGCGACGCCCCATCTGCGGTGATGGCAGCAAGGTGGTTCTGAAAAGCCTGTTGATCAAAGATTTTTTCAGGCGGACAGATCAGGTCAAGCGACGTAACAGCCTGTGGCTCAGAGGCATAAAGCGGCATGTTTTTCTTTCGTTCAGAACCCTGCGCCGCGGAAGCTTTGCGGTGCTGCACTCAGAATAGAGACCTGTGCATCGCGGACGGTGGCAATGGCGAGACCTCTTTGATTTGTGCCATCGGGCAGCAGTCTGAAAATGCCACTGGCACCGCGAAACCCGGCCCCTTGGGTCAGCGCACTGGCGGTCAGTGCATTGTTGCTGCCTTGGCTGGCAAGCGCACCAATGGCGGCGATCCCGTCAAAGGCAAGCCCGCCGATGGCATGGGGGGCTTCGTTGTAGGTGTTTTGATATTGGTTGCTAAAGCGCGCGGCGGCCCCCGGATCAGGCATGGCAAACCATCCGTTCTGAATGCCGGGCAGGGTCAGCGTCTGCGAGGGGATGTCCCATCGTGTCAGCCCCATGAACTGCGTGATTTGCGGGGTCACGCCCGCCTCAGGCAGCAGTTGGGCGAGCAAGGGCAGGGCACTTGCAGAGGCCGCTGTCATGAAAAGCCCGTCAGCGGCCGTGCTGTCCACCGCTTCTTTGATGCGTGGGATCGACGCGAGGACATCTTGTTGCGACAGCGCGTAGCTGACCGATGCCGTTACCGTTCCGCCGTTGGCGGAGACCGCTCTGGTGATCGCGTCACGCCCAACGGTGCCTGCGACATCACCGCTGTGGACAATCACGTACCGGCTCTTGCCCTGCGAGGCGGCATATTGGGTCACGCGATTGGCTGTGTCCTGAAACGTCTGGCCCAGCACAAAGACATTGCCGCCTGCAATCTGGGCGTTGTTTGAAAAGGCCAGCACATTGACCCCGTCGCCTGCGACTGCGCGCCCGACTGCGTTGGCTGTGGTTGCGTAGACCGGCCCGAGGATGATCTTTGCGCCTTCATCGACGGCCTTGGCGGCGTTGGCGGCTGCAAGATCAGCGTTGGCTGCGGTTTGGTAGACGCGCAGATCAATTGTCACACCGTTCAAGTCGCGCATGGCAAGCCTTGCTGCGTTCTCAAGGCTGCGGGCCAGCAGCTCGTCGGTCATATTGCCCGAACCGCTTGGCACCAGCAGGGCCACCGGTATGGGGTCTGATGATCCGCCGGAAGGTCCGCTGCTCAATCCGCCGGGAATTGGCTCGCAGGCGGCGAGCAACAGGGCCGACAGAGCCAGAGCGGTACGACGGAGCGTCTTGCGAGCGGCAGGGAAAACGGCAAACATAGGTGACCTCGGCATCAAATGCGCGCAATGCGCTGGTGCGGCAATCATAGTCGTGATGAAAGGCGGGTCCAGCGTTGAATTTTGAAAAGGTGAAACTGGCCACCGGGGTCTACTTTATCGGGGTGCCAATCGGGACGGCGCGCGACATTACCTTGCGCGCCCTCGATGTGCTTGCGTCAGCCGATGTGCTGGCAGCGGAGGACACCAGAAGCCTCAGGCGGCTGATGGATATTCATGGCGTACCCTTGGCGGGACGCAAAATCGTGGCCCTGCATGACCACAGCAGTGCGCGGGCTGCCTCTGGTCTGGTGGCGGCAGCACAGGCGGGTAAATCCGTGGCCTACGCGTCAGAAGCAGGGATGCCTTTGATCGCGGATCCCGGTTTTGAGCTTGGCCGCCTCGCGGCAGAGCATGACGTGCCTGTCACCTGCGCGCCGGGGCCGTCTGCGGTGCTGACCGCACTTGTGCTGGCCGGGTTGCCGACGGATGCGTTTTTCTTTGCGGGGTTCTTGCCAAATGCGCGATCCGCCCGCCACCGCCGCCTGACAGAGATCGAAAGCATCCCCGGCACGCTGGTGTTCTACGAATCGCCCAAGCGCCTCGGGGAGATGCTGGCGGATGCAGCGCAAACGCTGGGCGCAGATCGCCAGGGTGTTGTCTGCAGAGAGTTAACCAAAAAGTTCGAAGAACTGCGCAAGGACACTTTGGGTGAACTTTCGGCTTTTTACGCCGAGGCAAAGACCAAGGGCGAAGTTGTTGTGCTCATCGACCGGCAGCATTCGGAAAAAATTAGTGAAAATGAGCTAAAAGACGCCCTTGCAGCAGCGATGGAGGGTAATTCAATGCGGGACGCAGTTGATCTGGTGGCAACGGCGCATGACGTGCCCCGGCGGCAGGTCTATCAGCTTGGGCTTGCGCTCTCTAAGGCCGCTGATGATTGATCCCAGCCCGCGGCACTTTCAGGGCAAAACGTCTTATCTTGCAGGGCTCAGCGCTGAAGAGGCCGTGTGGCGGGTCTATCAGGCTCAAGGGCTGACACAGGCCGCGCGCAGGTGGCGCGGGGCATCGGGCGAAATTGATATGATCCTGCGTGACACCACGCGAGTCGTGTTTGTCGAAGTGAAGAAAAGCAAATCCTTCGATCAGGCCGCCGCCAGCCTGTCGCAAGGTCAGATGACGCGCCTTTTGGCAACAGCGTCGGAGTTTTTGGGTGCTGAGCCTGACGGGTTGCTGACAGACAGCCGGTTCGACGTGGCGCTGGTGGATGGTTTCGGGCAGGTGCGAATTCTCGAAAACGCTTTGTTGGCGTGATCTTTCCAGACCATTGCACCTGCGGCGCGCCTGCGCCATGTACGGGGCAGGGTAGCAGAAAGGTATGCCATGAAAATCGCGTTTCAGATGGATCCGATCAGTGCCGTTGATATCAACGCGGACAGCAGTTTCCGGCTGGCAGAAGAGGCGCAAGCGCGCGGGCACAGTCTGTTTTTCTATACGCCCGATCATTTGGCCTATCAGGAAGGGCGGATCACGGCGCGCGGACATGACCTGACGGTTCAGCGGGTACAAGGCGATCACGCGACGCTGGGCCCCGAAACCGAAGTGGACCTGACCGATTTTGATGTGGTCTGGCTGCGGCAGGACCCGCCTTTTGACATGAATTATATTACGTCAACGCACCTGCTTGACCGCTTGGCACCGGAGACGCTGGTGGTGAATGACCCGTTCTGGGTCAGGAACTACCCCGAAAAACTGCTGGTGCTGGAGTTTCCCGACCTGACGCCGCCCACAACGATTGCCCGTGATCTTGCAACGATCAAAGCCTTTAAGGAAAAGCATGGCGACGTTATTCTCAAACCGCTTTACGGCAATGGGGGCGCGGGCGTCTTCCGCTTGGGCAGGGAAGACCGCAACCTCACCTCGCTGCACGAGCTTTTCACAGCCTTTTCCAGAGAGCCGCTGATCGTGCAGAAGTTCCTGCCGGATGTATCCAAAGGGGACAAGCGCGTCATCCTTGTAGACGGTGTACCGGTCGGGGCGATCAACCGCGTGCCCGCCGCCGGTGAGACCCGGTCAAACATGCATGTGGGCGGACGCCCGGAAAAGATAGGACTGACCGAACGTGATCTGGAGATTTGCGCGACCATCGGTCCCTTGCTGAAAGAAAAGGGTCAGATATTCGTCGGCATTGATGTCATCGGGGACTACCTGACAGAGATCAATGTGACCTCCCCCACCGGCATTCAGGAGCTTGAGCGTTTTGACGGCGTAAACATCGCGGCAAAAATCTGGGACGCGATTGAGGCGCGCAGGGCCTAGGCATTCACGGCTGTCGAAAGCCGGAAACTGATGGCTTCGGCGATATGCGGGCTGCGCACGGTTCCCGATTGATCAAGGTCAGCGATTGTGCGTGCGACGCGCAGGATGCGGTGATACCCCCGGGCCGACACACCAAAATGTTCGGCCGCACGCTGCAAAAGAGCGCGCCCGTCTGTGTCCGGTGCGGCCACGTCTTCGAGGATCGTGCCGCTGGCGTCAGCGTTTGCGGCAATGCCCTGCCCCTCAAAGCGCCTGATTTGCACGCCATGTGCATGGGCCACGCGCGCAGCAACCGTTTGCGAATCGTCACCAGTTTGCGGCAGGTCGAGGTCTGTGAAGGACACCGGTGGCACCTCAATCCGGATATCAAACCGGTCCATCAAAGGCCCCGAGATGCGCCCCATGTAGTCTTCGCCGCACTTTGGCACGCGGGAACAGGCGCGCGCGGGATCAGGCAGGTAGCCGCATTTGCAGGGGTTGGCGGCGGCCACCAGCATGAACCGGCACGGGTATGTCACGTGGGCGTTGGCGCGCGATACCATCACCTCGCGGGTTTCAATGGGCTGGCGCAGCGCGTCCAGCAGATTGCGCGGGTATTCGGGCAACTCGTCCATAAAGAGCACACCGTTGTGGGCCAAGGACACCTCTCCGGGTTTAACGGGGCGTCCTCCGCCAATGATCGCGGCGATGGACGAGGTGTGATGGGGTTCGCGAAAGGGGCGCTGGGTGCTCAAGGTGCCGTCTTTCAACAGACCGGCAACCGAATGGATCATTGAGGTTTCCAACGCTTCCTGCGCCGAAAGGGGCGGCAGGATCGTGGGCAGCCTCTGTGCGAGCATGGACTTTCCGGACCCTGGGGTGCCCACGAACAGCAGGTTATGGCGGCCTGCCGCTGCGACTTCCAACGCGCGCTTTGCCCGTTCCTGTCCTTTGACGTCGCTGAGGTCGAGCGTAGATGTCTTTGTCGAGGCAGCCCCCGGTTTCGCAGGGGGTATCACGACCTGACGGTTGAAATGGCGCACGACATCACCCAGCGACCCGACCCCGATGACTTCCGCCTGATCGACCCAAGCCGCTTCGGGCCCGCAGGCTTTGGGGCACAAAAGCGTCATGTCTTCGGTTGCGGCGGTCATGGCGGCGGGCAGCGTGCCGGTGACGGGTACCAGATTGCCATCGAGGGACAATTCGCCCATCGCAATCACCCGTTCTGTGACGTCTGGCGGAATGATCTCGATGGCGGCCAGAAGGGCGAGGGCAATCGGCAGATCGAAGTGGCTGCCTTCTTTCGGTAAATCCGCCGGGCTCAGGTTTATGGTGATCTTTTTCGCAGGCAGGGCGATGGCCATATTCGCCAGCGCCGCGCGCACGCGCTCTTTTGCCTCCGTGACCGCCTTGTCCGGCAGGCCCACCAGACTGAACCCGGGCAGTCCGGGCGACAGGGCGCATTGCACTTCGACAAGACAGGCATCGACACCGCGAAACGCGACCGCGTGAGCAAGAGCAACCATGAAACCCCCGGTTGAGACATCGTGGTTAACGCTACTGCCATATGTCTTACGGAAGTCTTAATCGCTGGCGATCTTGGGCCATGGCGCTTCGGTCAGCGGTTGCGGGTAAGGAAAAGGGTCGTAGGTGACGCGCAGCCCGTCACGCCGCCACTGCTGAAAATCCTCATCAGCGATCACGCGCATGCAATAGGCGCGTGCCTGTTCGGAAACGGGCAAATCGTACCCAATAATGCGGGCGGCAACGGGCGCAAAAAACACATCAGCGCAGGAGTATTCCCCAAACAGCCAGCCGCCTTCATGGCCGCTTGTTGCCCATGCCGCCGACCAAAGGTCTTCAAGCCGGGCCAGATCAGCCAACACGCCGGGTGACGGCGCAAACCCCTGCCACACATGCAGCAATTGCATGGGGCATTCGCCCCGCAGCGCTGAAAACCCGGTCGCCATTTCGGCACAAAGCCAGCGTGCCAAAGCGCGGGATGCCGCATCCTTGGGCCAAAGACCTGCCTCGGGATGCGCTTCTGCCAAAGTCTCTGCCATGGCCAGCGTCTCGCCCACAACCACCCCGGACGGAGCCTTGAGGACAGGCACGAAACGGGCAGGCGCCAGTGCTTTGAGGTCCTCAGCCAGCGTGCCCTTGTACAACCCAAGCAGATGCACCTCATGGGCCAGACCAAACTTTTGCAGCATCAGCCAGCCACGCAAGGACCAGCTCGAAAAAAGCCGGTCGCCGATATATAAATCATATGTCATGGGCGCATGGTAGGGTTCGTACGCCACTTTTGACCAGCCAGTTTTTGTGCGCGCAGCTATCAATAAACGTGATTTATCGCAGAGGCTTGGCCTGAACCCCTGTGCCAGTCAATTCGGGTGACGGACAGATTGTCGATGCTGTGCGCCAAGGTCTCATAGGCAGAGACCCCAAGCGCGCGCTGCACCTGTGTGAGGATCGCACCAAAGTGCGCCACAGCAATTATGTCGGCATTTGGGTACATGTTGGATAGCGCGTCAACCGCCGTGCTGACCCGCAACGCGGCCTCATCCCAGCTTTCCCCACCGGGGGCACGCACGGTGCCCGGGGTTTCCCAGAAGGCGCGGCTCAGGTCTGGATCACGTTCCGAGACCTGCGAAAAATGCAGACCATCCCAGAGGCCGAAGTGGATTTCTCGCAAGCCGGGCTGATGGGGCAATCTGATGCGCGAGCTGTCCTCGAGCGCGGTTGCTGTGTCTATGGAGCGCGACAAATCTGATGACACCAGCAAGGCTGTTTCAGGCAAGGCGTTGCGCAACCGCGCAATCTGTGCGGTGTCCGACAGATCAGCGGCGCAGTCGCGCCATCCGACAAAGTTCTTTTGATGTGTCGGCGCGTGCCGCACCCAATGCCAGCGCGTCACGGCATTTGGCCCTTCAGCACCAGCGGCAGGCCCGCGATCACTTGCACCGCCAGATCAGCCTGGGCTGCCAAAGCAATGTTCAACCGTCCTTGCGCTTCTCTGAACTGGCGGGACAGCGCGTTGTCCGGGACGATCCCTTGCCCAACCTCATTGGAGACGATGACCACAGGTGCCGCAGAAAGGGCGAGATCCTGCAGCAGTTTCGACTGCGCTGTTTCAAGGTCGTTTTCGTCCATGAGTTGATTCGTCAGCCACATTGTCGCGCAATCTATCAGCACACCCTGATCACCAGAGCATTGCGACAGCACCAGTCCTAGGTCTGAATCAGCCTCGCAATTCAGCCATCTCTCACTTCTACGTGATTTATGTACGATTATCCGAAAATTAATTTCGTCATCGAAGTTTCTTGATGTAGCAATGTAGGTGGGCGCTAAATCGCTGGATAATAAATAACTTTCCGCCCACTGAGATTTGCCAGAGGCGGCACCGCCTAGAACGAAGGTCAACTTTGGCAACACTTTTTAAACCTTTCCAGTGATCCAATCGCAATTATGGTACGTAGATATATCAATTGTACACGGCAAGGTGTGCTTCATCTGACTGGGAGATGTCGCTATGGCTTTGGATACGGCAAGAGATATGACGTTGTCACGCGTGGCAATGAAAGCAGAACTTTTAGACGCGGAAACGGAGCTTCGGCTCGCCTACGCTTGGCGGGATGAACGCTGCGAACAAAGCCTTCACCGGCTGATCACAGCTTACATGAGGCTGGCGATTTCAATGGCGTCGAAGTTCAAGCGCTACGGAGCGCCGATGAACGATTTGATTCAGGAAGCTGGGTTGGGTCTCATGAAGGCGGCTGACAAATTTGATCCTGACCGGGGTGTACGGTTCTCGACCTACGCTGTTTGGTGGATCAAAGCGTCCATTCAGGATTACGTGATGCGAAATTGGTCAATGGTGCGCACAGGCTCCACCTCGTCGCAAAAGTCTTTGTTTTTCAACATGCGGCGCGTTCAGGCCCGGCTGGAGCGTGAAAGTGCTTCCTCCGGAGAAGTTTTGGACCGCCATCAGCTGCGGCAGATGATCTCGACCGAGATTGGCGTGCCGCTGCATGACGTGGAAATGATGGAAGGCCGCTTGTCCGGCTCTGATTATTCCCTCAACGCTACGCAGTCTACCGACGATGAAGGCCGTGAATGGATCGACGCGCTGGAAGATGAAAGCGCGCAGGCCTCTGAACAGGTGGAGCTGTCACATGACACAGAGCAGCTGCGCGAATGGTTGCTGCAAGCGATGGGCGATCTTAATGATCGCGAACGTTTCATTGTGCGCGAGCGCAAGTTGCGCGACCAGCCACGGACCTTGGAAAGCCTTGGACAGGAGCTCAGCCTGAGCAAAGAGCGCGTGCGCCAGCTTGAGGCCGCAGCCTTTGGCAAAATGCGCAAATCGCTCGACAACCAGTCTCGAGAGGTTCGGCATTTCCTCGCATGATGCGAACGACTTTGTACTTTTTGGCGATGGGCGCGGCACTTTTAGCCGCGCCTTTTGCGTTCGCGGCCCCACCGCAAGCTGCGCGTGATGCGGACGTCGTGTTTCTGGGGGAGTTGCACGACAACCCGCACCATCACCAGACGCAAGCGGAATGGGTTGCGGCCCTTGCCCCCTCGGCGCTTGTATTTGAAATGCTTACGCCCGAAGCCGCCGCGCGCATAACGCCTGAAAACAGAACGACAGAGGCATCACTGGGGGGTGTTCTGGAATGGGAGAACTCCGGCTGGCCGGATTTTGCCATGTATTTCCCCATTTTTGAGGCTGGTGCGGACGCGCAGATTTACGGCGCCGCCATTCCTTCGGAGACTTTGCGCCCCATCATGTCGGGAGAGCTTTCCGTTGCATTCGCGCCAGAAGACATTCAGCTTTTCGCGCTGTCGCAGCCGCTGCCGCCCGCTCAGATGACACGGCGGCTTGCATTACAGGCGCGTGCCCATTGCGACGCTTTGCCAGAAGACCTGCTGCCGGGCATGATTGCTGTGCAGCGCGCGCGCGATGCCGCCTTGGCGGATGCAGCCTTGCAAGCCTTGGAAAAGACAGGTGGGCCAGTGGCGGTCATCACCGGCAATGGCCATGCGCGCCGCGACTGGGGCGCGCCCGCCGCCGTGGCAATCGCGGACCCGTCTGTCGGCGTGTTTGCCATCGGCCAGACCGAAGAGGGTGGCACAATAGAGGGCACTTTTGACGCAATCCTTGACGCGCCCACCGTTGACCGCGGCGATCCTTGCGCCATTTTCAAAAAGTGAGCCGGTCAAATGCGACCTGCCAGACTGGCGCCCGCGTGCCGCTGGGGGTATCACCGGAAAGATGACAGGACCTTTGGGGGCTTCGGTGTTAAACGAAAAACACATTCTGTTGATTATTGGCGGCGGTATCGCGGCCTACAAATCGTTGGAATTGATCCGCCGCCTGCGCGAACGCGGTGCTGCTGTCACGCCGGTTTTGACTGCTGCGGGGGCGCAATTTGTAACACCCCTGTCTGTCTCTGCGGTCGCCGGGCGAAAGGTCTATACGGACCTGTTCGATCTGACCGATGAGGCCGAGATGGGCCATATCCAACTCAGCCGTGTCGCTGATCTGGTTGTCGTGTCCCCGGCAACGGCCGATTTGATGGCCAAGATGGCGCAAGGTTTGGCCGGCGATTTGGCGACGACGCTTCTGTTGGCAACAGATACGCCTGTGATGATGGCACCTGCCATGAACGTGCGCATGTGGGAGCATGCTGCCACCCGGCGAAACCTTGCCACGCTGATCTCTGACGGTATCACGACAGTTGGCCCAAACGCTGGCGATATGGCCTGCGGGGAGTTCGGGCCGGGCCGTCTGGCCGAACCACTAGAAATCGTCGCCGCGATCGAGACCCATTTTGCAGACAAAACGCTCAGCGGACGGCACGCGCTGGTCACATCCGGCCCGACGCATGAACCGATTGACCCGGTGCGCTACATCGCAAACCGGTCATCCGGCGCGCAAGGTACGGCAATTGCAAATGCACTGCTCGCGGCGGGTGCAAAGGTTACCTTTGTCACTGGCCCGACATCATCGGCCCTGCCCGCTGGTGCCGAAATTCACCGGGTCGAGACTGCGTTGGAGATGCAGCAGGCGGTTCTGTCCGCGTTGCCAGCGGATATTGGCATCTTTGCTGCCGCCGTAGCGGATTGGCGTGTCGAAGAAGTGCAGGATCAAAAGATCAAAAAGACAAAGAACGGCCTGCCGACCCTGCGGTTCGCCGAAAACCCTGACATTCTGCGCACTGTCTCTCACATGAATGATGGACGCCCTGAACTGGTCGTCGGATTTGCTGCAGAAACACAGGATGTCGTGAATGAGGCAACTGCAAAACGCGCCCGAAAAGGCTGTGACTGGATTGTTGCAAACGATGTATCGCCCGCCACGGGCATCATGGGCGGGTCGGAAAACGCCGTCGTGGTGATCGATGTAAATGGCCCCGAAAGCTGGCCACGCCTCGACAAAAATGAAGTTGCGCGCCGCCTTGTGTCGCGCATCGCTGACGCACTTTCCGCAGTCTGACCCTTGAGCATCCAACCCGAAATAAAAGTCGTTCGCCTTGAAGGCACGCCAGAGGATTGGCCCCTGCCGTCTTACGAAACGGCCGGGGCTGCAGGGGCGGACATTTGCGCTTTTCTGCCCGAAGGGGATGTAGAGTTTAAGCCCGGCGCGCGCGGTCTGGTGCGCACCGGCCTTGCCTTTGAAATCCCGGACGGGTTTGAAGTGCAGGTCCGCCCGCGCTCGGGTCTTGCGCTGAAACAAGGGCTGATGCTTGTGAACAGTCCGGGCACAATTGACAGCGATTACCGTGGTGAAATCGGTGTGATCGTGCTGAACGCAGGCAAGGATCCCGTGCGCATCCGCCATGGCATGCGGATTGCGCAGCTTGTTGTGGCCCCTGTTGTACAAGCCGCGTTCAAAGGGTCTGATACGCTGTCCGGGACCGATCGCGGTTCTGGTGGATTTGGGTCAACGGGGGTCGCGTAGTGTTTCTGGTTTTTGCACTGGCAGTATTGATCTGGAGCATTGGTCATCTGATGGGGACGCCGCGTTTGGCGCGGGTGATGATGCTGGGGCTGCTCTATGTGGCGGTGCTGGGCATTCAAATCGTCTTTCCGGAAAACCACCCTCTCAGGCTGGCGACGGGTGGCTCTGCGGCGCTTTGGTTGATCCTCGGCGGGTTTGTGGCGCTTGTGTTCGCGTACCGTAAAGGGCTGAGTGCGCTGCGCACAAAGGCCACCGCGGCCGAGACAAAGCGCACACCGGAAAACGCGGCTCTGTTCAACGAAACGGAGCTTAATCGCTACGCGCGGCACATCGTTTTGCGCGAAGTGGGCGGTGCCGGTCAAAAGCGCCTCAAACAAGCGCGCGTTCTTGTTGTGGGGGCAGGCGGGCTTGGCGCGCCCACGTTGCAGTATCTTGCGGCGGCGGGTGTTGGCACAATCGGCATTGTCGATGATGACAGGGTTGAAAATGCCAACCTGCAACGTCAAGTGATCCACAAAGATGCCTCTATTGGTATGCCAAAGGTGTTCTCGGCAGAGCAGGAAATGCAGGCGCAGAACCCTTTTGTCACCATCCGTCCCTATCATCGGCGGCTAACGGCAGACATCGCGGCAGAGCTTGTGGATGACTATGATCTTGTGCTGGACGGCACTGACAATTTTGAGACGCGGTATCTGGTAAACCGCGTTTGCGCAAAGGCCGGTATCCCGCTGATTTCCGGCGCTCTGAGCCAGTGGGAAGGGCAGTTGAGCGTCTTTGATCCCTCGCGCGGTGCGCCTTGTTATCAATGCGTTTTCCCCGATCCGCCTGCGCCCGAATTGGCACCGTCTTGTGCCGAGGCGGGTGTGATTGGCCCGCTGCCCGGTGTGATCGGCGCAATGATGGCCGTTGAAGCGATCAAGATCATCACCGATGCTGGCACGCCGCTGCTCGGCCAAATGATCATATATGACGCGCTCTACGGAGAGAGCAGGCAAATTGCCCTGCGTCCCCGACCGGATTGCCCTGTTTGCGGCGCCTCAAAGAACAACCCTGAAGGAGAGTTGGCATGACGAACCCCTTGTTGGCGGACTGGACAACACCTTTTGGTCTGGCCCCGTTTGATCAGATCAAAGATGATGATTTCGTGGGCGCGATGGACGAGGCGCTGGCCCGCCACAACAGCGAAATCGACGCGATCGCCACGAATGACGCGCCGCCAACCTTTGCGAACACGGTTGAGGCATTGGAAGCCGCAGGCCATCATCTTAATCAGGTGCTGAGTGTCTTTTTCACCGTCGCGGGCGCAGACAGCAATCCCGCGCGCGAAGCCTTGCAGCGGGACTTCTCGCCCAAGCTTGCGGCCCATTTCGCCGAAATATCCAGCAACAAAGCGTTGTTTTCTCGCATGGCCACCGTCTGGAATGCCCGCGAAACCCTTGATCTGACGGCTGAACAGGAACGCGTATTGATGTTGGCGCACCGCAGCTTTGTGCGGGCAGGTGCGGGTCTGGATGGCGCGGACGACGCCCGCATGAAAGAGATCAAGGGCCGCCTTGCGGTGCTTGGAACGGCCTTCACACAAAACTTGCTGGCAGATGAACGTGAGTGGTTCATGCCGCTTGCTGAGGGCGATCTTGACGGTCTGCCTTCTTTTGTCGTGGATGCGGCCCATGCAGCGGGTGAAGAAAAGGGCGCAGGCGGCCCCGTTGTGACCTTGTCTCGCTCCCTGATTGTGCCCTTCCTGCAGTTTTGCCCCCGTCGCGATTTGCGCCAAAAAGCGTTCAAGGCATGGGAGGCGCGCGGGGCAGGAGGCGGTGAGACTGACAACCGCGCGATAGCCGCTGAGACGTTGAAGCTGCGCGAAGAACGCGCAAACCTGCTGGGCTACCCGGATTTCGCCCATTTCAAGTTGGAACCAGAGATGGCAAAAACGCCAGAGGCCGTTCGGTCGCTTTTGATGTCCGTCTGGACCCCGGCGCGCGCGCAGGCTGAGGCGGATGCGGACGTCTTGTCTTCGATGTTGCGGGCAGATGGGGTCAACGACGCGCTGGCGCCTTGGGACTGGCGCTATTATGCGGAAAAACGGCGCGCCGCTGAACATGATCTGGATGAGGCGGCCGTTAAACCGTACTTCCAGCTTGAGCGGATGATCGAAGCTTCTTTTGCCTGCGCAGAGCGGCTCTTTGGCCTCAGTTTCGCGCCGCTGGATGTGCCGCTTTATCATCCGGATTGCCGCGCGTGGGAGGTCACGCGCAACGGGGAACATGTAGCAGTTTTCATCGGCGACTACTTTGCGCGCAGCTCAAAGCGGTCGGGCGCGTGGTGCTCAGCCATGCGCAGTCAGGCGAAATATCCCAAGGTGCAGCACCCGATGGTGATCAACGTCTGCAACTTTGCCAAGGGCGATCCGGCGTTGCTGTCCTATGACGACGCGCGCACGCTCTTCCACGAATTTGGCCACGCGCTGCACCAGATGCTGTCTGACGTCACTTACGAAAGCGTTTCGGGAACATCCGTGGCGCGTGATTTCGTCGAACTGCCTAGCCAGCTTTATGAACACTGGCTGGAAGTGCCCGACGTGCTGGCAGAGTTTGCAACCCATGCGGAAACCGGCGCGCCAATGCCTGCCGATCTGTTGCAGCGAGTGTTGGATGCTTCCACCTTCGATATGGGATTCCAGACCGTTGAATACGTCGCCTCCGCGCTTGTGGATCTGGCCTTTCACGACAGCGCAGCCCCGGCAGATCCGATGCAGCGTCAGGCCGAGGTGCTGGCTGAGATCGGCATGCCAGAGGCGATCACCATGCGCCACGCAACACCGCAGTTTGCACATGTCTTTGCAGGCGACGGCTATTCCAGCGGCTACTACAGCTACATGTGGTCCGAGGTGATGGACGCGGACGCCTTTGAGGCCTTTACCGAAGCCAGCGGCCCCTTCGACGCAGAACGTGCCCGCGCGCTGGAAGAACACATCCTGTCGGCAGGCGGCAGCGCAGACGCTGAAGAATTATACAAAGCCTTCAGAGGGCGGATGCCAAGCGTTGACGCGCTGTTGCGGGGGCGCGGTCTCGCCGCTTAGTACCCGCGCGCGCGATCCACGAGGTGCACAAAGGGCTCGCCCGCCTCGCCCCGCCGCACGTTTTCCGCAATGACGCGCGAGGCCGTCACCGTGCGGGTTTCGGCGGCAATATGTGGGGTCACCGTCACTTTCGGATGCGCCCAGAACGGGTGCGTCTTTGGCAACGGCTCAATGCGAAAAACGTCCAGCGTGGCGTGGGCGATATGGCCCTTGTCCAAGGCCGCAACCAGCGCTTCGTCATCAATCAGTGGCCCGCGCCCGGGGTTGATGATGCAGGCCCCTTCGGGCAGCTTGGCCAACCTGTCGGCATTCAGCGTGTTTTCGGTATCCGGGGTATCCGGCAGCAAAAGCACGAGTATTTCCGCGCCCGATAGCGCCTGATCAAGCCCATCTTGTCCGCTATAGGTCTTGATCGCTTGTATGTCTTTGGGGCTGCGGCTCCACCCTGTTACCTTGAAGCCCAAAGTGGCCAGTGTCGTGCCAACTGATGCGCCCAAGGCCCCCATCCCAAGGATGCACACGCTGCGTTCTTCGGCCAAAGGCGGCGCTTTGGGGGTCCATTGGTGCGTCGGGTTCACGATATGCGCGTCCATTCCCAGATGATACCGCAGCACATGGCCCACCACCCATTCCGTCATGGATTGCGTCATGCCCGGGTCCACCATCCGGGCAAGCGGTTGCGTGAGTGTCTGGTTTCCAACGATGCTCTCCACCCCGGCCCAAAGGTTCAGAACCGCCTTGGTGCGCGTGTAGGGCGTGAAATCCTGAAGGAAGCTGTTGGGCGCGTAGACAATGTAATCTACCTCCGCCGCGGGGATCGCAAGCGCGAGATTGGCGTCCAGACTTGCCTCTTTCAGCGCTGTCCGAAGCGGCATTTCATATTCAGCCCAACGCTCTTCGCGGGCGGCAAACAGGATGTTCAGAGCCATCAGATTTCCTTATCTTGGTCGGTGCACATGTGCACTTTGCATCAGGCCGAAGGCAAGCATCAGCACAAGCATGGCAGACCCGCCAAAACTGACCAGCGGCAACGGCACCCCAACAACCGGGGCGAGCCCCATGACCATCGACATGTTGACGGCAAAGAACAAAAAGAAGTTCAGCCCGATCCCGAGGGTCAAAAGTGACGAAAAACGGTCCTTGTTTGTCAAAGCGGACCAGACGCAAAAGACGATGATCAGCGCATAAAGCCCCAGCAAGGAAATTCCCCCGACAAAGCCGAATTCTTCGGCAAGCGTCGTAAAGATAAAATCAGTGTGCTTTTCAGGCAGGAAGTTCAGGCGGCTTTGAGTGCCTTGCATGAAACCCCGGCCTGCCCATCCGCCGGAGCCGAGGGCAATTTTTGACTGGGTAATGTGGTAGCCTGCCCCCAGCGGGTCTGTGCTGGGGTCAAGAAAGGTATCGATTCTGCGGAATTGATAGTCTTTCAACAGTTGCCACGTCGTCCCTCGCGATTGAAAGACCGCTGTGACCAGCCCAACGCTCGATGCGATGACGGCAGCAAAATACCCCCAGTGCACGCCTGCCAGAAACATCAGCCCTCCGCCTGCTGCAAGAAGCAACAACGAAGTTCCCAAGTCTGGCTGTTTCAGCACAAGGGCGACGGGCACCAGAATGATAACGACCGGGATGAACACCCAGAACGGGTGCGAGGTGCGCTTGGACGGCAGCCAGTCGTAGTAGGCTGCAAGGAACATCACCAATGTGATTTTCATAAGTTCCGAGGGTTGCAGGCGCATGAAGCCCAGATCAATCCAGCGTTGGGCGCCCATGCCCACCGTGCCGAAAAACTCCACTGCGAGCAAAAGCAACAAGGACCCCATATAGGCCGCGCCAGACAGGCTGCGCCAAAACCAGATCGGCACCATCGCCACGATCAACATGGCCACAAAGCCCACGGCGAACCGCTTCATCTGCGGCTCTGCCCAAGGGTTCAACGACCCTCCAGCAACGGAATAGAGCATCAGGAAACCGATGCCTGCAACCGTCGCCAGCAGGATCGCCACGGGCCAGTTGAGATATAGTATCTTACGAAGCCCGGAGGGCGTGCTTTTGACGTTGGATTCAAGATAACTCACGCTTGATCCCGCCCGATATAAGACGCCTGTGGCTGCATGACGCGCAGGCGCTCCTGCATCTCCTCGATGCGCTCTCGGTCCTTGGTGGGGTAGGCTTCAAGCGGGGGAGCGTCCCCGTACAAGGCCTGCAGCGTAATGTCACGTGCAATCGGGGCTGCAGCTTTAGAGCCACCACCGCCATGTTCAACCACCACAGAGACAGCGATCTGAGGGTTCTCAGTCGGCGCATAGTTCACGAAAAGCGCGTGATCGCGCCGTTCCCACGGCAAATCCTCATTCCGGATGACACCAGCCCGTCGTTCTGCTGCGGTAATATTTCGAACCTGACTGGTTCCTGTTTTACCAGCCATTCGCATGTTTTCGTCGATGATGCGTGATCCATAGGCCGTACCGCGCCTATCATTGACGGTTGCGAACATGGCCCGGCGCATCTTGCGCAGGTTGTTTTCGTTTAGCGGCATCTTTTCACCACCGCGCAGCGTTTCCTCGACACCGTCGATGGATTTGATCAGGCGTGGCTCTACCGACCGCCCCGTCGCAATGCGCGCGGTCATAACAGACAACTGCAAAGGGGAGGCAAGCAGAAAGCCCTGACCAATGGACGCATTGACCGTATCGCCTACGCGCCATGCCTGCCCGTGGTTGACCTGCTTCCAGTCGCGTGTCGGCATCAGCCCTTCTGACACCGCAGACATGGGCACATCATGCCGGACACCCAGACCAAACATGCGCGCCATTTCCGAAATCTTGTCGATCCCCACTTTCACGGCCAGTTCGTAGTAATAGACGTCGCACGAGCGTTTCAGCGAGGTTTCAAGATCAACCCAGCCGTGCCCGCCCCGTTTCCAGCAGTGAAACCGGCGGCCTGATACCTCGAGATGGCCGGGGCAGTACGCCATGTCATCCGGACCGATCAATCCCGCTTCAAGGCCTGCCATCGCGGTGACCATCTTAAAGGTTGATCCCGGCGGGTAGACCCCTTGGACGGTCTTGCTGGCCAGCGGGCGGTATTTGTTGCCGGTCAGGCCGCTGTAATCCTTTGTGCTGATACCGCGCACAAACAGGTTGGGGTCAAAGGTCGGGGCGGATGAGCACGCCAGAATATCGCCGGTTTCGCAGTTGATCACGACAGCACTGGCGCTTTCACCAGACAATCTGGCCTGCACGTAGCCTTGCAAGCGGGCATCCACCGTAAGCTGGATGTCCGAGCCTGCGATGCCTTCCCTGCGGTCGAGTTCGCGCATCACGCGCCCGGTTGCATTCACTTCGACACGTTTGGCACCCGCCTTGCCGCGTAGGGAATCCTCCAGTTTGGTCTCGACGCCTACTTTCCCGATCTGAAAGCGGGGGATGCGCAGAACCGGCTCGGGGTCTTGTATCTTCGACAGATCATAGTCCGAAACCGGACCCACATATCCCAACACATGGGCGAAATCAGACCCAAAAGGATAGACGCGGCTCAACCCAACTTCGGGCGTGACACCGGGCAGCGCAGGGGCATTTACAGAGACACGGCTGATGTCGTCCCAGCTGACATCAGAGGCCACGGTGACAGGCAGGAACGGGGCTGATCTGCGCATCTCTTCTTTGGTTTGTTCAATGTCTTCGGGCGTCAACCTGATGATGGTCGCCAGTTTGGCCAGCGTTTCATCAAGATCACCTGCATCCTCGCGCACGATGACAATGCGGTAGGACGGCGCGTTTTGCGCCAGTTGCAGGCCGTTCCGGTCAAATACCTCGCCACGGGAGGGCGGAATAAGGCGCACATTTATGCGGTTCTCTTCGGCCAGCAGACGAAACTGGTCGGCTTCTTCGACTTGCAACTGGCGCATACGGGCCGCAAGGCCGCCCATAAACAGCAGTTGCACACCGCCCAGCAGGGCCGCCCGACGTGACAGCCTTCCATGCAAAAAATCGCTTTCTGCCCTTGTCCGCTTCACGGTTTCGTCTCCTGCACTCCGTTTTCGCTCACAATCTGTTTCCAAAATTGTTCAAATCACCCGGCGCAGGCCGTCTGACGCCAAATGCCCACTGGGTCAGCGCCACAGCAAGCGGATAGAATAACACCGTCATGATAAGCTGCAAAAGGCTCAGGCCCAAGGGTGGCAGCGGCGAAAACGTCAGGGTCAGACCCAGCCTGTAGGCACATGCGATGGCCGTCGCGGCAGCAACCGCCGTCAACCATTCCCCCGCAAAAGAGATTTCGCCGGGCATCCGCGCCCGTGTCTGCAGCCGGTCGCACGCCAGCAGTGCACAGACCGCCCACAGTCCGGGGGGGCGTTGCAGCAGCAAATCAGACAGCAGGAAAATGCCCGCAAGCACGCCAATTGGCACAAACTCTGGCCGCCGCATGCTCCACGCCAGTGCAAAGCACAACAAAAGGTCGGGGCCGACCCAAACGCTGGGCGTCATGTCGAGGGGCAAGAGTTGAAAAAAGAGGATCGCAAAGCCCAGCAGCATGAACATGATCCGCATCCCCCACAATCTGGCGATTGAATGCTCGGTCATTGCGTGACCTCCACAGGAGGCAGCTGTGGCCCGATAATCCGGGCGGCATCAGAGACGTTTTCCGTGCCGTGATGGCGCAGGACGCGCAAAAATTCCAGCCGTTGATAGTCTGCCGCCAGACGCGTGCGCAGCTTGCCCGATGGGTCCGCTGCGACCTGTCCAATCAGTAATCCCGCTGGAAATACGCCGCCATCCCCAGAGCTTACGACCCTGTGGCCCGGGCGCACCGCGTCCTCGTCCTCCAGAAATTCGATGGCGGGGGCTGCGCTGTTGTCGCCTGCAATTATGACCCGTTGGCCGGACGGTTGAACGATGGCGGGTATCCGGCTTGACGCGTCCGTCAGCAAAATGACCCGCGAGGTGTTTCGGCTGACGCCGGAAATCCGGCCCACCACGCCGATCCCGTCCATGGTGGCCCATCCATCCATCACGCCGTCGCGCGCACCTACATTGAGCAAAACCGACTGTCTGAAGGGCGATCCGCTGTCTGCCAGCACAACCCCGGTGATGTAGGTCAGCCGTGGATCAAGTCTGACGTTGTTAAGGTCAAGCAGCCGCGCGTTTTCCTGTTCAAGCTGCAGGGCGGCTTCTTTCCAGGCCTGCATGCGCCGCAGTTCGGACCTGAGTTCGCGGTTTTGCTGGGCCAACCGCTGATAGCTTTGGAAATCCTTGAGCAGATTAACCGCGCCTGTCACAGGCGTCATCGCCCATTCCAGACCGGGCACAAACTGATCCGTCACATGGGCGCGAAACCGCTCGACACGCGGGCTGTCGATGCGCCAGACCAGAAAAAAGCCCAGCAGCGAAAGCACCAGCACAGCCATCATCAGACGCCGGAGCGGTCCTACATATTGTGCGCTGTCGTTTCGGTCTTTTGCCACTGCAAAACGGCTCCAGTCTCGCACCGCAATTTCAACGCTTTTGCGGCAGTTTCAGAGCGGCGTTAACTGTCGTAGTCGATGGCGTGCCGCAATTGTTTCTCGTATTCTAGCGCTTTCCCGGTCCCAAGCGCCACACAGTTGAGTGACTCGTCAGCGATCGACACCGCAAGGCCGGTTTGTTCCCGCAGGGCAAGGTCCAGATCACCCAAAAGCGCGCCGCCGCCTGTCAGCATGACGCCTCTGTCCACAATATCAGCGGCCAGATCCGGTGGTGTGGTCTCAAGCGCTGTCATGACCGCTTCGCAAATCTGTTGCACGGGTTCGGCCAGAGCCTCCGCGATCTGCGCCTGTGTCACTTCGATTTCCTTGGGCACACCGTTCAAAAGATCGCGGCCTCTGATCTGCATGGAGGTGCCGCGCCCGTCGTCCGGCATCCGCGCTGTGCCAATGGATGTCTTGATCCGCTCTGCCGTGGTTTCACCCACCAACAGGTTTTGCTGGCGGCGCAGGTAACTAATGATCGCCTCGTCCATGCGGTCGCCGCCAACCCGGACAGAGCGTGCGTAAACAATGTCGCCCAAGGACAGAACCGCCACTTCGGTTGTGCCGCCGCCAATATCGACCACCATGTTGCCTGTGGGGTCGGTGATCGGCATGCCCGCGCCAATCGCCGCTGCGATGGGTTCTGCAATCAGCCCTGCGCGACGCGCGCCTGCAGACATCACCGACTGCCGGATCGCGCGTTTTTCCACCGGCGTTGCCCCATGGGGGACACAGACAATGATCTTGGGTTTGCCAGAAAAAGGCGAGCGCCGATGCACCTTGCGAATAAAGTGTTTGATCATCTCTTCGGCGGTGTCGAAATCGGCAATCACGCCTTCGCGCATGGGGCGGATCGCCTCGATCGAGCCGGGTGTCCGGCCCAGCATCAACTTGGCGTCTTCGCCCACGGCCAGCACCTTTTTGACGCCGTCCTTGACCTGATAGGCCACCACTGAAGGCTCCGACAGGATGACGCCGCGCCCCTTGACGTAAACCAGCGTGTTCGCCGTTCCCAGATCAATCGCCATATCCGGCGAAAACATGCCGCGAAGGTTATCAAATAGTGCCATATGCGTGTTTGATCCTGCCCATATTCGGAAGTAGCCCGCGACTCTGATCAGAGGAAGGCTGTGCTTACATACAGGCTTAGGCGCGCAAGGGTAAAGGGGCCGTTAACGATGATTGACAACAGGGCTTGCTTTTGACGAATTATTTAATTGCGCGCTCAGCAAGAAGCAGCCGAGCGCGCATTTCAGGCTCAGCTTACATCCTTGTAGCTGATCTCGCGGCGGTCATTCCCGCCCTTTTCACGCCGTACCAGCAAACGGTTCAGCGCATGGATATATGCCAGCGCTGAGGCGACGACGGTGTCTGTGTTGGCGGACTGCCCTGTCACGATGCGGCCGTCTTCTTCCATCCGGACCGAAACGGTGGCTTGCGCATCCGTGCCTTCTGTCACCGCGTGCACCTGATAAAGTTGCAGACGCGCGTTATGATCAACCAAGGCCTTGATCGCATTGAAAGAAGCATCCACCGGCCCGTCGCCGGTTTGGGTGGTGAATTTCTCTTCGCCGTCAATCTCCATCACCAGATCGGCTTGCTGTGGACCATCGGTGCCGCAAACAACGCGCAGGCTCTTCAGCTTCAGGCGGTCATTTTCAGGATCGGTCGTGGTGCGCATCAAGGCAATCAGGTCATCATCATAGATTTCCTTCTTGCGGTCTGCCAATTCCTTGAAGCGGACAAAAACATCCTTCAGTTGGTTGTCGCCCAACTCAAAGCCCAGATCTTCCAGCTTGGCGCGCAAGGCCGCCCGACCAGAGTGCTTGCCCATGACCAGATTGGTCCCGGACAGGCCCACATCCTCGGGGCGCATGATCTCAAAGGTCTCTGCGTTTTTCAGCATGCCATCCTGATGGATACCGGATTCATGCGCAAAGGCGTTTTTGCCCACAATCGCCTTGTTGAACTGAACCGCAAACCCCGACACCGCCGCCACACGACGCGAGATGTTGATCAGCTTGGTCGATTCGATCCCCGTGCGGTAGGGCATGATGTCGTTGCGCACCTTCATGGCCATCACGACCTCTTCCAATGCGGTGTTGCCCGCCCGTTCACCCAAACCGTTGATCGTGCATTCGATCTGGCGCGCGCCTGCCTCAACGGCTGCAAGGCTGTTGGCGGTCGCCATGCCAAGATCATTGTGGCAATGGGTGGCGAAAATCACCTCTGCAGCACCGGGGACATCCGCGATAAGCCGCGTGATCAGATCCGCACTTTCGCGTGGGGCCGTGTAGCCCACGGTGTCGGGAATGTTGATCGTCGTAGCGCCTGCCTTGATGGCGATTTCAATCACACGGCACAGGTAATCATATTCGGTCCGCGTGGCGTCCATGGGTGACCACTGAACATTATCGCACAGATTGCGCGCATGGGTCACCGTCTGCTCAATCCGTTCGGCCATCTGGTCCATATCGAGGTTGGGAATGGCGCGGTGCAGTGGCGAGGTGCCAATGAACGTGTGGATGCGCGGGCTTTTCGCGTGTTTCAGCGCCTCCCAGCAGCGGTCGATGTCCGCCAATTGCGCCCGGGCAAGGCCGCAAATCGTGGCGTTCTGCGATTGCTTTGCAATCTCCGACACGGCGGCGAAATCCCCATCTGACGCGATGGGAAAGCCTGCCTCGATGATGTCGACGCCCATGTCATCCAGCAGGCCCGCAATTTCCAGCTTTTCAGCATGGGTCATGGTGGCACCGGGGCTTTGTTCGCCATCGCGCAACGTCGTGTCAAAGATCAATACGTGATCTTGTTTGGCTCGGTCAGTCATCTTGAAATCTCTCTTTGTCTGCTTTTAATCCCGTGGCGCGCGTCCGTTCCCTCTGAGCGGGCGCGCCTGTGGGCACGCTCAGAGGCGCGTTAGCAGAATAAGGGCTGCCGCACGCAAAAAGCGTGGACGGGGTGGGATATGAGCAGCCTGTGTCATGATGCTAGTTATACCCCAGCGATCAGAAATGGGAAGGTGGTTTTTGACCATTTGTCGCGGGCAGCGCCACCTTGAAGGCAGGGATGCTGCGGCTAGTTCGCCACCTATGGGAAAGACTTTGATACTGGGCAGTTCCGGCGGTATTGGCGCGGCGATGGTCCGCGTCTGCCGGGCGCGGGGTGACGAGGTGACATCACTGTCACGGTCGCAAAACGGTTTCGACATCACCGATGAGCACAGCGTTGAGGCGCATCTTGGTGCTCTGGACGGGTCTTTTGATCTGATCTTTGTGGCAACAGGCGCTTTGGAAATTGACGGTGCCGCGCCGGAAAAAACGATCAAGGCGGTGACCGCCAAGGCGATGATGGATCAGTTTGCGTTGAATGCGGTTGGGCCTGCATTGGTGGCACGGCACGCCGCACGCCTGCTGCCGCGCGACAGACCTGCGGCCTTTGCTGTTCTGTCTGCGCGGGTGGGGTCTATCGGGGACAATCGGATCGGCGGATGGGTCAGTTATCGCAGCGCAAAGGCTGCGGTCAATCAGGTGGTCCGCACCACCTCCATTGAATTGCGCCGCACGCATAAGCAAAGCATCTGCGTGGCATTGCATCCCGGCACGGTGGCCACGGCCTTTACTGAGAAATACCTTGGTCGCCATCCGGCTGTGCAGGCTGATGAAGCCGCTGCCAACCTGTTGGTGGTGCTGGGCACTCTGTCGCCGGAGCAGACAGGGGGGTTTTATGATTGGGCTGGCAAGGAGGTGGTCTGGTGAGCCGATTGGTTCTTGTGTTGGGGGATCAACTCTCCGAAAATCTGAGCGCCGTGCAAGCGGCTGATAAAGCGGCCGATACGATTGTCATGGCTGAAGTCATGGATGAGGCCACTTACGTCAAGCATCATCCCAAGAAAATTGCGTTGATCTTTGCGGCCATGCGCAAGTTTGCCCAAACCTTGCGGGACGCAGGCTGGACGGTGGCCTACACGCAACTGGACGACACGGAAAACGCAGGCTCCATCGTGGGGGAGCTTGTGCGGCGCACCGCGCAGACCGGTGCGTCAAGCGTCGTGGCGACAGAGCCGGGGGAGTGGCGGCTGATCCATGCGCTCAAAGAGGCACCGCTGCAGGTCGAGGTGCTGCCTGACGCGCGTTTCATTGCGTCACATCAAGACTTTGAAGACTGGGCCAAAGGGCGCAAAGCGCTGCGGATGGAGTATTTCTACAGAGAGATGCGCCGCAAGACCGGGTTGTTAATGGAAGGCGACAAGCCGGTAGAGGGCAAGTGGAACTTTGATCATGACAACCGCAAGCCTGCGCCGGATGAGATCACCTTTGACGGTCCTTTGCAGTTTGAGCCCGATGCGGTCACAAAAGACGTTCTGGACCTCGTAGAGGCGCGGTTTAGCGACAACTTTGGTGATTTGCGCCCCTTCTGGTTTGCGACGACGCGGGACGAAGCGCTGGCGCAGCTTGCGCATTTCGTGCGATATGGATTGCCTAAGTTCGGGGATTTTCAGGATGCGATGCTGCAGGAAAACCGGTTTCTCTACCACAGTCTTGTGTCTACATCCGTGCATCTGGGACTGCTGGACCCGCTGGAGGTCTGTCAAGCGGTCGAGCACGCGTATCATGACGGGCATGCGGCCATAAACGCAGTGGAAGGGTTCATTCGGCAGGTCATTGGCTGGCGCGAATACATGCGCGGGATCTACTTTCTGGAAGGTCCGGACTATATGGCGCGCAATGGGTTGGAGCAGACGCAGGATTTACCGCCGCTGTATTGGGGGGCAGAGACGCGCATGAACTGCCTGTCCAAGTCGGTGGAGCAGACCTGCGTGGAGGCCTATGCGCACCACATCCAGCGCCTGATGGTGACGGGCAATTTTGCGTTGCTGGCGGGGGTGCATCCGCATCAGGTGCACGAGTGGTATCTGTCTGTCTATGCAGATGCGTTTGAGTGGGTGGAAGCGCCTAATACGATCGGGATGAGCCAGTTTGCGGACGGCGGGGTGATCGCCTCCAAGCCCTATGTTTCGTCCGGGGCCTACATCAACCGTATGTCGGATTATTGTAAGAATTGTGCCTACTCGGTCAGCAAAAAGACTGGAGAGGGCGCGTGCCCGTTTAACCTGCTCTATTGGCATTTTCTGGACCGCCATCGCGACAGCTTCAAAGGCAACCCGCGAATGGGCAATATGTACCGCACGTGGGAGCGGATGGACGAAACCCGTCGGGAGACGGTGTTGTCCGAGGCGGAGGTTTTTTTGCAAAGGCTGCACGCGGGTGAAAAGGTCTGACATTTTTTTAGATTTTGGGGGGCTGTCCGGGCGGTAAGACCCACAAGGCTGCGGCAGGATCGGATGGAACGGCGCTCGGCTGCGCCATCGCCCCGCCCACCCTCCCGTAAGCGCCGGGCGGGAAACTTGTGCGCTTGTCATATGAGGAAGCTGGCAGCTTCAGCTACCTGCGTTGGGCTGTTGCGGTAATTTCGACTTTGGTTAGCCGTCTTGCTGTAACGCGCCGTTTTCCCATGTTCCTGTAGCCTCTTCACCGGTTGCATACCGGATGGTGCCGGTGCCTTGCCGTTTGCCCGCCTTGAAGGCCCCTTCATAGACATCACCATTGTCGTAGGTGGCTATGCCTTGTCCTTCGATCTGGCCGCGCACCCATCCGCCTTCGTACATGAAGCCGGAGGGCATGGTGATCTTGCCCTGTCCGTGGCGCTGGCCTTCGAGGAACTCTCCTGTGTAGACTGTCCCATCCGCAAATGTGGCGGTGCCCTGCCCATGGCGCTGCCCATCAAGCCAAGCGCCTTCGTATGTGTACCCATCGGCGTATGTCATCACGCCCTGACCGTGGTTGCGGGCGTTGCGAAACTGCCCCTCGTAGACCACGCCGTTGGGGTATGTGGCCTTACCGAAGCCGTCGATGACATCGTTTTTCCACTCGCCGTCATAGGTCGCCCCGTCGGGGTAGGTGATCTTGCCATTGCCGTCGGCCAGACCGCCTCTGAAGGTGCCAATGTAGACGGACCCATCGGCGTATCTTGCGGTGCCTTCGCCCTCTATTTCGCCTGCGACCCATGAGCCTGTGTAGGTGTAGCCATCCGCGGCAGTAAAGGTACCTGTGCCGTCGCGCAGATCGTTGCTGAATTGGCCTTCGTAGGTGTCACCATTGGCGTATGTGACCTTGCCGGTGCCTTCCCTGCGGCCCGCGACCAACTGCCCTTCGTAGATATCACCGTTGGCTTGTGTCAGGCGGCCTGTGCCGTCGATCTGCCCGTCGCGCCACATGCCGACGTAGACAAGCCCGTCGGGCAGGGTCAGCGTCCCTTCGCCTTCGCGCTTGCCCGCGCGAATTTGTCCTTCGTAGACGGCTCCATCGGGGTAGGTGATCGTCCCTTGCCCCTCTTTCTCACCGTCGACCCAGTCGCCGTTGTATTCATAGCCGCCCGGGCTTTGCATCACCCCTTTGCCGTGGTGTTGCGCGTTGCGAAAGCCGCCCTCAAAGCGGACGCCGTTTGCGTAAAGCGCGATGCCTTGCCCCATGATGGTGCCTGCCTGCCATTCCCCCTCATAGGTGCCGCCATCGGCAAAGGTGATGCGGCCAAAGCCATCTGGCTTGCCCTTGGCAAAAAGCCCTTCGTAGACCGAGCCATTGGGAAAGCGCGCGATGCCTTCGCCCTTGATCTCTCCGTCTATCCACTGACCGGTGTATTCGTAGCCATTAGGCAGCTTGTAGGTGCCGGTGCCGTGCTGGACACCGCCGCGAAACGTGCCCTCATAGACGCCGCCATCATCGTATTGCTTGGTCAGTAATTGCCCGTCGGACTGCGCAAAAAGCGGCAGAGGCAATAGAACAAGACAGAGGCTCAGGCGGGAAAGGGTCATGCTGGTCCTGTAGGTTGATGCTCACCACCGCATCTTAAGCGCGGTCAGGTATAATTTAGGCACATGCGACCACCGGGGCAACGCTCTTTTGTGTGAGAACAGGCCTCGGGGTTTTCCCCGGGGCGCAATCTGCTACATGACGGACAATCGAGCAAAAGGGCACGGGTGCATGGCAGAGCGGTTTCGGATCACATTAGGGCAGGCCAACCCAACCGTTGGCGACGTGGCAGGCAACGCGGCCAAGGCGCGCGCGGTCTGGCAAGAAGGCGTGACGGCCGGAACCGATCTGGTGGCCCTGCCCGAGATGTTTCTGGCGGGCTATAATGCGCAGGATCTGGTGATGAAGCCCGCCTTTGTCGCAGATGTGGCACGGCATGTGGATGGCTTGGCCAAAGACTGTGCAGACGGCCCGGCTTTGGCCGTAGGCGCGCCAGTGATGGACGGCGACAAGCTGTTCAACGCCTATCTCATCCTGAAGGGGGGGCAGATCATCAGCCGGGTGCTCAAGCACCATTTGCCCAATGAGACGGTCTTTGATGAGGTGCGCATCTTTGATGCAGGCCCGCTTGGGGGGCCGTATTCGGTTGGCAATACGCGGATCGGCAGTCCGATCTGCGAAGACGCCTGGCACGAAGATGTGGCCGAGACGCTGGCCGAAACAGGTGCTGAGTTTCTTTTGGTGCCAAACGGGTCGCCCTACTACCGGGGGAAATTCGATGTACGCCTGAATCACATGGTATCCCGCGTGATTGAGACTGGCCTGCCGCTGATCTACCTGAACATGGTGGGCGGGCAGGACGATCAGGTCTTTGACGGGGCAAGTTTCGGGCTGAATCCTGGCGGAGAACTGGCTTTGCAATTGCCCGCCTTTGATGAAACCGTGGCGCATATCGACCTTGAAAACGAAGGCTCAGGCTGGCGGATTGTCGCCAGTGACAAAGCCGCGCATCCCGATGCGTGGGAGCAGGATTACCGCGTCATGGTGCAATCCTTGCGCGACTATTGTGGCAAGGCGGGCTTTAGTCAGGTGCTGCTTGGCCTGTCGGGCGGTGTTGATTCGGCGCTTGTGGCGGCGATTGCTGTAGATGCCCTAGGGGCGGAAAACGTGCGCTGCGTGATGCTGCCATCGGAATACACATCGGCTGAGAGCCTTGAGGATGCAGAGACGGTCGCCAAGGCGCTGGGGTGCCGCTATGATTACGTGCCGATCACGCCTGCCCGCGACGCGGTAACAACGACGCTTGCCCCGCTGTTTGAAGGACGCGCGCCAGACATTGCCGAGGAAAATGTGCAGTCGCGTCTGCGCGGGGTGCTGTTGATGGCGCTGTCGAACAAATTCGGAGAGATGCTGCTGACCACCGGCAACAAATCCGAGGTGGCGGTGGGCTACGCCACGATCTATGGCGATATGTCGGGGGGCTATAACCCGATCAAGGACCTTTACAAAACCCGCGTGTTCGAGACGTGCCGCTGGCGCAATGCAAACCACCGCGACTGGATGAACGGCCCCGCAGGCGAGGTGATCACGCCGCGCGTCATCGATAAACCCCCCTCTGCGGAACTGCGCGCCGATCAAAAAGACAGCGACAGCCTGCCCGACTACCCGGAGCTTGATCGCATTCTGACCCTTCTGGTGGATGAGGATGCCTCGATTGCGGAGTGTGTGGCGGCGGGGATCGACCGTGATGTGGCCAAGCGCATCGAACATCTGATCTACATCAGTGAATACAAACGGTTCCAATCGGCGCCGGGTGCGCGCCTGACAAAACGCGCCTTCTGGCTTGACCGCCGCTATCCGATTGTGAACCGCTGGCGCGATCCAAGTTAGCGGCATTCATCCTTTCCCGGTTCGGGGTCCGCGGCGCCGCCCAAGCTTCCCGACCCACTCTGCGCGCGAAACTGTGATTTGCCGCCGCCCGCGTCTTGCACCACTCTCAGCGCCAGATCGGGAGTTTTTGATGTTCAGAGCAGCCTTTGCCGCCAGCCTTATGCTAAGTGCCGCACCCGCCTTGGCCTGTGGGCCGGATGACGATTGCACAGTTGGCGCGCGCACCTACCGGATCGTGATGCCGGAAGGCCACGACGGCGTCACCAAGGTGCCCGTGATCGCCTACGCACATGGGTACAAGGGCACCGCTGCAGGTGTCATGCGCAATGGCTCTTTGCGCAAGCTGGCGTCCGATTTGGGGGCCGCGCTTTTGGCGTTCAATGCTGTAGATGGCAGCTGGATCTTACCCAACCACCCCCGGCAGATGGACAGCGACGGCGCAGGGGAATTTACCTACGTGGATGCGGTTCTGGACGATGCTGCGGCGCGATTTGCGCTGGATGAGGCGCGGGTTATGGCAACCGGGTTCAGTAGCGGCGGAATGCTGATCTGGAACCTTGCCTGCGCGCGCAGCGACCGCTTTGCGGGATTTGCCCCCATCTCAGGAACGTTCTGGCTGGAGCCGCCGGATACCTGTCAGGGGCCTGTTGCCAGCATCGTGCACATTCACGGCGATAATGACCGCACCGTGCCGCTTGAGGGGCGTGCGATTGGCCCCACTAAGCAGGGTGAAGTCGATGAGGCGCTTGCCATGTATGGCGCATACGGCAGCTTTGGCGCGCCGGCGCAGGCAACCTACGGTGATCTGGCCTGCGAAGAGCAAAACAATCCGCAAGGCGATATGCTGAGCTTTTGCCTGTTTGAGGGTGGTCATTCGTTTCGAACTGAATACGTCCGTTTCGCCTTCGAAAAGTTTGAAGAAGCAGGGCGGCTTTGATCGCGTATTTCGCCGAAACCAACTTTTGCTGGCTAAATCACTGGTTGAAATGTACTGTTAAGGTTCCCTCATAGGTCGAAAGGTTGCGCATGCGGACACAAATCCCGCAGAAATGTGAACACCGGAGTGCGCACAAATGACCAATAATATTCTGAGGTTCTGGCAGTCAAGCACTTCTGATGACCCGTTTGAGACGCTTTTCGAAGCGGCTCCGATCCTGATGCATTCCATTGATTCAAACGGCGTCCTGCTGCAGGTCAGCCGCTTCTGGGCGGACAAGCTGGGCTATACAGCAGACGAGATGGTCGGCCGCAAATCCGTCGAATTTCTGACCGAAGACTCCAAAGTCTATGCACGTGATGTTGTGCTGCCGCAGTTTTTCAGGACCGGGAGCCTGTTTAACACGTCTTACGATTTTGTGCGCAAGGACGGTAAAGTCGTGCCTGTACTGATGTCTGCTATCGCGCAATACGATGCAGAAGGGACCTATATCCGGTCCTTGGCGGTGATGTTTGACAATACTGAAACCCGGCGCGTTGCCCTTGAGCTTGAGCAAAAACAACGGCTTGACGCGATTGGTCAACTGGTCGGCGGCGTGGCGCATGACTTCAACAACTTGCTTGCCGTGGTGCAGGGCAATCTCGAATTTCTGGTGGATGACCCTGACAGTCCGGACCGCCTTGAGTTTATCCAAAACGCCCTTGACGCCGCAAGGCGTGGTGCGGGCGTCACCCAGCAACTGCTGTCTTACGGGCGCAAGGCTCGGCTCACCCCGAGCCTCGTTGACGTGAATGATGCGGTATACACGGCGGACCGGCTTGTGCGCAGGCTTTTCCCGTCGAACATTGAACTGGAAACCGTGACAGGTGCCGGGCTGTGGCACACAAAGCTGGATGCGTCTTTGCTGGAAACGGCAATCCTCAATATTCTGAATAATGCCAGAGATGCGATGCCCAAGGGTGGGCGGATCACCATGGAAACGCGCAATGTGCGCATCGACGAAGAATACATCGACACGCGCCACGAAGAGGTTTTTCCGGGTCGGTATGTCATGCTGGCTGTGTCTGACACCGGCACAGGCATGGATGCTGAAACGATTGCACGCATTTTTGAGCCCTTCTTTTCCACCAAGGAGGTGGGCAAAGGGTCCGGGCTTGGGCTGTCGATGGTTTTTGGGTTCTTGCGGCAATCGAAAGGGACGGTGCGCGCCTACAGCGAAAAAGGTGTGGGCACGAGCATCCGATTGTATATCCCCGCAGCCTACGCAGAACGCGATGAGGCGCCTGCTGAAAAGCTTGGCGCGCGTGTGGGCGTTTCGGGTAAAATGGTGCTGCTGGTCGAGGACGAAGCAGAGGTGCGCCGGGTTCTGGCGCGCCAATTGCGCAATGAGGAGCTTAATGTAATTGAGGCGTCTACCGGGGACATTGCGTTTGCAGAATTGGCGGACGGGCTGCGCCCGGACCTGATGTTGACGGACATTGTCATGCCGGGGTCTTTGCAGGGTCCGGAGCTTGCTGAAAAAGCCCGCAAACTGATACCGCACCTGCGTGTTTTGTTCATATCCGGCTATCCGACAGAGGCCGCCATTCACGGTAACGGGCTAAAGCCGCACGACAGGCATTTGATCAAACCGGTGGGGGAAGGCGATCTGGTGCGCAATGTGCTGGAGCTTTTGCAAGCTGAGTGATCTGCGCTTCATTCGTTTGGGATCACTATGGGGCCCCGCGCTTCGTGATCCTCTGGCGATAACTCCTGTGATCCGCAGAACGTACCCGTCATGCGCGCAGGCGATGATCACTCCCACCATCGGTCTACGGTTGCGATGTCCGCATCGTTCCACCCGAAATGGTGGGCAAATTCATGCACGACCACATGCGCGACCAACTGCTCCAGCGTGATGCCCTCCCGTTCCCGAAGCTCGTGCAGGATGGGTTCGCGGAAAAGGGTCACAATGTCCGGGTACGGCTCCGGCTCGGAAAGGCTCTTTTCGGTGACCGGGATGCCATCGTAGAGACCGGTCAGGTCCAGCGGGTCCTTGATTTGCATCGCGGTGAGCAGCGCGTCCTCTGGCCAATCCTCAACGCGAATAATCACGGAAAGCGCCGCCTGCCGGAACGAGCCGGGCAGGTGGGACACTGTTTCTAGTGCGATAGCCTCAATCCGGGCGAGGCTGTCGTCGATCTGCGTCAGAGCATCAACTGGTAGCTGTGCGCCTCATAGGCGTAGCCGCCATCCGCTGTCTTTGACACATACCCGATGCCGGGCCATGGCATGTGATAGCCCACAAAGGCCACCTTGTCCGCGCTCAGCATGTCAAGGATTTGCCGGCGCATGGCGGCAGCGGCCGGTTTGTCCATGTCAAAGCGGACTTCCCAGTCGGGATGTGCCAGCGACCAGACGTAGTGGTTGGCAAAATCCGCACCAAGGTAGAGTTGCACGCCATCGCTTTCTATCATGTAATTCATGTGACCGGGCGTGTGGCCGAAGGCACCCATGGCGGTCATGCCCGCCGCTGCGTCCTGTCCATCTTCAAGGAAGGTGAATTGCTCGGCAAACGGCTGGATTTTGGATTTGAAATTTTCGTTGTCCTGTTGCGCCCATGCGTCGAACTCGGCGCGTCCGGTGACGTAGCGTGCGTTCTTGTAGGTCAGGCTGCCGTCTTCAAGCGTCATGCCGCCGATGTGGTCCCCATGCATGTGGGTGATCACAACAAGGTCGACCTGATCGGCTGTATAGCCTGCCGTCTCAAGCGCGGCGGTTGTGGCGGCGGCATTCAGGCCGGTGTCAAACAGCACCAGTTCAGCGCCATTGTTCACGATTGTCGGGGTAAAGAAGAACTGCGTTTGGTCGTTTGGCAGATTTGCTGCCTCTGAAACTGCGTCGAATTCGGACTTTTCGACGTTCAGGCCAAAGATTGTATGCGGATCAGGGCGCGCAACCGTACCAGCCAGCAAAGTTGTAACATCAAACCCGCCGACGGTGACGCGGTTGAACGGCGTAATCGTTGACCCCAGCATGGGGGCTGCGGCTTGTGCTGCACCGGCGGTTGCGGCGGCCAGTGGCAAGGCGGCGGCTCCAGCGAGGGCAGAACGGCGCGTGAATTTCGGTGTAGAGGACATCAGGAACTCCCTGTTTGATGGCGTGCGCTAAACATAGGCCGCACGCGCTGCATGACCACATCACGACCCTGTGCATAGACGCACACCGCGTCGCGCATCGCGCGCGTCGCTGGACAATCAAGCGGCCTTGTGCCATCCCGCGCGGCAACGAGGAGAGCCCAGATGACCACCACACGTTTTGCGCCTTCACCCACCGGCTACATCCACATTGGCAATCTGCGAACGGCGTTGATGAACTACCTGATCGCGCGGCGAGCAGGGGGCACGTTTATCCTGCGCATCGACGATACTGATCCGGAACGCAGCAAAGAAGAATACGTGGACGGCATCAAGCAGGACCTTGAATGGCTGGGGCTGCATTGGGACCGGGTCGAGCGGCAGTCAGAGCGGCTGGACCGTTACGCCGAGGCGGCAGACCAGTTGCGCGCCATGGGGCGTTTTTATGAGGCTTTCGAGACGCCGACCGAACTGGACCTCAAGCGCAAAAAGCAACTGAACATGGGCAAACCGCCGGTCTATGACCGCGCTGCCCTCGCCCTGTCGGATGCCGAAAAGGACGCCCTGCGCACAGAGCGCGGCAGTGGTGTGTGGCGTTTCAAGCTTGATCAGGAACGCATTGAATGGGCCGACGGCATCTTGGGCGATATCTCGATTGATGCGGCGTCGGTGTCTGATCCGGTGTTGATCCGCGGCGATGGTCAGGTGCTTTACACGCTTGCGTCGGTTGTCGACGACACAGAGATGGGCGTCACCCACGTGGTGCGCGGCTCTGATCACGTGACAAACACCGCCACGCAAATTCAGATCATCGAAGCGCTGGGCGGGTCCGTGCCGGAATTTGCGCATCACTCGCTGCTGACCGGCCCGCAGGGGGAGGCCTTGTCCAAGCGTCTTGGCACGCTCGCGTTGCGCGATTTGCGGGCGCGCGGCGTGCAGCCTATGGCGCTTCTGAGCCTGATGGCGCGTCTTGGGTCCAGCGATCCGGTCGAGTTGCGCAGTGAGATGGCCGAACTGATTGACGGGTTCGACATCGCCCGCTTTGGCTCTGCGCCGACCAAATTTGACGAACAAGACCTGTTTCCGCTGACCGCGCGTGTCAACAGTGCCTTGCCATTTGACACCGTTGCGCCGCGCATCGCGGATCTGGGCGTGCCGGATGCCTTGGCCAGCCAGTTCTGGGAGGTCACGCGCGAAAACATCACCACGCTTGACGATCTGGGGGGCTGGTGGACGCTTATGCGCGATGGGGCCGAGCCGCAAATCGACGCGGAGGATGCAGACTTTGTAGCGCAGGCCCTCGCGATGCTGCCGGACGGCGCCTTTGACAACGCGACATGGGGGCAGTGGACCGCTGCGGTGAAAGAGGCCACGGGCCGCAAGGGGCGCGGTCTGTTCATGCCACTGCGCAAAGCCTTGACCGGGCAGGCGCATGGTCCTGACATGTCGGCGCTGATGCCGCTTTTGCAGGTCGTCAAAGCGCGGGATTAACCCCCCCCCGCGCGCTTGGGTCTAGAAAGCGGTGCTGCTGCCGTCCTGCACGTGGTGCACCACAGCCTTTAGTGCTGCCAGATGGTCATCCACAAGGCTGGTTTGCGCCCGCGAGAGCACCTGCGCGCGCGGATAGACCGGTGCCGCCCGATCGTTCAGGATCGGGGTGTCCCAATTGTCGGTGGTGTCGAAAAACCGGGCCACGCCCGCCTCGCCAAAGACCTCGTGGAACCCTTGCACGACCACATCCAGATAGCTGAGCAGAATTTTCTGGTCCCCGCGGGGACGCTGGTTTTCGCGCGCAACAGCATAGACCGCAATGTCGGGGCCGTGCGGCAGGTCGTGTTCAGTCGCATGGTGAGCCGTCTGCCGTTGGTATCCTGCCTCCCGCGCGTCCAGCGCCTGCCAGTCCGCACCCGGCACCTTGGCAATCAGCCCGTCGATGTCATGCCCCGGCGCCTCGACCCCCGTCAGCAGCACAACGCCGTAGCGCGGTGTTGCGACCCAGGCGCGGCGCCAGCCTTTCAGTTTCGCAGGCCGCGGATCGGGGTAGTCGTGGCTTTTGGTGTTCACAAGGCTGCCATAGCCAAAGAAGTAAGGATCATGCATGACGCAGATGTAGCCTGCCGCCTGCGGTCCTGCAATCCTTCCGCCTGCGCGCAAATTGGCTTGACCGATCATAAACAAGCGGCTTAGCCTGAGCCTACCCACCACGGGAGAACCGGTCGCAAAACCGGTGCCGAAGGAGCAACCGCCCCGGAAACTCTCAGGCAACAGGACCGACGGCGGGCAAAACACTCTGGAGAGAGGTGCCTTGCGCATCCGCCGAAGGGATAACGATCTCAGGCAAAAAGACAGAGGGGGCAGTCAAGGCGCGCTTTTGCGTCGTGGGTGCCGGTGTGCAAGCCTCAGCGGAACCAAAAAGCACAGGGAGACCCTGAATGGGGCAGCTTTTGCGAACGCCGCTGCATGATTGGCACATGGCTCAAGGGGCAAAGATGGTGGGTTTTGCCGGGTACGAGATGCCGGTGCAATACCCTATGGGCGTGATGGCAGAGCACAAGCATACCCGCGCGCGGGCCGGGCTGTTTGATGTCAGCCACATGGGGCAGGTGCTGTTGGAAGGCCCGTCGTGGGAGGCTGTGGCCCGCGCCTTTGAGGCGCTGGTGCCGCAGGATGTGCTGGGCTTGGCGGACGGGCGTCAACGCTATGGGTTTTTCACCAATGACGCGGGCGGTATCGAAGACGACCTGATGTTCGCGCGCCGGGGCGATGCGCTTTATGTTGTCGTGAATGCGGCCTGCAAAGCGGCAGACATTGCCCGAATGCAGTCTGCCTTGCCGGAGGCGGTTCATATGACGGACATGAGCGGTCACGCATTGTTGGCGCTGCAAGGCCCGCATGCCGGGGCGGTTCTGGCGTCGATGGATGAAAACGCAGCGGGCATGGCCTTCATGGACTGTGCGCGGCTGACGCTGTCGGGGCATATGGTCTGGGCCTCCCGGTCCGGCTACACGGGCGAGGACGGCTTTGAGGTGTCGGTGCCTGCGGATGAGGTGCAAACGCTGGCGCAGCGCTTGTGCGATGATGCTGGTGTGGCGCCGATTGGCTTGGGCGCGCGGGATTCCCTGCGGCTTGAGGCGGGCTTGTGTCTTTTTGGCAATGACATCGACCCGCAGACCACGCCGATAGAAGCCGGGCTTGGCTGGGCCATTCAGAAGGTCCGGCGCGCAGGCGGGGCGCGGGCGGGCGGCTATCCCGGTGCAGATGTGATTGATGCGGCCCTGTCGCAAGGCCCTACCCGCCGCCGGGTTGGCCTGCAACCGGAGGGGCGCGCACCGATGCGGGCGGGGGTGACGCTTCATGACGCAGAAACGGGAGCGCAAACCGTTGGCACCGTTACGTCTGGCGGCTTTGGCCCTACGGTCGAAGGACCAATCGCCATGGGCTACGTCCAGGCAGGCCTTGCCGCACCCGGCACCCGGCTTTGGGGAGAGGTGCGCGGCAAAAGGCTGCCCGTCAATGTTGTGGACCTGCCGTTTGTCCCTGCAGGTTTCAAAAGATAAGCAATCGGAGAAAAAGATGAAATTCACTGAAGAACACGAATGGCTGCGCGAAGAAGGCGATGAAATGGTGGTCGGGATCACCATTCATGCCGCAGAGCAGTTGGGCGACGTGGTGTTCCTTGAACTGCCCGAAGAAGGCACGACCGTCAGCAAAGACGACGAGGTCGTGGTGATCGAAAGCGTCAAGGCCGCCAGCGATATTCTGGCACCTGTCGATGGTGAAATCACCGAAGTAAACAGCGCGCTTACAGATAACCCGGGGCTGGTCAACGATGACCCACAAGGGGAGGCATGGTTTTTCAAGATGACTGTGAGCGACCCTTCGCAGCTGGAGGAATTCATGACTGAAAAGGCGTATCAGAAGTTTATCGCCTGATTTTCCACCCCTTGGCCGGTCTGGCCTGACGGTTATTCGTACAACAAAGCCCGCTGCGGGCAGGAGCAGGACATGGCGTATACCCCAACCGACTATCTTCCGTATGATTTTGCAAACCGGCGTCACATCGGCCCTTCCCCCGCAGAGATGGAAGAGATGTTTCGCGTGCTCGGTGTGGATGATCTTGAGGCGCTGATCGACGAAACGGTGCCCGCCTCCATCCGGCAAAAGGACCCATTGGCCTTTGGCAAGGCCATGTCCGAACGGGAGGTTTTGGAACATCTCAGGCGTGTAGGGGCAAAGAACAAGGTGCTGACCTCACTGATCGGGCAGGGGTATCATGGCACCGTCACGCCCCCGGCCATCCAGCGCAATATTCTTGAAAACCCCGCGTGGTACACGGCCTACACCCCCTACCAGCCCGAGATCAGTCAGGGCAGGCTTGAAGCCTTGCTTAATTTCCAGACCATGGTCACCGACCTGACCGGTCTGGATGTGGCCAATGCCTCATTGCTGGATGAGGCGACCGCCTGTGCAGAGGCGATGACAATGGCGCGGCGGGTGTCAAAATCCAAAGCGACCGCGTTTTTCGTGGACCGCGATTGCCACCCGCAGAACATTGCCGTGATGAAAACGCGGGCGGCCCCTCTGGGCATTGAGGTCGTGGTCGGCAATCCGGCCAAGATGCAGGCCGAAAACGTCTTTGCCGCGATTTTCCAGTACCCTGGGACCTATGGGCATGTGCACGACTTTACGCCGCATATGGCGGCGCTGCACGCGGCGGGCGCGTTGGGCATCGTGTCCGCTGATCCGCTGGCGCTGACGCTGCTGAAAGAGCCCGGTGCGATGGGCGCGGACATTGCCGTGGGATCGACCCAGCGCTTTGGTGTGCCCGAGGGCTATGGTGGCCCTCATGCCGCCTATATGGCCTGTCGGGATGCCATGAAACGCGCGATGCCTGGGCGCATTGTGGGCGTATCGGTCGATAGCCACGGCCACCGCGCCTACCGTCTGAGCCTGCAAACCCGCGAACAGCACATTCGGCGCGAAAAGGCGACCTCGAACGTGTGCACAGCGCAAGCCTTGCTGGCTGTCATGGCGTCCATGTATGCGGTGTTCCACGGGCCGGAGGGCCTGAAAGCCATCGCGCAACGCATTCACCGCAAAACCGTCAGGCTGGCCAAAGGGCTGGAGGAAAATGGCTTTGCGGTGGATCCAAAAGCCTGTTTTGACACCATCACCGTGGATGTCGGCCCCTTGCAGGCGGCGGTGCTGAAATCTGCCGTCGATGAAGGAATTAACCTGAGGCCTGTGGGCGAGCGCCGGGTCGGTATCTCGCTGGATGAGCGGTGCAAACCCGCCACGCTTGAGGCGGTCTGGCGCGCTTTCGGCATTCTGCGCAAGGACAAGGATTTTGCGCCGGAATACCGTTTCCCTGAAGAGATGTTGCGCATCAGCGCCTACCTCACCCATCCGATCTTTCACATGAACCGCGCAGAGACAGAAATGATGCGCTACATGCGCAGGCTGGCAGATCGCGATCTGGCGCTTGACCGGGCGATGATCCCCTTGGGGTCCTGCACCATGAAGCTGAATTCGGCGGCAGAGATGATGCCTGTCAGTTGGGGGGAGTTCTCGCTGATCCACCCCTATGCGCCCCCGGATCAAGCCGCAGGCTACCGCGAGATGATCGACGATCTGTCGGAAAAACTGTGCCAGATCACGGGATATGACGCGCTGTCCATGCAGCCAAATTCCGGTGCGCAAGGCGAATATGCGGGGCTTCTGACGATCGCCGCTTATCATGCCAGTCGCGGCGAGAGCGGCCGCAACATCTGTCTGATCCCGATGAGCGCCCATGGTACAAACCCCGCGTCCGCTCAGATGGTTGGTTGGAAGGTTGTGCCGATCAAATCAGCCAGTAACGGGGACATCGACCTTGATGATTTCCGCGCCAAGGCTGAAGCCGCCGGAGACGCGCTGGCGGGCTGCATGATCACCTACCCCTCCACCCACGGCGTGTTCGAGGAAACCGTGACCGAGGTCTGCGCAATCACCCATGCGCAAGGGGGGCAGGTGTACATCGACGGGGCCAATATGAATGCGATGGTCGGTCTGTCGCGGCCCGGCGATCTGGGCGGGGATGTAAGCCATCTGAACCTGCACAAAACGTTCTGTATCCCGCATGGGGGGGGTGGTCCGGGCATGGGGCCAATTGGTGTGAAGGCGCATCTTGCGGCGCATTTGCCAGGCTCGCCCGTTGTGGGGGAGGGGGCAGTCTCTGCAGCGCCCTTTGGCTCACCTTCGCTCCTGCCGATATCCTGGGCGTATTGCCTGATGATGGGGGGCGAGGGTCTGACCCAGGCCACGCGGGTCGCTATCCTGAACGCCAATTATCTGGCCACGCGTCTCAGTGGCGCGTTTGACGTGCTTTACACCGGGCAGAATGGTCGCGTTGCGCACGAATGCATTCTGGATATGCGTGCATTTGAAGCCAGTGCCGGCGTGACCGTGGAAGATATTGCCAAACGCCTTGTCGACTGCGGGTTTCATGCGCCAACCATGAGTTGGCCGGTTGCAGGGACGCTGATGATTGAGCCCACGGAATCCGAGACCAAAGCAGAGCTGGACCGGTTCTGCGACGCCATGCTGGCCATTCGGGCAGAGATTGCGCAAATTGAAATGGGAGAGATAAGCCCGGACAACAATCCTCTGAAGAATGCACCGCATACCGTGGAGGATCTGGTGAGCGAATGGGACCGTCCTTACAGCCGCGAACAGGGTTGCTTCCCGCCCGGAGCGTTTCGGGTGGACAAGTATTGGCCGCCGGTCAATCGCGTCGACAATGTTCATGGAGATCGGCATTTGATCTGCACCTGTCCGCCGATGGAGGACTACGCTGAAGCCGCAGAATAGGGGGAATAGGGGGCACTGCCCCCGCCCCTTTTGGGACTCCGCGGAGTATTTCCAGCCTTATTTATCAAGTGCACCAAGCCTGTGGCGGGCTGAACGGTGACTAAGGCGCTGTTGCGCGACGTTGGCAGCTACCGTTCCAAACAGAGTGATTTGCGGAGAGAGAGTTTGTCGCTCATAGTACCCACCGAGGATTGGACGATGAGAAAGCCAACGAAGAGCCTTGGCGAGAAGATCAGGATCAATTGGATTGCCTGCGTGGCACAGACGGCATTGCGGAACTGCGTCGCGAAGCAATGGGCGTCAACGAAGTTGTCGCTTAACAAACGCTTGAAAACCGCCTGCTCAAAAAAACATGACAGGCCCCTCTCATTGTTTGCGGCGCAATCAATGAAAGGGCAGTGGATGGGGCGACCACGAATGAGGCACCCTGCATCTGAGAAGTTGGAGATCATAGGGCTGCTCGAGGAAACCCACCTGTTGGCACGTCTGACGCTGGCCAAGCTCGTCATCCGGCGCACCACGTTCTACGGTTGGTGCGACCGGTATCTTCAGCGCGGTGAGGCCGGGTTGCAAGATCAATCTCCGAAACCAAAACACGTCTGGAATAGGGTGCCCGACCAAGTGAAGCGCAAGGTTGTCCAACTGGCGCCACTGAAGACGGAACTGTCACCGCGTGAACTGTCGGTGACGTCCACTCATGAGGGGTGTTGTTTTCTCCTGTAACCCACCTTTCATAACCCCCTCAAGGGTCTGGCCCGATCACCAGCCCTTCGCTCATGTGAACCACAATGGGGCATGGAACTTGTCATGCAAACATTAAGGCGCAAGCGCGCGGAGATCGTCGGCGCGATCCACAAGCACGAAGCCGCCATAGCGCAGGCCAAGTATGACCTTGCCCACTTCAACCTACGATAAAAAACTGGATCCGATCCAGTTCACGCGCAACACGGTCTCCAGACAGAGACGTATTGACCACCGCTGTCTTGCATTAACGACCAAAATCGGAGGTCACGTTCAAGATGCGGAACCGCCGACCGCACGACAGGCTAACTCAAACACCAGAC
Organism: Roseobacter sp.; assembly: GCA_045106135.1. Classification (GTDB taxonomy): domain Bacteria; phylum Pseudomonadota; class Alphaproteobacteria; order Rhodobacterales; family Rhodobacteraceae; genus Roseobacter. Next base: position 29,840 of record JBGCEG010000035.1, on the reverse strand, counting down.
TGTTCAGGGGAGCAGGTCAATGGTGCTCAAGGGCAATCGGTGGCTTCACTGTGTCGGTGTCTGACACAGGCAATCGTTATGACAACGCTGGCTCCCTCTCGGCAGATTTTCTGTGTAAATCGCCTGCTGGGCAGTGGTGCGCCCTCTAGAGGAAAGGATTCTAAACCAGCACTTGGGGCGGGACGAAAACGCGAGAGGTCCAATCTACCCAAAATTAACTACCCGTGAGTATGAACGATACGCGTAAACTCTGAGGAGGAATTATGCGGCTCTCTGTCTTTATCTTGATCGGTTTTGGCATAATCGGAACCATGTTGACGGCTCTTGGGGCTACTATGGCGTATCAGTCAATCCGGGAACTGCAGGACGTACGCCGCGCCGCCGTTCTGGGCAATATCGAGTCCACAGCCATGAGTGCAACAGTCGCGATGTCGTTGGAACGCAGTGTGACCCAAGTTGCGTTGGCATTCGAGGACCCAATCCCTGCGAATTTTCGTGCGATCATAGACCAACAGCGAAAACTCGCGGATGATGGCTTGCAAGCCGCGATATTGCTTGCTGAAAGCGCTGATTATCTCGACGTCAGAAGCACGTACATCGATCAAACACAGAGCAGTCTCGAACGCGTTTACACAATGCGCCAAGAAGTTGACCAACAATTGAGTGTCGGGTTATCTGAACGCAATTCGAAACGAGCATACGAGTTGCCGTTTGAACTGAAGACAGAGGTTGTAGCCCTTAAGAACGCCGCGCAACTTTTGCGCAACCGAGTAAGTGTATCGTCTCAAGTGGCGGGCGCACTACAGGCCGCTCAGCTAGGCACATGGGAAGTCAGAGAGTTTGGAGGACGTGCGCGGACCTACTTCGCTATTGCGACCCTAAACAGAGAACCGATCGGAATGGTTGATGCCGGTCAACTGAGCCTTGATCGGTCTCGAGCAAGTGCCGCATGGGCCGCAGTAAAAAACAATACCATGGGCGTCGAAGGTATCGCTGAAAGTATTTCAGATGATATCGCTGCTGCAGAAAACCTGTATTTTTCCAAATATGCATCAGTACTGACCAGTCTCAAGGCGGAATCGGACGCTGCAATTGACAGTGGTACGGTAACCTACACGATGTCGTTTGAGGACTTTTTCACGCTGTCCAACGCCGCGCTGGGGGCTATGGAAAAACTGTCTCAAGACAGTGGCGAAGCCCTTACTTCTTACTGGAAAGATCGCGAACGTGTTGCTTGGGCAACGGCCATTGGAAGCATTGCTTTTGCCCTGTCTACATTGGGAGTTCTGGTTTTCATCTACGTTCAGATCCGAACTCGTGTCGTTGGTCTGTTGGGTGCGACATCTCGTATTCTGACTTCAATGACCAAAGGAGATTTGGATATTCAGGTCCGAGCAGAGCGTAAAGAACTGCATGAAATAAAACACCTCCACAAAACCCTGATGGTCTTCAAGGAAAAGATGTTACAAGTACGGCAGGCGGAAGCGGACGCGGCTCAGCAGCAAAAACAGCTGGAAATGCAGGGCGCGCAGAACGAAAAGGATGAAATCGCTCGTCAAGTTGCTGTTGCGAAGAAGGAAAAAGCCGAAGCAGAAGAACGCTACAAAAAGGAGCGCAATGCGGCGGAGGACATTGCGAAAGTGGTAGAATCCTGTGCAGCTGGAGATTTTTCGGGTCGTTTGAGCCTTACAGATAAAGAGGGCGTTTTTGCTGAAATTTGCGATGGCATGAACCGGATCGGCGAGTCTGCTGATCTTGGGCTGGGGTCGGTTCGACAAGCTTTGGATCACCTCGCAAATGGTGATTTGTCGCACCGCATGCCCGAAGACTTTGAAGGCGTGTTTGGCGAAATTGCCGTTGCTATGAACAATACAACTGAAAGCCTGTCAAAAACGATCTCAGACATCTCAGGCTCCTCTGTCCGCCTTGACCAAGCATGCCATAACATTTCGAGAGCATCTGAGGACTTGAGCAGTCGATCACAGAAAAATGCCTCATCGCTCGCGCAATCAGCACATGACCTTGAACAGATGACCAGTTCGGTGGATATTGCGGCAGCCGCTGCAAAAACAGCTGGCGGAGCCGTAAAGTCTGTTGAAGATATGGCCGCCTCCGGCAATCAGATTGTTGCGCAAACGATTAGCGCTATGAACGAAATCAAATCTTCTTCGGATGAGATAGCCAAGGTGTTGAAGATGATTGATGACATTGCTTTCCAAACAAACTTGCTCGCTTTGAACGCGGGAGTAGAAGCTGCGCGTGCAGGTGAGCAGGGACGGGGTTTTGCAGTTGTTGCCACTGAAGTCCGCGAGCTTGCCTTGCGGTCTTCCAGTGCGGCGCAGGAAATTTCCAACCTCACCAATGTCTCAGCAGATCACGTGAATCGTGGCGTTGATCTTGTGAACGCGTCTGGCGAAGCTCTGAGTGGGATCGTGTCCGCAGTTGCGGATGCTTCTGCCAAGCTGGAAGATATTGTGATTGCAACTACCCAGACATCAACAGGTATCAGTACAATCTCAAAAGCGACAAGTGATCTGGACGTCGATACAAAGAATAACTCAGTAATCTTTGCAGAGACAGAGGCCGCGGTTCAGTCACTAAGAGACGTTTCAGTTGATCTAACCACGTCGGTGGCTGCGTTTCGCTTGCAATCCAGCTCGAACATGCAAACATATGAACCTAACGCAGAGCAAAGCGCTGCCTAAGCGCGCAGCCAACCCGGCTGGTATAAACTGAGCCCAGACATGCACATTCTTAACTGAGTGAGGAAACGAGCTGCGACACGACACGGTCTGTGGTTTTGAAATGCCCTGTTCGCCAAGAACGACACAGATGATTGAATCTACCCCGTTTCAGTGAAGTCCAGATCACTATGGTGGTGAGCGAGCATCTGACAGGGTTTGGTGCGACGGCGCTGTGCTGTAGCACAATGTCAAAGGCGCGATGACTGAAAAGTACTACCTTGGAAAAACGGAACGGACGTCTCTGATACCAAGCAGATGAGAGTACTCAAGGCAGAGAAAACGAAACTTGAGAAGCGTGATTGCGTACGGTCCCAAGTAGTGGCGCGATCACTGCCTCGTCAATGGACGTCTGCATTCGCGGCAGACGTCAGTTTAGAAGTGGTTCGGGTTTTGCCGTCCCTATGGGTCGGATACCCGTCGCCAAGGGCAGCGGTGGACACAAAAACGGTGTACCCACTACAAAACTGCTTGAGACGTTTTGGCACAATTCCCTGCTGTGGACGTGTCTAGAGGATCAATACCTGAAAGTTCTGTTCGTCGTTGGTACGACATCGTTGGTCCGTAAAGCACAGTTGCGCCCGGAATCCGTCACCGAACATGCCTTCGATCGGTGGTGGCGCCGGATGTGTATCGAGGAGGACACTTACCAAACGGTCGACGGCAAGGGTGCGCCGTTTGTGGCTGGCGGTATCAGCGCCGTTTTGCGCGATCTTGCGCGACTGGGTCTGCGGATGCTGAACTTTAGGAGCGATCAACGGCTCACGTTTGGTCTTTGCCAAAGTGCAGCGAATACCCGTTTGGGCAGAGATTACTCAGAATTTTGCGGCGGGTTCCCTACATTCAAACCCGGTAGTGATGCCAGCCAATGATGGCTGTTCCACAATAACCACTGGACCTATGCCGCGCGCGGCGTACACGGCTAGACGAGTCAAGCCGAGCCAACTGATCAGACGGTTCTGGTCCGGTTCGCTTCATCCCCCCGAGCACAGACTGGTTTATTCGATCCAACTTCGCTGCCAGCCTGTCAGGCCGTTGCATGGTATCTCAGGCAGCTGTGAAGGTATCTCCGACAATACAGGAGACCTCAGCCTTATTGCTGACCTTGCGACACCTAAAGGAATGCCTACCCTGACTACAAAGCAAGATACCCAACGCCTGCGAAGGCTACGAGGCAACCTGCCCATTGGGCCAAGGTCATGCGTTCTTTCAGAAATAACCACGCCAGCAGGATAGTCATCAATCCAAACAACGATGAAGATACCGATGCGTATTGTGCATCCGGCAACGCGCCCGCAGACAAGACGCACAAAAGGGCAATTCCGTCTGCTATGCCCATCGCGATCAACCATGGCAACGCGGCCTTTCCCGGCCAGAGCTTCTGCCTGAAGACAAGAAAGATGGTAGAAATAAGCGCGAATGCAAAGGCCCGGGCCAAAAGGGTGCTTGGCTGTTCATGGCTCAGTTCGGCGGCATGCTGGCCCAGTGCAAAGGTCGCAGCGAATCCCGCCGCTGACATTCCTGCCAGCAGGATCGTTATGCCTTTTCCGGGCGTGTTGTCTTCACTGGTGTCCGATAGGGCGGCAACGCTTCCGACACCTGCAACGATGCAAAACACCGCGACCAGTTGCGCGAAACTGATCGAAACGCCCTCAATTGCGGCCCATGACAGGGACAAAATCGGGTAGCTTGCCACCATTGGTGCCACAAGCCTGACAGGCCCCCGTTGGAACGCATAAAACAATCCAAATGTTGCGAATACAAAGCAAAAGCCAGCGGCCAGCGCGTACCCAGTTGCTGCGGTTGGCACGGGCTGCAGCGTGCCTGTCGCAACAGTCACAACGCTTTGAAAGATCAGCCCCGCCAGCAGAACTGTAAAAATACAGGCGCTTACCGGCGTGCGTTGGCTGAAAAATCGGATGCATATGTCTTGAAATCCCCAGCACAGCGCAGCGATCAGGCCGAGCGCCAGCGCGTTCATCTTGTCCGCCGTACAGTGGGAATCACGACGGTTAGGCGATCCGGCACAAGCAGCCCCGATTGAAGCATCATCCAAAAACGAGCCATGAGCGGACTGCAAAACCGGAACACGCCTAGGGCAATTACGACCCAACCGATGAAATTGATCTGATGATGGGTCATATTGTCCGAATTTGTTTGCTGAACCGGCGCGGGTCTGTATTCTTATGATTAAACAATTATTCCGTTTATGCAACATGCGTTGGAGAGGAAGAGAATGCTCGACGACTATCCGCTTGTACGGCCGGGCCCTCCCAAGCCCAGTTCGATCCTCAAGCCTCGGGTTTTTTCGCTGCCCCCGGGAACGGAGCGGTATGTGGTCGAAGGGCTGGGGGCCATTCTCATTCCGATTGAGACAGGTGACCAGATCACGGTTGTGAATGAGGAAGGCGGGCAGCACTGCGAAATCGTTGTTGCGGATGAGGCAGGCGTCGTCGATGCGGGTCTCATCGGGGCAAGTACTAACGGACCACCCTCCGGGCTGATGGCGCTGCTGACATCAGACGACCGGTCTTTGCGTGGTTTGCGTATGGGGGTTGAGGCCCGCCAGATTGATCTGGGATCAGCGCAGGCTGTGCATCTTTTTGAAACGACGACGCCCGCCAAGGCCGAAGCCACCTTTGCAGCGGCGCGTGCGGGCACCATGGTCATCGCCGCGCCGGGGTCCGCCATGGATTTTGAGGCACAAAATACGGCCACGCCGCTGACGGTGACGATCAAACGCGCGACGATCAAAATGCACAGGTCGTTTGCGCTGCCGGACCCGCTGGCTGATCCGTTGACAGAGGTGCGTGTGCACAGCCAAACGGCTGAGGCGTATTTTGTCAAAGCCGGCGATTACATCCAGATTTTAGATGTGGATGGTCGGCAGTGCACTGATTTTGAATGTTTTTCCGCCCGTAAGCTGGACAAAGGCATCGAACACGCGCTGGATGTGACCACAACGCGAACGCTGATGGGCCACGCCTATCCGATGCCCGGACTGCACGCGAAATACTATGATCAGGACATGGTGCCGCTGGTCGAAGTGGTGCAGGACACCTGCGGCAGGCACGACGCCTTCGCGATGGCCTGCAGCGCCAAATACTACGACGACATTGGCTATCCCGGACACGCAAATTGCTCTGACAATTTCAACACAGCCCTGGCCGAATTCAACGTGACAGGCCGCCCAGGTTGGATGGCCATCAACTTCTTTTTCAACACATTTCTGGACGATCACGGGGTGATGTACGCCGACGAGCCGTGGAGCCGTCCGGGCGATTTCGTGCTGTTGCGCGCCCTCACAGACATCGTCTGCGTCTCCAGCGCCTGTCCCGATGACACCACGGCCGCCAATGGGTGGAACCCGACAGACATTCACATCCGCACTTACAGCGGCAAAGAAACCTTCCAAAGAGCCATCGCGATCCGCGCAACTCCAGACTCAGAGGCCAAGATGACCAAACAAACCGGGTTTCACGAGAGCTTTGCCAAACACACGCGAAACTTCATTGAATACAACGGCTATTGGCTGGCCAATTGCTTTGCCGCCGCCGGACCTATCGCAGAGTATCACGCTTGCCGTGAGAAATGCGTGATCCTTGATCTGTCCCCCTTGCGCAAGTTCGAGATCACCGGCCCGGACGCAGAGGCGCTGTGCCAATACGCCTTTACGCGCAACATGAAGACGTTGCCCGTGGGCGGTGTCGTCTATACCGCGATGTGCTACGCGCATGGGGGCATGATCGATGACGGCACGGTGTTCCGCTTGGGAAAGGATAACTTTCGCTGGATTGGCGGAGCTGATTACGGCGGGGAATGGCTGCGCGAGCTGGCTGAAAAGCATGGGCTGAAGGTTCTTGTGCGCAGTTCCACCGACCAGATGCATAATGTGGCGGTGCAAGGACCCGAAAGCCGGGATTTGCTGCGCAAGATCGTTTGGACCGCGCCCCACAACCCGGAATTTGACCAGCTTGCGTGGTTTCGCCACACGCCCGCGCGCCTGCACAACGAGGCGGGAACGCCCTTTGTATTGAGCCGCACCGGCTACACCGGCGAATTGGGGTATGAGGTTTTTTGTCACCCGAAAGACTGCAAAGAGATTTTCGACGCGATCTGGGAGGCAGGGCAGGATCATGGATTGACCCCGATGGGCTTGGAAGCGCTTGATATGGTGCGGATTGAAGCGGGCCTGATCTTTGCCGGATATGATTTTTCGGATCAGACAGACCCGTTTGAAGCGGGCATCGGGTTTACCTGTCCTCTGAAATCCAAAACTGATGATTTTGTGGGGCGCGATGCGTTGATCCGGCGCAAAGAGCATCCGATGCGCAAGCTGGTGGGGCTTGAAATCGACAGCAACGTCGATGTGGCACATGGGGATTGCATCCATATCGGGCGCGCGCAAATCGGTGAGGTGACGTCCTCCATGCGCTCGCCCTTGCTGAACAAAAACATCGCTCTGGCGCGGATTGACGTGGCGCATGCGGATGCTGGCACAGAAGTGGAGGTGGGCAAGCTTGATGGGCACCAGATGCGCCTGCCTGCCAAAGTGGCAGAGACGTTGGCGGCTTATGACCCCAAAAAAGAGCGGCCCCGATCATGATCAGATTTGCTGCGGCTTTTGCTGTCTGTGCAGGGGGTGCAGACGCGCAATCTGTCAAGTTGCGCGGCACTGAAATCGGCATTCTGTTGAGCGGCAACACGTCGGTTGGCATCTGGGAAGGCACTGCCTACCGCCAGTTTTTTGATCCGGATGGCACGACGATCTACGCGCAGCAAGATGCGCGGCCTACGCAAGGCCAGTGGCGCATTGAAGGGGAAGAGTACCAAAGCATCTGGCCAGACGACGCAGACTGGGAAGGTTGGTTTGTTATGGAATATGCGGGCCAGTGGTTTTGGGTCAGCAAATCCACGCCGCCCACACCCTTTGATGTGATCGAAGGCCAGCAGTTAGAGGCGGACTAGCGATGTATTGCATCACCCTCTTTTGTCGTCGATCGCGGTGCTGGCGTTGAGACCCAGCCTTATTCTTTGCGCCGCCCTGTGCTGTTGTATGGGCTTTGCGGCGCGGGCAGATTTTTGCAAGGATTTGCAATCTCTTGCCGCTCTGAAGTCGGGGGCGACCATATCCCTGCCGGGGATGTCCGGCACCGCGCCGTGCAAAACGTCCCTGATGCTCTCGGGTGGGACGCAAGCGCATTGCAGCTGGGCGTTTGCCTATCGCGCGGCTGTTGCACAAGAGACGTTTCAACAGGTGCTTGCCGACGTGACCGCCTGCGCTGGGGATCATGCAGAAATCACGGCGGATCAGGATGTGAACCACCCGGATTTCTATGATTTGCAGACCTTTCGGGTGAACGACTTTGAGGTCGGTGTATCGCTCAAGGACAAGGCCGCGTTGGGGGAAACCTACGTGTTTTTGCGGGTTTCCCCCCTGAACTGAGCGTTGATCAGTTCTGCAGGTAGACTTCGAGGCTGTCGTCCAATGCGTCTTTCCACGGGGTGTGGTGCTTTGGCGCCATCGTGCCAGTCATCACCGATGCGTAGCCGTTGTTGCGGAACGTCATGATGCCCGCCTTCTTGTGGCCTTTCCACTGCTTGAACGCCTGGCATGCGCCTTCGACATCAACGCTGGGGTAGTCGGTCTCGTCGATCAGCTCTTTGATGTAGTCGCCCTGATACCAAATGCAGGCGTAGTCGTCTTCAAGGGCGGCTTCTGCGGCCTTGCGCGCGTCCACATCGGCCACCATGGCCGCGTGATCCGGCAGGGCAATCCGGTCCATGATGACATCACGCACCCACCACGCCTGCGCGTCGAACATATTGAACGTGAACCACTGGTCTTGCATCCCAAGGTAGAAAAGATCAGGCTCGTGGACGTATGTGGTGCCTTTATACAGATCGTCCGAGGCCAGCACGTTCGGCGTTTTGAGGCGCAGACTGTCAGGCAGGAACGGGAAGTGGTGTTTGTAGCCCGTGCACAGAATGACCGCGTCGATATCCTTGGTGGTGCCGTCTTTGAAATGCGCGGTGTTGCCTTCGACCTTTGTCAGCAGCGGGACTTCTTGCCAGTTGTCGGGCCAGTCGTAGCCCATGGCCGCCGTCCTGTGGCTGACTGTGATGCTCTTTGCGCCATATTTCCAAAGCTGAGAGCCGATATCCTCGGCGGAATAGGAGGTGCCTACGATCAGGATGTCTTTGTCCGCAAACTCCATGGCGTCCCGGAAATCATGCGCGTGCAGCACCCGGCCCTTGAAGCTGTCAAAGCCATCAAAATGCGGGACATTTGGCGTGCTGAAATGCCCGGTGGCGACGATGACATGATCGAAATGTTCGGTGTAGGTGCGGTCCTGCGGCAAGTCGCAGACCGTCACATCAAAGCCTGTTTCGGTCTTTTCCACCCACCGCACAGCGGTTTCAAACCTGATCCAGTCGCGCACCCCTGCCTTTTCAACGCGGCCCTGAATGTAGTCGAACAAGACTGCCCGTGGCGGATAGGACGCGATTTGCTTGCCGAAGTGTTCTTCAAAGCTGTAATCGGCAAACTCCAGACCCTCTTTGGGGCCGTTTGACCACAAATAGCGGTACATGGAGCCATGCACGGGCTCTCCGTATTGGTCGAGGCCCGTGCGCCATGTGTAGTTCCACAGCCCGCCCCAGTTTGCCTGTTTTTCGAAGCAGACGACTTCTGGGATTTCTGCGCCTTTTGCTTGCGCGGACTGGAAAGCACGCAATTGTGCCAAACCGGATGGACCTGCTCCTAAAACAGCAACTCGTTTCGTCATTTTGCAGTTCCTTATGTAAAAAGTTGTTGGGTCGATTGCATCGAAAGCACCCCTGTAAGTCAACAAATATTCTTTGTGGTGAAACGAATGAGGCGCATTTTTGGCCTTTGCCGCGTTAGACGCCCGGCATTTTTGCCGTTAGCGTAGGCAGGCACAGCAAAGGACAGATCGGTGACACAAGCAAAGCCACATTTCAGTTTTTGGATCATCGTTGCAGCGGCACTTCTGTGGAACCTGATGGGCTGTCTGAACTACCTCGTCCAGACCGACCCGGAGGCTGTGAGCCGCATGCCAGAGGTCCATCAGATCATCATCAACGGTCGGCCCGCGTGGGCCACCGGGGCCTTTGCGGTTGCGGTCTTTGGCGGCGCGGTGGGGTGTATCTTGCTGTTGCTGCGGCGGCGCATTGCGGGTGCGTGGATCGCGCTGTCTTTTGGCGGCGTTCTGGTGACCGGATACTTCACGCTGCGCGTGGTTGGGCCGGATCCATCTGCGGCGTTGTCGTTGCTCGTGGCAGGCGCTTTGTTGTGGTACGCCTCACTCGTGCGGCGTTTCGAGTGGCTTTCCTGAGGCAAGGCGTGCCCGCGCCGAGAGGTGCGTGCGCGGGCAGTGAGGGTCAGATATCCAGGGTATTTGCCTTTTCCCATGACGAGAAATGCGAGACATAATCGTTCCATTCGCTGTGCTTCATCTTGAGGTATGCGGCTGAAAACTCAGCCCCCATTGCCGCTTTCAAGCCCTTGTCCTTGTCGTATTCCCGCAAAGCGTCGAGCATGTTCAGCGGCAGTTTGGGCGCACCTTTGATCTTTTGGCCGTCTGCGTACATGTCGATGTCGTACCGTTTGCCGGGATCAGCCTGCGACCGGATGCCCGACAGGCCCGCGGCGATGATCACCGCCTGCAACAGGTAGGGGTTGGCTGCACCATCCGGCAGGCGCAATTCGAACCGGCCCGGACCGGGAACGCGCACCATGTGGGTGCGGTTGTTGCCCGTCCATGTGACGGTGTTGGGGGCCCATGTTGCGCCCGAGGTCGTGCGCGGGGCATTGATCCGCTTGTAGCTGTTGACGGTGGGGTTGGTGATCGCCGCGAGGGCGCTGGCGTGCTTCATGATGCCGCCAAGGAAATGCTTGCCGCGCTCGGACAGGCCGACCTCTCCGGTTTGTCCTTCGCCTTCACCGGCAAAGACGTTTGTGCGGGCCGCATCGCCCGGCGCGTCCCAGACGGAAATATGCGCGTGACAGCCATTGCCGGTGAGCCCTTCGATGGGTTTGGGCATGAATGTCGCGCGATACCCATGCTTTTCCGCAACGCATTTGGCCATGAATTTGAAGAACGAATGCTTGTCTGCCGTCTTGAGCGCGTCGTCGAAATCCCAGTTCATTTCCCACTGGCCATTGGCGTCTTCGTGGTCGTTTTGGTAGGGGTTCCAGCCCAATTCCAGCATGTGATCGGAAATCTCCCGGATCACATCGAGGCGGCGCATGAACGCCTGCTGATCATAGCAAGGCTTGGCGGCGGTGTCGTAGATATCGCTGATCTGATCGCCTTCAGGGGTAAGCAGGAAAAACTCCGCTTCGATGCCGGTCTTGACGTGCATGCCCTCGGCGGCGGCCTCGTCGATCAAGCGGCGCAACACGTTGCGCGGGGCTTGGGCCACGGGTTCATCTTCCATCACGCAGTTGGCCGGAACCCACGCAATTTCCTTGTTCCATGGCAGGATAATCACGGCCTCAGGGTCTGGCACGGCCAGCATGTCGGGGTGCGCGGGCGTCAGATCAAGCCATGTGGCAAAGCCTGCGAAACCAGCGCCGTCCTCTTGCATTTCCGCGATGGCGCGGGCTGGCACCAGTTTGGCGCGTTGTCCGCCAAAAAGGTCCGTGAATGAGATCATGAAGTATTTGATGCCGTTGTCTTCGGCGAATTTTGCAAGGTCTGTGGCCATGATGTTTCCCTGTTGTTGGAAGTGAGGGGGAAAAGAAGGAGGCGCGGTCTGCAATCAGCCGCGCCTTCGTTGTGTGGATCAGTAAGATGTGCCCAGTTTGCCCGGATACCAGTTGGTCCCGGCAAGGGGGACCTGCGCCATCGCTGCGGCCTCCATCGTCAGGGCAACAAGGTCTTCGGGTTCCAGATTGTGCAGATGGTTTTTGCCGCAGGCCCGCGCGATGGTCTGCGCCTCCAGCGTCATCACCTTGAGGTAGTTGCGCAGGCGGCGTCCGCCCTCAACCGGGTCGAACCGCGCCATCAGGTCGGGGTCCTGCGTGGTGATGCCCGCCGGGTCCTGCCCTTCATGCCAGTCATCATAGGCCCCTGCCGTGGTGCCCAGCGCGTTGTATTCCGCCTCGTACTTGGGGTCATTGTCGCCAAGGGCGATCAGGGCGGCAGTTCCGATGGCAACGGCATCCGCGCCCAAGGCCATCGCCTTGGCCACATCCGCGCCGGACCGGATACCCCCCGACAGGATCAGCTGCACCTTGCGGTGCATGCCCAGATCCTGCAGCGCCTGAACGGCGGGGCGAACGATGGCAAGGGTGGGCTGGCCCACGTGTTCAATAAAAACATCCTGCGTCGCGGCGGTACCGCCTTGCATGCCGTCCAGAACAATCGCGTCAGCCCCGGCCTTGATGGCCAGTGTGGTGTCATAGTAGGGCCGCGCGCCCGCAACCTTGACGTAGATCGGGACTTTCCAGCCGGTGATCTCGCGCAGTTCCAAAATCTTGATCTCCAGATCATCCGGCCCGGTCCAGTCCGGGTGACGACAGGCAGACCGTTGGTCGATCCCTTTGGGCAGGTTGCGCATCTCCGCCACGCGGTCTGAGATTTTCTGCCCCAGCAGCATCCCGCCACCGCCCGGTTTGGCGCCCTGACCCACAACGATTTCGATGGCGTCCGCCTTGCGCAGATCGTTGGGGTTCATGCCGTACCGGGAGGGCAGATATTGATAGACCAGCTTGTCGGAATGCCCGCGTTCTTCCGGCGTCATACCGCCGTCGCCCGTGGTGGTTGAGGTGCCCGCAGCAGAGGCCCCGCGCCCCAGCGCCTCTTTCGCGGGACCGGACAGCGCGCCAAAGGACATGCCCGCGATGGTGATTGGAATATCCAGCTCAATGGGGTTTTCCGCGTTCAGCCCACCGATTGTCACGGAGGTCTCGCATTTCTCGCGGTATCCTTCGAGCGGGTAGCGCGAGATGGAGGCCCCCATAAAGAGCAGGTCATCGAAAGACGGCACCTTGCGTTTGGCCCCGCCGCCCCGGATGTCATAGATGCCTGTGGCTGCCGCGCGGCGGATGTCGCTGTTGATGTCTTGGGTAAAGGTCGCAGACTGGCGCGGCGTGGTATGGGGGATACCTTTTGGATCATGTTTGTTCATCTGACAGGGTTCCTTAATACGCGCCGGCGTTGTCGACATCGAAATTATACAGATTGCGTGCAGAACCGTAGCGCGTGAATTCGGCCGGGTCCGCATCAATGCCTGCCTCATCCAGCAGTTCTTGCAACAAGGTCAGATGCTCAGGGCGCATCTCTTTCTTTTCGCAATCGGCCCCAAGGCTTTTGACCGTCCCGCGCACGAAAAATCGCGCCTCATAGCAACTGTCGCCAAGCGCATCGCCCGCATCACCGCAAACCACAAGGTTGCCGGACTGGCCCATGAAGGCCGACATATGCCCGATGTTGCCTTGAACGACGATGTTCACGCCCTTCATCGAAATGCCGCAGCGAGACGAGGCGTTTCCCTTGACCACGATCAGCCCGCCGTGCCCGGTGGCCCCCAGATACTGGCTGGCGTCGCCTTCGATCACGATCTTGCCGGACATGATGTTTTCGCCCGTGCCGGGGCCTGCTGAGCCGTGAATGTTCACGGTTGCCTGCTGGTTCATCCCGGCACAATAGTAACCGGTCGAGCCTTTCACAGTGACTTCGATGGGGGCATTCAGGCCGCAGGCGATGGCATGGGCGCCGCGCGGATTGATGATTTCCCAGGCTGTCTGGTTGGTTTCATCGGATTGGGCATGCAGGGTGCTGTTTGTCTGGCGCAAGCCAATCTCGGATAGGTCAAGTACTTGCATCAGGCCGCTTGCTCCGTGCTGGTCGGTGTGTCGTTATGGCTCCAGAAATAGACGGTGGCCGGTTCTGGCTCCCAGACGCGCGCGGTCTCAATGCCGGGCAGATCGACCAGCGCGCGGTACTCAGACCCAAAGGCCACATACTGGTCGGTCTCTGCCATAACGGCGGGCTTGCAGGCGATCGGGTCGCGCACGACGCCGAACCCGTCCTTGGTACCCACGACAAAGGTGAAGAACCCATCGAGGTCATCAAGGCTGCTGGTCAGCGCCTCGCCCAGTGTGGCCCCGTTTTGCATCTGCCACGTCAGATAGGCCGCGCCCACTTCGGTGTCGTTCTCGGTTTCGATGTGGATGCCCTCGCGGCGCAGTTTGCGACGCAGCGAATTGTGGTTGGACAAAGACCCGTTGTGCACCAGACACTGGTCATCGCCGGTGTTGAACGGATGCGCCCCCATGGTGGTGACCGCCGATTCCGTGGCCATTCGGGTGTGGCCGATGCCGTGGGTTCCCGACATGTCGGCCAGATCAAATTGTGCTGCCACATCTTTAGGCAGTCCGACTTCCTTGTAAATCTCGAGGCTGTCACCCCGGCTCATGACGCGGATGCCCAGATCGTCCAAAACGGCGCGCACCTTGGCGGTGGAACCGGCAGGGATATCCAGAATGGCGTGCGTACTTTTGATACGCATTGATACCGTGCCGCCTGCAGCATCCGTCAGCGTCTTTTCCAACCCTGCAAAGGCCGTTGCGGGATCATCCGACTGGACGGTCATCTTTGCGCGCCCCTTGGTTTCACTGCCATAAACGGCGATTCCGGCGCTATCGGGGCCCCGGTCCGTCATCGTTACCAACATCGCTGTGAGCATCTCACCCAAGCGTGGCTCAAGCGATTTGTCCTTAAGAAAAAGTCCTACAATTCCGCACATTTTTTCAGGTTCCCGACTCAGATCTGGGTTTTTCGACCAGCATTTCGCACGACGCTATCATCAAATATCGAAAACTCAACCTGCAGGAAACTTTTTTTCTTAAAGGGCAAAAAACACTAGGTGTATCCGGCATTTTGTGCTTCATTTGCGGCAATGCGCCCTTGTGACGGAGGGCTGAACAATAACACTCAATCTGACCCGGGAGCGCTAACCTTGGAAGAACAACTCGCAGAACTGGCCGCGAAAGTGGCCGAACTAGAGGCGGCAGGGGCCGGTGCGGCTGTCACCAATACCATGTTTGCCGAAGCCTATTACTATTTGACGATCCCGTTGATGATCATCATCCACGCAGGCTTTCTTGCCTACGAGATGGGGGCATCGCGTGCAAAAAACGCATTGTCGTCGGGCGTCAAAAACATTCTGGCCTTTGCCTTCGTGATCCCTGCGTTCTACTTCTTCGGATGGTGGGTCTATTGGGCGTTTCCAACGGGTCTGTCGCTGTCCGAGGGGCCAAACGGGATTTCCGGCGCGGCCTACGCGGGCTCTATCGCCTTGGCATGGGGAGAGAGTGCAGCCTACATGGGGCCGAACACTGAAGACCAGATTGATGGTGTGTTCTGGGGCGCCTTCACCCTTTTTGCCGCGACAACGGCCTCCATTATGTCGGGTGCTGTGATCGAGCGCATTCAAACGGTGGGCTTTGTGATCCTTGCGATTATCCTTGGCGGGTTCAGTTGGACCTTGGCTGCGGCCTGGGGCTGGCATGCGGATGGCTGGCTTGTCACCCAATGGGGGGTCCACGACTTCGGTGCTGCCGGTCTGGTGCACGCCGTTGCGGCCTTCTTTGCGCTGGGCGTCCTGATCAACCTTGGCGCGCGGATCGGCAAGTTTAACCCGGACGGCACGGCAAATGATCTGCCCGGACACAACATGCCCTTCACTGCAACCGGTCTGATGCTCATCATCGTAGGTTTCTGGGGGTTCTTAATGGCCTGTCTGGTTGTCGGCGGTGAGGCATGGTCCTGGGGGGCAAACTACACGACCATCTACGGCACGCCTACAAACCTCGGGGCGCTGGCATTCAACATCCTGATGTCCGTTGCAGGCGGGATCATCGGGGCGTGGGTCATGACGCGCGATCCGTTCTGGATGATGTCTGGTGCTTTGGCGGGGATCATCTCCTGCGCGTCGGGGCTCGACATTTACTACCCTGCTCTCACGTTCATCATTGCCTTTTCCGCTGGTGTATTGCTCAAGCCTGCTGCGGGCGTGTTAGAGCGGATGGGCATTGACGATGCGGTTGGTGCGGTCACTGTACACGGCACAATTGGCATCTTTGGCATGCTCATGCTGGGGATCTTTGCCTCCGGCTATCCCGCTGCGCTGGGTGAGGGGGCCGCGACGGTTTCCTTTATGGGGCAGCTTGTTGGGTCGGTTGTGTTCATAGTGATCGGGTTTGGCACAGGGTATGTGGCCTCTCTCGTGCTCAAGATGCTTGGCATGTTGCGTGTGCCTGAGGCCGCAGAGATCGCGGGTCTTGATACCGTAAAAGTGCCTGCACAAGCTTACCCGGAAGGCATCACTGCCTCCGCACCTGCATCTCAGTAAAGGAGAAAGAGAATGGGTTTTCCATACGACAACGGTGGCACATGGACGGATGTGTCCGGCCCGATCTTCATGGGCGCAGGCACCGCAATGCCGGGGCTGTTTGCGCTAATTGGAATCGTGATCTGCATTGCCGCGCTGGCCATCGGACAACGGGCTGAAGCGGCGAAATACGCCAAACACAAATAAGAGCGGATGCTCAAAAAAGGGTCGCAGCGATGCGGCCCTTTCTCGTTTTTGCGGCAACTGGCAGTTCAGGCACCAAGGAATTTGCCTGACAGGAAAATAATCTGCACCGCAGTATTGATTTTTAAAATCGTATGGGTCTGAATACCGCAAGACCAAAACACAACAACCGAACGGAACAGGGGACCATCATGGCCATTCTATGGAGAGCCTCAGCGCTTGCACACCGCCACGCGGAAATCGGCGGGGAACTGGAAGACTGGAACGGCATGGGCACGGCGTGGTTCTACGACAACACCCCCGAGCGCGCCAAAGCAGACTATGAAGCAGTGCGAACCAAAGCAGGGCTGATGGATGTCTCCGGCCTGAAAAAGGTCCATGTTGTTGGGTCGGACGCCGCCTATGTCATCGACCGGGTCACCACGCGCAACGTCGAAAAGATTGCACCCGGCCGGTCAACCTATGCCTCGATTCTGAATTCCGAAGGCAAGTTCATCGATGACTGCATCATCTATCACATCGCGGTCAATTCGTGGCTGGTTGTGCATGGCACCGGCACCGGTATGGAACAGCTTGCCGCTGCCGCTGCTGGTAAAAACTGCGAAATCCTCTTTGATGACGATCTGCACGATATGTCCCTGCAGGGACCGGTGTCTGTTGATCTGCTGGCCAAGGAAATACCGACCATCCGCGATCTGGCCTATTTCGGGCTGATGCAAACCCGGCTGTACGGTCGTGACGTGATGATCTCGCGCACAGGCTATACAGGCGAGCGTGGCTACGAGATTTTCTGCCGTGCCAAAGATGCCGTGCATCTGTGGGACAGTATTCTGGAGGCAGGCAAGGACATGGGCGTGCGGCCTGTGCAATTCTCAACGCTCGATATGCTGCGGATTGAATCCTACCTGCTGTTTTATCCCGGCGACAATTCAGAGACCTTCCCCTTCGAGAACGAGACCTGCGGCGACACGCTTTGGGAACTGGGGCTGGATTTCACCGTATCGCCCGGGAAAGAGGGTTTTGTTGGCGCGGAAAACCACTACGCCGCCAAGGGCAAAGAACGTTTCAAGATTTACGGCGTCAAATTGTCAGGTGATGCGATGGATCAGATGGAGATGTTTGCCCGTGTGCATCATGACGGCAAAGACGTTGGCGTCATCACCTACGGCCTGTCGTCTGAACTGAACGGCTACTCGGTCGCGATTGCCCGGCTTGACCCGTCGGTGGCGACGCCGGGCACGGTGCTGACGGTCGTGCAGCCGGATGGCACAGAGCTTGCCGCCACGGCAGAGGAGATGCCGTTTTACGATCAGGATAAATCGATCCGGACCGCCAAGGGCTGAACCATTTGGGTGCGGGGGCCCCTCGCACCCTTTCCGCATTGCAAAAGGGTAAAGATGTCGAAATTCAAATTCCCTGAAAGTATCAAAAGCCGGCCTGTTTATGGCACGTTGGAAGCACGCGATGGCTCGGCGCATTTGCTGGTGGCCGACGCCCATGGCGCTGAGGCGATCCTTGACGTGGCAACACCCGAGATGATGGCCAAAGCGCATATCATCTACATCCCAAAAGGCGAGGCATTCGAGGACGCGCTGCGTGCCTTGCAGCCTGCGTCCTTCTACTCAGGACCCAGCTATGGCGCGGCAGAATCGCGCCTGCGCAAGGCATTGGCGGACGCCAAGATGGGGCTTCAGGTGTATCTGGCCGGGACCGAAAGCCTGATGGGGCAGGCGCAGAACGCGGCCATGACCGCTGGCATTCCGCACACTGCCATCCAGACCGAGCATCGGGGCAGTGTCGCGCGCCGGATGCAGTGCGTGCATTGCAAGGGCATCACCGAAGACGTGGAAACCGACCCGTTTCAATGCAGCCACTGCGGGCTGCATCTGTTTGTGCGCGACCATTATTCGCGTCGTCTGGCCGCCTATCAGGGCGTGTGCATAGATGCCGAAGACCCCGGCAACGTACCAGCACAAAAGGGGATTTACGAATGAGCGGTGCCGAGAAAATTGCCGTGACGGTCACGGATATTGTGCCCTTGAACGATCTTGTGACCCGGTTCGAATTCAAGCGGACGGACGGGGGGCTTTTGCCGACGTTTTCAGGGGGCGCGCATACGGTTGTGGAAATGCGTGACGGCGATGTTACGCGGATGAACCCTTACTCGTTGATGTCTGACCCGATGGACCAGACCGCCTACACCATTTCGGTGCGCCGGGACGATGAAGGGCGCGGAGGGTCCTTGTTCATGCACACCAACGTGCAGGTCGGGGATGAGATGGTTGTTTCGTATCCCGTCAATCTGTTCAGCCTTGATCTGCGCGCCAAAAAGCACCTTTTTCTGGCGGGCGGGATCGGGATCACGCCCTTTTTGGCGCAGATCAAACAGCTTGAACGGTTCAACGGCAATTGGGAGTTGCACTACGCGTGCCGCACCGAAAGCCTTGGCTCTTACGTGGATGAACTGACCAGCCATCACCCCAATGAGACGCACGTCTACTACGATGACCAGAACCAGACGATTGATCTGATGAATCTGCTGGAAGGGCAGCCGCTTGGTACGCATGTCTACGTTTGCGGGCCGAAGGGGATGATCGATTGGGTCCGTCAGACTGCCGCCGCCGAAGGCTGGCCGCGCGAGGCGATCCACTATGAGGAATTTCTGGCCCCGCAACCGGGCAAACCTTTTGAGGTCAAGCTGGCAGTGTCCAACAAGGTCATTGAAGTGGGCGAACAGGAAAGCCTGCTGGAAGCGATGGAGCGCAGCGGCGTTGATGCGCCCTACCTGTGTCGGGGCGGTGCCTGCGGACAGTGCGAGACCGCCGTGATTGATTATGCCGGAAACTTCATCCACCGCGACCACTGGCTGGATGACGACGAACACAGCAGTGGACAAAAGATCATGCCCTGCGTCAGCCGCTTTGAAGGTAAAACGCTGGTGTTGGATAGGTAACGCGCACGTTTCAGGAGAGACAAAATGACCATTCAGTTCAACGATGAGACGTTCCGCGACGACTATTCATTCTATAATTCGGAGCGCGCGATCAAACGGTTTCCGTTCCCGTTTCACGAAGACAGCTACATGTATTCGGTGAACATGGAGCAGCATCGCGGCGGCCCAAAGGATTCCGTGTATGAAAAGCGGTTTGACTTGGACGAACACTACGTGTCTGAAATGCGCGACCGGGCCAAGGTTCTGGCGGATGATCCGCTGCGCTGCCAGTCCTTGCCGCACATGACACTGGCGGGCTGGGACCTGCTTGAGTTGATCATGGTGTCCAAATCCGAGGATTACCCCGACCTGTTTGAGTTGCACCGCGATGGGAACAACTGGCGCTGGATCAACAAACCACTGGGCATCGACGACAGCTTTGTGTTTCTGGATGAAACCACCTTGCCCTATGGCCCGCTGGAATACATCACGCGGCAGGCGCAGGGTGATTATTGCGTGCTGGATCAGCGTGATGACAACCTGTGGATGGATGCGGGCATGGTCACCACGCAGGCCGACTGGTCGCTGGATTTCGACATTGGCATGAACTTTTTCGAATGGCACGCACCGGTGCCGATGGCGCATGAAAAAGGCATCTTTGTGCGCGCGCTGAAGTTCCTGCTGAATATTCAGCAAGGCGCGCCTGCACGCCGGTTGAACTGGACGATGACGGTCAATCCGTTGCTCGATACCAGCCCGGAAAACTACCACAAGTGGGGTATCCAGAAGACAACGCTGACGCCCGAGAATATCGGCGCCAAGCAGCATCTGCGGGTGGAGTTGCAAACGTTTTTCCGCTTGCCGCGCTCCAACGCGCTTGTCTTCCCGATCCGGTGCTATCTGTGTAGCTTTCAGGACCTGATGACCGTACCGAAATGGGGCCGCAGGCTGCACCGTGTGGTGCGCGATTTGCCGGTTGAACTGGCAACCTACAAGGGCTTCATCGACAACCGCCCGATGATGCTGGACTACCTTGAGGCCTTTGACGACGGGTTGCCCACATCGCCCGGTATCTGGCCGGATATTGCGACAGAACCTGCGCTCAAGACCTGATCTGACATGCCCATGCGCGCGCTTGTTCTGACAGGAGTACGCGCGCTGGTGATGCTGATGGTCTTTGGCCAGATGGCGGAGGCAAAATCCTGTCGTCTGGCACTGGTTCTGGCGCTGGATGTGTCAGGGTCGGTTGACCCGACCGAATATGCCCAGCAGGTCACCGGATTGGCGGCGGCGTTGGATCATCCGGACATCCGCGCGCTGATCCTCAACGATACCAGCGCGCCGGTGTCACTGGCGGTCTATGAGTGGAGCTCTCGAAACCACCAGTATCTGATCCAGCCATGGATTGATTTGGAGGGCCCTGCAGCGCTTGATGCTGCGATTGCCAGAATTCAGGCGCACCGAAAGGTTCGGGCGGGGCTAAAGACGGCCCTTGGCACATCGCTTTTGTATGCACGGTCGTTGTTTCAGCAGCGGTCGCATTGTTGGGTCAAGACCATCGACGTGTCAGGTGACGGCGCCAACAACATCGGTGTCACCCCGGCGCAGGTCTACGCGAGCGGCGCGTTTGATCAGATAACGGTCAATGCTCTGGTGATCGGCGATCCTGATGCTGCCGGGCCATCGCCTGAAAAATCAGATCTGCTGGCGTACTTTGAAACGCAGGTCATCCACGGTGCCGGATCTTTTGCCATGGTCGCACAGGGCTACGAAGACTATGCCAATGCCATGCAGCGCAAGCTTATGCGCGAGTTGCAACTGCCTGTCATGGGACGCGTCGAGTTTTAGCTTTCCTGCGGGTAGCTGATCACCGACAGATAGCGCGCAGGCAGTGTGACCAGCGCTTCCGGGCCATGCGGCGCGTCGGCATCAAAAAACAAGGTGTCGCCGGGCTGCAATTTGTAAAGATTGTCGCCGTGGCGGTAGTCGACTTCACCTTCAAGCATGTAGATCGTTTCAATCCCGGCATGTTGGAAGGTGGGGAACACATCCGCTTCGTTCGACAGCGTGATCAAGTAAGGCTCCACGATCACGCCACTTGCGTTTGATCCGATGTGGCCCAGAAGGTTGTATTGGTGATTGGCACGGGTGCCTTCGCGCTCCAGTTCCACGCCTTCGCCCGCTTTGGTATGCACGGCCGTACGCGATTGCTCAAAGCTTTTGAAGAAAGCGGTCAGCGGAACGGACAGCGCGTTCGCCAGACTTTGCAAGGTCGTCAGCGACGGGGACGTATTGCCATTTTCGATCTTGGATAGCATGCCAATGGAGATGCCTGTTGTCGCGGAAAGCTCGGCCACAGTAATTTCCTGTTTGCGACGATAGGCCCGCACTTCCCGTCCGATGGCAACTTCGAGCACTTTCTCCCGATGCTCTACAATGCGGTGTGGGTCTTGCTGCAGTAGCGTGTTCGACATGGAGCCATCCAAAGGTTCTATATTCACCGCAATACCCTATCTCGTTGGCCAGACAAACCCGTCACACAAATTTACACTACTCATTGCCTAGCATAGCAGCATATTTTCCTGATAGGATAAAATTATGCTTAAAGATAAAAACCTACGGATTGGATTTCTTGTTTTCCCCGGTTTTCCGATGGCCTGTCTGACGTCGATGATCGAACCGTTGCGGGCGGCCAACGAAATCGTGGGGCAGAACATCTTTGAATGGACGATTGTGTCCGAGGACGGGCAGCGGGTAGAGGCCAGCGCGCATGTCTGGTTTGACCCGGACATCTCTCTTGTGGACCTTGACGGGGTTGACCAGTTGTACCTGCTGAGCGGCCCGTCGTCGCAGTTCGGTTCCCCGGACCGCTCAAACGGCAAACTGCGCAAAATCGCCCGCCATGGAACCGTGATGGGCGCCATCAGCGGCGGGGTGTTCCCGCTCGCCCGGTCTGGTTTGCTGGAGGGGCATACGGCCTCTGTGCACTGGTGCTATGCCGCAGCCTTCGAAGAAGAGTTCCCAGACTTTGTGCCCTCTACCGATGTGATAACACTGGACGGGCGGCGGGTGACGGCCTCCGGGGCTGCGTCGGCGTTCGACGTGTCGCTGCATCTGATCGAGGACGCGCTTGGGGCCAATGTTGCCACAGAGGTCGCCTGTTGGTTCCAGCATCCGCTTGTGCGCGGGCAGGGCGTGTCGCAACGCAAGCCAACCTTCGCCTCCGACAGCACCAGCGACATGCTCCCCCCCGTGATGCGGGACGCTGTGGCGATGTTCACCGACCATCTCGATGATCCTCTGAACATCGCGGATGTTGCGGATGCAGTGGGTGTTTCTGTGCGGCAACTGGAACGGATGTTTCAAAAGACAACAGGGCGGTCGCCATTGGTCTATTACAGGATGTTGCGCATGCACAAAGCCAGGCAGCTTTTGCTGTACGGGACGTATACAATGACACAGGTCGCTGTCGCCGTTGGGTATTCTTCGTCTTCCACGTTGATCAAAAATTACATCGAAGTCTTTGGTATCCACCCGAAAGAGGACCGCAAAAAGGTCAACATGTTTCGGGTGCGCGAAAACCGCATCGTTCCGCCGGTCTGAGCCATTGACCCCCGCTGCGTCACCAAAGGGCGGTGCAGTGTTCTGGCAGAAGCTTGCGCCCGAAATGCGCATTCTCTGCAAGTTTGTGCGACGGATCATAGAGCACGCCAATGGCGAACGCCCCTGCGCGGGATAGTGTGCACGCCGCCGATATCGGCCGTATCGTAGCGAACCTGCGGGCTTCGATCACGCCAAGCAGGCGTTTAGCCTATCTGGCCGCTCAAGCCTTCTTTGCGCGGTTGGAGTTGCGCATATCGCATGACGCGTCCCCTTTTCTTGCACACTTTGCAGGTTGGAAATTGATAGATTGGTTTGAGATTGGAGGCTGCCGTTTGCATTTGTCTCATCCTGTATGCGCCCAAACTTTTAGCACCCGTAAGAAAAAAACTTGATTGACAGGAAAATCATGCGACAGTGACACGCAGATGTCTGCCTCAGTGCGCAGAATCGCGGGACATTTTTTCCATAAGCTATCTGCCAACAGCGGACGGCATCTTGTCCCATCCGGGAACAACAGAACAGGGAAATAAACAATGAAGAGAATTACAACGGCTTTGACGGCAGGGGTTCTCAGCCTCGCACCGCTCAGCGTATTTGCCGCAGACAGCGATGATCCGATCATTATTCCGATCCACAACTGGTCCAGCCAGATCGTCATGTCGAATGTAGTTGGCCAGATGTTGGAAATGAACGGCAATGCGGTCGAGTTTGTAACCACCGACAGCCAGGCAGTCTACGAGTCAGTGCGCCTTGGGGATGTCACCATGGAGCTTGAGGTTTGGGAAGGTGCATTTGGCGCGTCCTTCCGTGCAGCACAGGAAAAGGGTGGGATTGTCGATGTGGGCGATCACGACGCGGTCACACGTGAAGACTGGTGGTACCCGATGTGGACCAAAGACGCCTGCCCCGGCCTTCCAAGCTGGAAAGCGCTGAACGACTGCGCAGAGATTTTTGCAACTGCCGAAACCGGTGACAAAGGGCGCTACCTGGATGGACCAGTAGACTGGCTTAAGCACGGTCAGGAGCGTGTCGAGGCGCTTGGCATGGATTTTGTTGTTGTGAATGCTGGCTCAGCTGCAGCACTTTGGGCCGAAATCGGCGCGGCCGAAGCAGACAAGCGCCCCATCGTTGTCTTTAACTGGACGCCAAACTTTGCCGAAGCGGTCTGGCCTGGTGAATTCGTTGAATTCCCGGCTTGGGTCGATGGCTGTGACAAGGACCCTTCCGTTGGTCCGAATCCGGATGCACTTTATGACTGTGGCAACCCCGCAAACGGCTACATGAAGAAAGCCGCCTGGGAAGGCATGGAGGAGAAATGGCCATCGGCTTACGCCATTCTGGAAAGAGTGAACTTCACCAACCCGCAGATCGCTCAAATGGCAAAGCTCGTCGATATTGACGAGTATGAGCCGGAAGAAGCGGCAGAGGTCTGGTTGGAAGAAAATGAAGACGTCTGGAAGGCCTGGCTGAACTAAGCCACCCTCCGTCACCCTTGAGTGCCCCCGTCCGGTATCCGGGCGGGGGCATCTAGCAGAAAGCGTGCCATGTCCTCTGAAGTGCCGGTCATATCCTGCCGCAACGTCTGGAAAATCTTTGGGTCGAACCCAAAGGCGTTTTTAAAGACCATGCCCGCTGGCATGAGCTTTGATGAGATCCGGGAACAGGGGTATATCGCCGGCGTCAAAGACGTCTCGATCGACGTGCACAAAGGCGAGATGCTGGTGATCATGGGCCTGTCCGGCTCTGGTAAATCCACGCTGGTGCGCTGTTTTTCGCGGCTGCATGACATTACAGGCGGCACAATCTCAGTCGAGGGGCAGGACATCATGTCCTTGTCCGAAAAAGACCTGATTGAGCTCAGACGCTCCAAAATGGGCATGGTGTTTCAGTCGTTTGGATTGCTGCCCCATCGCTCTGTCCTTGAAAACGTGGCGTTTCCTTTAGAGATGCGCGGTCAGGACAAACATACCCGCAGAGAACGGGCGCTTGAGGTCGTGAAACTGGTGGGGCTTGAAGGGCGTGAAGACTATTTCCCGCGCGAATTGTCCGGCGGCCAGCAACAGCGGGTCGGCATCGCGCGCAGCCTCGCCATTGAGCCCGACATCTGGTTTCTGGACGAACCCTTTTCTGCTCTTGATCCGCTGATCCGCAAGGAAATGCAGGACGAATTCCTGCGCCTGCAGGAAATGCTGGGCAAGACAATCGTCTTTATCACCCATGATTTTGACGAGGCGCTGCGCCTTGCGGACCGCATTGCGATCATGAAAGATGGCGCGGTTGAGCAATGCGATACGCCCGATCAGATTGTGCTGAACCCGGCCACCGAATATGTGCGAAAGTTCACCGAAGACATTGATAAGGCCAATGTTGTCCACGCCTCCGTCATTACGGACCCTGACGCCACGGGCGAGGGGGAGCCGATTGACGGCGGTGCAACAATGCACAGCTTGGCGCGGCTTTTGGTCAACGATCAGCGTGCAATGATCCCCGTGGCCTCGGACGGTGTCGTGATCGGAGCCATGTCCCGGCAAGCGGGCCTTGATATTCTGCTGGGCACTGACTGATGGCGGTGCTGGCGACAAATCCAACGACTGATGGCGGGGGGATGACCCGCAAACAGATGGCGTTTGGATGCGTCGCGGTGGCAGTTTTACTCACCGCTTTGCAATATGTGGGGCTTTTGCCCGGTTGGCTTCATCGCTTGCCAGAGGTCATGATCCCGCCCTTTGCCACATGGCTTGATGCCATTTTCGAATTCATCAAGGGCGATATGGAAACCGGGCGCTTTGGGCTGATCTACGTCACCCGCTGGTTTGCCGAAGGGCCGCTGGAATTCATGCTCAACACCACCGCGAACCTGCTTGAAGGCAAGCGACGCTGGCCGTTTCTGGGCCCGATCCCGTGGTCGTCAGTGGCAGCGGTCGCAATTGTGCTGGGCTTTTATCTGGGCGGCTGGCGCATGGCGCTTTTGGCCGGCGTCACCTGTTTGTGGACCGCAATGATCGGGCAGTGGGAGATTGCGATGCAGACCATGTCGGTGCTGATCGTAGCAGCCCCCATGGCGTTTATCATCGGCATCGGAGCCGGCATCGCGGCGTGGAAATACCAATGGGTCGACACGGCGATCAGGCCGATCCTGTCGGTGCTGCAAACGCTGCCCTTCTTTACTTATCTTTTGCCCGCCGTGATCTTTTTCAAGGTCGGGCCTACTGCGGGTGCGATTGCGACCACGATCTACGCGATCCCGCCGATGATCCTGATGACCACGCTGGGCCTGAAGAAAGTCAGCCCTGAAGTCATCGAGGCGGGGCAAATGTCGGGGTGTTCGCGGTTGCAGATGCTGCGCCATGTGTATATCCCATCGGCCCGGACCGAAATTCTGGTTGGGGTCAATCAGGTGATCATGCTGTGCCTTGCCATGGTGGTTTTGACCGCTTTCATTGGAATGCCGGGGCTTGGGGCAAAGCTGTTGTCGAACATGGGCAGCTTCCGCCTTGGTAACTCCTTTGAGATTGGCGTGACCATCGTATTGCTTGCCGTGACGCTGGACCGGATGTCCAAGGCCTGGGTCGTCAAGCAGCCGGAGCACTTTGACAAAGGCACACCGTGGTGGCGGCGCCATATATATCTCGTGACGTCTCTGGCGCTCTTTCTTGCGTTTCTGGTGATCTCGCAAGCGCTGCCAATCCTGGCAGAGGTCGGGAGGCGGGAAAGCTTTAGCCAAGGCCGCGAAATCGACGGCGTGATCAAGGGCTTTCTCGGGCTTGATTGGGTCAAAGGGATCACCGGTTGGCTGCGGGCTTTCGTCAATGTGCAAGTGCTGATCCCGTTTCGCAACTTTATGCTGTCGCTTCCGACCCCGGCGCTGATCTTACTGATTGCGGCCTTTGCTCTGGCGCTGGCCGGTCGCAAGCAGGCGATCTATGCGGCTGTGTTCTTTTCGCTGGTGGCGCTGTCTGGTTGGTGGGACCGGTCAGTAATCACCTTGTATTCGGTGATCTCGGCCGTCACGCTTGCGGCCCTTTTTGCATTGCCTCTGGGGATTGCTGCGGCACGGTCGGTGAAGTGGTCGGGCCGCGTGCTATTGGCCTGCGATACTGCGCAGACATTTCCAAGCTTCATCTATCTTATTCCGGCGATTATGCTCTTTGGTGTGACGGATATCGCCGTGATCTTTTCGATCCTGATTTTTACCATGGTCCCGCTGACCCGTTACACGGTTGAAGGCCTCAGAACGGTGCCGCCGGAAATGACGGAGGCGGCGGATATGTCCGGGGCAACGCGGCTGCAGAAGCTGTGGAGCGTGCAATTGCCGCTTGCCCTGCCAACCATGGCGGTTGGGTTCAATCAAGCGATCATGTTTGCCTTCTTCATGGTGATCATCGCGGCGTTCATCGGCACTCAGGATCTTGGACAGGAATTGCAGCGCACCCTTGCGGGAACGGATCTGGGCAAGAACTTCGTGCTGGGGATTTGCGTGTCGCTGATGGCGCTGACGTTCGACCTCATCATCATGAAGTGGGCGTCAGACAAGAAACGCATGCTGGGCCTCGCGTAGCAGGGTTGCGCTTTTGGCGATCGGACAAGGCGGTCAGGCCTTGTTGCCAAGCACTTCAACCAATGATGCAGTGATGATCAGAACGGCGCCGATGGCCTCATAAGGGCCAACGGCCTCTCCTGCAAACAAGGCGGCTGATATAATTCCAACGACCACCTCGCTCATGAGTAAAATCCCAATGCGGCCCGGTGTCAGAATGGATGCAGGCCACATCGTGAGCATGATCATTGGCACCGCAAACAGTCCGGCGGCCAAGGCATAAGGCAAAAGGACATGGGGCGCAGGAAACGTGGGCTTTGGGCCAAGGATGTCTTGCCCAAAGAGCAAAAGAAGGCCGGTGACAACGATACTCCCCATCAGAAAAGACGCTGACAAATGCACGGTGGGCATCTTGGGCAATGTATAGACCTTGTAGGAGCCCATCGCCCAAAACAGCCCAGCCGCGAGGGCAAATCCATCCCCAAGATTGATTGCTGATTGTTCACCGAACCCTAACACAACGCACAGGCCCAAAATCGCCATGATCACCGCAACTGCCCGCGCCAGTGTTAGCTTCTCGTCCAGCAGGACAATCCCAATTGCTGTGCCCCAAACAGGCGTCAGATAGAAAAACAGCAGGGCACGCAACACATCCGTGAGCACAATCGAGACGCCATAGAAAGTGAATGCAGCACCGGTCAAAAGCCCCGCCAAAGCCAAAGGAAAGACCGTTCTGGGGGGCAATCTGTGCGAAAACAAAAACGGTGTGACCAGCAAAAGCGCTGAGACATAGATGACGAGCCCCGGCCAGCTTCGCCACGAGTTATAATAACCGACATCCAACTCAGAGATGGCGGTGCGGCTCCAACAAAGTCCGACTTGTCGACCGTCGCTGCTTGTCTTGCAAACATCGTTAGTGCAACGAAGGGGCCCTATGTTGTCTTGGCTTGGACTTCGAAGCCGGAGGCTCTCGATGAGTTAAAAGACAGAGTTACGGAGTATTTCGAAAAAGCTGATATCAGATTGCCAATGTACTTTGATCGAATCTGCAAAAACGAATGCAGTACTGGTGACAAAGAATATTCAGCGGCAGAGATCCTTAGACAGTTCCAAGAACATTTGGCTGGCGAGGCATCAGTTAGAGCCCTTATGCACTGGGAGTGCAGTGTTCTGCAGGCTGCGATAGAAAGTGTGAATACTCTGGCAGGATTTGATAAAGATACACTTCCTCAGAGCTTGAGGTCTCTTGCCGTCAGCGTTGCCGGTAGCAATCTAAGGGGTTTTGAGGCAACAGCGATCAATGAAGCCTTTTCCTACGTTCTCAAGGACAAACTGGGCCTTCTAAGCCTCACAGACTACACGCAAGAGGTTTGGGACAACGTGTTTGCTAACGCTGACGGCGAAGTTCAAGAAACCTCTAAGCATCAACTCAATACGATTTTGCATATTGAAACGTCACCTCAAGACAAAATCATCTGCCCTGGGGACGTCTGGATTTCTTCCAAGCCGAAAATGTTATTTCAAAAAGTCGATGTCGGCAAAGAAGCCAACAACCAGTCAGAACGAATGAAAGATGAATTTCTAACTCTCTCACTAGTAGGTCACGACCTCGACGCTCAGGTTCGGGCTGAGCAAGACCCCGAGGCTAAAGCTGCACTGCAAACTCAATATCAGGAAAGATGTTCGACACCGCTCCGCGATGCGAAGCGAGCTTGTCAGATAGCGTTGATTGAAATCAGCCCAGCGTGTGATTTTGCCAATCAAAAGAAGCCGCTTAAGACGATCGCACTGGGCGTTTTGGTTCCGGTGGACAGCATTACCAATGAGGTAAATTTGAAAGAATCGGACTCGACGATTGTAGTTAAGATTGTCTTAGATGGCACAAATTACCTGCTAGGATTTTCGTCTAAGTACATAACTGCCTTGTCTGAAAAGTTAATTATCTCTGATGAACTCCAGCTTACCAAAAAACTTCGGATTCGGGAAAGTTTGCTGCAAAGCTGGATACATCGCTTCTCGGCTTACAACTCAAGAATTGGCACAATATCTTTTCATTAGAATACTGGATATGTATCATTCATTGACACGTGTATCACTTCGTGATACAAAATCACCATGATCCAAAACACCAAGGGCAAACTCGCTGCCAGTGCCGTGAAAGACAAGTACGGCAAAGGCTTCCCTGGTGACTTGGTGAAGCGCACGCGGGCGATGCTCTCGGCGCTGGATGCTGCGGTTGTCGTGGAAGATTTACGCTTTCCACCAGGGAACCACTTGGAAGAACTGAAAGGTGATCGAGCTGGGCAACATTCCGTGAGGATCAACGGGCAATGGCGCATCTGCTTTGTCTGGACGCCGAACGGCCCTGCCGATGTTGAGATTGTCGATTACCATTGAAAGGATACGCTGATGAGCCTGCTTGAAGAACCAATGCACCCCGGTGAAGTCCTGAAAGAGC